>JAVJQW010000051.1:0-12293 GCA_040218735.1 Deltaproteobacteria bacterium
CAGCCGGTCACGGCCTGGCCGGAAGTACAGCCTCAGGTACTCGCCGCTCAGGTCGTAGACGATCGCACGCTCGCCGCGCGCACGAATCTGATCGAGCAGGTCCTTGCAGGCCGTCGACTTCCCCGAGCCCGGCGAGCCGCAGAGGAGCACGTGGTAGCACTCCTTGCCGGCCTCGAGCTCCACCCCGGCGAGGCGGTAGCCGCCCTCGCCTCCTCCCCCGAAGCGCACGCGCCACTGACGGCGCGCCAGCGCGATCCCGACCGCGGCCCACGCCGCGATGAACACGTAGCCCGCCACGAGGTGGAGCACAGAGCGTCCACCGAACCGCGCACGCTGCGTGACGACCGCGGCCTCGCCGCTTCGAAACGCCCCATCGATCCAGAGCACGTCCGGCGACCACTCCGGCGCGAGCAGGCCCCGCACCGCGGGGGCCGCGACGAACGCCTCGGCCTTCGCGTAGACCGCGAGCTCCGCCGGCGGGGCGTCGAAGACGACGGAGGCGAGCGGCGCCGCGAGCGCCACACTCGCCAGTCCATGCAGGGCACGCCCTCGGCGACGGCGCTCGCGCTCGTGCGCCGCGTGGTCGCGAAGGATCGCGCCGCGCCGCTGCCGCGCCCCGAAGATCGCTTCGCGGTACGCGCGCAACGCGAGCCACAACAGCAGAGCCGCGACCGTGGAGATCAGGGCCGCGCGCGCGAGCCACTGACGGAAGAGAAAGACGATCGAGCGACGGCCGAACACCTCGAAGTAGCGGCGCTGGATCTGCTCCGCCGTGACGTCGACGTTCGACAAACTGCGCGCGAGCTCGGCGGGAACTTCGTCGAAGACCGAGGCCACGAAGTAGGCCGAGAGGTCGCCCGCGTCCGCCCCCTCGGGGAGCGTTGCGAGGAGCGAAGCGAAGCCGAGCGCCAGCCCGACGACGACACAGAGTGCGACCGCGAAGCCGAGCGCCCTCGCCCACTGCCGGTACTGATGCGCGGCGAAGTCACCGGCCTCGGCGTAGCCCGGACGTCGCATGACCTACGCCTCGGCTCCACGCGCGGGTCGCGCGTCTTCCTCGCCGTCCTCGTCAGAATCCTCGAGGTAGGCCCACGCGCGCCGCATGACTTCGTCCACCCGTGCGGCGGGAATCTTGTGGAGCTCGGCCTGGAAATGCTGGAGCTGAATGAGCCGGGCACGGACGTCCATGAGGTGCTCGGTGAGGTCGCGGAGCGACAGCTGTCGTTCGAGGATCGAAGCCGCGACAGTACGCGCCGGGAGGCGCTCGTCCGCGGCCCGGTCCTCGATCTCGGCCCACGTCTTCGACTCGATGCGCAGCGTGATCTTCTTCTTCGCCATCGAACAAACCCCTCCCATCCGCTCGGCGCGAGCGGGCGGTGATGCGGGCAGCCCAGCCGCCCGTTATGACTCATGAAAAGGCACGGTCGAAGCCGCGCCGAGCGGCTCTAACGAGCCGCTACTGTCGTCGACTTGCTAACGCGGTCGCCCGACACACAAACATCCGATATCACTCCGGATATCAGCAAACACGACCGCAAACGGAGGTTGCATAGTGTGTGATGGTATTCTCAGGGGTCTGGGGCGGAGCCCCAGTCTGCGGGCCGCGCGGCCCATCTCCCCAAACCCGACGGATCTCGCGACAGCGATCCGACTATGGGCCGCGCGGCCCATCTCCCCAAACCCGACGGATCTCGCGACAGCGATCCGACTATGGGCCGCGCGGCCCATCCCCCCAAACCCGACGGATCTCGCGACAGCGATCCGACTCATCGAACTAGTCCTCCCCGTCAGCCGTCTTCGCCTCGCGGCGTTCAGCGGCGCGCTTGAGACGGCGGAGTTCCCGCAGAGCAGAGCGAAGGCTCTCCACCGCCTCCTCTGCCTCGGCGGCAGTCGCCGATGCCTTAAGACGAAGCGCAGGAAGTCGGAAGTTGCCCTTGGCATCAACGAACCCGTCGGTCGTCGGCGCGCTCTTCGCGGCGGCGGTGGGTCCTGCGACGAGCGCAGCGAGCTGGCGCCGGAACGACCCGAGCGACAAGGGCGGGTCCGCAAGCAGTAGCTCGAAGAGTTGCGTCTGGAGCTCGAGGGGCGCGTCCCAGCCCTTGAGCTGCTGGAACGCTTCCGCTGCCCGCAGGGGGAAACGAGGGTTCTGTGCTGCCGCCGCGAACGCCGAAGAGCGCTCGGCGCAGGCGTTTAGTGCATCCAGCCGGAAGATCGTTCGGCGGTTGAGGCCAGTCAGTGCTTCAATCGTTGTTCGCGACCAGCCCCGGTCGAGCGATGCCTTAACCTGACGAGCCTGGTCATAGAGTGTGAGGTCGTTCCTGCGGAAGTTCTCAACAAACGCCAGCTGTCGGGCCTGATCGAGGGTGATATTGCGGTAGATGCGCGCGAAAGCGTCGCGCTTGCCGCAGATCTCAGTGTTCAGAGCACGTACGCGTGAGTGACCCCAGATCGTGTAGTAGAAGGTCTCGGCGCCATCCTGCCGCTGCTCCCAAAGTCCGATCGGCTCTAGTTGGTCGTGTTTCGCGATCGACTCAGCCAGTTCGTCGATGTCGTGGTACGTGGAGCGCTGCTCAAGGTCGGCGTGGGTACGGATCCGACTCAGCGGAACCCAAGCTGCACCTCTAACGGCATCGGAATCGGAAGCCAACGTCTTCGCGACAACGTCTAGTTCCGCTGATGGCTTACGGGGAGGCTGAAAGGTCAAGTCAGTCATGGTGTCTATCCAGTTCTGCCGCAAGGCTGGTGTAGTCCTCAGCGCCACGTGAGCGAGGTGCGAAACGAAGGATATCCTGCGCGGAGCCGGCTGCGCGCACGAGTTCGGCGTTGGTGCGGATGATGGTCTCGCAGCGTGCGAGCTCGATATCCTGTTGTGCAAGGAAGGACGTCTTCAGGGCGTGGTCCAGGCTTTCGGACGTCGAATCGTGTAACGAGGTGCGACGATCGTACTGGGTCAGAAGCACGAAGGCGCGGGGAGGCTTCGGGCGCGTCTCGGCGACGGACGAGAGGCGGCTTAGCGTGCGAACGAAGCTGTGCGCACCGAAGTACTCGGGTTGCATCGGGATGAGCACGAGATCGGCGAGAAACAGCGTGCTCGTGGTAAGGAAACCAATGGACGGACGAGTGTCGAAGACGACCCGGTCGTAGCCAGACGGAACCACCTTGTGTTGAAACAGATGGCTCGCTGCGGGATCCGTCACGAGGGAGTACTCAAGCGGGTCGAGGTCGATTGTCGCAGGCAGGAGGTCAAGATTCTCGCGGACGGAAGCGTGAATTACGCTCTCGGCCGTCGCTTGGCGCTGCAGAACGCTGGCCAGGGAGCCTGAGAGTTCGTCCGGGTTGAGCCCCAGGTGCAGGGTTGCATTCGCCTGGGGGTCAGCATCGACCAGCAGAGTCTTGTGGCCGCGGTCCGCTAGCGCCGCAGCCAGATTGACTGCGGTCGTTGTCTTGCCGACGCCGCCCTTGAGGTTGGTAACGGTAATGATCACTTGGCGCTCTCCAGAACGTCGAATCCGTGAAAGTCGCTGAGTCGCGTGCGAAGGGCTGCGACATCAGGCGAACCGTGGAAGTCTTCTCGTGGCATGGCCCCTAGCGTTTCGAGGCGAAGTTCGTGGACAAGACCGGTGATCATGTTGTCGCGAATGGTTGGGTACGCCAGGCGTCCGGCTGGCAGGTCTTGGTCGGCGCGTACTGTGGCTCGGTCGAGCAAAGCGCCTTCATCGAGCGGAGTGCGCCTGGCGAGCGCGTCGACGTAGCGAGGCCATAGGGCTTCGACTTCTGCGCGGTCGCGATCGCGATCGCGATCGCCTTGGCGACGGCTCCGCTCCGCGACCGCCGCGTCGAGGTAACGCCCTACCCCCTTGAGCCAGAGAATCTGTTCGCCCGACTGCGTTCGTCTGTGCAGGTCGGCTGCGATGACGATTAGCTCCAAGAGTTCTGCGAGCGGGTACTTCTTGAGCCATTCCCGCGCGGTGCTCAAGTCTGCATCGCGCGGCGGGGGCGGTTCCGCGGTAGCCGGCAATCCGTGGAACTGCCGTTGGAAGCGAACGACGACATCGTTCGCGGGACCTGAGGGCCGGACCGACCTTCCCTTCCCCCTCTCCGGCTCGTTGATGACGAGTTCGTTTGTTTGAGCTGCGATTCGCCGAAACGTAAAGCGGAAGTCCTTGGGCCGTCGGTCGACCTCGAGTCGAACCGCAACCCCCAGGCCGTTCAGTCGGGAGAGCGAATCTGCCACGCGGTCAAGGGCGTAGGCGGATGCGCTACGCCCACCCATCTCGAGCCGGCGCGACTGCAGAAGCAGTTTGTAGCGCGCGAAGTTCTGGCAGCTGGCAACGACCTGTTCGTCCTTCCGCGCGAGTTGGCGGTCGAGCCAACGATACAGAGTCAAGTCGAGGGGCTTCTCGATCGCAAGCCAGGTTCGAATGTCCAGCGGCTTTGTATACTGGGCCCGAACGGAGTCATAGATGAAGGAGCCCCAACGAATCTTGAAGGGAGTTCCGAGGCGAAGCTCCGGTCGCACCTCAATCAGCTGATCGAAGAGAGCGGCGTTGACCTTGATGTGGCGCCCAGCTGCGCGATCGTACCAGCGGTCGTGGTGAATGCGAGTGGCGGCGATTCGATAGAGCTCGCGGTGGATCGCTGCGAGAGTACGACCGTTCGGGGCGTACTGGCGGTGCGGGTACATGAACCGCGTGAGCTGCGACAGTTTGAAGTGGACGTGCGGATCCTCGAAACCGTTCTCCTCGCGAGTCATCCAGAGGAGGGCGAGAACAACTCGCTGCGCGATGGCTGTGGGGAGCGAATCGCCAGACGTCGCGAGATAGCACGTTCCGTCAGGGGAAAGGTCCGCCGTGCGTCGATTAGGAGTCGTTCGAGGGAGAGTGAAGGGGATCTCAACGAGGTTGAGTTCGTCGTAAGCGATCCGGTCGACGCGATCGAGCTCGAAGAGTGTTGGCTGCTGCTCGCGCACGTCCATAGACATTCCGCCGAGAGGCTTACGTAATCCTGTATTTCGGTCAATAGTCACTCACGGTTCCCCGTGTCGTGAGCTTAAGCATGACGCGTGCCAACGAAACTGGGCGGTGGTGGGGCCTGTGTTTAGATCATTTAGATCATTTAGATCATTTAGAGGCGGAAAAGCTAAGTATTCCTAGTGGGTTACAGGGTGATTTTGTCTACTAGGGTGCGTGGATTTGTTCACTGACGTGCGTGGATCTGTCTACTGGGGTGCGCGGATTTGTTCACTGACGTGCGTGAAGTTGTACATTGACGTGCGTGGTGTTCACTGACGTGCGCGAAGGGCGCTCGTCGAGAGCGCTCGGACGTGCAGTGATCTCGGGATGATGAAGGCTACTAGGAGAGCCTGTCAGGGCGCTTCGTCGCCTTGGGGGGGGCGTGTGCGGAGAGCCGCGGTAGCCAGCGTCCAGAAGCGCTCAATCTCTTGGGGCGTGTGGTGGCCGGACTGGGTGAGGTCGACCATGATGAAGTACTCGAGGCGGGCACGCATCGACACGCGCTGAGAGGCGCAGAGGGTCTTGAAAGCGTGAAGCAGCTCGTTATCGAGTTGGAATGTGACGTTCCTGAGGTCCTGCGTCTCCTCGGACATGCTTGGCCGCGGAGGTTGCCACAAGCCCCGGAAAACAGGAAATCAATAAGCGGGAGCTTGAATGACGACCCTTAAATATGTAAACAAGTACCAAGCGAAAGCTAACCACCAAATTGGCGGTTAGACAAACTACCCTGACCTCAAGCAGAGCGTCGAAATGCGTCAATTCGCGTCGTGACGCGTATTGACGCGAGTTGACGTCGTATTCGGCAAGTAATCGGGGCCAGAAAGTACGCGATGTTCGTTTCATCGCGTCGGCACAGGATGTGCTCTAGCAGCGACCGTTCGTCACGAGCGTGGTGACGTCATCCTGCCCTTCGGGGGCGTGGATGTCCAGGGACCGCGCGTAACCGCCTCTGCCGGTCTGCGGCGGAGGGCAAGGAAACGAGTCAATGCTGAAACGGATTCGCCATCCGCAGGGATGGGTGCGCCTAGTTGTGTTCTGCGCGGTCTTCGCCTTCACGGAGGCCGTCTATGCCCAAAGCGGCTTTCTGCGCGACATCGAGAGCAAGGCCACGCAGCTCGTCGACGGCGTCTTGGCCGTGGCGAAGGTGGTGCTCATCGCGGCGCTGATCTTCTTCGGTGTGCAGGTCGCGCGCGGGGACCGCGAGGCGTGGGGCCGGGCGATCGCGGTGTTCGTGGGCATCTTGGTGGTGTTCCAGGCCAAGAACATCATCGCCTGGATCGGCTCCTGAGGTCGCGGCGATGCGAAACCGCGTCTACCGGTCGATCGAGGGGCGCAGCCGAGGCCTTCTGGGTTTCGGCGCGCAGGAAGCCGCCTGTGCGGCGCTGACGGGCGTTCTCGGATTCTGGGTCCTGGGCCCGGCGTTCGGGCTCGCGTCCGCTGTGGGGGCGCTGGGGGGCCTTCTCGCGTGGCGGCGTTCGGACGGCGACCGAAGCGACTACGTGCAGGCCGCTCGGCGGCGCTGGCTCCAAGGCCGCCGGGTCTACCGGCTCGTCGAAGCCGACGCCGCGGCCTGCGTGCCGGCGATGGCGCCGAGCTCGCGGACGGGGAGGGGGCAGGGATGATTCGCAAGTTCGGCCTGGTGGCGGCGGCGGAAGCGCTGCCGAAAGAGATTCCTCCGTTTCCTGTGCCCGACACCGAGTACGTCCGGCTCAGCGTCGGTCGTCGCTGCTTGAAGCCGCAGGAGATCGTCATCGACTGGCGGCTGTTCGAGACGATGCTGTCGCTCAGCGCCGGCGTGGTCTGGGTGATCGAAGGCCCCAAGTCGCGTGCGGAATTCGATCAGTGCCGGTTGCTGACGGTGTCCGTCGGACCGAAGGGCGACGAAGGCGGCAGCTGGGACGCTCGGCCGTTGCCGCGGTTTCCGAGCGCGCGGTCGAAGCTGGGCGAAGTCGTCGGTCGAATCTGGCGGCATGCGTTCAAGACGTACGCGGTCGGTGCGAACACGGGTCACGTGGACGGCTTCGAAGGGATCGAGCAGCGCGTGCTTCAGCGCGTGCGCCCTCGGACGTGGGGGGCGTTGTGGGAAGCGCTCTGTGTCGATGGGGAAGGGCATCGCATCCGGGCGCCGCAGTACGAGGCGCAACGGCTGTTGCTCCCGTTTTTGGTGGGCCTGACGGGGGCGATCACCGAGCGTCGCTCGGCGCGGTTTCGGCTGACGGACGGCCACGAATGGGAGCTGCCGCACGCGCAGTACGAGACGCTGCGCTACGCGCTCGAGCTGTTGTGCCCGATGGGCCTCGGCCCGAACACGCTCACCTTCGAAGGCGTCGAGCGGGCCCATCTCGACCGCTACGCGCCGACCGACGGCGGCGCGTGGCCCTCGCGCATCTTCGTGAAGCGGGGGTGGTTCCGATGATCGCCAGCCAGCACGGGACATCGTCGGTGTGGTTCGAGCGGGATGCGGAGCCCGACGAGGTCCTCGAGCGGGACCTCGTCGAGCTGTCGTCCGCGGGGCGTCTTCAGGCGTGCGGTGAGATGGCGCTGCGTACAAAGCTCGCGCGACACGCCGGCTGCTTCTGGAAGATCGATAGCTGGCGGACGCCGGTGATGCCGCTGCCGACCACGCTCGCGCAGCGGGTCGACATCAGGCCGCAGCAGCCGGACATCGTCGCGGAGAGCTGCGCGCACGGCATGCCGGAGCCCACGTCGGCGGTGGGGCAGGTGGTGGGCCGGATGTGGCGTTGCGCGTTGCGCGCGTACGTCGTCGAGGGCGCGCCGCCGTGGCAGCTCGATGCGTTCGAGTCTCTGCTGGCGAGCTTCGCGTTCGCGCACGCGGCGTCGTCGTGGGGTGAGCTCGAGCGCAGCGTCCGCGCGCACTACGCGCACGAGCACGGGCTGTCGATGCGTGAGGCGAGCGCGCTCGATGCGTGCGTGCCCTTCTTGCGCGAGCTGACGGACGTCGTCGTGCAGCGTGGCTCGGCGCACATCGTGTTCGAGGGCTTCGACGATCCGAAGCTCCGAATGGCGGGCGTGCATGCACTCTGTCTCGCGCTGGAGTGGCTCCCTCGTATAGCGCTCGCGCCGGAAACGGTGCTGCTCGAAGGGTGGGGCCCCGGCACGCCCCGAATCGACTGGCCACGCTCGGTGTCGTTCACGAGCGTGCGGAGGCTTTCGTGATGGTCGCCGCGAAGTTGTTCGCGGCGCCGTCGCTGCTGCCGCTGTGGGACGTGCTCGACACCGGCGACATCGTCACGTCGCGCGGTCAGCTGCTCCGCGCGTACGCGCTCACGGGTCTCGACTCGGAGCATCGTCCCGCCGCCGAGCTCGAAGCCGCGGCGGCGCAGCTGTACGCCGGTCACGGCGAGCTCGCGGACGGCGCGTTCTTGCAGTTCGTGGTCGAGGGGCACGACCGCTACGACGACGTGTTCGCCGCGTTCGATGCGGTGCCGCCGCCGGACGACCGCGTGCTGCGGCTTCAGCGCAAACGCCGCGTGGACTTCCTGCGGTCGAGTGGCCTTCGCCGCTTCGACACCACGCTCGTCGTCGGTCACGTCGAAGGCTTCACGCGCAGCGCGTTTCGACAGCTGTCGGAGCGCGAGGTCGAGGCGCGCCGCCACGCATCGCGCGAGGTTGGCCGTAGCGTGGTGGGCCTGCTCGAGCGCGCCGGCGTGCGCGCGCGTCTGCTCGGACGCGAAGCGATCCTGCGGTCGCTGCATCGCGGCCTGAATCCGTCGCGTGACTTCGCGTGGGCGTGCGATCAGAGCGTCTTCGACGACGACGGCCGCATCCGTTGGCTGTCGTGCCGCGAGCGCCTCTTCGAGTCGGCGATCGAGGGCGACGTCGACCACGTCCGCTGCGGCGCGCGCTTTCATAAGGTGCTCGTCTTGCGCGGACTTCCGGACGCCACGCGGTTCACGTTGCCCGAGGCGCTCCTTCACCTGCCGGTCGCGTTTCGCGCGAGCGTCAATTTCATCGTGCCCGACCAGGCGCGGGCGGGGGCGGTGTTCGAGCAGCATCGTCGTCTCGCGCACGGCGCGACCGGTCGCGACAAGTACGTCGAGGACGCCGGCCGGGCAGGGCGGGTCCGTGAAGCGAACGCGCTCGCCGAGCTGCTCGCCGAGACGGGACAGAAGCTCGTGCAGGTGGGGATGCAGCTCGTCGTCAGCGGCGAGTCGCCCGAGCTCGTCCGCGACGAAGCCGAGCAGGCGATCGAGCATCTCAAGCGCTACGGGCTGACCTTCATCGAAGAGACGGCCCGCCACGACGTGGAGCTGCCGAAGACGCTGCCGGGCATGGCCGTCGCCTTCGACCGGCACAAGCTCGTCACGTCGAACAACGCCTTCGACTTGATGCCCGTCTTCGGCGGTCGGCACGGCGATCGCGATCCGGTCCTCCTCGTGAAGACGGCTCGCGAGGAGCTGTTCAGCTTCAACCCGGTCGAGCGCGCCCGTGACAACTGGAACGCGACCGTCTTCGGTGCGAGCGGCTCCGGCAAGAGCGTCACGATGAACATGCTCATCGCGACGGCGATGCTCGCGAACGTGACCCGCGGCCGCGTCATGGTCGTGGACTTCGCGGGCGAGACGAAGAGCTCGTACCTGCAGGTCGCGCGGCTGTTCGGGGGGCAGTTCGTTCCGGTCGTGAGCCGCGAAGCGGGCGTGGCGATCAATCCGTTCCCGCCGCCGGCAGTGGCCCTCGACGAAGCGGGGGCGCTCAAGAGCGAGCACCTCAACTTCCTCCTGGTCCTCACGGACCTGCTCCTCACGAACACCGGCGACGACATGGACGCGGCGCTGCACCGGCAGCTGCTGCAACGCGCGCTGCAGCGCTGCTACGAGGGGCGCACCACGCGCGACGGCGCGCCGACGTACGTCGACATGGCGAAGGTGCTCGAGGCGATGCGCGGTGCCTCGGACGTCGACCGGGATCGCCTCGAACGCATCCGCAGCCTGCTCGCCGGCTTCCTCGAGAGCCCGGACTCCCGGTTCTTCACGAAGCCTTCGAACGTCGTCGCCGATGCCTCGTTCGTGATCTTCGACCTCTTCGGCATCGACGGCCTCGCGCCGCAGACGCGCGAAGCGCTGGTCTTCTTGGTGACCGAATACGTGAAGCGGGTCGCGTTCGGAGAGGAGGGCATCAGGTACGTCGTCCTCGACGAGGTGGCGCAGCTCCTTCGGCGCCCCGAGATGCGGCGGCTCGTCGACGAGCTGTACGCGACGGCGCGAAAGCACCGCACCTCGGTGTGGACCGTGACGCAGAACTACGGCTCGTACGTCGAAAGCGGCCTACACGAGGTTGTGAAGCTCAACTCGACCACGCAGCTGTTCCTCAGCCACGCGAACGCCGCCGACGTCCGTGGCCGCGTGGCCGACGACTTCGACTTCAACGAACGCGAGCGGGTCCTGTTCGAACGGCTCGTCACGAAGAAGGGCGACTACTCCGAGGCGTTGATTCGCACCCAGTGCGTCAACGAGCTCGGCGACAAGGAGCCCGTCACGGCGCGCCTGAGGATCGAGCTGAGTCCCTTCGACTACCAGCTCGCAACGAGCGACGCCGCGGACCGCGAGCGACAGAAGAAGTGGATCGAACAGAACCCGACCGCGCCCCTCGCGGCGGTCCTCGATGCGCTGGCGAGAAAGTGGGCGTCCGAATGACTCGCCTTGACGAAGCGGCCTGCGTCTCGACGGTGCAGCGCACCGGCGAAGGGCAGAGCGGCACGGCGCATGGACAGACTCGCCGCACGAGCCAACCGATCCGACTCATCGGGGGAGCGATCCTTGCCGTGACCCTCGCGATCCCTCGGCCGGCCTACGCGCTGTTCGGGGAGGAGGATTGGATCTCCGGCCAGAACCAGACGCTCATGGCGTTGCTCTGGGAGGAGCTCGAGCACACCACCCAGCTATCCACCCTGATCGCCAACGCGAAGTTCATGGTGGGCTCGGTCAACGAGCTGCTCGCGCTGGCGCGCACCGCGCGGCGCGTCTTCGAGGCGATCAAGAACTACGACCTCAAGACGCTCGAACGCGACGTCCTCCAGAGCCTTTACCGCGCGATCCCGGAGAGTCAGGAGCTCGCCCAAGAGATCGACACGCTCTACCGCGACGGCCGCGCGATCCACGAGGGCAAGTTCTGGACGCGCATCGGCGCCAAGGACGCGAAGGTCTCGTACCAGGCGAGGAAGCTCTGGGAGCACGGCTACAAAGCCACGCTGTGGCCGCTCGTCCTGCCGGGCGAGGGCCACCTGCGCCGCGGACCGAGCATCGTCGAGGCGAAGGTCGCGACGCGCTACCAGGTGAGCGGTGACGAGGCGCGCCGCGCCTTCGAGCAGAGCGCGATCGCGATCCTCGCCGGCAAGGTGCAGGCGTTCGCGGCGGACGCGGAGCTCAAGGACCGCGTCGACCTCAAGCGCGAGGCGACCCGCGCGCAGCTCGAGCTTCAGCGCACCGCGGATGCCGCCGAGCTTCGTCGACTTCGCGAGCAGGCCGTCGCCGAGGACCAAAACGAGCGCGAGGCGCTCGAGTCCTTCCAGCGCCAGATGTCCGGCGGCCTTCGCGCCGGCGCCGAAGACCTCGTCGGTCCGCCTCGCTGGGCGGACCGCAAGCCCACGAGGAGGTCGGCATGGATCTGGTGAAGATCGACACCTCGATGCTCACGCCGTTCTTGGCGATGGGGCGCGCGATCTTGGGGCTCGCGTTCGCGCTGTGGATCTTGCGCGAGACGTTCGAGCTGGCGACCAAGGGCCGCTGCGACTTCGCGCGGCCGTTGATCCGGGTCGCGTTCGCCTACGCGCTCCTGTCGGCCCTGCCGACGATCGGTGCGTGGGCGGCGAGTGCCGCCGCCGAAGGCGGGACGACGATGTTCGCAGCGAACGAGTCGCGTCTGTTCGTCGCCGCCTACGAACACGCTGTACAAAACCAGATCGGTCCCGCCGCGGAGCCTGGGTCGACGATGGAGATCCTTGGCGCGGTCTCCAGCCTCTTCACGGTCCGCGGCCTCGTGAATCAGCTGTCGATGATCGTGTACCTCGGCATGCAGGCCAGCAAGCTGGTCGTGCTGCATGTCCTGTGGCCGGTCTGCCTGAGCCTTGTGGTCGTCGGCGGCACGATCGCCGTCCCGCTCGGCGCCATTCCGGGGAGCAAGGGCATCGAGGGGTGGATCAAGAACCTCGTCGAGGTGTCGCTGTGGCCGCTCGTCTTCAACGTGATCTTGTCGCTGATGGTCGCCTCGCTCGCGGGGCTCCTGCGGCAGGTGCAGACGATCGACTTTGCGACCCTCTTCGAT
>JAVJQW010000052.1:0-16732 GCA_040218735.1 Deltaproteobacteria bacterium
GACGGACCATGCTCGGGAGCGCCGCACGAGAGAAGCGACCATCTTCGTCGATGCGATGGCGAACGCGACCACGAGGAGGGGTGCGCTGACGGTCGCCTGGAGCCAAAGCGCCACCAGGGGCCCAACGATCAGGAGCTGTCCCGGAAGGATGGCGCGCCACGCGCATAGCGCGAGCGCGCCGACGACAGCCCAAGACGCCGCGAAGGACGCCGACAGACGCCAACCTCGCCGCCGCCCTATCGAGGCGAACGCCAGGTTGGTCGAGGTGAAGATCACGAGGCCTGCCAGGCACCCCGCTCCGGCCCGCAGTTGCCCCACGTGGATGAGATCCGTGATCCGCACCAACAGCTCGCGCCCGAAATCCGCGGCGACGATCGTCATCAACAGGATCGCAATCGGGACAAAGACGAGGAGCCACCCCGCGGTGACCCCCGAGACGGCAAAGATCCGAGCCCGGCCAAGCCGAGTGCGCTGGCGGTCGACGCTCACGTGGTTCTCGATGCTATCCATCTCCTGGGGAATGCCAACGTAGCGCCCGGGCCCAGGCGAAATTCATCGGGGAGGGCGACGTCGAGCGCCTCTTCGAGCAACCCCGCAGCGGGGCGAGTTCCGCCGCCAGAACAGAACGAGCAACGCTTCGTGCATCCGTAGGCGGTATCGCGCGGGGCACGCTACCACGAGCGTTGGAGCGTTCTGTTTCGCTGGAGCTGGAGCTCAACCTGCAGCTGCGTGTCCGGGTCCGAGCGTTCGATGTTGTCGTCGGCGCCCACGCGCTCGCCTCAGACGTCGGAGAGCACGTCGTCCGTGGAGGTCGCTTCGAGCGCGCGGTCGAGCCACAGCTCGAGGCGGGCCGCGTCGTGGCACGACTCGATGGTGGTGCGCTGTTCGTCTGAGACCGCGAGACCGCGACGCTCGAGCACGCGCAGGAGCATCGCGGCGCGTCCTTTTTCCTCGCCCTCGGCGAAGTACTTCTTCGCGAACTCGGACTGGTACTCGAACTTGCCGGTGGCGACCATCGCTTGCAGCTCCTTCGCAACGGCCTCGCCGAGCGAGGCCATCACCAAATCAGCGTACAGCGCGGCTCGGGCATCGTCGAGCGCGGAAACGGCGGTGAGTGCCGTGGTCACGACGTCGATGCTTCCTGGGGCCTGACCGTGGGCGATCGCGGAGAGGACCGCGAGCTCGGGGGCGCGTTCGGCTCGCACCGGGTCCTCGATACGCGGCACGACGGCCGGGCCGAGCACCCACGGCGTGAACGTCCCCTGCGGCCCCAGAGCGATTGGCTCGGCCGCCCACGCGGCGACGCGCTCGTGGGGCGTCACGACGAGGACCGACACCTCGCAGCGAATCTTCGCGCGCAACGCCGTCAGGTAGAGCGGCCACGAGTACTTCTTGTTGCCGTCCCGGCGCAGCTGCACCTCGACGACGATGCCGTGCACGGGGATGCCGTCCATCAGCAGGACGACGAGGTCCGCGTGATACTCGGTCGGAACGATCTGCGTGAGCGTGGCGTCCTCGGTTCGGACGTCGTCATAGGCGGGGAGGGCGACGCCCAACGCTTCCTCGAGCAGCTCCGGCGCGAGGCGCGTTCGCTGCCGGAACAGATCGATCAACGCCTCGTGCATCACTGACGGCATCGCGCGGCGGACGCTACCACGGGAGCGGGGACGTTCTTGTTTGTCGCCGCCTTTGCGGTCTTCGGCCCGCGGTTGTGCTTCGGTTTCGGGGGTGCGCCGGCGCGCCTCCTCTTCGAGGCCTCACGCCTCGAGCTGCCGCCCCTTCGGGGTCGGTGCGGCTCTGCTTTCGGTCCCCTCGCTTCACTCGGCTCGGCTTCGCCTCGCAGAAAGCGCCGCACCGCCTCGAGGAGCTCGGACGGTCGCGCCCGTTTGGCGAACCCCCGACCCAAGCACGGCCGCGAGGCTGAGCTCGAAAGGAAGCCGACGATGAACTCTTCACCCGCGCCCAGGAAGCCAACCCCCCCCAAGCGACACACGTACAGCCTGCGTACGGTTCGCTTCCACGTGGCCGAGCCCGTCACGCGCCACATCCAAACGCGCGACGATCTGCGCGCCGTCCTCGGGCCGCTCTTCGACAACCTCGACGGCGACCGGGAACACTTCCTCGTCCTCGCCCTCAACGCGCGCGGCCGCGTTATCGGCTACCAGGCCGTTGCGACTGGAACGGCGACGGCTTGCCTGGTGCACCCGCGCGAGGTCTTCCGAGTCGCAGTCGCACTCGGGGCGGCGTCCATCATGGTCGCCCACAATCATCCGAGCGGCGAAACCGCGCCGTCTCGCGAGGATCACCTGCTCACCGAGCGTCTCGTCACGGGCGGCGCACTGTTGGGCATCCCGGTGCTCGACGCGGTGGTGTGGACGCCGGGCGGCATCGAGACGACGATGCCGGGGTCGGAGTGAGCGCAAGGAGCCCCGAGATGAACCGCAGCCTCAGCTTCAACCCCACCGAACGGCGGATGATCGAACTCGCCAAGACGTTCCCGACGTTCGTGCGTCGCCCCGAGGCCGTCGAGCCCTGGCGGCCGCGCGACCTCGATTCCTGGGCCGCCGCCGCGAGTCATGGCGAAAAGCTCGCGGCGCAGTTCCTCCTCGCCGTCTGGGACCCGAGTCATGATTGGGTCTGCGGTCGGTTCGACGTGATGGAGGCGCTGTCGATCTGGGATGCGCCACACCGCGAGGCCTTCTTGGCGTGGGCGTCTACCCCGTGGTGGCCGTGATCCCCGCGGTCACCTCGCCCCGTCGAAAGTCTCCGAGGCCTTCCTCTTCCACGCTTGACGACGGCGCGTCAGTGACGATTCCCCTCCGCCATGACAAGGCTTTCTACCGCCACCGAGGCGTATCGCGACTTACACTTCGCCATGTTCTTCTGGATTCCTGTCGCCGACGCTCGCAACTTCAAGCCGCCTTCGGGATGGGTCACAGGTTTTCGTAACCAGCTCGTCGACGGCGAAGAGGCGGTTCTCTTCAAACACCCGGGTCGCGAGCGCGCGATATGCAAGCATATAGATGACCATCCGTTGACCCGGAAGGAGCGACTCTACGTCGACTACTTCGCAGCGCATCGCGCGCGGGCCTCCCGACTCTCCACGTTCTGAACGCGGGGCTGTTCCCCCGGGCTTCGAGCACTCCTATCTCGCCCTTCGCGCCTGTGTGCGTAAGCATCACAACGATGGACACCTCCCTCGCCCTCGCCGCCGTCATCGCCGCCCGCCACCGGCAAACACTCGACGTCCTGAAGGAGATCGCGCCCGAACGCGCCGTGGCGCTCGAAGCCTCCTGGACCGAAGAGCTGCAGAAAGCGTCTGAGGCAGTTGGGCCCGCGCCTGCGTCCCACGCATCTCGTACGCTGACGACCCCGTCCGGAGATCAGGTTGATGTCGACGAAGGGATGGTTGCTTTCGTTCGGGAGCTCTGGCGACTCGGCATCCCGACGAGCTCATGCTGCCAGGGGGGGCTAGGCAGTTCCGATGATCCCTTCGATCCCGATCATCCGGCCCACGTCTCCTTCTTCCATGTCGACCACGCACTGGCCTTCCTGCAACTCGCGGACGGACCCAAACCGACGCACGTTGCTTGGAGCGGACCGGATTCTGACGGCTTCAACGACAGCCTCCATGCCCGAATGATGGGCTCGAATTTCTTCGAGCCGGAGCGCGAGTGGGAATACTCGGCCTTTCTCGAATGCGAGGGCGAGAACAACGCCGACGACAGCGGCATGCGTCTTGACGGCTACACTCTATCGATCCTGGTCTACCTTCCGCCCGAGGATGTGGCGCGTGTAGCGGTCAACCTTGCTGCGCAGCCGCCGTTGGCGAAGCCATTTGCGTGGTGAGATGGTCGCAACTTCTGCGTAGCTCGAGCCTCACGGACGTTTCTCCGCGCGCCCGTTGACGACTGCTTCACGGTATCTACGCAAGACCGCCCCGGCAATCTGCCGGGAAACATCATCAAGGAGAACAAGTCATGGCGAAGAGTGGTGGAAGCAAAGGCGGAAGCGGCAGCAGTGGTGGAGGCAAGGGCGGATCCGGCAACAGCGGCGGGAACTGGCCAAGCACCACCGGGAATCCGTCTGGTGGTGGGCGAGGCAACAATCCCCCGAAGGGCAAGTAGCCGCGTCGCTATGTCCGTCGACAGTGACCCTCCGCAGCCGCGAAGCTGCGGTGCGTCGGGGTGCGCCCAGAGCGGAATCGGAGCGACAACGCCAGGTGCGCGAGGAAGGAGTCAGCGACGAATCTCCGGCCGCTTCGGGTCGGCGTTCGATGTCTGAGCATCTTCCGTTGTGATACGGTAGCGACCGACGGACTCAACGACTGTGAGTGACGCACGACCACCGCGCGATGCTGCGCCTGAAGACCAAAGACGATCCTTTCAGCGATGGCTAGCTTTGAGCGGACTCCCGTTCCTCGATCTGCGTGGTGCTGACCTGCGTGGTGCCAACCTCCGGTACGCCCGGCTTGCCCAAGCCAACCTCTCCGGCGCCGACCTTCGAGGTGCTGATCTGCGTCACGCGAATCTCAACGGCGCTAACCTCTCTGGCGCCGACCTGTCCGGGGCCGACCTCGGCAGTGCGTGCCTTGAGGGCGCCAACGTAGCTGGCGCCTGCCTTGAGGGTGTCGACTTTTCTGCTGGAGCTTCGTTTCTGGGGACGACCCTTCTGAGCGCGCAGTGGAGCCACATTCGACTGGTCGCCGGGCGAATGTCTCGCGAGCGCTGGGCGGCATAGCCCTCCGCACGTCGACGCTTCCCCGTGACGACGTCGCAGAGGCCCAACACAGCCGTGCCCCGCGTTATGTCAACTCGGCGCTCGAACCCCGCACCCTGACTGCGTTTTTCCAGCTTCCGATAAGGGTCATTATGTCCACTCAGTATAATACACTTGAGCGAAGCACGGTGTGTAGATCGAGTCTGCGCGACAGCGCCGCCGAACGCAAGCAGGCGGATTCAAGGACCTCGAGGCGGGATGCGTGATTGCTCTTCACTAAGCCCCATCGCTTCTCCGAGCCGGTAGTGGGCATGCTCCAGCGCCTTTCTCGACACCTCACTGGGGTCGAGCACGTGCTCAATCAGAAGAAAGAGCGCCTCTGTCTGGCGCTCAACGTGGCGCAGAATCTTGGTCGTCTCATCGTCGGTCATGTATGCCACCTTGCGTATCACAAAGCGTTCAGTTCGTTCGGAACGAATAACCTCAGCGCCCGACTGCGGCCGCGACGGTCGCCTCAGCTTCGGTTTGCACGGTGATTTCTGCCGCCCTCATCCCGGCCTGGCGTTCCGCCTCCTGGCGCTGCATCTCGCCGCAGAACTCGAAGATGCTCGCCCGCTCTTCGGCGCCGCTCCAGGCGTCCTCAAGTTCGCCATCCGCTGTGAACTTCTCGTCCTTCGCGCCGTCGGTTCGGAAGACGAAGATCCGCAAGCGCGAACTCGATCATCGTCTTCGTGCCGCGGCTGCGGCCGTCCCAGACCGCCACGAGACCATCCGCGTTCTGTGCCATCTGGCGATTGCGGATTGGGCCGGCGCGCTTTCCGTATGTGCGCCAGTCGGCAGGAAACCGGTGCACTTCGATCTCCCGCTTCGCAGCCCAGCGCTCTCCAAACTCGTCCGCACCGCGCGCCGTGCCAGATACGATGGCGCTCGCAAACCCAATCCACGGACATCGGTCCAGCGCCTCGTTCACCTGCGCCTCCGTGGCGTTGCGGCTGCCGGCGACGATGACTCGCATTACGGCAACAGCTTCCGAAGTACAGCCTGGGCCGTTCCGCTCGAGCTTCCATTGAATGGACGATTGGTGCCGACACTGTACGCCCCGCGAGGGACCGGCGCGAATGGATCGCTCTTGATCTGGATCTCTTGGTACAGCGTGCGCCCCCCAAACTTCCCAAGCGCAACGCCGGCAACGAACGACGCACCCGCAGCCCTCAGTAATCCCGCCGCGACAGCGAAGGACACGCCGTACGTCGTGCAGTCGTCGATGACGACAACGCTTCGGCCGCTGCACTTGCCGCGGTAGAACGGGTTCAGGTGCAGCGTTTCGATTTGCTCCGCCGGATCCTCGCGGTCGCCGCCGCCTCCGGCCGAGCGCTTCGAGGAGGCGGCATGACGAATGAAGAGCGGTTCGTTGCGCTTCGCGTAGCGAACGGCCGACACCGTTGTCCGAAGCCGATGCGTGAAGTCGCTGAGCACTTCGGTGTCGTCGTTCGCGCTGCCCGACGAAGGATAAGACCTGTCGACGGTCTCACGCCAGGTCGGCCACGCGAACGTACAGACGACGGCACGCTACGATCGGCGCAGACCGCTTTCTCGCACAAGACGCCAGTGCATCGCCATTCGCTGCTACAGAGCACCCCTACCGTCCCGTGCGTCAGTCGACGCCGCAGCGATCCTCATTCTCTATGTACGCGGAATCGCGGTCCCCATCGCGTAGTTCTTGCGGCACGTAAGTCGGTAGGGACGTGCCCCTACGGCGCGCAGAACGGCAGACGGGCAACCGCAACGCCAAAACCTGAGACAGATGACCGGACGCGTGAGGTAGCAGGTTCATCAACGCCGCAAGATCCAGCTCTGGTGCCCAACCGCGTGAAGCTCTAGTATGAGGAGCGATGCATCTCCGCCTCGTCATCGCAGCGGCGTTCGTTGCGCTGTTCGCGGCCAGGCAATCTGGGGTCGTCGAGTTTGTGGAGCACCAGATTGGTGGGTGCCTGGCCGCCTGCCCGGATGACACCGACGAAGGGGAGTGCCCGCCCGACTGCGAGATGTGCGTTTGTTCACCGGCGACACGAACGCTGGTGCCGGCGGCCGCCAATCTCCTGACGCCGATTGAACGGCCGACGCCGCGCCTCGAGGTCCCGGCGGAGCGTCCGCCGAGCGGTGTCGTTCACCGAGTCTTCCGTCCCCCACGCTGCGACGTGTTCGCCTAGACCCCTGGGACAAACGAGCGACCTCGTCGCTCCACGGGAGACGTACGCATGAAGGTCCACCTGCATCGGGTGGGTCCCGCCGTTTTGCTCGTCGTCGTCGCGCCGCGCGCGGCGAACGGGGCCGAACCGGCTCGGGATCCGATCCGTATCAACCTCGACCGCACCCGCAGCATCGCTGCGGAGAGCGCCCCGATCATCGTCGCCGCTCGCGCACGTGCAGATATCGCCGCGAGCAACGTCGCAGGAGCCTCGGTGCTCGTGCCATTCAACCCCCAGCTCACCGGTGGAGCTGGCCCACGGGTCCGAGCGCGCGACACCTTGCTTGACGTCGACATCGCGTTGCGCCAGCGCTTTGAGATCGGAGGCCAGCGCTCAGTCCGAATCGATCGCGCTGAGGCCGACACCGAACGCTCCCGAGCGATTGCCAACGACGAGCTCAGACGCACCCTAGCCCTCGCGTCCGCGACCTTCGTCGCGGTGCTTCATGCCGAGGCGGCGTTCGACGTCCGCACCGAGAGCGCTTCCGTCGCTCGCTCGCTCCTCGCCAGTGTTCGACGCCGCCACGACGTGGGAGAGATCGGCGGTCTCGACGTCAACGTCGCGACGGTATCGCTCGCGCGGGCCAACGCCGCTCGAGAGCGCGCTGCGGCGCGACGCGCCGACGCGCTGGGACGACTCCGCGGACTCCTCGGGTTCGATCCCTCGGCCCGCCTCGAGGTCGACGGCGCGCTGAACCGACTACCGGACTTCTCGGACGTCGCCCTCGAAGAGCACCTCGAAGCACGACCGGACTTCGAGGCGGTTCGTGCGAGCGCGCGCTCGGCCGAGGCGGAGGTGTCACTCGGTCGCGCGGAGGCCTGGCCGGACGTCGGTGTCTTCGTCCGCTACGGACGTGAAGAGAACGCCGACATCGCGACGGGGGGGCTGTCGGTGTTCGTCCCGATCTTCGACCACGGCCAAGGGCTTCGCGAACGCGGACGGGCGCGCCTGAGCGCCGCCGAGGCGGAGCTCGACGCCAAGAAACGGATGACTCTCGCCGAGCTTGCGGGGAAGACGGAGGCCTACGCGCACCTGCGCACCGCGGTTCGAGCCTACGAGACCGAGGCACTCCCGCACCTGTTCGAAAACCTCGAACGCGGGCGCAAAGCGTATCAGGCGGGTGCAATCCCCATCGGCGAGTTCCTCAGCATTCAACGCGAGATGGTCGCGGCGCGTATCAGCTACGTCGACCTTCTCCTCGAGGCACGCCTCGCGGCCTTCGAGATCGAATCGATGGCAGGGCTCCTGCCGTCACGGTCACACGACCCCGGAGAACAACCATGAAGCTCGAAACCATCACGCTCTCGATCGTCCTCGCCTTCGCTGTGGTCGGCTGCAAACAAGAGGCTGCCGCGCCGACGGCCGACTCGAACCTCCACGCGAAGAGCGACGTGACCCCCGGCTCGCACGAAGACTGGTGCGGAGAACACGCGGTGCCAGAGTCCCAGTGCACGCGGTGCAACGCGGCGCTGATCCCCGCATTCAAGGCCACCAACGACTGGTGCAAGGAACACAACCTCCCCGAGTCGCAGTGCCTTCGCTGCAACCCGGATCTGAAGATCGTCCGACCGCCCAAGGAGACATCGCGGTGATGCCGAGAGTCGAAACGTCGCTCATCGTCGTCCTGATCGCGGTCGTAGCCTGTGACGACCCCAAGGCCGCTCGGGGCTCGGAGGTCACCGCGACCGAGGAGAGCTGCGCGCACGCCTTGCCCGAAGCGGTCTGCCCGAAGTGCAACCCGGCGCTCGTCGCCGTCTACCAGGCCAAGGGTGACTGGTGCGCGAGCCACGGCTTCCCCGAGTCGTTCTGTCCGATCTGTCGCCCGGGTGCTCGACTCGAAATCGACGAAGAGCGCGGGGACTGGTGCGCCGAACACGGGCTGCCGGAGTCGAAGTGCACGCAGTGCAACGTCGACCTCATCGCCGGGTACAAGGCCGCCGGCGACTGGTGCGCAGCGCACGGCTTCCCGGAGTCGGCATGCCCGATCTGCAGTCGGCCGGCCGGCACCCCGCCACCTTCGGCGATCGAACCCGGCACGAAGATCCGCTTCAAGTCGGTCGAGATCGCCAAAGCCGCCGGCATCGCCGTCGCCAAGGCCGAAGCGTCCGCCCTCGGCGTCGGAGTCGAGTGCACGGCGCGCCTGACGTTCGACCAGAACAAGGTCGCCGACATCCGGGCGTCGATCGCTGGGGTCGTGCAAGCCGTGCTGGTGGATCTCGGGCAGGAGGTGAAGCTCGGACAGCCGCTCTTCACGCTGGAGAGCCCCCGGGTGGGTGAGTTGCAAGGGCAGGTCCGCGCAGCACGACAACGCGTCGCGAGCGCTCGCGCCGACTTCGGTCGCCAGGAGAAGCTCCGCGAGGACGACATCGCGTCCGCGCGACAGGTCGAGCTCGCGAGGCAAGAGCTGGAGGCCGCCGAGGCGGAGCTTCACGCGCTCAACTCGGGGCTTCGCATCGCCGGGGCCTCCAGCGACAGGAGTCGGGGGCGCTATCAACTGCGCGCGCCGAAAGCAGGCAGCGTCGTACGACGCTCCGCGACCGTCGGCACGTTCGCGACGGAGGAGACCTCTTTGGCCACCATCGCCGACACCCACGCGATCTGGGCGCTGCTCGAGGTCCGCGAGCTCGATGCGGCGGCGCTTCGCCTCGGACAGTCCGTCGTCCTGTCCGTGGACGGGCTCCCCGGTCAGACCTTCTCCGGAGCGATCACCTGGATCGCATCCGAGGTGGATCCGCGCACCCGCACCGTCGCCGCGCGCGCCGAGGTCGCCAACCCCGAAGCACGGCTCCGCGCCAACCAGTTCGCGCGAGCGACGATCGCCGTAGCCTCTCCCGAGAACGCAGTGACGGTGCCGCGTGGTTCGGTGCAGCGTGTCGGTGATGAGAACGTCGTCTTCGTACGGACCGACGAACGGACGTTCGAACCCCGGCCCGTGAAGCTCGGGCGGTCGGGCCAGGGTCGACGGCAGGTCATCGGGGACGTCGCGGCCGGTGACCTCGTCGCCACCGACGGAGCGTTCCTGCTGAAGACGGAGCTGTCCAAGGAGAGCATCGGAGCGGGGTGTTGCGAGGTCGAGGGGCCCAAGTAGATGCTCGAGCGAATCATCGACCTCTCACTGACCCATCGCGCCGCCGTGCTCGCGGTGACGCTGATCCTCGTGATCGGCGGCGTCGCCTCGTTCGCGCGGCTGCCCTTCGACGCGTTCCCCGACACGACGCCGGTGCAGGTCCAGGTGAACACCAACGCGCCGGCGCTGGCTCCGCTCGAGGTCGAGCGGCAGATCACGTTCCCTCTCGAACAAGCCGTGAGCGGCCTGCCGGGGCTCGTCGAGGTGCGCTCCGTTTCGAAGTTCGGCTTCTCGCAGATCACCGCGATCTTCGCCGACGAGATCGACATCTATCTCGCGCGTCAGGTGCTGGCGGAGCGTCTGCACTCGGTTGGGCTTCCGCCCGGGGTGGAGCCGCCGTCGCTCGGCCCCGTCTCGACCGGCCTCGGCGAGGTCTTTCAGTACCTCGTCGAGAGCGACGAGCTGTCCGCGATGGAGCTGAGGACACTGCACCACTGGGTGATACGCCCGCAGATGCTCCAAGTCCCGGGGCTTGCGGAGATCAACACTTGGGGCGGCTTCGAGAAGCAGTTCCACGTCATCATCGATCCCGATCGTCTCCTCAAGTACGACCTGACCCTCGACGACGTCGCCGACGCACTCCAACGCAACAACGCCAACGCAGGCGGCGGGTACGTGCAGAAAGGGGGTGAAGCGATGTTGGTGCAGGGCATCGGGCTCGCGACGAGCATCGACGAGATCGAGCAGATCATCGTCGCCGCGCACGACGGCGTCCCCATCTTCTTGCGCGACGTGGCGGAGGTCGCGATCGGCCACGAGATCCGTCGGGGGGCCGTCACCGCCGACGGACGCGGTGAAGCGGTGCTCGGGCTCGGCTTCATGTTGATGGGTGAGAACAGCCGCGCCGTCACGAAGCGGCTCGAAGCGCGCCTCGACGAAGTTCGAGCGAGCCTCCCGGACAACGTGCGGCTCGTGCCCGTCTACTCGCGCACCGACCTGGTCGACCGGATCCTCGTCACCGTGAGGAACAACCTGCTGGAAGGGGCGCTGCTCGTCATCGCCGTCCTCTTCGTTTTCCTCGGCAACCTGCGCGCCGGCTTGATCGTCGCCGCGGCCATCCCGCTGTCGATGCTCTTTGCCTTCAGCGGCATGCTCCGGTTCGGCATCGCGGGCAGCCTCATGAGCCTCGGCGCGATCGACTTCGGGCTGGTCGTCGACAGCTCCGTCATCATGGTGGAGAACGCCGCGCACCGCCTCGCCGAGGACGAGACCGGGCGATCGGTTCGAGAGGTCGTCCGCGACGCGGCCGCGGAGGTGCGCAGGCCGACCCTCTTCGGAGAGCTGATCATCGCGATCGTCTACCTCCCGATCCTCGCGCTCGAAGGGATCGAGGGGAAGCTGTTCAGACCCATGGCGTTGACGGTCATCTTCGCGCTCGCCGCATCGATGGTGCTCTCCGTGACCTTGATGCCTGTGCTCGCGAGCCTCGTCCTGAAGAAGGGCCAACGGAACGAGGAGACCGCGGTCGTCACCTGGCTGAAGCGTCGCTACACACGCGCCCTCGACGTCGTCCTTCGGAGGAAGGAAGCCGTCCTCGCGGTGGTCCTCCTGCTGCTCGGCAACGCGCTCTTCCTCGCGAGCCAGATCGGGACGGAGTTCGTCCCGCGGCTCCGCGAGATGGCGGTCGTCGTCAACACGGTCCGGCTCGCGGGGGTCTCACTCGAAGAGTCGGCTCGCTACGGTACCCAGATCGAGAGGCGGTTGCTCACAGAGTTCCCCGACGAGATTGCCCACACCTGGACTCGAACGGGCAGCGCGGAGGTGGCGACCGACCCCATGGGTCTGGAGGTCTCCGATGTCTTCATCACGCTGACCCCTCGAGCGCGGTGGACGAAGGCCAAGACACAGGACGCGCTGGTGCTGCGGATGAACGAGGCCCTCGAAGGCCTGCCGGGGATGCGGACGATCTTCACTCAACCGATCGAGATGCGGACGAACGAGATGATCGCCGGAATCCGTGCGGACGTCGGAATCAAGCTCTACGGCGACGACTTCGACATCCTCCGCGGGAAGGCCGCGCAGATCCGACAACGGGTGGAGGCGACCCCGGGCGCCGCTGACGTGACCGTCGAGCAACTCACGGGTCTCCCGGTCCTCCAGATCGAGGTGGATCGCCTCGCCGTCGCGCGCTACGGCGTCGCCGCTGAACACGTCTTGGAGGTCGTCGAGGCGCTCGGGACACAGAAGGTCGGAGAGGTTGTCGACGGCCAGCGCCGCTTCGACCTCGCCGTGCGCCTCGACGACCGGTACCGGACCGACCCCGCCGCGGTCGGCCGGATCTTGGTGACGACGACGAAGGGCGAGCGGCTCCAGCTGAGCCAGCTCGCGAAGATTCGCGTCGTGGAGGGGCCGGCGACCATCAACCGCGAGTGGGCAAAGCGTCGAGTCGTCGTCCAGGCGAACGTGCGCGAGCGCGACGTCGGCTCGTTCGTGGAGGAGCTGCGCGAGACGATCCGGCGCGACGTACAGATGCCGCCCGGGTACTTCGTCCGTTACGGCGGCCAGTTCGAACACCTCGAACGCGCGCGAACGCGCCTCGTGATCGTCGTGCCGATCGCGCTCGTGTTGGTGTTTGTGTTGCTCTACTTCACCTACGGCCGGATCGGCGACACCCTCCGTGTCTTCACGGGCGTTCCGTTCGCAGCGGTGGGTGGCATCGCGGCGCTCTGGCTCCGGGACCTGCCGTTCAGCATCTCGGCTGCGGTGGGGTTCGTTGCGCTCTCGGGCGTCGCGGTCCTCGGCGACATGGTCCTCGCGGCGAGGATCCGGCAGCTCGCGGACCGAGGCATGGCACTCGGTGATGCCGTGCGCGCGGCGGCGGCTTCCCGTCTGCGGCCCGTGTTGATGACCAGCTTGGTCGCGGCGCTCGGGTTCGCACCGATGGCACTCAACACCGGCGTCGGCGCCGAAGTTCAGCGCCCCCTCGCAACCGTCGTCATCGGCGGCATGCTGACCGCGACGCTGGGTACGCTCTTCGTCATGCCTATTCTCTACGTGATCATCAGGCGCAGCGAATGAGGCGCTGGGTTCGAGTCCTGCTGGTGTTGGTGCTGGTCCAGGTGGCGCTTGTCGTCGTCTACCGACTGAAGACCTCCGACACGAACCGCCTGTCCATGACACCACTCGACGAGGCCGCGCCCGAACTCGTCTTCGAAACTTCGTCGGGGGTGCGGCACGACCTCTCCGCGGAGACCGGACCGGTCGTCGTCCACTTCTGGGCGACGTGGTGTCCGCCGTGTCTCGATGAGCTCCCGCACCTCCTCGAATTCGCTGAGCAATCGGATATTCGTGTATTGGCAGTGAGCGTCGACCCGGACTGGGAGAGCATTCGCGCGTGCCTGAACGGACAACTCCCCGCCGCCATCGTGCGGGCTCACTCACGCGATGCCGTGAGACCCTTTGGCGTTGGCACTCTGCCGGAGACGTTTGTCGTCGGGAGCGACGATACGCTACGTGCCCGCTTCGCTGGAGCGCAGGACTGGCGATCCGCCACTCTTCGGCGAACCATTGCAAACATCGCCAAATAGAGCGCGGTGAGCGACCTTTAGGTTCTTCACGGTGGTGCGAAAGGGCTGCCGGCCAGCGCTCGCACCTGAGCAGCGCGCTCACCGATCCGTCGGACGATGGGTCGTGAACGCTCGTCGCGAACGTCGGCGCGGAGCTCGTTCGCAGCTTATCGGGGCGGCCACGCGAACATCGCGACGGCATCGGGAACATCGAGACGGCATCGGACACGTGACCAGGCTCCGCAGTTTCGTGCGTATCCCCGCGAGATCATCGTCGCCGAAGAAGACCGCAGCCAGCCGCGCAAACGCTGGTCGGGCGGGCCAACCCCGGGCCGCTCCGCGGCGCGCACGCCAGATGTCGCCATCGCTGCGCTGCACGCCGAGGGATCCGCGTCGTCATGTTGACGGGAGACAGCGCTATCACGGCGACCGCTGTCGCGAAGAAGCTCTCGATCGACAACGTCGTCGCGGACGTCCTCCCGGGACGAGAAGGGGCCGTCGTGAAGCGGCTGCAGGACGAAGGTCGCACCGGTCGCCATAGGCCGGCGAACGGCATCAACGACGCTCCGGCGTTGGCGCAGGCTCAGGTCGGCATCGCCATGGGCACGGGTACGGACGTGGCCATGGAGAGCGCCAGCGTCACGCTCGTGAAGGGCGACCTTCGCGGCATCGTGCGCGCGCGGCGGCTGTCACGCGTGACGATGGCGAACATCCGACAGAACCTCTTCTTCGCGTTCGTGTACAACGCGCTCGGCGTGCCCGTCGCGGCGGGCGTCCTGTATCCGTTCTTCGGCATGCTGCTCAGCCTCATGCTGGCCGCCGCGACGATGAGCTTCAGCTCGGTGTCGGTGATCGCCAACGCGCTGCGCCTCCGGCGAGCCGAGGTGTGACGCGCGCGTGGCGCCGAGGGCCGCCGTGCTGCGGCACTTGCGAAACGCCGGGAGATCAGTGCGTGTGGTGAACCATGAAGCGCTGGACCTTCTGCATGTTCACGGCCGCGATGGCCACGCCGACGACGGGGTGGGCACACCTCGAGGTCACTTCGCCTGCGAGCCGATACGGCGGCCGCGTCCTGAAGGAAGGCCCCTGCGGTCAGCAGAACGGAACGCGCAGCCAGAACGTCGCCACGTTCGCCGCCGGCGAGACGATCACGATCGTCTGGAACGAGTACATCGACCACCCCGGACACTATCGCATCGCGTTCGACGAGGACGGCGACGACGACTTCGTGGATCCGCCCTGTCTCTCGGGGTGCAATTCGAGGAACCCGACCGTCGAGCTGTACAGCAACGACACGGTGCTCCTCGACGGCATCGCCGACCGCAACGGAGGCAACTACGCCGTCGACGTCACGCTCCCGGACGTGGCCTGTTCGAACTGCACCCTCCAGATCATTCAGGTCATGTACGACAAGCCCCCGTACACGATCCCCGGGAACGAGATGTACTACCAGTGCATCGACCTCGTCCTGGTCCGCGCACCGACGCCGGACGGTGGAGTGGTCGATGCCGCCGTCGCGCCGGACGCCGGTGCGACGCCCGACGCGGGCGCGACGGCCGACGCCGATTCGACGCCGCCCGACGACGAGGATACGGGCTGTCGCTGCGTTCCCAGGCGCGGGGCGCGACCGGGAGTGCTCGTCGCCCTCGCGCTGGGAGGACTGTGGCTCGTTCGCCGTCGCCGTCAGGCCGGCGCCTGAAGCCCGAGCATCCCGAGGATCTTCATCAGGACGGCGTTGTTGCCGAGGTCCCGATTCGCGGCGAATGCGTCGTTTACTCCGTTCTGCGTCCCCGTCGGATCCTGCTGGAGCATCCTCTTCAGCTCCCCGAGCACGTCGCGCGCCCCCGCGCGGTTCGACGGACAGCTTGGGCAGCGGCCGCACGCCTGGCAGGCACCGCTGCGGCAGCAGCCGGACGCACCGCAAGGGGACGCGGTGCTCTTGACGTTGGCAATTCGGTCGAGGTTCGGCATGACGTCCTCCAAAAGCAACGTCCGTGCCCAGTCGGCGGCGCCATCCTTCTGGGCAGCGCCGCCCGGCTGAATGAGGCAGGTGCACCGGCTGCGAGGCAGAGTCGCGGCGCGGGCGTCAGGCGGACGTCGAGGTCCGGACGACGCGGGTGGGCCGATGCTCATAGCTCGGTCCGATCCCGTTGAAGCGCCTCCGGAACTGAACTGGTCATCGCCGGGCATCCTGGGCGCTGGGTCGTAGACCGCAAGTTTTCGTCACAGCCTCCATCGATGACGGGCGGTTCGCGCTTCACGCGCCAATGTTCTTGGCGGTCGTTCTCTGAAGCCGCCGTTCCTGCCTTCACTCAGGCCTTCATCCCAGGCGGTGCACGCCATCTTGGGATTCGTGGCTCACCTCCCTTCGGGCCTCACGCCTCGAGCTGCCGCCCCTTCGGGGTCGGCGGGGTTCTGCTTTCGGTCCCCTCGCTTCGCTCGGCTCGGCTCACACCTCGCAGAAAGCACCCCGCCGCCTCGAGGAGCTCGGACGGGTCGCCTGCTCACGAACCCAAGACGGCCCGCACCGCGGGCGAAAGGCCAAAACGCGATGAGCAACAACGACACCAACTCCGAAACGACCACGAAGAACACCGCCGCCGGCGAGCGCGTCCGCACCCTCCGCGACGGACTGTTGTTCGTCACCATCTGGGCACAGCCGAGCACGAGCACGTCCGGACGCATCTTCCACTCCGTCTCCTTCGAGCGGCGCTACAAGGACAAGAGCGGCGCCTGGCGCGGCACGAAGTCGCTGCGTCCCCACGACCTGCAGCGCATGGCGGCCCTCCTGCAACAGGCCCACGACCTCATCCCGAAGCGCGAGGACGAGCCGTCGGAGTCGACCGCGGCCTGAGCCCCAGTAGCGCCCCCAGGGCGGCCCCGCCGCGCGGCGGGCCGCCCGCGAGACCTCCACGAAAGAGAGGACGACATGAACAAGAACGCAACCATCTACGAACGCATCACGAACCGCCTCCTCGACCAGATGCGCTGCGGAACGCTCCCCTGGCTGAAGCCTTGGAACGCCGACGCCAACGCCGTCATCGGCCTCCCTCGCAACGGCACGACCTCCCGCCCCTACAGCGGCATCAACATCATCGTGCTGTGGGCCAGCGGCTTTCCTGACGCGCGGT
>JAVJQW010000054.1:0-16586 GCA_040218735.1 Deltaproteobacteria bacterium
CGGGCACCCGCCGCGCCGCGCGCACCACGGCGACGCGCCGGCACGCCTGGTCCTCGGTCAGCCCGAGCCCCTCGACGCAGAACCGAAACAGCGAGCTGAAGCCGCGCTCGACGTAGAGCTTGCGCCGCTCGATCTCCGCCATGAACCGGAGCGCCTCGATACCGCTCTTCAGCTCCGCGCGAAGCGCTTCGCGAAGTCCGCTCAGGAGATCGTTCTGGGTCATGCAAGACAGGTTGCAAGCGTTCGGGCTCATGCATCGAAGGTATCATCGAGCCCCCGAAACGCGATTCGGCGCGGCTCGAGGATGGCGGTCCGAGACGTGCGAGGACGCACGCCATGGACCGTCAGCGTCCGGCGATGAGTCCAAGCTCGAAAACTTCGAAACGGACTGCGTTCGTCGAGGCGATGGCCCGGACAGGGCCTTTGATTTCGTCAACCCCTATGAGAGAAAAAGAACACTCCTCTGCAACTCAACTTGCGCGACCGGCGATCCCCCGCTAACCCGCCGGCGAACCTCACCGGTCCATCGCAGCCCTCGACCGCCGCCGGCGCAATCATCCGACGCGCAATCCATGGGTCTCGTGAAACGCGTCGAAGGCGGGCGTTGGTCACTCGCGTGCGAGGCCTTGAAGATCCATCAGGGGGATGGCCGCGCCGCGAGCGCTACATCGGGATCGATGCGAGCGCCGCCGACCAGCGAGCGGAGCCGACCGCGGTCCCCCTGCCAACATGGAGCGCGGACTGCGCGGGCCGGCGGGGCACTGCCGTGTCGGGCGATGGTTCCAAGGTGCGTCGGGCGCGTCATTCCCCGCCTACGGCGTTTCCAGGTGGCCAGATCCGCAAAGTCAACGGCACTGCGGCTAATCCTCGGTGACGCGCAGGGCGGTGCGGTTCAGCACGACCAGGATGTTCCGCCCCGTCACGTGGATCGCGTCGAAGCCCTTCAGCATCGCGAACCGGCCCGGGTCGGTAAAGAACATCAGCTCCTCAGCGACGCGCTCCCGCTCGTACGCCGCGGCGCGCTCCGGCTGGCCCTTCAGGCCGAGCAACTTCACTTGCTTCGCCGTCTGGTCGCGGTGCTCCGCGCCGAGTCGATCCATCTCCGCGTTGAGCTCCACGTCGTTTGCGACCTTCGCGCCGCGCTTGAGCGTCATCTCGGCGACCGAGCCGGTCGAGCCCGCATGGTGCGCCGCGAGGTCCGCGCGCGATGCGAGCGCGACGTAGATCCCGTTCCCGCACGAGCCGCTCCCCGCGAAGTACGCGCCGGACCGCAGCTGATCCACGAACGAAGTGTCCGTCACCCCGCGCATCAGCTTCTGCTCGCCGAGCGCCGCGAAGCTCTCGAGCGCCTCCGCGCTCACCACGTGCGGCGCACCCGCGAAGCCGATCTCCCGCGCGAGGTCCGAGAGGAACCGATCCTCACCCTCCGACGGCGGAGCGAAGATCCGATCCGGGTCGCCCTCCTTCGAGAGCCACCCCTGCACCGTCCGCGACCGCGAGAACACGGTGAGCGGCGACTTCGTGATCTCGTGGTTCTCCAAGAGCTCCGGCCGCTGGCGAGGCGTCGTCTTCGGGAACTCCACCGCCGGCGCCTGCACTTCGGCGGTCAGCGCCCGGAGCACGTCGGACGACGTCACCGTCGGGACGAAGCCGTCCGCCTCGAAGAACGCGCGTAGCCGCGCGCCGGCGACCTGCGCCGTCGCGCTCCCGTGCGCGAGCGCGTCCAACAGACCGTCGAGCTGAACGGACCCCGAAGCGTCGCCGAGGTTCGCCATGAACGACTCGACCGCCTGGCGCTGGGCATAGATCGGAGGGGTGCTCACCGCCCCGGATGGTGCGGCCATCGCCTACAGATTGGGAAGCCTTCGTCGTCAGCGTTTCTTCATGAACAGCCGGAGCACGCTGATCTTCTTCAGCCGCGGCCGCAGCATCGCGTAGGCCCCGACCCACGACACGACCATCCCGCCGACCACCGCGCCGAACACGCCGACGATCGGGATGCCGAAGATCTTCCAGTCGAGCTGCGCCAGCCCGATGAACGATCCGATGATGAACGACCCGCCGAGGATCGCACCCGACACGGTCGTCGCCGCGGTGAGCAGCGACGTGTTCAAACGCTCGAGCTGCTGCCCGCTGACGCTCACCCCGAGTCGCCCCGACGACACGTCCGAGAGAATCTGCGACACCTGCAGCGGGAGGTCCTCCGACATCCCCTGGAACTGGAGGAGCGCGCGGTAGAGGCCCCCCTCCACCTGCTGCGGACCGATGCGATCCACGAGCAGCTTCTCCGCGTAGGGGCGCGCGACTTCCGCCACGTCGATCTCCGGATCGAGCTCGCGGACGATGCCCTCGATCGTCGCGCCCGCGCGACCGAGCATCGTGTACTCGGTCGGGATCCGCAGCCGGTGTTTCATGCCGAGCGCGAGGATCTGTTGGGTGAGGAGCGTCGAGTCGATGTCGCTGATGCTCCGGTTCAAGTAGCGCTGGAGCACCAGCTCCGTGTCGCGTTTCACCTCCGCGAGGTCGACGCGTTCGTCCGGCTGCCCGAGGCGGTAGAGGGTGCGGGAGATCGTGTCGGCGTCGCGGACGGCGACCGCCAGCGCGATCACCACGATGGTCTCCTTCATCTGCGGCGACAGGCGCCCGAGGAGACCGAAGTCGAGGATCGCGTACCGCCCGTCGTCGAGCAGCATCAGGTTCCCGGGGTGCGGGTCCGCGTGGAAGACGCCGTCGATGAAGACCTCGTCGAACGCCTCCGCGATGATGCGCGCGGCGATCGACTTCTTGTCGACGTCGTCGGGGAGCCGCGAGAACGGGACACCCTCCAGGTACTCCATCGTGAGCACCGTCGGCGAGGACAGCTCGGTGAACACCGCGGGGATCGCGATGTCCTTCCGCTCGGCGTGGAGCTTCGCGAACTCCATCGCGTTGCCGGCCTCGTGGCGGAAGTTGAGCTCCTCGGTGAGCGCCTTGTCGAACTCGCGTACGATCCCGACCGGCTCGGCGAGCTGCGACTCCTCGATGACGGCGTCGAGCAGGCGGGCGACGCGGTACAGGATGTCGACGTCGCTCTGCACCTCGGCCGCGATGCCCGGCCGCTGCACCTTGATGACGACGCTGTCGCCGCTGGTCGTCACGCCCCGGTGCACCTGCGCGATGGACGCCGTCGCGAGCGGCACGGGATCGATCGACGAGAACAGCACGTAGGGATCGCGACCGAGGCCTTCGCGGATCGCCTCTTCGATCTTCTCGAACGGCAGCGGCTCGCAGTCGTCCTGCAGGTTCTTGAGCTCTTCGACGTACTCGCGCGAGACGAGGTCGGGGCGCGAGGAGAGCACCTGCCCGAACTTGATGAACGTGGGGCCCAGCTCCTCGAGCATCAGCCGGAAGCGCCGGGGGGCGGAGCCGCTCTGTTTTTCGTCCTCGTTGGGTTCGAAGTCCGTGGTCGACAGCTCGTCCGGCAGGTCCGGCGACTTCTTCACGAACTCGTCGTAGCCGTACTTGCCGATGACGCCGGAGATCCGGCGCAGGCGCTTCAGGTCCTGGGCGGCGGCGCGCAGCACGACCCGGCAATCCTAGCTGGCTCGCCCCGACTTCGCGACTTCGGGCTCACATCTCGGTGCGGAACGGAGCGAGGAGCGCGCCCAGCGCCCTGCGCCACCACGCCTCCCGCCACCCCTGTAGCGAGCGCTCCGTGCTGCGGTCGAGGTCCGCCATGAAGTGGTCGCCGAGCAGCTCCACCAGCCGCGGCGAGGAGAGGACGGCGGAGACCTCGTCGTCCTTGCGGAGCGACCGCTGATTCATGTTCGCGGACCCGACACACGCGAGGTCGTCGTCCACGATGAGCACCTTCGCGTGCATCATCGTCGGGTCGTACTCGTGGATTCGGACGCCGGCCTCCAGCAGCGCCCCCATCGTGCGCTCGCTCGCGAGGCGGACCGCGGTCTGGTCGATGTGCTCGCCCGGGAGGAGGATCCGCACGTCGGCGCCGTCCATCGCGAGGCGGCAGAGCTGCTCGACCGTCTTGTCGTCGGGGACGAAGTACGGCGTCGCCGCCCAGACGCGTCGTTTCGCGAGCGCGAGGAGCGTCCGGAACATCGAAGCCGTCTCGCTCCAGCCGATCGACGCGGTGCTACGGACGATCAGGACGCGTTCGTCGGAGCCGGGTATCGGATCGCACGGCCGGGCGTCGTCCCAGCGCGCGGGGAGGTCCGCGGTCATCTCGATCCAGTTGCCGGCGAAGGCCCCCCACAGGTTTCGCACGGCCGGGCCGCGGATCTCGAGGTGGGTGTCGCGCCACTCGTCGGGCGACCGGGCGTCGCCGGTCCACTCCTCGGCGATCCCCACGCCACCCGTGAAGCCGACGTCGTGGTCGACGATCAGGAGCTTGCGGTGGGTGCGATGACTGGTGCGCCACACGCGCCAGGTCGCCTTCGGTCGGAACCAGCGCACGTCGGCGCCCGCGTCTTCGAGGAGCGCCACGAGCGCGTCGGACATATCGGACGCGCCGACGGCGTCGAGCACGACCATCACGTCGACCCCACGCCGCGCCGCGTCGGCGAGCGCGTTTGCGAAGCGCTCGGCGATCTCACCCTGCCAGTAGACGAACGTGACGAACGCGATCGAAGTCTCGGCGGCTTCGATCGCCGCCAACATCGCGGGGAAGATCTCGACACCGTTCTTCAGGACCCGGACGTCGTTGCCGCCGAGGAACCGCGCGCCGAGCACCTGCTCGAGCGCGCGTTCTCGGTGGCGACGGGTGTCGTCGACGTCGGGGAAGCGTAGCGCGACCAACGGAACCCTACGCCGTCGCCTTGAACGTTCCGTCCGGGTTGCGCGCCTGGTTCTGCGCCTGCTTCGACTTCACGTTCGGGTTCCGGAAGTACGCCCAGACGCCGACGGCGACCGCGGCCGCGCCGGTCAGCGCACCGGCGATGGTCCGCTGCGAGGCGCTCGTGCTCTGCACGGCTTCGAAGATACGGGTGGAGAGGGTCGGCTTTTTGTTGAACATGACCCGAAACCAAAGCAGGCGGCGTGCCAGCGGCGGCGCCCGGGTTCGCACGGGCTCTGACGGCGCGCCTGGCCACGGGTGCGCGCGCGGGCGTGACACAACTCCACGGTCGCCATCGAATTCGAGTGCGAACGCCGCCGCAATTGCACTAGCCTCGCGGGTCTTGGCCTCGGACTACCAGCACGCCACCGCCACCCTCGACAACGGCCTCACCGTCGTCACCATCGCGATGCCACACCTGCACAGCGCGACCGTGTCGCTGTTCGCGCGCGTCGGGAGCCGCCACGAGCCAGGACCCGACAACGGGCTGTCGCACTTCCTCGAACACATGTTCTTCCGCGGCTGCGCCGGGTTCGAGGACAGCACCGCGCTCAACACGGCGATCGAAGATCTCGGCGGCTACCTCGACGGGTTCACGACGCGCGACTACTCCGGTTACCAGACGACGATTCACCCGGACCACGTGGACCGCGCGACCGAGATCCTCGGCGCGATGTTCACGACGCCGACGTTCGAGCAGATCGACGTCGAGCGCGGCATCATCCTCGAGGAGATGCTCGACGCGCTCGACGACAAGGGGCGTGAGATCGACATCGACGTCCTCGCCCACCGCACCGCCTTCCCTACGCACGGGCTCGCCCAGCCGATCGACGGGATGCAGGACAACGTGAAGCGCTTCTCGGTCGACGATCTCCGCCGGCACATGAAGCGCTTCTACGGCGCGAAGAACTTGGTGCTCTGCTTCGCGGGGCGCATCGATCCGCGGAAGTGCCGCGCCGTCGCGAAGCGCGCGTTCGGCGCGATGCCCGCGGGTAAGAAGGTGAGCGACGGGCGGCGGCCCAAGCTCCCGAACGACGGCACGCACCTCGCCTTCACCCCCTACGCCGACGCACAGACCCGCGTTCGCCTGTCGTTCCACACCGTGAGCGACACCCACGCGGACCACGCGGCGCTGGTCGTGTTGCGCCGGATCTTCGACGGCGGCCTGTCGGCGCGCCTGCAGGTCGAGCTCGTCGAAAAGCGCGGCGTCGTCTACGAGATCAGCGCCGACGTGGAGTCGTACGCGGACTGCGGGCTCTTCGACTTCGAGCTCGCCGTCGCCAACGACAAACTCGCGTACGCGATCGACGAGCTGATGAAGGTCATCCACGACGTCGTGCACACCGGCGTCGACGCCGAAGAGCTCGAACGCGTGAAGCTCCGAGCGCGTTGCAGTGTGGAGTTCGGCCTCGACTCCGCCTCCGAGATGACCCAGTGGTTCGGCGTGAACCGCCTCTTCTCCGAGCCGAAGTCTCCCGAGGAGCGCCTCGCGGAGCTCGAAGCCGTCACCCTCGACGACGTGCGACGCGTCGCGAAGAAGTACCTGCGCGGCAAACGCCTCACGGCCGCCGCGGTCGGCGGCGTGAAGGGCAAGCGCCTCGACAAGGCCCGCCAGACCTTCGCGAAGGCCGCAACCGCTCTGTAGTCGTGATCTGCCGGCGCGGCGGAGCCTGATCAGCGTCCGGTGACGTTGCGGACTTCTTGGAGGAGCTCTTCGCCCGTCAACTGCGTGTCGCGCGACGGGGTGCCGTGGGGGGCCTCGAACACGACGTGCATGTCCGAGCGGCGCACGATCAGATCGATGCCGCGCGCCTCCGAGAACGGGCTGGTGTCGAACACCCGCGTACGCGGGGTCGATTCGCCGTCGCCGACGCAGAGCCCCTTGTCGCTCCCGTACCCGTTGAACGCCTGACGGCACTGCACGGCAGTCCCATCCTGGTTCGTCGTCGTGTGCTCGAGCACCCAGATGATCTGAGCCCCCGCTGCGAGTATGTCTTCTTCAACCGCGGCCACCGACCTGGCGTGCCTCACACAGTCTGGTCACCACGCGTCCAGGGAGACGAACAGCAACGCGTCCACGTCCCCCCAGGTGCCGTCCGAGTTGCAGAAGACGTCGTGCAGGTCGAGGACCGTCGAGACGTCGTTCCCGTCGATCGCCTGCGGCCAGGCGTACGGGAAGAGCGGCTGGTTGAGGGCCATCGGCTCGGCCGGGTTGGCCGGGTACTCGCAGTTCGCGACGCCCGCGTCCCGGAAGCCGCCGTCGCGCGGTGCGCCGCCACCGTCGCGCGGTGCGCCGCCGCCGTCGCGCGGTGCGCCGCCGCCGTCGCGGATGACGCCGTTGCCGGCGTCGCGGATGACGTTCTCACCGGCGTCGCGCGGCCCGGTGATGTCGTCGTCGGTGCGATCGGTGCCGCCGGAGCATGCGATCAGGCTCAGCGTCAGCGGTGCGAGACACGCACGGGAGAAGGCGACTGGCCTCACGCTGCGTATCCAACCACGGATAGGCCTCGCGCGACTACTCCCCCGGTTGTCCGACGCGGACGAGGAGCTCCTCGATCGCGGGCGAGCCGGGGATGGTCGGATCTTCGGGGCCGACCTCACCCGCGGCGTCGTAGGCCTGGTGGAACAGGTGCGGCGTCGCGGCGGTGCCGAAGTCGGTCGACGGTTCGAGCGCGTAGAGCAACGGCGCGTGGTCGGCGAAGTAGACTTTCAAATAGTCCTCCTCCCGGATCACCACCGGACGGTCCACGAGCTTGGACACGTCGCGCGCGTCGCGCAGGCCGGACGCCATGGTCGTCGAGCCGCCGAGATCGATCGCCTCCGACGACGTGAGTCGAAGCACCTTCCGCGGACGCACCCCGCCCACGAACAGCTCGACACACTCGACCTCGCGCAGCGCGTAGCGGTGAAGCAACGCGCCGCGCCGGCCGCCGTTCAGCTCGCGCACCTCGATCTTGCCTTCGCCGAGGAACACGAGGGACCTCCTGAAACGAACCGAAATGTCCAAGACACGTGCTGCGCTCACGGTGCCGACTCCTTCGCTCCCCCGCCCCATTGTACGAGTGACGCGAGCACCCTGTTTCATTCGAACCGACCGTTACGATCATCGTCCGTGATCCGTCGGCGCAGGGGCACTCATGCGCGCCGCACGAGTGCGCGCCGCGCCGACGCGGGTTCGACCCGATGCCCTACGGGGATTCAGCGGAGGATGTGGCCGGAGAGGATGTCGAGCGCCGGGAGGTCCTCGACGACCTCGTCGAGCAACGGCAACGCGGTCGCCCCGCGCCCGCCGTCCTGCATCCCTTCCTTCTCGAGGTCCGCGAACAACGCGCGGTCCGAGACGATGCGCTGCTCCTCGAGCTTCGCGAACGGCGTGAGCTTCGCGAGCGCGTCGGCGAGATCACCGGACGCGGTGATGTCCTGCGGGGACTCCGTCGCCTGGTCCGAAGCGTAGCTCCGGTTCAGGATGAAACCTTCCGACACGAGCCCGAGATCCTTGATGCGGCCCTTGAAGTACTTCGCCTCGGTGAGCGCGGCTTCGTCGGGCGACGCGATGACGATGAACGCGGCCTGGTCGGAGCGCAGGAGCTTCCGCACGCCCGACGCGTGGATGCGCATCTTCTGGAACAGCTTGCCGAACGCACCGAGGAAGTTCTGCAGCTCCTCCGCGAAGCTCTCGCCGAACGTCTTGGAGATCGCCGTGTTCACGACTTTCGACGCCGCGCGGATCATCGCGCCCGCGCGTTTCTCGGGATCGGGCGCGAAGATCGACAGCGTGCGTTCGTCGAGGAAACGCGCGAGGCGACGGGGTGCGTCGAGGAAGTCGAGCGCGTTCCGCGACGGCGGCGTGTCGAGGATGATCAGGTCGTACGTCCCCGACTCGTTGAAGTTGTAGAGCGCCTCCGCCGCCGTGTACTCCTGCAGGCCGGTGATGACGTTCATCAGCGCTTGGTAGAGGCGCGTCGAACGGATCTTCGCGGCGTCCTCCTTCGAGGGCGCGAAGCGATCCACCACGCTCTCCAGCACGACCTGCGGATCGAGCATCCACGCGTGCAGCTCGCCGCCTTCCGGTACGTCGATCGATGCGTTGGCGAGAAGCGACGGATCGATCCGCACGGGCTCCTTGCCGGTCGGCGGGATCCCCAGCGCCTGCGCGAGGCGTCGCGCGGGATCGATCGTCAGCACCAGCGCGCGCCGTCCGGCCTTCGCGGCGGAGAGCGCGAGCGCAGCCGAGGTGGTGGTCTTGCCGACGCCGCCGGCGCCGCAGCACACGATGATGCGCTTGTTGCGGACCAGCTCGTCGAGGTTCACGGGGTGGCCCCCTGGATCTTCACCTCGTCGAGGAAGGTGGCGACCTCGCGCATGACGTCGCCGTGCGCGGTCTTGTCGGACTTCGGGATGGTGACCTTCGCGGCGGTCGCGGGGACTTCGGCTTCGAACTGTGCCTGCGCACCGAGCGCGCGCTCCAGTCGCCGGAACTCACGCGCGCCGAGGAGGAGCGAAGCCTCGCGTCCCTTCAGGTGATCGCGGAGCGCGTCCCGCTCGCCGTCCGTGAACGGGTTGTCGGGCATCGCGTTGAGGATCATCGCGCGAACGCGGATGTCGAGCTTCTCGAGGCCGCGCGCGAGCTCGAGGGACTCGGTGACCGGCATCCCCTCCGGGAGCGTGACGAGGACGGCGCAGCCGCGGGCGTCGTCGGTCATGGCGTCGAGGCCCTCCTGGATCGCCTGACCGATCAGCCCGGACGGGACCACGGAGAGGACGGTCTTCGGGAGCGACGCGAGGCCGAGCGCGTGGCCGGTCGCGGGGAGGTCGAGGATGATGTGGTCGAAACGCTTCGACCTCAGGAGCGTGACGAGGTGGTACAGCGTCCCGATCTCCGGGAACGCCGGGGCCGCCATCAGGAAACGGTTGAGCGCGGCGGACCGCATCGCCGCGTTCACGACCATCCCGACCTTGAGCGCGGCGGTCAGGAACAGCCGGTGCCCGGCGGACGGGGTGATCCGCACGCCGTAGAGGCGCTTTTCGAATTCGACGGGATCCTCGCCCTTCACGTCCGGGTGCCCGAACAGGCCGAGGAGCTGCGACTTGGTGCTGGTGTCCGAGGTGACCTCGGCGATCAGGACGCGTTTGCCGGCGGTGTGGGCCGAGCGCGCGAGGGCGGCGGCCACCGTGGTCTTCCCCACGCCGCCCTTCCCCGTGACGAGGACGAGCTCCTTGGCCCAGAGTGCTTCGTCGGCGCTCATCCCGGCAACGCCTCCGTGTCGCACGGTTTCACGTCCGTCACAACGATCGAGCGCCCGCGGGTCTGCCGCGGTTGACCCGCGACCTCGATTGCCCCGACAAGGGGCCCGCCGATGTACACGGAGTCCGGCAATCGGCTGCGGCGGATCGCGTCGCGCCTGCTCGCGAAGGACACGGTGTTCGAGATCGTGCAGGGCGGGCTCCGCGTCACGCTCGAGGCGCGCCGCGCCGTGGATCGCAACGTGGGACGGGTGCTCGCGGGGCTGAACGTCCCGTCCAACCAGGAGGTGGAGCTGCTCGTCGAGGAGGTTCGCGCGCTCGACCGCGAGCTGTCGCAGCTGTCGGTCCGCATCGAGCGCCTGGCCGAAGAGGCCGAAAACGGGCCGCGCGCGAACGGGCGTTGACCCTCCCTTGGAAAGTCTCCACCATTGCCGCCACTTAGGGCCCAGTGCTATGACCCCGAAACGAAGGCGCGCCTCGGTGCGCGGCTAGGTCCGTTCTCTTGACCGCATCCTCACGAGAAGACCAGTTCACGAAGACGCGCGAGGCGACGATCTCGGAGCGTCGCGCGATCTCGTACAAGCGGTGTCGCATCACCGTGAGCGGCGGGCCCGACCACGGCCGCACGCTCGAGTCCGAGAAGGACCTGATCCGCATCGGGTCCGTGAAGGACAACGACCTCGTCATCCAGGACCCGGCGGTCAGCCGCTACCACCTGGAGGTCCACATGCGGAACGGCGAGTACGTCATCGTGGACAACAACTCCACGAACGGCACCTTCGTCGGGTCGCTCCGGGTCAAGGAAGCCACGATCCGCCACCGCGGTGAGATCCAGATAGGGGACAGCTCGCTGCTGTTCGAGCCGATCGACACCGAGCTGGTCGTCGAACCGTCGGGCGCCGAGCGCTGCGAAGACCTCGTCGGACGCTCGGTCCCGATGCGCGAGATCTACACCGTCATCGAGCGCGTCGCGCCGACGGAGCTGACGATCCTCGTGACCGGCGAGACCGGCACCGGCAAGGAGCTGGTCGCCCGGGCGCTGCACAAGAAGTCGCGTCGTAAGGACGGTCCGTTCGTGACGCTCGACTGCTCGGCGTTGCCACCGACGCTGATCGAGAGCGCGCTGTTCGGGCACGAGAAGGGCGCGTTCACGGGGGCCGACCAGGCCTACGCCGGGGTCTTCGAGCGCGCGGACGGCGGGACGCTGTTCCTCGACGAGCTCGGGGAGCTACCGGTCGAGCTGCAACCCAAGTTGCTACGGGCGCTGGAGCGGCAAGAGATCCAGCGGCTGCGCGGCGACAAGATCATTCGCGTGAACGTGCGCGTGGTCGGCGCGACGAACCGCGACCTCCACCAGATGGTGCAGGACGGTCGCTTCCGCGGGGACCTCTACTACCGCCTCGCGGTGATTCGCCTGGAGCTGCCGGCGCTGCGCGATCGGACGGAGGACATGCCGCTGATCGTCGACGAGTTCTTCCGTCGGTACGGTGCGGAGCTCGAAGAGACGGGCGCGCGCGCGAAGCGGCTGGGGCCGGGGGCCCTGGCGACGTTGGAGCGTTACGCGTGGCCGGGCAACGTGCGCGAGCTGATGAACGTGCTGCGGCGCGCGGTCGTGTTCGCGGGTGGTGAAGAGATCACCGTGAACGATCTGCCCGAGGAGATCACCGGGAACCGCGCGCAGACGAAGCCGCGGTCGCCGTCGAACTCGGTGCTGCTGCCGGACGCTTCGGTGCCGTTCAAGGACGCGAAGGCCAAGGTGCTGGACGCGTTCGAGCGTCAGTACCTGCAGGACCTGTTGGTGCGGCACAAACAGAACATCTCGAAGGCTGCGCGTGAGGCGGGGATCGACCGCCGCCACCTGTACCGTCTGCTCGACAAGTACGAGATCGACGTCAAAGACCGCGACGAGTGATCGACGAAGCGCGCCTGCAGCAGGTCGCGCTGCTCCACGAAGACGACGACATCGCGGTGCTCGTGAAGCCGCCGGGCCTCGCCGTGCACGGCGGCGCGGGGGAGAAGAAGACGTTGCTCGATGTGTTGGGGGCGGCGGATCCCGCGACGTCGTGGACGCTCGTACACCGGCTCGACAAGGCGACGAGCGGAGTGATGGTGGTGGCCAAGTCGGCGGCAGTGGCGTCCTCGCTCGCGGCGCAGTGGGATTCCACTCAAAAGAACTACGTGGCGTTGGCGTTCGGACATATGTCCGCGACGACCATCACCCGTCCGATCGTCGACAAACACGGCAACAAGCAGAGCGCGGTGACGCAGGTGACTTCGGCGCAGCCGTTGGCGTCGACGACGTTGCTGAACATCACGCTGCACACGGGTCGAAAGCACCAGATTCGGCGGCACCTCGCGGACGCGGGGTACCCGATCGCGATGGACGACAAGTACGGGGACTTTCGGCGAAACAAGGCGTTCGTGCGTGCGCTGAGAGAACACGGTGCGCCGCGTCCGAAGCACCTGTTCCTCGCCGCGGTGCGTCTGGTGCTCGCGGACGGTCGTGCGTTCGATGCACCACTTTTCGACGTTTGGCGCGCGGTGCTCGAAGCGGAGGGCAGCGCGGTCGACGAACTCGCGTTCCTTACGTAGGATGCGACGGACCTACGGGATGCTCTGTCGTGAGTGCGGAACCCCGAATCGTTCGGGCGCACGCCGATGCGTGCGATGTATGGCCGTCCTCATCGACGAGGTCGACACACGCCACGATCCGAACCGGTACCGGCGCCCCGCGCCGCAGGCGCCGTCGACGCAGATGCCCGACGAGGCGCCTTCACTTGTGGAAGAGGACGACACGATCCTCGGGATGCCGATCCCCGACACCGTCGCGGACACGTCGGCGCGCGGGATCGACGAGATCGACTTCGACAACGAGGGGCACACCGCGCACAGCCTCGACGCCGACACGGACGAGGACATGTACGCGGACGAGACGATCGTCGCGGAGGTGCAGTCGAAGCGTCCGGCGCCCGCCGGGCGCACGGCACGCGCGGAGCCGTGGGAGGACGTCGCCGAGGCGGCGCGCGGACCGGCGGGTCGTCGGTTCGTGGACGACCAGCCGACGAACGTCCCGCTGACGCGGCCCAAGCCGAAGTCGCGGGCGCAGACCGACGCGGCGCTGAGCGAGTTGAAGTCGTGGGCGGAGAATCGCCAGCGGTCGCGCTCGACGAACACCGGGCGGGCCGCGGCGCCGCGCGACAAGACGGCGGGGATGGCGTTGCCGTCGTTCCCGACGCCGAAGCCGTCCGGCCGTCTGCGTCCGAAGCCGTCGAAGTCGGAGCCGGTGATGGAGCTCGAGGTCGAGGACCGGCCGACGGTGCCGATCCTCGACGAGGAGACGGGGGACTTCGTCGTGGAAGCGTCGACGGGGGACCTCGGCGAGATCTCGACGCTCGGCGTCGGACACGCGGGCGGCGACGCACGGCACCGCGCGCCCACGCGCGTCCCGGTCGACGACGCGACGCCCGTCGCGGGCTCGCAGGTCCCGGCGCGTCGGCCCTCCCCCCGCCGCGCGAAGCCGGAGACTGGCCAGCGCCCGATCTCGCCGCCCAGCGCGTCGATGCGGCCGGCGGCAGACGAGGCGGTGCGTTCGGTGGACCACGCACGGCGCGCCGAGGCGGGGCGGGCGGAGGCCAGCCAGCGCCCGATCTCGCCGCCGAGCGCGTCGATGCGGCAGGCCGCGGAACGCGGACCACGTTCGGTCGACCCCGGCGACGCCAAGCGCGCCGAGGCGGGCCGCGCGAACGAACGCGCGGAGGCGGGCCGCGCGAACGAGCGCGCGGAGGCGGGTCGCACGAACCAGCGCTCGGAGGCGGGTCGCGGTGAGCTTCGTCGCGGCGCCGAGCACGGCGATCCCCAGCGCGCGGATCCTCATCGCGGCGCGGATCGCGCCGAGGCTCCTCGCGGCGCGAAGTCGCGGGGCGCCGCCGCGCGTGACGCCGATCAGGTCGCGCCCACGCGCCCGACGCCGGTGGGGAGCGCGGCGGCCGCGGCGGATCCTTCGGTGCGCGCCTACAAGAAGTCGCAGCCCGACCCCGTCTCGGACCTCGTCCTCACCACGCCCGGCGGCGGGACGCCGGCGCTGCGGCCGCAGAAGATCGTCCCGAACCCGCCGCCGCCGCGTGCGCCGCGCGGGGTCACGCGTTCGATCGCGAGCGACGCTCTGTCGCCGGTGGTGCCGACCGACCTCGACGACGCCGAGCCGTCCGGTGAGTCCACGCGGCTCGGCAACCTCGCGGACCCGTCGGCGGATCTGTTGATGGCGATGCCGGTGCATCACGATCGTCCGGCCGACGACGAGGGGCCCTCCGAGACGATCGCGGCGCCCGGTCAGCTCGCGGGCGCTGCGCCGCGGAGCTTGTCCGGGCTGGTGAAGGATCTCGACGCCGGCCCGTCGGAGCCGATGTCACCGCCCCCGATCCTCTCCACCGCGAGCGAGGTGCGCCGCGGCCTCGCCGAACACCTCGGCGGAGAGAAAGACTCGCGAACGGCGGATCAGCGACGGCTCCGCAACGCGCGGAGCGAGACGACGGACCCGGAGATGTCGGACGTCGCCGGCCCGGATACGGGCGGACGCGAGGACACCAAGCGCCTCGGCAAGGAGGTCGTGCAGGCGGTGTTTGCGCAGGAGGAGACCGCCGGCCTCCTCGACGCGTTGGAGCCGGGGCCCGACACCGCGCCGGTGCTCGACGATCCGTCCGCGGACGTCTTCCGCCCCACGCCGCTGCAGCTCGATCCCTCGGCGCCCACGGGTGCGTCGCCGAGCCCGACGGGGTTCGACGCGGGCGCGCCGACGGGTGACCAGCTGATGCCGTTGGGCGTCGACGTCTCGTTCGACGCGATCCCCGCGACGACCGACGCGTCCGATTCGCGCCGTCGTCTCGCGGTCGGGGTTCGTCGCTTCGGTGCCGTCCTGATCGACGCGACGATCCTCGTCGCGCTGATCGCCGTGCCTGCGCTGTTCGGCGTCTTCTCGGAGGCGATCCCCAACGCGTCGTTGGTCGAGCCCGACGACGTCGCGGCGCTCCTCGTCGACGGCCACCTCACGTTGCCGTTGGTGTTCGGCGTCGTGCTGTACCTCGTCTACTCGGTCCTCGCGCACACGTTCGGCGGCCGCACCCTCGGCAAGCTCGCGCTGGGGCTCGAGCTCGTGAACACCAAGACAGGCGACCGCGTCACGCCGCTGCGCGCGATTCTCCGCGCGGTGTTCGGTTTGGTCGGGCTCCTCGCCGGGGGGATCGGATACTTCTGGCTGCTCTTGGATCGGCGCGGGCGAACGCTGCACGATCACCTCGCCCGCACCACCGTCGTCCTCGCCGAGCGGTGACGCTAGGCTGAGGCCCGGCGCGGCGGGTCGGAAGACTGTGCCCAGGTCACTCGCGAAGCGAGGGACCGTTACGGCCTTAGGCTGAGGCCCGGCGCGGAGCGGCGGGTCGGAAGACTGTGCCCAGGTCACTCGCGAAGCGAGGGACCGTTATGGCGTAGAAGCAATGCCGTTAACTAAGCGGATCTGGCCTGGCTCGAGCTCCCATCAGGCGGCGCGGGGCGCCTCGACGTAGGGCAGCGCGCCGGCGCCGAGGAGCGACTCGTCCCTCGGCCGCCGTTTCGCGGGGCTGGTGAAGGAGGGGGTCCGCGGGCCGCAGTGCTCCGAAGGAGGGCCGCACTCTCGAAAACTGGCTGGTATCGCTCTCACGAACTGCCCTCCGCGCGTGCCGGTGGCGTCGGATGCGGTTCACGCCGAGGACGCTCGGAACACGCGCCTTGCCTGGGCAGGGTAGAGCGGCGCTCGTGGATCCTCCGATCGACGAGGGCGTGACCCAACACCTCCCGCGCCGCGTGAAGGTTGTGCGCGCGACACAGTAATCGCAGCTCGCCGACCACGCTCTTGGCGCCCAACGCACGTCCGCCGACATGATCGAATTCGAGGTTCGACCGTTCGCTGCATCGCCGTCCGTCCGGGCTCACGTACGTGCACTGCGCGCCGTCGCGCTCGACCACTGCACGCCGCGTTGCCGCCGGGACGTACGCTGCGCCCGCCGGCGCATCCTCGGCGGGTTTCGATCGCGGACGACTCGTCTTTCCGTTCTTCCGCTTCTCGAGCTTCTCCACGTAGAGCGCGAGCGCCGCTTCGAAGATCTCCCCGATGTCCGTCCCAGGCGGGGTGAGCTCCTTGGCTCGATCCAAGAGCGCCTTCGCTTCGGCGCTCCCGTCGAAGCGAAAAGCGAACGTCTCCGCGGTCGCCGCCTCGACGCGATCGTCACTGCTCTTCGCGCCTGGGAATTCGGTAGCGATCAGCATCTCGACCTCGGCCTTGGACTTGTTCCGCGCCTGCTCGACGAGGCTGTGGGCGTTGTCGTCGTTCATGAACTTGGAGAGCTTCGCGACGCCCGTCATGTGCAGCTCGCCGGTCGCGATCATCTGGAAGACCTCGGGCACCCGCCGCGCCGCGCGCACTACGGCGACGCGCCGGCACGCCTGGTCCTCGGTCAGCCCGAGCCCCTCGACGCAGAAC
>JAVJQW010000055.1:0-178507 GCA_040218735.1 Deltaproteobacteria bacterium
TTGCTCACCACGTCGACGAGCTCCTCGATGAGCTCCACGCTCACCTCCAGAACGATGAACCGACCAGGAGAGGCTGCATTGTTTTTTCTGTTCATACCTCCCCCCGGCGCAGGCGGCGTGACGAACGGCCCTCCGTTCGGATGGCTACTTTCAGTGGAATCTATTCGATGGCTCGGTCGTGGCGGGGAATCAGAATCACAAGCCGATCGGCGCGACGGTTGCGCCGCACATAAGGGATGAACAGAAAAAACAATGCAGCCGTCGCCCGGTAGCTCGGTGTGTGCACCTCAACCAAGAGGACGGAGAGAGAGTCCTCCCCTTCAATCCCGCGGAAGAAAGAACCTCTCCGGTCAAAGTGCCTTAAGGAGCTGAAACCATCCCCAGTGCCACGACCCCCGGCCGAGTCCTTGGTTGGGTTCACACCCATGAAGCGGCGCAACAGTCGCGCCAAGGACCGCAGACGGTCCTTGTCACGCCTCCTGCGCCGAGAGGGGGGCATGAACCCAACCAAGAACTCGACCTACCGCTTCGTGGCGCTCGACGTGGCGCTGGAGATGATTCGTCAGCTCCGAGAGCCGCTTGCGAAGATTCGGAAGCACGATGCGGATTTGGCGAAGCAGATTAGGAAGGCGGCCGCGTCGGTGCCGTTGAATGTGGCGGAAGGGAGCCGGCGCGCCGGGGGCGACAGAGCGCACGCGTTCCGAGTGGCGCTCGGGAGCGCCGACGAGGTGCGCGCCGCGTTGATGTGCGCGGATGCGTGGGGGTATGCGGCGGTGGATGACGAGCTGCTGGCGACGCTGGATCGCTTGATGGGGCTCATCTGGGGGCTCGGCGGTAGGCGGTAGAGGAGGATGCTCGGCGCCGTCGCGAGGCGGCGCAGAGCGAATCGGACTCGGAATCGGACTCGGAATCGGACTCGGAATCGGACTCGGAATCGGACTCGGAATCGGACTCGGAATCGGACTCGGACTCGGAATCGGACTCGGACTCGGAATCGGACTCGGAATCGGACTCGGAATCGGACTCGGAATCGGACTCGGAATCGGACTCGGATTCGGTCACGGACTCGGATTCGGTCACGGAGTCGGATTCGGTCACGGACTCGGATCCGAATCCCATCCCCTAAAACATCACGTACACCGAGTCCCCGACCTCCTCCTCCAGCTCCCCACTCGTCCGGTACTCCTCGCCCAGCGCCAGCACCTCGCTCACGATCGACATCAGCGACGCCGCCGCGAAGCGCGGGTTCCAGTTCGAGGTGATCGCGCGCGCCATATCCCCAGGCCCCGCCGTGCTCGCCGCGGCGAGCTCGCTCGGGATCTCGAAGATCGGGCGTTTGTCGTCCGGCTCGTTGAGGTCGCGCCACGTCGAGGGGGCGTTGGTGAGCGCCTTCGAGATGCGGACGTCGCCGGACGTCGCGATGCGCGCCGCCGTCGGGAGGAAGCGCTCGAAGAACACTGCCTGGAGTTTGTCGACGAAGCCCGGGTCGAAGTTCTGCTTCGCCTCGACGTCGAACTCGACGTGGCCCTTCGCCTCCGGCCACGACGGCTGCTTGTCCTTGTAGAGGATGAAGTTCTCGAGGACGAGGACGTCCATCTCCGTGCGCATAAAACACCGGTACGCGTCGTACGGCGTGCACACGATCGGCTCGCCGCGCACGTTGAACGACGTGTTCACCACGACGCCGTAACCCGTCTTCTCCTTGAACGCCTTGATCAGCCGGTAGTACGTCGGGTGCTCGTCGCCGTTCACCGTCTGCACACGCGCCGAGTAGTCGACGTGTGTAATCGCCGGGACGTCCGAGCGCGGCCGCTTCACGACCTCCGTGAGGTCCTCGCCTTCCTTGCGCTCCGCGACGTCGAGCCGCCGGGACGCCTTCACCGGCGCGACCAACAACATGTACGGCGACCGGCCCTCCATCTCGAAGAACTCCGAGACGTCCTCCTCCAACACACTCGGCGCGAACGGACGGAACGACTCGCGGTACTTGATCTTGAGGTTCAGGTTGACCTGCATCTCCTGGTTGCGCGCGTCGCCGAGGATCGAACGCGCCCCCAGCGCACGCGGCCCGAACTCGAGGCGGTCCGCGAGGTGCCCGACGACCCGGCCCGACGCCAGGACGTCCGCCACCTTCGACGCACGCTCCTCGGGAGACACACGCTCGAAGGGATAACCGTTCGACTCCAAGAAGCCCTGGATCTCGTCGTCCGAGAACGACGGCCCGAGGTACGAAGCGCCCTGCGACGAACGCCCGTCCGGACGCACCTTCCGCTCCTTGCCGAAGTACGAGTGGTACGCGTCGAGCGCCGCACCCAGCGAGCCGCCGGAGTCGCCGGCCGCGGGCTGGATGAAGATGTCGTCGAATGGCCCCTCGCGCAGGAGCTTGCCGTTCGACACGCAGTTCAACGCGACGCCGCCGGCCATGCAGAGGTTCTTCATGCCGGTCAGCTCTTGGGCGTGCTGCGCCATCTTCATCATCACCATCTCGGTGACGACCTGGATGGACTTCGCGATGTCCATCTCACGCTCGGTGATCCACGCGTCCGGGTCACGGGCCGGCCCACCGAACAGCTCCGCGAACTTCGCGTTGGTCATCGTGTTCTCGTCGAGGAACGAGAAGTACGACAGGTCGAGCTCGATCGAGCCGTCGTCCTTGAGCTTCACCAGGTTGTCGAGGATCAGGTCGACGTACTTCGCCTCGCCGTACGGCGCGAGACCCATCATCTTGTACTCACCCGAGTTCACCTTGAAGCCGGTGAACTGCGTGAACGCCGAGTAGAGCAGCCCGACCGAGTTCGGGAAGTGCATCTCCTTCAGGATGTCGACGCGGTTGCCGCGCCCGACGCCGATCGATGCCGTTGCCCACTCCCCGACGCCGTCGATCGTCAGGATCGCCGCCTCCTCGAACGGCGACGGGTAGAACGCGCTCGCCGCGTGTGAGCGGTGGTGCGCCTCCTGGAGGATCAGGCCGTCGTAGTGCAGGTAGTCGCGGATCAGCCGCGGGATGTGGAGCTTGTAGAGCGTCCACGACGGGATGAACCGTCCCCAGTTGTCCGCGCCCTTCTCACCCGCCACCGCCTGCGTGTGCAGCAGCCGCTCGAACGTCAGCGGCGCGTTGTCGTAGTAGACGACCGCCGACAGGTCGCGCTGATCGATCTTCGCCTGCTCCAGGCAGAAGTTGATCGCGCTGTGCGGGAAGCGGCGGTCGTTCTTCTCACGCGTGAAGCGCTCCTCCTCCGCCGCCGCGATGATCTCTCCGTCCTTCACGATCGACGCCGCGCTGTTGTGATAGAACGCCGAGACCCCGAGGATGTACGTCCCCTCCGCGCGACGCCGCTTCGCGGGCTTCGGCGCGGCCGGCTTGGGCAACAAACTGCGCGAAGTGATCGCCTCCGCAATCTGAGTTGCAACGACCTCGTGCCCGTACGGCGAGAAGTGCACGTCCTCTTCGAACGGGATGCGCACACGATCTTCGCGCGACATCTTCATGATCGGCGCGGTGATGTCCGCGACGTGGACTTTGTTCTTCGGCGCCGCGACCCGCTCGAAGAGCGGCTGGTAGATCGGCTCCACCTCGTCCTTGATGTTGTGGTACGTCGGCAGCGGCACGATGAGCACCGGCGTCGGCGACGCCTCCGCCGCCCACTGCCGGAGGATGGCCTCCATCAGCCGCCACCCCTCGGTGTCCGCGCTCTTGTAGTCGGGGAAGGGCTGAAAGCCGGACGCCTTCATCACCGCGGGGCGCAGCCGGCCCACGACCGGTCCGAACAGCTCTCGCGCCTTCTTCGCGCGCGGGTCGTTTCGATAGAAGTCGACCGCCTTGTACGCGAGCTTCAGCCGCGGGTCCCGACGGTGCGAGCCGAAGCGATCGTCCTCCTCGGTGTCGACCGGCGGACGCTCCCAGGGGCAGGGCACGTTGCCGAGCTCCAGCTGAGATCCCTTCAGCGTGAAGAACGGCTTCGGCATCATCACCTTGTCGCCGGTGACGCGGTCGATCGAGATGCGGCTCGAGACCTTGATGCGCTCGATGTTCTCGGAGAGCACCGAGATGACGATCAGGTCCGCCTCGATGTCCTTCGCGTAGTTCTTCCACGACAGGTACTGCTGGTCGGTGCCGGAGCCCGACAGGCCGAAGTTGTACGTCTCGGCGTCGAGCTTCGCGCCGACGAGGTCCGAGAAGCGCTCGTGGTTCGAGCAGAGGTCGCCGGCGGTGTACGAGTCACCGAAGAAGAGGATGCGCGGGCGGTCGCCCTTCTTCTTCTCGAAGTCGATGTCGTTCCTGAAGCCTTGCGCGTTTGTCTTCACGAACGAGCCGCCGAGCTCGTTCGGGATGCGGGCTTCGAGGTTCTCGACGTAGCGGTGTCCGAGCTGCGGGTCGTGTCGGATCACCATGCGGTGGGTGGATTGCCAAATACGGAACATAGGTTGGTGCCCTTCAGAGCTTCAGTCGCTTGAAGACGGACTCGGGGATCGAGCGGATGGTCTTCATGATGCCGCGCCAGAACCACGGCGCGTAGATGACGTCGCGCTTGGCGCGGATGGCGGCGTCGATCGCGGCCGCGACGCGCTCGGGTGACGCGACGAGCGGCGAGCTCGGATCGAGGAGCCCGTGGGTCATCGGCGTGTCGACGAACCCGGGCCGCACTTCGAGGACGTGCACGCCGCTCTTGCAGAGGCGGTTTCTAAGGCCGCCGAGGAACGCGGACAACCCGGCCTTCGAGGCGCCGTACGTATAGTTGCTCTGGCGCCCGCGGTCGCCGGCGACGCTGCCGATCGCCGCGATGTACCCGGCGCCGCGCGCCTCCATGTCGTTGGCGACGGCGCCGAGGATGCTGATCGCGCTGGTGAAGTTGACGTCGATCGTACGACGCGCGGCCTCGAAGTCCTGCTCCGTCTTCTCTTGGTCGGTCATGTAGCCGTAGCAGAGGACGACGCCGTCGATCGCGCCGCCGAAGCGTTCGCCGCACCGCGCCAAGAACGGGACGTGGTCGTCGAAGTCGAGCGCGTCGAACTTCTCCACGAACGCGTCTGCACCGGTGCGGACGCGGAGGTCACTCGCGATACGATCGAGCTCCTCTTCGTTGCGGCCTGCGACGATCAGTCGGCACCCGCGCTCGGCCATCACGAGACACAACGCCCGAGCAATGCCGGAGGTTGCGCCCAAGATGACGACGTTCTCACTCGCCATGCCGTACCCAACCCCGGTCGGTGGTTTTGTTCAACTATCGAGTGGCTCAGGGGTTCGCGCCCGAGGTCGACGTCGACGACGTGAAGACGGTGTGTGCGAGGCGCAGGATGTCCGGTGCGGGCGCCTGCCAGTCACCCCGCCCGGGCGCGACCGCGTCTCGAAGCGAAACACCCTCCGTCACGAGCTTCTTCGCGCGCTCGACGTCGGTGTTCCACAGCAGCCGCGCGAGCCGGGTCTCGGCCAACGCCAGGTCGCGCGCGCGACCGGTTTGGTCCTCGGGGAACGCGCGCCGCAACTTCAGGGACGATTCGTAGAAGCGCTGCGCCTGAGTCCCGTCGTTTTGGTCTCGGTAGAAGTCCCCGATGACCAGCGCCGTGACCGCGCGGTCGCGGTCGCTCGCGTCGAGCGCTTCGGCCTGCGCGAGGGCTGCCCGCGCGGCGTCGGGGTCCTTCGACATCCGTTTGGCGTCGGCGAGCCCGTGCCACGCCTCCCACTGGTCGCGGCGCGTGCTCGTATTCTCGTCGAACGCAGTGAGCGCGGCTTCGTAGGCGAGCGCGGCCGCCGCGAAGTCGCGGGTGGTGCGCAGCGCGTGAGCCCGCAACACGTGCGCGCGCCCGACCCGCGCGGGATCGTCGCTCGCCTTCGCGGCCGCCTCGGCGCGTCGGATCGCCTCGGCCTGGTCGCCGGTGACACGCTCGAGCTGCGCGAGCGTCGCGAGCAGATCCGAGCGGGTCGCAGGCGATAGGCCCTCCCGTTCGAGCGCCGCCTCGGCGCGGGACTGGAGCAGCCGCCGCAGGGCGCGGTCCGGCTCGAGGTGCTGCTCGGGGCGCAAGGCGTCCTTGCGCTCCAGGACGCCGAGGTTGTTCGGCTCGTCGAAGACGAGGAGCCGGAAGTGCTGGTCGACGATCGGCATCTGCAGCCAGTCGGCCATCCCCCACCAGTCGAGCAGCAGCTCGATGCGCCCCTCCGCAACGTACCGACCCTTCCGCTGGTCGACGATCGCCTCGTAGGCCGCGATGTTCACCTTGCCGTCGAGGTTGATGGTGCGGTCGTGGAAGTAGTTCAGCGTGCCGGTTTGGATCGCCCCCACCCACATCGGCGCGGGGATGTGGCGCTCCGCCCAACGCACGACTTGGAAGTGCGGGTGTTTCTCGCCGTTGGCATACAGGCGGTAGTTCACCCCGGCGTTCATCAGGACGAGCGCCGCGCCGACGACGGCCATCGCGATCGCCGGTGCACGTTTCAGGTAGTGCGCGCCCACCGCGACGAACCCGATCACGAAGAAGCCGCCGAGCGGGAACAGGTACCGCGACATGAACCACCCCGCGCCGAACGCGAGGCCGTAGAAGATCGACAGGCCCGTCGCGTAGATCGCGACGAAGCCGATCAGGCTGCGCTCCATCGGCGTCCCCTGTCGCCACAGCCGCGGCGCCACGTAGAACACGACGATGGCGACCACGACCGCGCACAGGACCACGACGGGGAGCTTCACCTCCAGCGACTGCGGGATGGGGAGGAGCCCGAACAGGTACTCCACCAGGACGGGCGGGAGGTCGGCGAGGTTGCTGCCAAAGTGCCCGGTCAGGCTCTCCGCGCGACCGCTGACCGGCATGATGTGGCCGAACTGCGTGTAGTTGTAAGCGAGCCACGGGGACGCGACGACGATCGAGGTCAGCCCGAATACGATCGAGCGCGAAAAGCGCGCGACGACCGCGCCGAGGTCGTGGGCGAACCCCGCGCCGACGTACGTGAGGCACGCGGCGAGGATGACGAACACGCTGTCGTTGCGCGCCCAGAATGCGACCCCGAGTAACACGCCGACCGCGAGGCATCGGGGGATCGACCAGACCTTCCGCTCGGGGCCGTTCGGTTCGATGAACACAAACGCCACCGCGATCGCGACGAGCGCGTTGAAGCCCGTCTCCAACGTGTTCATCGAGTGGCGCACGCTGATCTGGCTCATGAACCACAGCGCGCCCGCGACCGCGGCGAGGCCGTCCGCGCCGTCGCGCTTCGCGAGCACGCGGCGCCCGAGGCGGTAGACTAGGTAACCCGCGACGCCGCTCAGGACGAGCTCGAGCACCAGCGTGAGGCGCACCCCCAGCAGACGGTCGCCCCCCGCGAAAACGTACAAAATCGACCACAAAAGCGTGGTTCCCGGCTGGGTGCCGTTCGTGGGGATCGCGCCGCCCGCGACGCTGAAGCCCTTCCCGATCGCGAGGTTTCGAGCGATGGACAGCATGAAGTAGCCGTCCTCCGTCGGGAACTGTTGGAACACCCGCGACCCGTCGCCGATGATGCCCGACAAGCGGGCCACCACGCCGACCACGATGGCCGCCACGACGAAGAGCTTCTGCCCGCGTGTCAAAGTGGCTCGGACCTTGGCCCGCGTCGCGATCGAGTGCAAGGCCATGCGCTTGACAGCGAGACCGGTTGGGCCGATGACCCGACGAGGTGAGCGGTGACGAGTCGAAACGCCCGTTGTGTGTCGACCTCGACGGGACGCTGATCGCGACCGACGCGCTCTGGGAGTCGTTCCTCCTCCTCATCAAGGCCAAGCCCTACGCGGTGCCCGCGGTGCCGCTGTGGTTGCTCGGCGGTAGGGCGAACCTGAAGCAGCGCCTCGCGGATCGGGTGCTCCCCGACGCCGCCGCGTTGCCGTACCGGGAGCCGGTCCTCGAGCGGGTGCGCCAAGCGAAGTCCGAAGGGCGGAAGGTGCTGCTGGTGACGGCGTCGGAGCAGCGCATCGCGGACCGCGTCGGTACGCACCTCGAGTTGTTCGACGAAGTGGTCGGGAGCAACGGCGACCTCAACCTCAAGGGATCGAACAAAGCCAAGTTCCTCACCGACCGCTTCGGCGAAGGTGCGTTCGACTACATCGGCGACACCGACGCCGACTTCCCGCTGTGGAAGGCGAGCGGTCGTGCGTTCGTCGCGAACGCGAGCTCGTCGATGCTCGCGAAGGCGAAGGCCCAGGTCGGGGAAGTCGAAGCGGTCGGGACGCGCTCCGGCAGCAAGGCCAAGGCGATCGTCAAGGCGCTGCGTCCGCACCAGTGGATGAAGAACGTGCTGCTGTTCGTCGCGCCGCTGCTCGGTCACATCCGCGACATCGAGACCTGGGTGCACGTCTTGATCGCGTTCTTCGCGTTCAGCTTCACGGCGTCGTCGGTCTATGTCCTGAACGACCTCCTCGATCTCGACTCGGACCGTCAGCACCGCACGAAGAAGAACCGGCCGTTTGCGTCGGGTGCGTTGAGCATCCCGTTCGGCTTGTTGATGTTCCCGCTCGCGATGGGATCCGGGATCGGGCTCAGTCTGGTCTTCTTACCGCTGAAGTTCACCGGCGCGTTGCTCGGCTACCTCGTCCTGACGACCGCCTACTCGGTGTGGCTCAAGCGCAAGCTGATGGTGGACGTGTTGATGCTCGCGTCGCTGTTCACCTACCGCGTCCTCTCCGGCGGTGTCGCGGCGGATGTGACCGTCTCGTTCTGGCTGCTCGGCTTCTCGATGTTCTTCTTCCTCGGCCTCGCGTTCGTGAAGCGCTTCTCGGAGCTGGTCGCGACGATGGAGAAGGACGTCGACAAGGTGCCGGGCCGCGGCTACTGGGTCTCGGACATCGACATCATCCGCTCCGTCGGTCCGTCGAGCGGGTTGATGGCGGTCCTCGTGTTCTGCCTCTACATGAACAGCCCGGAGGTTCAGTCCCTCTACGCGCAGCCGACCGCGCTGTGGGGGATCGCGCCGATCCTGCTCTACTGGATCATGCGCATCTGGTTCCTCGCGAGCCGCAACCAGCTGCACGACGACCCGGTGCTCTTCGCCGTGCGTGACAAGATCAGCATCTTCGCGGGCTTCCTCGCGGTGGGGTGTCTTGTCGCAGCCGCGATCCCCTGGCCGTTCTGAGAGCCAGGCCGCGCGAGCGCGACGTATAGTCGCCACCTCGATGAGACTTCGTAGCGCCTTGGCCGCACTCCTGTTCGCGGCGTCCGCCTGTACCGGTGACGAGGAGGAGCCGTTCGTTCGGCCCCCCGTCGAGACCGACGTGAACCACCTCGACCAGAGCGCCGCGCGCAACTGGAACGAGGCGCTGTTGTCCGCGATTCGCCGGGACCTCGCGCGACCGACGGTGCACGCGCGCAACCTGTTCCACAGCTCCGCGATGATGTTCGACGCGTGGGGTGCGTACGGCGGAGGCACCTCCCCGTACTTCCTCGGGCGCTCCACGAACGGTGTCCCGTGTGCGTTTTCCGAAGGCGACCGTGAAGCGCTCGTCGAAGGCGCGGACGACGTCGACGCGCACCGCTCGATCGCGATCGCCTACGCGATGCTGAGGTTGCTCACGCACCGCTTCGAGAAGTCGCCGGGCCGCTTCTACGCGCGCAACCGCTTCCTGAAGTTGCACGAGGACATGGGCTTCGACTCTTCGTACGCGACGACGGACTTCTCGGAGGGTGACAGCCAGCGCCGCGCCGCCGCGTTCGGCAACTACCTCGCCGAGTGTGTGATCGCGTACGGGCTGCAAGACGGCGCGAACGAAGCGAACAACTACGCCAACACGGTGTACGCGCCGATCAACGAGCCTCTCAAACCGAACGAGCCGGGGACGCCGGGGATGGACGATCCGAACCGCTGGCAGCCGCTCGAGCTGTTGATGGCGATCGACCAGGCCGGGAACGTCGTCGAGAACCAGCCGCGCTTCGTCGGTGCGGAGTGGGGGCGGGTGCTGCCGTTTGCGATCCCCGAGGAAGCGTTCACGCGCTTCCAACGCGACGACTTCGATTGGCCGGTTTGCCACGACCCCGGCGTGCCGGCGCTGCTCCGCGGGCCCGACGCGATGCCCGAGGAGTACCAATGGAACCACTCCGTCGTCGCTTACTGGTCGTCGCACCTCGACCCGGCCGACGGCGTGCTCTGGGACATCTCGCCGGCGAGCATCGGGAACACCGGAGCGCTCCCGCAGGACGTCCCGTCGTTGCAGTCGTTCTACGACGCGCTCGACGGCGGCGTGAACGACCAGGGGCACACGATGAACCCGGCGACCGGTGCGGCGTACGAACCGAACATGGTGCCGCGCGGCGACTACACACGGGTGCTCGCGGAGTTCTGGGCGGACGGGCCGGACTCGGAGACGCCGCCGGGGCACTGGTTCACGATCGTGAACGAAGCGGTGAACGATCATCCGCAGCTCGTGCGTCGTTACCGAGGTGAAGGGCCGACGCTCGACCCGCTGGAGTGGGACGTGAAGATCTACTTCGCGCTCGGCGGCGGCGTGCACGACGCCGCGGTCACCGCGTGGGGAATCAAGGGCTGGTACGACTACGTCCGCCCGGTCTCGGCGATCCGTTTCATGGCGTCGCTCGGACAGAGCAGCGACGACCAGCTCCCGCGCTACGACCCCGAGGGGCTGCCGCTGGTCCCGGGTTACGTCGAGCTCGTGCAGAGCGGCGACCCCCTCGCGGGGCCCAACGACGAGAACGTCGACGAGATCAAGGTGCGCGCGTGGCGCGGGCCCGACTACGTCGAGGACCCCGAGACGGACCTCGCCGGGGTGGGTTGGATCCTCGCCGCGAACTGGTGGCCCTACCAGCGCCCGACCTTCGTGAGCCCGCCGTTCGCGGGGTACGTGTCGGGGCACTCCACGTTCTCGCGGACCGCAGCGGAGATCCTGACGGACTTCACGGGCGACGCCTTCTTCCCCGGCGGCATGGGTGAGTTCGTCGCGAAGAAGGACGAGTTCCTCGTCTTCGAGCAGGGGCCGAGCGTGGACGTCGTGCTCCAGTGGGCGACGTACCGCGACGCCTCCGACCAGACGAGCCTGTCGCGAATCTGGGGCGGCATCCACCCGCCGGTCGACGACGTCCCGGGGCGTCGCCTCGGCATCGTGATCGCGAGTGACGTGGTCGAGCTCGCCGACGCACACTTCAAGGGGACGGCGCGATGAAACGTTACGGTGCGATGATCTTCCTCGCTGCGTTGGCCTGCACGGGCGGCGACGACGACGAGGAGCCGGGGCCGCTCCGGTTCGACGTCGAGCTCGAAGGCCTCGAACCGGCGATGCTCGCGATCCACCCGATCGAGGGGAGCGGTGATCTGCTCGCCGTCGGCGGTCCCTTCACCCAGGAGGGCGACCCCGCGCTGTACAGAAAGAGCGGCGCGGCGTGGTCCGAGGTCGCGTCGCCGCCGGCCTGGGAGGGCGCCGCGTGGTGGTCGTGGAGCGCGGCCGAAGACGACATCTGGGTCGTCGGGGACCGTGCGCAGATCGCACGCGGAGCGATCGGGTCGATGTCGATCGTACCGACGAACACCTCCACCGAGACCGTCTTCTACGGCGTGTGGGGCGCGGCGGCGGACGACGTGTGGATCGTCGGCGGCTCCGCGCGGCCTCCCCTCGGACCGCAGGGCGTGATTCTGCACTGGGACGGCAGCGCGCTGTCGCGCGTCGAGCCGACGGGGACCGCGTCGGTCGCGCTCGAAGCAGCGATGTTCAAGGTCTGGGGCACCGGGCCCGACGACGTCTTCGTCGTCGGGGCGTTCGGCGTCGCGATCCACTGGGACGGCAGCAGCTGGACGCGAACCGAGACGAACATCGAGGCGCAGCTCACCACGGTGCACGGTCGCGCCAGCGACGACGTCTACGCGGTCGGCGGCTTCAACCAGGGCATCGTGCTGCACTGGGACGGCAGCGCGTGGACCGACATCGCCGAACCGTTCGTGCCGCGCATCTCCGGCGTCTACGTGCAGCCCGACGGTCCGGTGTGGGTCGCGGGCGACGGCGGCTACCTCGCGTCGTGGGACGGCAACACGTGGACCTCGATCGACACCCGCGTCCTCCAACAGTTCCACGCGGTCTACGCGGACGCGATCGACGTGTACGGCGTCGGCGGGATCCTCGCGATCTCCTCCGCACCGCGCGAGGGGTTCGTCGGGCGGTACGGCCGCTAGTTGTTGAGGTTCGTCGCGTTGTCCTCGTAGAGCACGCGGTTGGCGACGTTTTCGATCGGGAAGCCGGCGAGGAACAGGTTCGCGCCGATCGTGTTGTCCTTCACGACGCCGTCGCTCGCGTAGACACCTTCGCCTTCGTAGAGCTCCCCGATGTAGTTCTCGACCACGACGCCCGCGCTCGGGTTCATCTCGAGCACGAAGTTACGAAGGTCGACGCGGCCGCCGTCGATCTCTCCGACCCCGTCGCCGAGGAGCGGGGAGCGGACACTCGTCGTGCAGGTCGGCGCGGGGAGGCTGGTGCGAACGACCACGTGCTCGATGTCGACCGTGGAGCCTCCGTCGCTCGCGTTGATCCCGCGACCGTGCGCGCGCTCCACGAGGATGCGCGCCCCCGTGATGCGCCCGCCGTGGTGTGCGCAGAGCCCGGCGCACACGAGACAGGTCTCGGAGCCGGCGCCTTGCACGGTGATGTCGTGTACGCGCGCGAAGGCGCCGGAGTCCTCGACGTGGATCGCCTTGCCGGGGACGTCGATGAAGGCCACCGCGGCCGCATCGATCTTCGCGCCCTTCTCGGCGCGCAACGTGGTGACGGATCCCGAGTCGCGCAGCGAACCGATGTTCGTGAAGCGTGTGTCCCGGATCTTGAACAACGTCTCCGGGTCCTCCAGGAAGACCGCCGTGAAGTAGGTCTTGTCGACGACGCCGCGGGTCAGGTGCACCTGCGCGCCCTTCACCGCGCGGATGGCGTAGCCGTCGCCGCCGGAGTCCTGGCGCATCGCGCTCGTGAACACGACGTCCGAGAGCGTGGCGGTCGTGGTCAGCAGATCGTTACCGCCCGAGATCCAGAGGTGGTCGCTCCGGCTTCGATCGATCCACGTGCGAGTCGCTTCGAAGGTCCCGCCGTTGACGATGTGGAAGGCGTCACCGCTTGCGTCGTCGCTCGCGCGGGGGAGGGTGTCCGAAACGACGCCGTCGACGATCGACAACCGTGATCCGACGCCGGACACGTACCCGGAGATGTTGCGCGCGCGGAGCGTGTACACGCGCTCTAGCTCGAGCGTGCCGCCCGACTCGACGTCGAACGCGCGCCCGAAGCGGCCGTCGTCGGCGTCCGGCTGAACGTCGACGATCGACAGGTCCCGCACGGTGCCCTCGGCGCGGCCGAAGGCGGACAAGGCGAGGCGGCTCACCCGATCGATCACGACGCGGTCGAACGTGCCGATCGCGTCGTCGTCGAGTCGGATCCCGTGGGTCTCGGAGGGGCCGATGTAGATGTCCGAGCCGACGACCTCGCCGGCGGTGTCCACGTTGATCGCCGCGCTCCCCGTACCGTCGAGGATCGCGACCCCGTCGATGCGGGCGTAGGCGCCAGCGCCCTGTACGCGGATACCGTCGCCGCGCGCGCGGATGAAGACGTCGCGGATCTCGACGCGGCGACCGGTCGTGACCCGCACGGTGCTGAGCGTCGAGCCGCTCCCGTCGATCTGCGTCTGCTCGACGCACGCGCCAACGAGCGCGACGCCGTCGGGCAACGCGATCGTTCCGGCGTGGGTGCCCTTCGAGAGCGCGATCGTCGATCCCGCCGACGCGGCGGAGGTCGCGGCCGACAGCGTCCCGTACGGCGCGCCCATCGTGCCGTCGCCGCCGGTCGCGCCGGGGCGCACGTACACGACGTCGCCGGTCAGCCCCTCCGGCCACTCGCCGGCCGGGCACGAACGACCGGGGCTTCGGCACGACGCTTCACCCGGAAAGTGCGCGAGGAGGTTCGGGCAGTCGTCGGGGCCCGAGGGGAACGGCGTGCACACCGCGACGCCGTCGCCGAGGTCCGCGGTGGTCCACCCCGTCGGGCACACGTTGCGGGGGGCTTCGGGTTCCGCGGGTGCGTCCGGCGGCGCGGTCGGCGCAGGGCAGGGGACGATGCATGCCTTCGGGTCCTCCCCGTCGGCGTCGAAGCAGCCGCCGCGGTCCAGGCACTCGCTGCGCCGCGGGCCATCGAAGCGGAAGTCGGCGAGCGCAGGGCCGAGCGCCGACAGCTCCGCCCACGGTTCGACGTCCTCACCGCGCACCGTCGTGCCCATGATTCGGCCGGTGGCGGCGGGGAGCGGGGTGCCGTCCTCGACGCTTGCGATGATCCCCGGGGTCAGGCGGAGCGTCTCGAGGTCCGACACGTGCTCGATCGCGGTGAGGGTCACCGCGTAGCGGCCGATGTACGCGTCGAGCACGGGGAGCTCGACCTGCCCGTTCGTCAGGTCGATCGCGCGGACCTCGACCTCGTTGCCGACCTCCACGCCGAGGAACAGCGAGCGCACGCCTTCACCGACGGCGAGCGACAGCCCGACGTCGGCGTGTCGACTGCAGCCGACGCCGACGAGCGCTACGCCGACGATGAGCAGGGGCCACCGCACGCGAGCGACAGGATACCCAATCTTCGAGCGCCTATGCACGGACCCCAACCGTAGTATCCTCCGCGCCGCCCCATGCAGTCCGTGAAAGAGTCTGATCTCGTCGCGGCGATCGATCTCGGATCGAACAGCTTCCACATGATCGTCGCGAGGATGGAGCGCGGCCAGCTCCACATCGTGGACAAGATGCGCGAGCGTGTCCGTCTCGGGTCGGGACTCGACGACCGCCACCGCATCAGCGCCGTCGCCCAGGCCCGCGCCCTCGCGTGCCTGGAGCGGTTCGGCGAGCGCGTCCGCGACATGCCCTCCGCCCACGTCCGCGCCGTCGGCACCAACACCCTGCGCAAGGCCAAGAACGGGCCGTCGTTCCTGGAGCGCGCGCACCGGGCGCTGGGCCACCCGATCGAGGTCATCGCCGGCCGCGAGGAGGCGCGCCTCATCTACCTCGGTGTCATCCAGACGATGCCGAAGAACGTCGAGCAGCGCCTCGTCGTCGACATCGGCGGCGGCAGCACCGAGTGTGTGATCGGGTCGCGCCACGAGATCGTCGAAGCCGACAGCCTCTACATGGGGTGCGTCAGCTTCTCGGAGCGGTACTTCCCGGGCGGCGCCATCACCGCGGAGGCGTTCGAGGCCGCGCGCATCAGCGCGAAGCTGGAGCTGCAGTCGATCGGCCGCCGGTACCGCGCGCTCGGCTGGGAGATCGCGTGCGGGTGCTCCGGCACCGTGCACGCCGTCAAGAAGATCGCGCGTCAGAACGGCTGGAGCAGCGGAGAGATCACACCCAAGGCGCTCGACAAGCTCGAGGCGGCGCTCATCGACGGCGGTCACATCGACGACGTCGACATCCCGGGCCTCGCGGAAGATCGACGCCCCGTGATCCCGGGCGGCGTCGCGATCCTCTCCGCGATCGTCGAGACGTTCGAGCTGTCCGAGCTCGTCCCCGCGCCGGGCGCGCTACGCGAAGGCGCGCTGTACGATCTCGTCGGCCGAATCCGCGACGAGGACGTCCGCGACCGCACCATCCGCTGGTTCTGCGAGCGCTACGGCGTCGACCTGGATCAAGCCGCGCGCGTGGAGCGCACGGCGTTGATGCTCCTGCACCAGCTCGTGCACGCGTGGCGCCTCGACGTCGAGCACGCCCGCCGCGTGTTGAGCTGGGCGTCGCACCTGTTCGAGATCGGCTTGTCGATCTCCCATACCGGGTACCACAAACACAGCGCGTACGTGGTCGCGCACGCCGACATGGCCGGCTTCTCGCGGGACGACCAGGCGATCCTCGCGGCCATCATCCACGGGCACCGGCGCAAGGTCCGCCCGGAGTCGTACCGCGACCTCCCGCCGGAGAACGAACACGACGTCCTCTACTACACACTCATCTTCCGCCTCGCGGTGCTCCTGAACCGCAACCGCTCCGACGAGCCGACGCCGATGCTCGGCATCGACGCGACCTTCGATCGCCTCGCGATCACGTTCCCGCCCGGCTGGCTCGAGGCGCACCCGCTGTCGACGGAGGATCTCGCGCAGCAGGTCGACCGCTTCCGGCGCGTGGGGATGGCGCTCGAGATCGCGGAGATCGCGGGTGAGGCCGACAAGCCGAAGAAGAAGAAGAAGAAGAAGGACAAGAAGAAGAAGAAGGACAAACGTTAGGTCTTCGTCGTGGGGGGGAACAGCGCGCCGACGCCCGCGATCGCCCCCATGAACACCAGCTGCACCGCGTGGGAGACGACGGCGACGACCGCGGCCGCGCTCGCGGGGACACCGAACGGCGCGAGCCCGAGCCGGTAGCCGGCCTCCAGCGTGCCGGCGAACGCGGGGCCCGCCGGGATCATCACCGCGAACACGGTGACGCCGACCGTGAACGGCCCGGCGACGAAGTCGACGTTCTCGACGTAGCTCGACGCGAGCATCCAGGTAGCGGCGCCGTTCACGCCCCAGTACACGGCGGTGGTCGCGAAGAAGCCGAGCAGCCGCGTCACGGAGCGAAGGCCCGCGAGCCCGTCGACGAACGTCGTCGCGAGGTGCGCGATCTTGTCGCCGAGCTTCGGGGAGATCGGCGCGAAGATCGCGGTCACCGTGCGCACGACGAGGTCGCGCGCGAAGTAGGTCGCGAACAGGAACGCCACCCCCGCGCCGAACCCGGCGAGGGCTACGTTGCTCAGCGTCGTCAGCTCGCTCGGGAGCGCGGCGGACTCGGGGAGCGCGCGGAGCAGGACGAAGAACACGCCGACGTTCACGATGCCGTCGGCCACGCGCTCGACGGCGACCGCCGCCATCGCGCCGGCGAAGGGGACACCGTGCCGCGCGCAGAAGGCCGGGCGCACGAACTCGCCGAGGCGGAGCGGCAAGAAGAACGCGGCGGGGATGCCGACGCTGATCGAGCTGAACGCGAGGCGAGGCGACGCGCCGAGCGGAGCGATGAGCAACGCCCAGCGCACCGTGCGCGCCGCGTGCATGACGACGTGCGCGCCCACGAACAGGAGCACCGCCGCGGTCGACGTGCGAGCGAGGTCCGACTGGAGGCGCTCGGTGTCGACGTCCGCGAAGGCCCACCACAGCGTCAGGGCCGTCACCGCGACCGCGATGACGGCCTTGAGCACGAGCGACGCGGCGCTCGGCTTGGCGGCGGCGGGCTCGGACATACGCCGATGTCCTTACCGCGTCTCGAGGGTCGGCGCCGCAGCTTCCTTTCGGGCCGCGGGACGAGGCGCCGCGTCGAGCGCGGCGCGCACCGCGCCGAGGAGGTCCCGCGCGCTGAATGGCTTGGCGAGGAACGTCCGGCCGGGGCGCTCGAAGAAGGACTCGTCCAGGGTCTCCGGCGCGTAGCCGCTCACCACGATGAACGGGAGGTGTGGGGCGCTCGGCGCGATGGCTTCGTGCATCCCCAGCGCGCCCATGTGCGGCATGACGACGTCGGTGACGACGAGGCGGATCGTGTCGGCGTTCTCGGTGAAGCGCTGGACGCCGTCGCGCCCGTCCCGCGCCACGACGGTGGTGTAGCCGGCACGTTCGAGCATGTGGACGAGCACGTCGCGGACGGCGTCGTCGTCGTCGACGACCAGGATCGTCTCGCCGCCGCCCCGGCTGTCGGGCCGTTCGACGAGGTCCGCGGAGATCGTTCGTTCACCGTGCGCCGCGAGGAACACGTCGAAGCGCGTCCCCACCCCCGGGGTCGACTCGACCTCGACGAACCCGCCGCACTGCTGCGCGAGCCCGTGGACGACGCTGAGCCCGAGGCCGGTGCCTTGTCCCAAGGCCTTGGTGGTGAAGAACGGATCGAAGATGCGCCGGAGGGTGTCGGGCGACATGCCGCAGCCGTCGTCGCGCACTGAAAGCAGCACGAAGTCGGCTTCGACCTCCTGGTGGGGCGCGCACCGCCGGACGTGCTCGGTGCGGATCTCGATCGTTCCGGTGTCCTCGATCGCGTCGCGCGCGTTGACGCAGAGGTTGAGGAAGATCTGCTCGACCGCCGTCGGTGGCCCCCAGACACGCGGGAGGTCGGTGCCGAGGTGTGTCTCGACGGAGATTCGCTCGGGGAGGACGCGCGAGAGGATACGCACCGACTCCGCCATGCTGTCGTCGACGTCGATCGGCGCACGGTGCTCGACGCGCTGTCGACCGAACGCGAGGAGCTGTTGGGTCAGCGCCGTGGCGCGCTCCGCCGCAGCCCCAATGTCCCGCGCGGCTTCCGCGACGTCTTCGTTTTCGGCGTCCTCGGTGATGAACTCGGCGTTGTTGAGGATGACGACGAGGAGGTTGTTGAAGTCGTGGGCGACACCGCCCGCCAGCGTGCCGAGCGCCTCGAGCTTCTGCGATTGCTCCAGCTGGACCTCGAGCTGACGTTGGTCGTGGAGCGCCGCGATGCGCTCGCCGGACTCGCGCTCGAGGGCTTCGACGAGCGCTTCGGCGTGGCGCGCAGAAGACTCCATCCGTGTGACGAGGTAGCGAACACTCGCGATCGTTCCCGCCGAGAGCGTCGCGTACACGACGAGGATGCGTACCCAGCTCGAGGGGAGCGACGGGTCGAGCGCAGGTTCGGACGGGTGCGTCTCGGTGACGACGCAGAAGGTCGCGACGCCCAACCACGCCGCGAGGGTGATGACCCAGGTCAGCCACGTTCCGCGGCTCTCCAGGAAGAGCGCCGCCCACACGCTGATCATCAGCGTCGCAACGAAGACGTTCGGGACGAGGAAGCCGGTGCGTGCCGCGCTCAGCGTGATTCCGAAGATGCAGCCCGCGACGAGGAGGATCTTTCGCGTCACCGGGGAGGCGCCGCGATGCAAGCAACCGACGGCGATCGCGACCCAAGCGGGCAGGATGAAGAAGGTCTCGACTCGGACTCCGTACGTGAGGTCCTCGGCGCCACGTGCGATCAGCGCGAGGGTGGTCGTCGCGAACGCGATCATCAGAACCGTGTCGAGGATTCGAGCTCGCCAACGCTCGATCGCACCGGACGTCCGTTCGGCCACCGGCGAGGACTCTACAACGGCTGCGCGGGTCAGAGCAGTATCAGGGGCCTTCGCCGCGACCGGCCGGCCCGATTCAGGAGCGCCGCCGCGATGATCCAGGCCTCCGACGACCACGACCCGGAGAACCGCTGCTGCAGCGCGCTGACGATCGCCGCGCACGCTGCGGCGGATCGGTCCGACGCGATGGCTGCCCGGCGGATACGGTCCTCCGATTCGACGTCACCGCGCGCCGTCTCCCGGATACGTCGCGCGCAGAGCGCTGCGTCCGCTGGGCTCCGCTGGGACCACAGACAGAACGCAGCGACGTCGTCGTCCAACACACTCCGTTCGTCGAGCGCGGCCCGCACGTCTTCGACGGGGGCCTCGATCAGCAGCGCGACGGAGCGGACGATCGCGGTCCGGTCGGCGAACGCGTAGTGCCGCGCCTCGAGGTCGGCGCGGTCTCCATTCGCGGCGATGGCGGCGGGCAGGACCTCGGCGGGGAGCTCCGCCTCCCGCACGAGGTCGGCCGCCTCGACGGGCTCTCGCTCCCCGAGCAAGAAGGCGGCCGCCAGCAGCGGGTCCTTCTTCTCCGAGCGTGCGAGGAACTTCTCCGCGTCCGCGATCGGTCTTCCGAATTCGGCCGCGGCAAGGAACACGCGGGGGTCCTCCGCGAGCGAGTGGGAGAGGAGCGCGGTCGCGTGCGCGATGGCGGTGTCGGCGTCGAGGTCCTCGTCGATCGCGAGCGCGACGGCGGCGGCCTTCGTCGGCCAAGACCCGGCGACGCCCCGCTGGATCTTGTCCGCCTTCAAGACGAGCTCGCGGAGGAAGGGCTCGACGTCGAACGCGGCGAGCCGCTCGTGCAGACGCTCGGCGCGGCGCTGTTGAACGCTCAGGGCGTCGAGTCGGGCCTGGGCTTCGTCGCGCGCGTCCGCGTTCGTCCGGCGCGCTTCGCTGAACGGATTGAGGCGGCCGAGGACACCGAGCTTCGAGGCGGAGCCCTCCGCCTCGTCGAGCGCGCGCCGCGCTTCGGTCCGCGCCTCGAAGATCGCGGCGTCGAAGAGCGCGAGGCTGCGTTCCACCTGTCGCCAGGCCGCATCCGACTCAGCGTCGTCCGCCTGGGCTTCGAGCGCATCGAGCTGCGCCGCGAAGTCGTTCAACGGCGCCCTCGCTTCTCGAGATAGGCGATCAGCGCCGCAGGATCGTCGGTGATGATCCCGTCCACACCGAGGTCGAGGAGCCTCGCCCACGCGGCTTCGTCGTTCGCCGTCCACGGCACGACCCGCACGCCCGCGGCGTGCAGCGCTTCGACGTCGGCCTTCAGGATCCACTCGTGGTGCGGGGAGACGATCTCGGCGCGCAACGCCTTCGCGACGGGCACCAGCGGGACCAGCCCGTCCGGCTGCAGCATCGCGATCCGAATCTTTGGCGCCTTCGCTTTCACGGCTTCGAGCGTTCGGTAGTCGAACGACTGCACGATCGTGCGCGCGACCATGTCGTGACGCCGCACGCTCGCGACGACCAGCTCCGCGAACTTCTTCGGCGTCGGTGTGAGCTCGGGGTGCGCGGGGAAGATCTTCGTCTCGAGGTTGAAGTGCACGCGCTTCGCGGCGCGGTGCTTCGACGCCTTCACGTGCGCGAAGACCTCGTCGAGCGTCGGGATCTTCGCGGGGGCCAGCACCTGTTTGGGGAAGCGAGGGTTCTTCAGCGAGCCACAGTCGTACGTCTTCACCTGCGCGACCGTGAGGTCGCGGATGGCGACTGGGGTCGCCAGGGCGACGCCCTTGGGACCGAGGCACCGCTCGGGGGTGAGGTGCGGGTCGTGCGAAACCACGACGACGTCGTCCTTCGTCACCGCCAGATCCAGCTCCAGCGTGTCCACACCGACCCCGAGCGCGTACGCAAACGCCGCGAGGGTGTTCTCCGGACGAACGGCGCGGGCGCCACGGTGCCCCTGCACCTCGATGGGGGTCGCGGTCACCAGCACGGTGAGGAGTCCAATCGCCGACATCGCGCCCCGCTCATACCGCAGCCGGCCCCTCGCGCGCATCGTATGGATGCGGTCGAGACGGGGGTGGTAGATTGTCGGACGTCATGAAGCGGCGATCCCTCGTTGTGCTCCTCGCACTCGCGGCGTTCGGCTGCAAGGAGAGCATGCCGTCCGCGACGCAGACCGGCCTGCGCCTGACGGTCGAGTACGAATCCACGCTCGGCGTCGACACCTTCTCGGTGCTGATCGTCGACGAGGCCGGGACGCCGATGGAGGAGCCGATCGGCGTGCCTGCTCCCATCTTCCTCGAGCCGCCCGGCCTGCGCGTCGCCGCGGTCGTCGTCGAGACCCCCGGCGTGGAAGGCGCCGTCGGCCTGCGCGTCGACGGGCTCGCGGACGAGCGCGTCGTGGGCTCCGGCTGGGCGGAGGCGACCATCGAGCCGGCCAAGCTCGCCGACGCGACGGTTCGGCTCGGCGCACCCAACGCCTGCGGCGACGGTCGCGTCCACGCGACGCTCGAGCGCTGCGACGACGGCAACGTCGAGGTCGGCGACGGGTGCAGCGACCTGTGCCTCCCCGAGTCGGGGTTCGTGTGTACGGGGGCGCCGTCCATCTGCGTCGAGTGCGGCAACGGCGTCGTCGAGCAGGGCGAGACTTGCGACGACGGGAACCGAACCAACGGCGACGGCTGCAACACGGCTTGCGAGCTGGAACCCAACGACACCATCCACGTCTACGAGCAGTCGTGTGTCGACCCGTTCCGGTCGGAGCAAGAAGGCTTCGTCGGCGTCACGGACTGCACCCTCGCGTTCACGCCCGGCGCACCCGACGAGTCCTGGCTGGTGTTCGTCAGCGGCTCGGTCGGTTCGGATCTCGACGCCGAGCTCGCGGCGGAGGTGCGGGTCCTCCACGGCGACATCGAGCGCGATCACTTCGGGCACCAGACGCTCCAGACCGCAGACCGCGTCGCGGGGTTCATGACGTTCTTCGTGGTGCGCGGTGAAGACGAGCAGCGCGTGACGATCGAGCTGGACGCCAAGGGCGCCCCCGCGATGGTGCGCGACGTACGTCTCGTCGCGGCGCGGGTGCCGGCGGACGCCGACCTGCACGAGGTCGACGTGTCCGAGATGGTGGAGCGTACGGGCGAACGGATGACGTTGGCTTCACTCGAGATGTCGACGTCCGAGGAGGGCGAGTACGTGTTCCTCGCGAAGGCCAACGCTTCGGAGGGCCCGGGGGACGACACGGTGCGGACCTGGGTCACCGGGCCGGACGGGGAGGCGCGGCCGAACATCAACGGTGTCGGCTGGACGAACGGTCGCAGCCCGAACGCGCCGATGTTCATGGCGTTCACGTCGCCGGTGCTGGGCGACGCCAAGGTGTCGATCGAAGGCACCAGCAGCGGCGCGGGTGAGGTCGACGGTTGGTGGAACCGGAGCTACCGGTACCGCCGCCCGGTGCAGGCGGACTGGGTCGACGTCCCCGCGGGCGCGCCCACGCAGCTCGTCTTCTCCCACGCGGCGATGGTGCAGGCGGGGCGTTCGCAGCCCGACGGCGACGACGTCCGGCTCATTGCGACGCTCGGCCAACGGCAGATCGAGCTGCCGCGAGTGTTGGATCCGCAGTCGAGCTGGGACGCCGACGCGACGCACCTGTGGTTCGGTTACCGCCAGCTCCTCGCGGAGGGCGCCGTGGTGCACCTGTACTTCGGCAACGCCGACGCCGGGTCACCGGGGAACCAGCCCTCGGATGTCTTCACGTACTACGACGGGGGCAACAGCCTCGACGGTTGGGTCGAGGAGAACGGCATGGCGAACGACGAAGGCAACGGGCGCATCCGTGTGCCGTCGCAGACGCGCGTGCGTTCGACGCAGTCGTTCGATCTGACGGCGGCGCCGCTGCTCTTCGAAGCGCGCCTCCGTTTCATCGACCCGCCTCAGACCGGCAACGCGCTGTACTGGGGCATCGCGGGTGCGGAGCAGCTCGGCTCACCCGCCGGGTTCGCGGTGGCCGATGGTGTCCACGCGATCGTCGACGGGCTCAACCAGCGCCAGACCTGGGAGCCCGCCGCGGTGGATCAGTTCCAGCGCTACCTCCTCGCCTACGGGGGGGCGGGCACCTCCTACTACGCGCAGAACGAGGACTACGTCGGTGAGCTGACGTCGCCCGTGCAGCTCGCGCAGACCGCGTACCTCAACGTCGAGAACCAGACCAACCAGGACATCTTGATCGACTGGGTGCGTGTCTACCCGGCGACGGAGCCTCGGTTTGCGACGCTCGCGGCGGTGGAAGGGCACACCGGGCTGTCCCCCTCCACGTGGTCGAACCTCCGCATCGTCGCGTTCCGGACCGACGCGTTCGAGCGCGTTCAGTCCGCGGCGAACCCGGAGCTGTCGACGACTACCTCGACGTTCACACAAGTCGTCACCGAGATCGAAACCGAAGCTCCGGGGCGTCGCGCGGAGTACCTCGTGTTGCAATCGGCGCGCATCGGCGGCGACTCGTCGGAAACCGCAGGCAAGAGCGGCGTGCTCCTCGCGGACGGAGACACGATCCTTCGTACAGACCATGTCATCAACCGCTCCGACGACGCCGATGGTGGCTATCACCACGTGGCGGGGGCGGCGTATCGGCGTGAGACCGACGCGCCGATGCGCCTCGCGAACGGTGTGGCGTCGCCGGACGGCGCGCGTGTGTCGATCGCGGCGTCGAACATCCTCGTTCTGCGCTACGCTCCGCGCTGAGCATGAACGTCGAGCAGCTGAACCAACTCCTGGAGATGGGCTTCAAGAGCGGAGCCTCCGACGTGCACCTGAAGGCCGGCACGCCGCCCGCGTTTCGCATCAACGGGAAGCTCCAGTACCTACAGGCGGATCGGCTGACGCCGACGGCCGCTCGGCAGGTCTGCTTGCACCTGATGCGCGACCCGAAGCACCGCGACAACATCGACGAGATCCAGGAGCTCGACACGTCGTACTCCCTCGCGGGCATTGGTCGGTTCCGCGTGAACATCTACCGGCAGCGCGGGTCGCTCTCGGCGATCCTCCGCATCATCCCGAGCGACGTCCCCAACCTCGAGCAGCTCGGCCTCCCGCCCCAGACCGTCCAGCTCGCCAACGAAGAGCGCGGGATGATCCTCGTGACCGGTGCGTCGGGCTCGGGCAAGAGCACGACGCTCGCGTCGCTCGTCCACCACATCAACCACACCCGCAACACACACATCGTGACGGTCGAGGATCCGATCGAGTACCTGCACAAGAACGCGCAGTCCTCGATCAGCCAGCGTGAGATCGGGATCGACACCGCGAACTATCACGTCGCGTTGCGCGCGGCGCTCCGGCAGGACCCGGACGTGATCGTCGTCGGCGAGATTCGCGACCAAGAGGCCGTCGACATCGCGCTGAAGGCCTCCGAGACGGGGCACGTGGTGTTCTCGACGATCCACACCACCGATGCCCCGAAGACGATCGGCCGCCTGCTGTCCATGTTCCCGTCCAACGAAGAGGACTCGGTGCGGATGCGTCTCGCCGAGAATCTCCGCGGGACGATCAGCCAGCGGCTCCTCCCGCGCGCGGACGGGCGGGGGCGCATCGTGGCGGTCGAGCTGATGTTCGTGACGAAGACGGTGCAGCAGTACATCCGCGATCCGGCGCGGACGGCGGGGCTGCGCGAGGTGCTCGAGAAGGGGCGCACGCAGTACGGGATGCAGACGTTCGACCAGCACCTGATCGAGCTCCACCGCTCCGGGTACATCACGATCGAGGTCGCGATGAGCGCTGCGTCCAACCCGTCCGACTTCGAGCGCTCGCTCCACTTCAGCTGAAAGGGAGACGCCCCCCGACCCGCACGCAGGGGTCGAAGGGCGCCTCGGTTTTTCTGTTGGGGGCGAACGTTTCTGGTTACGGCTGCACGCGCGGGAGGCGACGGTTCGCCGACACCGAGCTGTCCGTGGACCAGGTGTAGTAGCGGTCGAGGACCTGGTAGGTGCAGACACCTTCGAAGCGCTTGCCGTCGTAGTTGCAGGCCATCGCGTGCAGGTTCTTCTCGGTGTTCTCGAACATGAAGCCGGACACGGCGTGGGGCTCGCCCTCGGCGGGGAGCACGCGCTCACCGTCGAAGTAGAGCATCCGCGCGGCGGAGTCGTACTGGTAGCTCACGACGACCTCGTCGACCTGCTGCGACTCGGCGCTGTCGATGTTGTGGAAGTAGGGATCGGTGCCGATGCCCTGCGGGTTCAGGCAACCCTCGAGGCACGCGAGCGACGCGGGGCCTTCGTCCTCGCCGACGGCGCGCGGGAAGTACGTGTCGATGCGTGCCTCGCGACGCGCGTCGCACGCGAAGCGGCCGTCGACGTCGGCGCGGCAGTCGTGCAGCTCGACGATGCCGAGCAGATCCGACCACAGGGAGATGGGGCGCTCGCGGCGCTCGAGCGCGACGTAGTCCTCACCGGACTCGCGCACCCAGGTGCCGTCGCGATCGTTCCAGCGCGCCCAGCGTACGAGGCGGCCTTCGTCGAAGTGAACCTGGAGGACGTGGACCTCGTCGCCGCGGACCTCTTCGTAGAGCATCGGCATGAACTCGATCTGCGAGACCTGCAGCGCGCTGTGGTTCCACTCGGTGAGCACGGGGCCGGAGCGCTGCGCGGACGAGGACACCGGGTTCAGGTTCACCGGCGGCAGGCTGTGGCGGAGCGTCTGGACGTTCGTCAACCGAACTTGCGTCAACGCCGGGTGGCCCTGGATCTCGCTGACGTCGAGCTGCGGATCCAGAATGTTGTAGGAGAGCACCGGGTCTGGATCGGCGCCCGTGTTGATCTCCGCGCGGCCGCACGCGAAGGACAACGCGGCGCCGGCCATCGCGGCGGTCATCGTGAGCTGGGTCTTCAGGGTCATGGGTCTCGTAGCCTCCTGTGCTCAACATTCGACGGGGGCTCGGATTGCTGAATCGCGTTTGCTGTGAACAGCCGTGAAAGGCGGCCGCACGTCCCGATTCGCTTCAATGGAAGTGCGGGCGTGTCAGGCTGTGACGGTCGGTGCACGAACGCGAGACACCGGTGTCTCGAACGCCGCGCGCCCGTGTCTCGGTCCTTGGCAGGGGTCAGTGTCGGTGGAGTGCGGGGTCTACGGGGATGCTGTTGCCCAACGCCATCTCTTCGAGGGTGAGCTGACACCTGCGCGCAACGAGTCGTACCCCGGCGCGCGCGGCGTCGGCGAGCGCGTCCGCGAAGTCACGATCGATGTGGCGCGCGGCCATGACCTTTTCGGCGTCGATGCGCTGCACGAGGAACAGCGCTGTCGCGCCCCAGCCCGGTTGTTGAGCGATGTCGGCGAGCTCGCGCAGGTGTTTGACGGCGCGATCGGAGGGGGCGTCGGGGAACATCGCGATGCCCTGCTTCACCAGGGTCACGCCCTTCACCTCGAGCGCCATCTGCTCGCCGGAGACCGTCTCGAGGAGGAAGTCGAAGCGCGAGCGGCCGACCGTGGCTTCACGTTTGACGAGGGTCCAGCCGTCGATCTCCTCGAGCTCGTCCGCGGCGATCGCGGCGGCGACCAGCTCGTTCGGGAGGCGGGTGTCGACGGAGACGAGGACGTTGCTCTGTACGTCTTGCGCGACGACGGCCGTCCATTGCGTTTTTCGGGACGGATCGTTGACCTGCCGGAGCCAAATTCGCGCGTTTTCGACGAGAAGGTCGACGAGCCGCCCCGGATCTGGAAGATGGGCGAGGACGATCTCGCCCGTCAGGTCGAGGCGCACGCGGAGCGTGAACTGATTGGGGCGCTGCAGATAGCGGCCGGGCTGCAGAGGCCCCGGCATGGGAATGCTGACCGTCACGACGTGACCGCGTAACGAAAACCACGGTTTCGACGTTTGGGGAAGACAAGGGTGACCGAGAAGTCTGAAGGAAATCCGCCGATGGTGCGGCTCGACTACGAACGAATTTCGCCGGACGCGATGCGCGAACGTGCGCAGTCTTTTCTCGACGAGGTGTCCACGCGTCGCTCCGTTCGCGAGTTCTCGTCGGATCCGATCCCCGAAGGTGTGATCGAGACGTGCATCGCCGCGGCCGCGCAGGCGCCCTCCGGCGCGAACAAACAACCGTGGACGTTCGCCCTCGTTACGGACCCCGCGACGAAGAAGAAGATCCGCGAGGCCGCCGAGAAGGAGGAGCGCGCTTTCTACGGCGGACGCGCGCCCGATCGGTGGCTACAGGATCTCGAGCCCTTCGGCACCGGGCCCAACAAACCGTTCCTCGAGATCGCCCCCGCGCTGATTGTCGTGTTCGCGCAGCGCTCGGGCTCGACCAAGGACGAGCGGCACTACTACGTCGCCGAGTCGGTCGGCATCGCGGTCGGTTTCCTCCTTGCCGCACTGCATCGTGCCGGGCTGGTCGCGCTCACGCACACGCCGAGCCCGATGAGCTTCCTGGCCGAGATCCTCGGGCGTCCGGCCTCGGAGCGCGCCTATCTGTTGATTCCCGTCGGCTTCCCCGAGCCGGACTGCGAGGTGCCGGACATCGAACGCAAGTCGTTGGAGGAAGTCCTCATACGGACCGACGCGCCGACGTCGGGTCATGTAGTATCTTCGAAGGATGCTGAGGACGAAGGACGGTAGCACCGGGCGATTACTTCAGCTCTGTGCGGGTTACTTCGTCTTCTACGTCATCACCGGCGTCACGGTGAAATACTTCCTCGGCCCGTTGGACCGAGGGCTCCCGCAGCTCAAGGGGATCGAGTTCCTCGTCTACAGCACCGCGGGCGGGATGATGGTCGGCACCACCGTCGTCCTCGTGTTGCGCTGGTATCGGCTGAAGTCGAACCGGACGTTCGAGCTCGGCGGTCGGCAGGTACCGGTCGAGCTGCTCTACATCATCCCGTCGGGCATCTGCACCGCCGTCGTCATCCCCACGACGACGCTGATGTACACGCTCCCGATCTCCGTGATGGTCGCGATGGTGATCATGCGCGGCTCCGTCATCGTCATCAGCCGCATCGTCGACGCGCTCCAGATCCGCAGCGGCATCCTCGACAAGAAGGTCTACTGGCAGGAGAACGTCGCGGTCTGCTTCGCGATCGGCGCGGTCGCGGTGCACCTCGTCTACGCGAGCTTCGTCGCGAGCGGGAAGGGCAACTTCGACTTCGTCGGCAACGCAGCGGCGATGACGATCCTGTCGAGCTACATCGCCGCGTACGCGATCCGCATCTACATCATGAACTACTACAAGAACACGCGGCCGAAGGGCGCCAAGAGCGACAACCGCGGGTTCTTCGCCGTCGAGCAGCTGTCGGCGGTCGTCGCGCTGCTCTTCATCTCGGTGTTCATCTACTTCGCCCCGTCGTTGTTCGGGGTGACGGGGGAGCGCATCGAGCTGTTCATCGGTGCGATCGATCGTCCGCGGCCAGAGTGGGCCAGCGCGATCGTCGCAGGGATGGCGTTCGGCGTCGTCGCGTTCTTCTCGGTGTTCATCTTCATGTACAAGGGGCGCACCGCGACGTTCGCCGGGCTCGTGAACCGCCTGACGTCGCTGATCGCCGGCACCGTGGCGACGCTGATCTTCGCCGTCGCCTACGGCGGGAAGATGCCGAAGGTGCAGGATTGGGTCTCGCTCGGCTTCATCTTCGTCGCCGTCGCATTCCTCTCCCAGGCGGAGAAGCGTCGCTCCGCGGAGCTGATTCTGACGCACGAAGTCGAAGACGACGCGGCGCCGAGCACGCTCGCCGCGCCCGAAAAAGCTTGACCGCATCACGCGGCGCCGCGATTCCGGGCGCCATGGTCCTCGATACCGTTCTGCTCCTCGCGCTCCCGGCCTCCGGTAAGTCCGAAGTGCGCAAATACCTGGCGCACCTCTCGCCCGAGAGCGCGGCGAACGATTTTCACATGGGTCCCACGGTGCAGCTGGACGATTTTCCTTACGTTCACCTGATGCGCCGCGTCGACGACGAGCTGATGGCGCAGGGCCTCGCGCGCATCTACTTCGAAGCGCCCGACAAGTCGTTCTTCGATCGCCGGCACTGGGGCACGCTCATCGAGCTGCTCAACCAGGACTACGACGATCTGGTGGCGAAGCGTCAGCACGACGTTCAGTCCGCGGCGGCGTGGATGCTGGAGCGTTTCGACCGTGCGTCCGAGGTCGTCGGCGCCGACACGCGCACGTCCTCGATTCCTGACGCAGCGCGCGAGAAGGTGCTCGCGGCGATCGAGAAGGAGTGCCGCGATCAGCTCGATGCGCTCGTCGCGAACTACCCCGACACCCTCGACGGCAAGACCCTGGTCATCGAGTTCGCGCGTGGCGGTCCGGAGGGTTCGGACCTCCCGCTCCCCGAGCCGCACGGCTACAAATACTCGCTCTCGAAGCTCTCGCCCGCGCTTCTGGCGAAGGCGAAGGTCCTCTACATCTGGGTGACCCCCGAGGAGTCGCGTCGGAAGAACGAGGCGCGGGCTGACCCGGACGACCCGGGCTCGATCCTGCACCACGGCGTGCCCGAGTACGTGATGCGCAACGAATACGGGTGTGACGACATGGACTGGCTCGAGAAGAACGCGCGCCAGCCCGGGACGCTCCCGATCGACCGCGACGGCACGGCCTACGACCTCCCGATCGCGCGCTTCGACAACCGCGTGGACCGCACCAGCTTCGTGCGCGATGACGCGGCGTCCTGGAAGGAAGAGGACGTGCGCCCGTTGCACGACGGGCTCGCGGGGGCGCTCGCAACGCTTGCCAACTTCTCCGGTTGAGGGCGAATCTCGCCGCGGATGAGTGGCGATCTGTTCAACCCGACCGAGGAGCACCGGATGCTCCGGGACATGGTGGCGAACTTCACGACCCAGGAAGTGGAGCCCCAGGCGGAGACCTACGACCAAAAACAGTGCCTGAACGTCGAGCTGTTCAAGAAGCTCGGCGGGTTGGGGCTCCTCGGGATCACGGTCCCGGCGGAGGCCGGCGGTTCGGGGATGGACTCGGTCGCGGCGGTGATCGCGCACCACGAGCTGTCGAAGGCCGACCCCGGCTTCACGCTCGCGTACCTCGCGCACTCGATGTTGTTCGTGAACAACTTCTTCTACGCGTCGAATGATGCGCAGAAGAAGCGCTACCTCGAGCCGGTGCTGACGGGGGAGTGGGTCGGCGGCATGGGCATGACCGAACCGGGGCACGGCACGGACGTGCTCGGCATGCGTACCGTCGCGGAGAAGAAGGGCGCGAAGTACATCCTGAACGGGACGAAGACGTACATCACCAACGGGCCGGAGGGTTACGTGTTCCTGGTGTACGGGAAGGTCGACGGCAAGGTCACCGCGTTCATCGTGGACCGGGACTGTCCGGGCTTTTCGACGTCGAAGCCGATCAAGAAGATGGGGATGCGCGCGAGCACGATGTCGGAGCTGATCTTCGACAACTGCGAAGTGCCCGAGGACAACCTCGTCGGGACGGAGGGCAAGGGCCTCGTCCACATGATGCGCAACCTGGAGATCGAGCGCCTGACCCTCGCGGCGATGTCGGTGGGGATCGCGGATCGCTGCATGGAGATCATGATCGACTACGCGCGCGAGCGCGTCGCGTTCGGTCAGTCGATCAACCAGTTCGGCCAGGTGCAGCGCTACATCGGCGACGGCTACGCGATGACGGAGGCCGCGCGCTGCCTCGTGTACAACGTCGCGCGCAGCGTCGGCCCGGACGTCCGCAACCGCGTCGGCTCGGACGCCGCGAAGCTGTTCGCGGCGCCGGTCGGGAAGAAGGTCGCCGACTACGCGATGCAGGTGCTCGGCGGTGCCGGGTACTGCACGGAGTACCCGGTCGAGCGGCTCTACCGCGACGCGAAGCTGCTGGAGATCGGCGGCGGCACGATCGAGTCGCACCAGAAGAACCTCGCCAAGGATCTCTCGCGTAGCGTCTAGCTACTTGGAGAACTGGCGCTCGACGAGGCGGCGGTAGAGGCCGTCTTCGTTCATGAGCCCGTCGTGCGGACCGCTCTGCACGACGCGCCCGCCGTCCAACACCACGACCCGGTCGGCGTCGATCACCGTCGAGAGGCGGTGCGCGATGACGATCGTGGTGCGTCCCTCCATGAGGCGGTCGAGCGCCTCCTTCACGAGGTGCTCGCTCTCGGCGTCGAGCGCGGAGGTCGCCTCGTCGAGGATCAACACGCGGGGATCGCGGAGCACCGCGCGGGCGATCGCGATGCGTTGTTTCTGGCCGCCGGAGAGGCGGACGCCACGTTCCCCGACGAGCGTGTCGAAGCCCTCGGGGAACGCGTCGACGAACACCTCGGCGTTGGCGGCGCGGGCGGCGGCGCGGACCTGTTCGTCGGTGGCGTCGGCGCGGCCGTACCGGATGTTGTCGGAGATCGTCGTGGCGAACAGGATCGGCTCCTGGCTCACGGAGCCCACGCGCTCGCGCCACTGGCGTGGGTCGAAGCTCCGGATGTCGTGGCCGTCGACGGCGAGCGCGCCCGACTGCGGGTCGTAGAGGCGGAGCAGGAGCGACGCGACCGTCGACTTGCCCGCGCCGGACGGACCGACGAGCGCGACCAGCTCCCCCGGTTCGATCGCGAGGTCGAAGTCGTCGAGCACCGTGACGTCCGGGCGTGACGGGTAGGCGAACCGGACGTGGTCGAAGCGCACGCGGCCCTCGATGCGCTCCGGCGGTGTGTTGCCGTCCGCCATCTCGATCGCGGCGGTGAGATCCATCAGCTCGAACACCCGCTGCGAGGCGCCGACGGCGCGCATGAAGTCGCCGTAGAGCCCGGCGAGGGAGCCGAGCGATACGGCGACGATCATGGTGTAGACGATGAACGCGGTGAGATCGCCGATGGTCAGGCGCCCGTCGAGCACCATGCGCCCGCCGTACCAGACGACCAACGCGAGCGCGCCGTACCCGAGGAAGCCGGCGATGCCCGAGAAGCCGCCGATCGCGAGCGCACGTTTCGCCGCGAGCGCAAAGGAGTCTTCGACGCGCTGACCGTAGCGATCGACTTCACTCGCCTCGCGCGCGAACGAACGCACGGTGCGGACGCCGGCGATCGTCTCTTCGGCGACCTCCGTCGAGGCGGCGAGCGCGTCTTGAACCTTCACGGAGAGCCGGCGAATCAGGCGCCCGTAGAGCGCCGCGCCGACGGCAACCACCGGGACCACCGCCATCGAGACCCCGGCGAGCACGGGGCTCATCCACACGAGCAACACGACGCCGCCGAGCGTGCTCATGGTGTGGCGGAGCACCATCGAGACGTTCACGGTCACCGCGTTCTGCAGGACCGTGGTGTCGGACGCGAGGCGGTTCGTGAGCTCCCCGGTCCGGCGCTCGTCGAAGAACGCGATGTCCTGCGAGATGATGGCGCGGAACAGGTTCTTGCGGAGGTCGGCGACGATGCGCTCGCCCGCCACGGTGAACAGCCACGCGCGCAGCATCGAGAAGACCGACTGCACGACGAACGCGCCGAGGAGGACGAGCGTCGCGAGGTCGACGGCCTCGAGTGACTCGCCCTCGACGACGGCGTCGACCATGTACCGAATGACCTGCGGGTACGCGAGCACCATCGACGAGCTGATGAGCAGCGCGATGGTTGCGACGACGAGGCGGGGGAGCTCGGGCCGAGCGAGCGAGACGAGTCGGCGTGTGTCGAGCCGGCCGCTGGTCGAAGCCACTGCTCGCCACTGCTACCACGCGGGTATGGCGAGCGGCGATTCAGTCGTTCGGGTCGGGGTCCGACAGCGCTGGGTTGCTCACGAACGCGGGGTCGGTCAGCGATTCGAGGAAGGCGACGAGCGCGTCGATCTCCTCGTCGTCGGTGATGAAGCCCTGCACGAGCCCCGACTTGAGCGGGTTCGTTCGTCCGTCGCCGGCGTCGGGGCCGGACTCGATGATGCGGCCGCCGCGCGCGTAGTGTTCGGTGATGACTTCGCGCAGCGTCGCGATGCTTCCGTCGTGCATGTACGGCGCGGTCAGCTCGACGTTCCGGAGGCTCTGCGGTCGAAACAGGCCGCGGTCCTTCGGGTCGAGCGTGAGGTCGTAGAGGCCTTGGTCGCGGCTCGGGTAGTCGCCGTCGCCGCCGACGTTGTACAGGCCGGTGTTGAAGAACGGGAACTGGGTGCTGCCCGCGTCCGAGTCGTTGTCGCGGTAGGAGACCGTGAAGTTCACGCCGTTGTGGCAGTGGAAACATTCGAAGCGTTCGCCGTTGAAGAGCCGAAGCCCGCGAACCTGCTGCGAAGTCAGCGCGGAGGTGTCGCCGGCGACGTAGCGATCGTACGGCGCGTTGCCGGTGACCATCGTCCGCAGGAAACTCGCGAGCGCGAAGATCACCTTGTTGAGCGTGGCGCCGGTGTCGCTCTCGGGGAACGCCTCGGCAAAGCGCGCGGCGTACGTCGGGTCGTCGTCGAAGCGCGCGAGGACCTCCTCGCGGACGCTGTCGGTGATGCCGAGCTCCACCGGGTTGTCGGCGGTGAGCGGCACGCGCAGCTGATCCTCGAGCTCTTGGAAGCCGTCGTTACTCCACGTGAGCGTGGAGTGATAGACGGCGTTGCCGAGCCCCTGGCTGTTGCGCACGAGGCGCTGCCCCGTGGAGCCCTCCGGGGTGTCGACGCCGTCCGCGAACGCGCGGGCCTGCTCGTGGCACGAGCTGCACGCTTGCGTCTCGTTCGCGGAGAGGCGCTTCTCGTAGAAGAGCCACCGCCCCAGCTCGATCTTCTCGGCGGTGGGGACGTTGAAGTCGGGGATGGGCGGGAGCGCCATGTGGTCCGGCACCCCCAAGAGCGCACGCAGATCCTCCTCCCCCGCGTCGACCGCGGGCGCGCCACCACATCCGGCGGCGAACAGGAGGAGGATCGCGAAGCGTCGCATCAGCGCGCCGAGAAGACCGCGTTCGTTCCGGTGCTGTCGCCGGTCGACATGTCGAGGCCGAGGTTCGTGAAGATCGACATGCAGTCGTCTTGCATCGGCGACGAGTGGCACGACACGCCGGGGCCCATGCCGATCACGTCGTGCGGCGGGTTCGGGTCGCGAACGGCGGTGATGAAGTCGACGCCGTCCAGCAGCTCGCCGACGTCGATCATGACCTTGTCGTTCGCCGCGTCGAAGCTGCTCAACGTGATGTGCGGGTTGTTCACGAAACCGCAGCTGTCGCGGTCCGTCAGCGCGCGCGCGCCGTCACCGCCGCAGTCGCGGCTGCCGACGTGCACGTAACCTTCGCCGGCCGTCGTCCCCGTCTCGACCGTGAAGTTGAACACGAGGTGCCGGTAGCCGGAGGCCCACGACCAGTACAGCTCGCCGAGCGGGGAGGGGGCGTCCTCGGCCGAGTTGGTCGCGATGACGTCCTTCATGATCGCTTGCGGCAACCCGATGTCGAGCTCGACCGCGGCGATGTCGCCGTGGACCATGCCGGTGATGCGATCGTTCGTGCGCGCCGTGCCCTCGCCGCCCGCGAGCGCGGAGTCCGCGCACGTCCCGGACGTGTTGCCGGTCAGGTCGATCAGCGCGACCGACCCGGCGTCACTCGTGTACTGGAAGTCGTTGGTGTCGAGCGTCGCTTCGAGCTCGGTGCCGTCGGCGTCGAGGAGCCGGACGCCGCTGACGTAGAAGCGGATGTCGCTGATGCCGACCGCCGTCGCGCCGCCCGGGCCCATCCCGGCGATGTCGCTCGTGCAGTCGACTGCGTTGCCGCCGGCCATCGCGCCGAAGCTCAACGTGAACGCCTCCATCTCGTGGTGCATGTGGTCATCGCCGTCGGAGCCGGAGCAGGCCACAAGGCCCACGGCGAGGGGGGCGGTGAGGAGGATGCGTCGAATCATGCCCTCCGTGATGCCGGCCGAAGCGCGGCGGCGGAATGCGGCACGATGACGCTGCGACGGTCTGCCGCAGCGGGAAAAGCCGAGCGTCTCGCCGTCCGCGTTACACCCGAACGCGGCCCTGCCTCCAACTCCCTCGAAACGCCGCGGACCGCGCGGGGAACCATCTGAGCGCCGCCTGGCGCCATCTTCGAGGAGCACAACACGATGAACATCAACCTGACCTGCGCGGTCTCGCCGCGACGCCGTGGCCCGACGCTGGCCTTGACCTTCGTGGCCGTGGCCGCATGCGGTGGTCCCGTCGACGGCGGGTCCGAGGCGCTGGGCCTCGATGACTCCGGTCCAGAGGTCGAGCTCGTGAACGCGTACCTGGCGCGGTCGGGCTACTTTCCGAACGACGAGATCGCCCAGCGTTGGTTGGACTGGGTGCCGGCCGTCGCCGAGGGACCGGCGGCGCCGGATGTCTTCGACGCGCGTACGCAGGAGGCCGTCGAGATCTTCCAGGCGGCCCATGGACTCGAGGTCACCGGCGTCGCCGACGAAGAGACGATCGCGATGATGAACGCGCCCCGTTGCGGCAACCCGGTCCGTCACGCGGGCGCCGACGACGACAAGTGGCACCACGACGCGCAGTACTCGTCGCCCTACGCCTACGGCGCGACGTTCCTGTATCGCGTCGAAGGGATGCCGGGCCAGGGGTGGACCGTCGCGCAGCGCGATGCTGCGGTCGCCGCGGCGTTCGCGGTTTGGCACCCGCACATCAGCGTGCGGTTCGTGCAGACCACCGGGAGCTCCCACGCCCTGATTCGTTTCCGGATGATCGATGGTCCGGGTGGGACGCTGGGCCTCACGTACAACAACTACTGGGGCGGGTCCCGCCACTCGATCGACATGGACACCTGGGAGGGGTGGACGCCCAACGGCAGCGTCAACATGTCGAACACGTTGGTGCACGAGATCGGCCACATGCTCGGCTTCGATCACTCCGGCATCGGCGGCGCCGTCATGTTCCCCACCGGCGGAACCTTCGGGACGGCGGTGCTGCACGACGACGACCTCGCGGCGACGACGTTCAGGTACCGACGTTGGAACACGACCTCGGGCCTGGCGCGCGACATCGACTCCGGTGCGGCGGGGACCTGGGTCGTGGGTGAGATGTACGGGGGCCCGGGGGGCGCACCGATCTACCGTCGGGTCGGCAACGGGTGGTCGATGACGAACGGGCACGCCGTGCGGGTCGCCGTCGGTGACGTCCCGTGGGTGGTCAACGCAGGTGGCTACATCTATCGCCGCCTCGGCGTCACCTCCAGCAACCCGAGCGGCACGTCCTGGTACGACGTCAGCTACGGCCAGCGCGCGTTCGACGTGGGCGCGGGGTCGGCGCACAACGCTTGGATCGTATCGCGCACGCCGCGGGGCGCGGGTGGGTACGCGATCATGCGCTTCACCGGATCGAACTGGGTCGAGGTCGGCGGCGCCGCGGTCCGTATCTCCGTCGGGGCCGACGGCACGGTGCACGTCGTCAACGCGGCCGGCTACGTGTACGAGCGCTCGGGTATCACGGCGTCCAATCCGAACGGATCCTACTGGCGTCGCCTGACGAACCTCGCGCCGAACAGCTTCGGCAACGAGACGGGCGTCGCGGTCGACGTCTCGACCTCGCGGACCGGCATCGCGTGGGCCGTGGGTACGGCCGACGGCGCTCCGTACACGTTCGTACGTCAGGAGCAGCCTTCCACCACGGCCGGGGGTGGCGCCTCCGCGTTCGACCGCTGGGTGCCGATCCCCGGGGGCGGCACGAACATCGGCGTCTACGATGCCCATGACCCGTGGATGGCGTACTCGAACTATGTGATTCGGCGCCGCGGGACGCAGTAGTCTACGTGCCTCGGGCGGGTTGGCGCGGTGCGGCGCTGGTGGCGTTCGCTGTGCTCGCCGCGTGCGGTGAGCCGGCGAACGTCGAGCGTGACGCCCGCGGCGTGATCTACGGGGACGACGATCGGGTCGAGCTGATCGATCTTCCGAACCCGGTCGTCCGCCGCGTCGGACGCTTCTCCGTCGCCGCGCTCGTGCGTAGCGACCGGTTGGAGGCGGGTACGCTCGTGGGGCCGAGCTGGGGCGCCGTCGAGGCGCTGTGTCCCGACGTCCGCTTCCGCGAGCAGCCCGTCGTCGCGGCCTGCACGGCCGTGCTCCTCGGCGCCGACGTCGTCGCGACCGCCGCGCACTGCGCTCGCCTGTGCGCGCACTCGAAGATCGTCTTCGGCGCGTACTTCGTCGACGAGGACGGCGTGCTCGCAATCTCGGACGGGGACGTCTACGCCTGTAGCGACGTCGTCGCGGAGCTCCGCACCGACGAGGACGTCGATGTCGCGTGGCTGCGCCTCGATCGCCCCGTCGAGGGCGCCCTCGTCCCCGCGCGCGCGAGGAGCGCACCGGCCTCACGCGACGAATCACTCACCCTCCTGGGGTTCGGCGGCGGCCTCCCGATGAAGGCGGCTCCGAACGGACGTGTCATCGATGTCGGCAACGAGGTCCTTCGGACGTCACACGATGCGTTCGCGGGGGGCTCGGGCGGTCCGCTCGTCGATGCCCACGGCGACGTCGTCGCGATCTTCGGCGGCGGCGCAAACGACTTCGAGTACACCCCAGACGGTTGCCGCCGGCCGGTCGTTCACGCCGATGGCGGCTTCGAACGCGCGACGTCGATCGCGACGGCGGCCTCGTCGCTGTGCCGCGCGGACGCCTGTGATCCGCTCTGCGCCCAGTTCGGGCTCCAGGCGCTCTGCGCGAATGCGTCGGGCGGTTGTTCCGCGCACCCGGGGGCGCGCCGCGGCGGGCTGGGCTGGATCCTCGGCTTGGGGCTGCTCGTGTGCGCGGCGCGCGCGGCGGGTGAGGTCAGAGGCCCTCGAGCTGCAGCGGCTTCTTCGAGACGAGGCCCGGGAACATGTAGAGCTTCGCGCCCGACTCGCTGATGTCGACCTGCACGAAGCCGTCGTCCCGCATGCGCTCGAGCTGCTTCTCCGCGGCGCGCATGCTCAGCGTGGTCTTCGCGGCGACGATGTCGACGGTGACCACGCCCTCCTCTTCGTGGGCGACGCGCAGGATCTGTTGCTCGGGGCTGAGGTCCCTCATGCGCGTCGTGTAGGAAGGGAGCGCGCCCGCGGTCTTCGCGGTGGCGAGCGCCGCGCCCGCGTTCTCGGCCTCGACCATGGTCTGCATGCGGATCAGATCGACGAGGGTGCCAAAGCCGAACAGACCCCAGGTCACGATCCACAGGATGCCGGTGAGCGGGCGGTTCAGATAGAAGCGGTGGAGCCCCGCGACGGGGGTGAAGAAGCCAGCGATCGCCAGCGCGTAGCTGACGTTGAGGTTCTTGGTCGGCTCCACCTGGCCATCATGGTCCCACGGGGAGGTCGGACAAGTCGAAGGTGATACGCGCCCGCCCGAACAGCTCCGCGTACGCACGATCCGCCGCGGCGCGCACCTCGTCCTCCGAGCCCGACAGGAGCGTGTCGAGGGGCCCTTCCCGCTCGAGCGCCACCCGCGCGACGTGACCGGCGAAGGCCTCGGGCGTCCGATCGCGCTGCGCCGAGATCGCGAGGAAGTGCACGAGCGCGAGGCGCGGCAGGTTCGAGTGCGCGACCTCCGCGAGGTACGCGGACAGCTCCGCGGTCGCGAACGCGATCGCGTCCTCCGAGTAACCCGCCATCGTCGCGCGCAGCGCAGCCGGGGCTTCGAGCGAACGACCGTCGATCACGTGCTGCACCTCGTGCACCTCGACCTTGCGCGCGAGCACCTCCACGATGACGGGCTCGATGCGTCGTCGCACGTCCTCACATTCGGCGCCGCCTTCGCGCTTTGCCATCGGGGCCGGCTCGATGCGCTGCGCGAGGATCTCGACCGGCTCGGATCGCCAGCCGCCTTCGTAGGTGAGGGTGCCGTCTTCGATGCACGCGACGAGCGCGGCGAAGCTGTCGCCGTCGACGCGTGGATCCGCGTCGAGCGCGCGCATCAGGTCGGCGTAGAGGAGGTACGCGTAGTCTTCGTAGATGCGGGCGTAGTGGGAGAGCGTCCCTCCGGCGAGCGCGGGCGCGAGGTCGTCGCGCCAGTAGTCACGCACCACGTCGAGGATCACCATGCCGCGCGGCTGGTCGCGCTTCGTCCAGCCGAGCTGACGCTCCACGACGTTGGTGTGATCGAGGCGGTCGACCCACAGCGCGGCGTAGGAGGCGTCGCCCGCGCGTGCGATGCGCGTGCGCCGGATGCGGTACGTCTTGAGGTAGAAGATCCACTGGTCGCGGCGTCGGTTCCCGAGCACGTTGACGTCGACGTAGAACGGGAGCCCCGCCTCGCGCGCCGCGACGTTGATCGCCTCGCCGCTGCGTCGCAACGTGCGCGCGTTGTCACGGACGTCGCGCGCCGCTCCCCCCATGCGCTCGATCGCGGCGGCGAGATCCGGGTGCCCGTCGGCGGCGGTCACCGCGCGCGCGGTGACTTCGTCGAGTAGCGCGTGATCGTCCGGCGCGGACTGACCCGCGGCGATCGCGATGCGCGGGAGGTGGTCGCGGTAGAGCGCGAGCGCCCACCCGGTGTCGTCGACGATGCGCCACGGCGCGGCGTGCGGCGTCGTGAGCCGGGCGGTGACCGTCGCGCCTATCGCGAGGGTGACGATCCCGATCGCCGCCATCGTCTCGACCCGACGGCCCTTCGCGATCCAGCGGGCGATCGGGCTCGAGGGGGGAGGCGCGCGCGGTGGCTCGTCCTCGGAGGGCGGACGCGAGACGTCACCCCACAGCAGGCGCAGGACGTCGTCGCGCACGAGCCAGTACGGCGCGAGGTGGGAGTGATGATGCGCGACCTCGCTGAACAACGCCGCGAACCGCTCCCGCACGATGCGGCGGACGATCGGCCGGTACTCGGGGAGGGCCTTCGCGAAGTCCGGGGCGCTGTCGCCGGCCTCGAGGAGCGCGCCATACAGAAGCTCGTCGCGGAGGAGTCGCGTGGGGTGGTGACAATCGGCGCCGAGCGGATCGAAGAGCTGCTCCAGGATCCCGGACACCGAGAAGGCGATCGTCATCGTCGCGGCGACGAAGACGGCGGCGGTCCGCGCGCCGAGGAGGACGTAGCCGTCGTCCCCGAAGGTCGCGGCGCCCTTGAGCCCGAGCGTCAGGAGGATGGCGGGGGGCAGCGCGAGGATCCACCCCGTCGCGCTCGACGTCGTGCCGGTCCGACGTAGGCTTCGCCACGCACCGAACGCCACCAGCGCCAACGGTAGCGAAGACGTCACGAGCTGCGTGAGCGCGGCGCGGCGGTGGTCGAGCGAGACGTCGAGCGACACGGCCGCGGCCAGTCCGTCCCACCACAAGACCGCGACGGGCCCGCCCGGGGATGGCCAGCTGAACGCGGCGACCGCGGCGAGGGTCGCGAGCCCGACGAGCGCCGCGGCGATGCGCGCCGAACGCATCAGCCCTTCGATCCCCGCGCGCCACCGGGTCGCGGCGGCGATGAGCCCGACGGCCAGGACCATGAACGGCGCCGTGCTCTGCATCGCGAGCGGTACGAGCACGACGAGCCCGGACGCGAGCGGACGTGAAGTGAGGAGCGCGACGCTCGCCACGGCGAGGAGCGCGAGGCCGAGCAGCCCGGTGCTCAGGCGCGAGCGGCGGCTGCGACCGAGGAGGATCAACCCGACGCTCGCGAACAACAGCGCGATCGCGTGTGCGAGGAAAGCTGGGTCGTCGATCAGGTCGACCGGCCACACCAACCCCAGCGCCTCCATCTGGACGGGCCCGAGCGCGACGAAGAGGAGGAAAGCCCCCGCCCAAGCGAGCGCGCGTTTCGCGGCTGGGCGGATCCCCCCCAGCGTTGGCTCCCCCGCGGACACCCCCAACGCTATCCTGCAGTCCTCGGGCGCAGGATGGAAACCGCGGTCGCCCATTCGACCGTTCGGACACCACGTCGGGCCTCCGCGTTCCCCTGACCCGATCTGAAGGTAAAGGTATGTAAGTGTATTGTAATGTAGTCAAGTGCTGGATATCACTGCGCTTTTCTGCTTTTTTCGCGCAACGAGTGAGACGCGTGACCCGATAAGCTGGTCGTTGGTTTCGGGTGCCCAGGACGGCGCCTGGCCAACCACCGAAGGAGAAGCGTCCCATGAGCTCGTTCATCCAGCAGTACAACCGTGACTCCGCCTTCATGCGCCTCGAGCGCGCGCGCTCGGCGACGCAGGAAGCGTCGTCGCGCTCGATGGAGGCCCAGCACATCATGGAGGGCCTCCTGAACATGGGCATGAAGCTCGGCGGGATGCTCCTCGGGATGCTCGGGAGCTGCGCGGGCTGCGCCGGCATGTAAAGGCGCGCTAAGCTGACCGTCCCGCATGAAGGACGACATTCTCGAGCAGATCGGGAAGTACAAGGCCCCGACCAAGCTCCCCAAGATCTCGCGGATCGCCCTCGCGCTCTACGAGGACGGCGGCTTCGAGCTGAACGAAGAGGCGGTGCTCGCGCTGCGCCTCGAGCTCGAATCCTACGAGGGCGACCTCAAAGCCCTGACCGACGCGAACATCGGCCTCGGTGTGTTCGCGCTCTACCTGCGCGACACCGAAAAGAAGCCCGAGCAGGCCGAGATGATCGCGGCGCTCATCCGCGAGACCGCGCCGAAGTACCAGTCGATCGGTGAGCGCATCGTCTCGGCCCTCCAAGACCTCGCGGTCAACGCGAAGGAGCTCCTCGATAAGTTCTCCGACCGCGACGACGCCGCGAAGGCACGCGCGCCGGTCTACGGCGAAGCTGGCCCCGAGGGGTCGCTCCCGCTGAAGAACCTGAAGCCGGTCGGCGAGCCGCCGCCGCGTCGCAACGTCAAGAAGCCGAAGCCGAAGTCGTGAAGCGAAAGCGCCCGCCGGGCCCCACGTGGTTCACCGAGGCCCGTCGCCCGTGGGACGCGATCGTCTCCGACCACACCCGCGGCCTGCTCCCGATCGTGCGCAGCCGCTTCGAGCGGTTCGGCGATCTCGTCTACGCGACCGACATCACCGGTAAGCCGCTCATCTCGATGCGGCACCCCGACCACGTCCACGAAGTGCTCGTCACACGCGCCGCCGACTTCACGAAGCGGAGCAAGGACCTCGAGGTGTTCCTCGGCCGCGGGTTGCTCACGAGCGACGGGGAGTTCTGGCGAAGCCAGCGCCGCAAGATCCAGCCGGCGTTCCGTCACGAGAAGCTCGCGAAGTACGCCGAGATCATGGTCGACCGCGCGCGCCGCATGGTCGACGGCTGGGTCGAGGGCGAGCTGTACGATCTCAACCGCGAGATGATGGAGGTGACGCTCTCCGTCGTCGCGAAGGCGCTCCTCGACTACGACACCACCGACGACAACGACCACGTCGCGCGCGCGATGACGATCATCCAGGAGACCGCGGGCTACCCGAGCATCCTGCCGCGCTGGGTGTCGACGCCGCTGCACAAGAAGCAGCAGGAGGGGCTCGATGCGATCGACGGCATCGTCTTCCCGCTGATCGACGAGCGCGAAGTACCGGGCGAAGACCTGTTGTCGCAGCTCAAGTTCCCGGAGGAGGGGGAGTCGATGGAGCGTCAGCAGCTCCGCGACGAGCTCGTCACGATGTTCCTCGCGGGCCACGAGACGACCGCGCTCGCGCTGACGTGGACGTTCTTCCTGTTGTCGAATCACCGGGACCAGGAGGCGAAGCTGCACGCAGAGCTCGACGAAGTGCTCGGTGACCGAGCGCCGTCATTCGCGGACCTCGAGTCGCTCGTGTTCACGAAGAACGCGGTGCAAGAGGCGATGCGGTTGTTCCCGCCGCTGTACTTGTTGCCGCGCGTCGCGGTCCGCGAGACCGAGGTCGGCGGTTATCCGCTCGCCGCGGGCGACAACCTCCTCATCTGGATCTACTTCATGCACCGCGACGAGCGCTGGTTCCCGGACCACGCCGAGTTCCTCCCCGACCGCTTCCTCCCGGAGTCGGGCGGCGTGAAGCACCCGCACGCGTTCATCCCCTTCGGCGCCGGGCCGCGCGCGTGCATCGGGCGCCACTTCGGGATGGCCGAGGCGACGCTGATGCTCGCGGTGATCGCGCAGCGCTTCAAACCGCGGCTCGCGCCGGGGCAAGAGGTACGCCTGCACGCTCGCGTCACGCTCGCGCCGCAGTTCCCGATCGAGATGGAGCTGGAGCCGAGACACCCCTGATGCTGGAAGGTGTCTCGAAGACGGCGCTCTTCACGCTTCGCGCGCGCGCGGAGGAGCACGGGCGCGCCGACCGTCGCTTCGCGGATCCGGACGCGGTCGCTTGGCTCGAAGCGCTCGGGTGGCCGGACGAGTTGTCGAAGTTCTACTCGGCGTGGATCCAGGCGAAGACCGCGATCCGCACGGTCCAGATCGATCGCATGGTGCGGCTGTGTCAGGAGCGCTTCGAGGTCACGCAGATCGTCGAGCTCGCTTGTGGGTTGTCGTCGCGGCGTCAGCGCCTGGGGTTCGAGGGGGCGTGGCTCGACGTCGACTTGCCCGCGGTGATCGCGGCGCGCACGTCGCTCGGGATCGAGGGGAGCGAACAGCTGGCTGCGTCCGCGTTGGATTTGTCTTGGATCGACCACGTCGAAGTGCCCGACCAGACGATCGTGATCGCGGAGGGCCTCGTCTACTACCTGCCCATCGAAGATGTCGACGCGCTGTTCACGAAGATGCGCGAGCGCATCGCGGGTGCGGTCGTGGTGCTCGACGTGATCGGCGAGCTCGACTTCGACGCAGCGAAGCGCTTCTCCGCGCGCCTCGACGCGCCGATCCACTGGGCCGTCGCGCCCCCATTCGAAGCCGCGATGGATGCGATGGGGCTCGACACGATCGAAGGCCTCGAACCCGACGTGGTGCTCGACGAAGCGCTCTCAGAAATCCGAGGTTTGCTTCGGCCGGTGCTGTCGACGTTCGCCCGCGTCGGTGTGTTTCGTGATCGTCGAAGTGGAACCATGGTCGGTCGACTCCGCGCGACCTGACGGCTGCACCCGTCACTGACGGATCGAACCCTCAGCGCCTTCGGGTTTCGACGTCGAGTCGCGACTGCGATCGGACGCTGGCCCCGGCGTTGCAATTCAACTTGCGCATGGATGGACTACGCTTCCCGCTGCTCGCGGCCGTCTTGTTCACGGCCGCCGGCGCAATCACTACCGGCTGTCAAAATTCTGATGCAGAGCTCCAAGCGACCAAGCGCGCCGAGCTTCGGCGCAATTGTCTCGCTCGCTACGACGACGAGTCGATCCGCGGCGCACGGACCGAGCTCGCGGAGCTGATGCAGAAGGGCGAGCTCGAGCCCGAAGAGTGCCGAAACCGCGGCGAGCAGCTGGAGTCGATCGACATCGTCGACTCGATGCTCATCGACGAGATGCCCGAAGAGCTGGAGGTCGAGCGATGAAGACCATGCTGTTCACCATCGCCGCGCTGACGCTCGTCGCGAGCCAGGCCGACGCGCAGTGCCTCACCGCGACCGAGCGCAACGCGTTCGAGACCGACGTGCGTCGCCTCCTCGGGACGAGCACGCTCAACAACCACGAGCTCCACCAGCACGTGTTCTCGCGGCTCGGCTTCGGCCACAACCCGGTGCGCGGGGACGCCTACGACCGGACGTCGACCGCCCAGCGCGCCGCGCTCGCGGAGCTGATCGCCACGCGCCTGTACCAGGGACGGAGCCTCCGGAGCTGGGTCGCGCAGCGCCTCGCGGGGTTGTCGGATCCGGCGCGCAGCGCGCCGCACTCGTCGTTTGTGTATCGCGCCGCGGACCAGACGATTCACGAGGCGTACACGGAGGTCCGAAACGCGAGCCTCGAGATCTCTCGGCTCAAGACCGTGCTCGCGAACGAGACGGACCCGGCGCGGCAAGCGCGCTTGCGGGACCGGATTCGCACGGCGCAGCAGATTCGATCGCGCATCAACGCCGACTCGCGCAACGCCGCCGCCGCCTATCGCATCGCGCTGATGACGAGCGCGCCGAACGTGGCGATCGGCGACCAGATCCACGAGTTCTGGCGCAACCACTTCAACATCGACGCGACGAAGACGTCGTGGGCCTCCGTCGACTACGACCGCACCCTCAAGCGGAACCAGTGCGGCACGTTCTACGAGCTGCTCGAGGCGTCGGCGAAGCACCCCGCGATGCTGATCTACCTCGACAACTTCCGTTCGCGCCGCGGGCGCATCAACGAGAACTACGGGCGCGAGCTCCTCGAGCTGCACACCCTCGGCGACGACACACTCCAGTTCTACACGCAGGAGGACGTCGTCGACGCGGCCAACGCGCTCACCGGATGGGGCATTCGATTCACGGAGGTCACGCCCGGCGAGCACACGGCGGAGTTCGAGTTCTACCAGGGCGGCCACGTCGCCCGGGAGCTCGTGCTGTTCGACACCGCGCCGAAGGGGCGCGCGTTGACGCTCCCCGCGATCGTCAACGGCAGCGGCAACCCCACCGACGAAGCCGTGCAGCGCGGCGAGGCGCTCCTCCGCTACCTCGCGAACCACGGCTCGACGAAGCGTCACATCTGCAAGAAGCTGTCGACCTGGCTGCTCGGCTACCGCGACTCGACGTCCATTCAAGGCTGCGTCGACGTCTGGGGTGAGGACGGCGACCTCGCGGCGATCTACCGCTACTTCCTGACGCGGCCCGAGCTGTTCCACAGCAACGGCGCCACGCGCACCACGTTCCAGAACAAACAGCGCAACGCGCAGGAGCTCGTGGTCGGTGCCTACCGTGCCGCGGGTCGCCCGGTGTTCGACCTCGCGAACATTCGCCGCATCATGACCACCTCCGCGGAGCTCGGCATCCCGCCCGCGCGTTACCCGCCGCCGACCGGCTACGACGACGGCAACGTGCACCTCTCACCCGGCGTCTTGATCGCGTACAGCGCGTTCCTGCACCAGTACCTCGACCCGACGAACCTGAGGCTCGAGCTCGCGAGCGGCACCCTCCGCGGCGAAGCGCTCGAGCAGTGGGTTCGGGATCGGCTGGTCAACGCCAACGCCGCGCCGACCGGAGCCGAGCGCAACGAGCGACTCCTCGCGCTGAGCGATCGCCTCGTGCGCGACGTCTACAAACAGTTCGGGCTGCCGGGCCGGAAGGCGCGCGCGCTGCACTACGCCTTCAACGAAGCGGACGTGAAGGACGACGACGGCACGACGCCGGACCCGTTCCGCACGCACTTCCATCTGCTCCTGGGACATCTGTCCGCCATGAAGAAGTGAGGACGAAGCCATGACCATCGATAGACGACGATTCATTCAGCTCTCCGGTCTCGGCCTCGCGAGCCTGGGCCTCGGCGCCATCCCGCGGCGTGCGTTCGCCGCGGACAACGACCAAGTGCTCCTGACCGTGTTCCTGCGCGGCGGCGCGGACGGCATGTCGCTGCTCCACCCGCAGGTGGGGACACCGATGCGCGCGGTCTACGAGACGTGGCGCGGCAACGCGACGCGCGTCGCGAACAGCATCCCGATCGGGGGCCGCCTCGCGATGCACCCCGCGCTCGCGCCGCTGCAGACCGCGCTCGACAACCGTCACTTGATGCTCCTCGGGGGCGTCGGCGGGGCGGCCTTCAACCGGTCGCACTTCGAGCAGCAAGATCTGGTCGAGACCGGCGCAGGCCCGGCGCAGACCCCGCGTCCCACCGGAGTGCTCGGTCGCGCGCTCGCGTCCCTCGGTCGCGCGGATGGCGTCCTCTCGGGAATCTCGCTCAACGCGACGCCGCCCGAGTCGATCAAGCAGGCCGGCAACCCGGGGCTGTCGATGCCGGACGTGCGGCGGTTCGGAGCGCTGCGTAGCGCGACCCACGCAAACGATCCGGACTACGACCTCGCGGAGCGCATGCGGCGGCTCTACGTGCCCGGCAACGGCATGTGCAACCCAGGCGCGGTGATGTGTGAGAACGGTCGGCGCGCGTCGAGTGCCATCGAGGACATCGCGTCGCTGCGTGACACCGCGGGCGTGCCGAGCCGTGGCAAGGCGGCGAACCTCGGCGAGGTGCTGACGGACGTCGCGCAGCTCGTCGCGGCCGACAGCGCGAACGCGTTCAAGTTCCTCACGCTCGACGTGGGTGGCTGGGACACGCACCTGGATCAGGGGAACGACGCGGTCTCGGGCTCGAGCTTCTCGGGCACGCTCGCGGGCAACCTGAACCGGCTCGCGGGGGCCCTGGCGACGTTCTACGGGGAGGCCCGGGACCTGGGCGTTTGGAATCGGATGAACGTGCTCGTCCTGACGGAGTTCGGTCGAACCACGCGGCAGAACGGGACCGGCGGTACGGACCACGGCTTCGGCGGGACGGCGCTCCTCATGGGGAGCGGTCTGTCGCGGAAGATCATGGCGCCCGGCTACTTCCCGAACAACACGTCCGCGGCGTTCTACGGCCAGGCAGAGTCCGAAAACGTGCTCCCGAGGCTGATCGAGCACCGGCACGTCTTCGCGGAGGTCCTCACCGAGCGGATGGGCGTCGACAACCTGGGCTCCGTCTTGTCGGGATTCTCGCTGGATCCGGCGATTCCGCGTTTCTACGGCTGAAACGGCTTGGGGCGCGACAGCGCGAGCGAAGTTTGGGTATGCTCCGGGACGTGGAGGCCACCACGGTCGAGCACCGGCCCCGGACGATCGCGATCCGGTCCCTTGGCGTAGAGGTCATCTCTGGCCCCGACGCGGGTGCAGTCCACAACGCTCAGTCCGACACGATGAGCATCGGTACCGCGGCGCGGAACGATCTCGTCCTCACCGACGAGACCGTGTCGCGGTACCACGTCGAGCTCCGGCACGTGGACGGTCGCATCCGCGTCCGGGATCTCGACTCGACGAACCGCACCGTGGTCGGCGGGGTCCAGCTCGGCTGGGCGGACGTCGACCCCGGCACCGTCGTCCGCCTGGGGCGCACGGACGTTCGCATCCTCTCCGGCGGCCCGATCGCCGTCGACCTCATCGAGGGCGAGGACCTCTTCGGCGTGCGCGGTTACACCGCGTCGATGCGCGCGCTCATGAAGAAGGCGCAGCGCGTCGCGCAGTCGGACACGTCGGTCCTGATCGAAGGGGAGACCGGCACCGGCAAGGAGATGTTCGCGCGGGCGATTCACCAGTCGAGCCCCCGTCGCGACGAACCCTTCGAGACCGTGGACTGCGGGGCGCTCCTCCCGAGCCTCGTGCTGTCGGAGCTGTTCGGTCACGAGGCGGGGGCGTTCACCGGCGCGAACGAACGTCGCATCGGCGCGTTCGAGCGCGCGGACGGCGGAACGATCTTCCTCGACGAGATCGGTGAGCTCCCTGCGGACCTGCAACCTAGCTTGCTCGGCGCCCTGGAGCGCCGAAGCTTCAAGCGCGTCGGTGGCGCCGAGACGATCTCCGTGGACGTGCGGGTGCTGTCGGCGACGAACCGCGACCTCCGCGAAGCGGTGAACCAGCGCACCTTCCGCGAGGACCTCTTCTACCGGCTCGGCGTGGTGACACTACACCTGCCGCCGCTCCGCGAGCGCAGCGCGGACATCATGATGCTCGCGACACACTTCGCGCACGAAGCCGGCGCGTCGGGGGGCATCGAGGAGGTGCTGACCCCCGAGGACATCGACGCGCTGATGCAGCACCGCTGGCCGGGCAACGTGCGCGAGCTCCGCAACTTCGTCGAGGCGGCGTTTGCGATGGGTGAGGCGCCCGCATTGTCGGGGGGCGGCGAGCGTCCGGCGGCGTCCGGTGGCGGCAACTCGATGATCGACGAGCAGCTCATGGAGCTGACTTACCGTGACGCGCGCGCGCAGCTGCTCGAGCAGTTCGAGCGCATGTACCTGGACCGGCTCCTCGAGCGTACGGGCGGGAATGTCGCGAAGGCGGCGAGGACGGCGCGGATGAACCGTTCGTACCTGACGGATCTCCTCAAGCGCCACAAGATGCGCTGACGTGACCGACCGCTACGCACAGTATCGCGTGGAGCGAACGCTCGGTCGCGGCGCGACCTCCGAGGTCTACCTCGCGGTCGTCGCAGGTGAGCACGGCTTCGAGCCGCGCGTCGCCGTGAAGTGCCTGCGACCGGACGCGCGCGACGAGGTCCAGATCGATCGTTTCATCGCGGAGGTCCAGGTGACCTGTCACCTCCGGCACCCGAATGTGGTGAGCACGATCGACTTCGGCGTGCTCGACGGGACGCCGTTCTCCGTCATGGAGTACGTGGAGGGCGCGAGTGTGCTGGAGCTTCTGCAGCTCGCGCGCTCGCGGCGGGAGAACGTGCCGCCGGCCATCGCGCTGCACATCGTCCGTGAGGTCGCGGTCGCGCTCGACTACGTGCACCACGCGACCGACGCGAAGGGGGCGCCGCTCCGCATCGTTCACCGGGACATCGGTCCGCAGAACATCCTCGTCGCGACCACCGGGCACGTGAAGCTCGCGGACTTCTCGGTGGCGCGTGCGTTCCGGCGGCCGCGCCTCACGCGCGTGGGGCAGGTGCGGGGGACGCTCGACTTCATGGCGCCCGAACAGCTGAAGATGGAGCAGATCACTTCGCAGAGTGATCTGTTCGGGTTGGGGTGTGTGCTGCACGCGCTCCTGGTCGGAGAGAGCCCGATGGGTTCGGACGTTCAGCGCAACGAGGTCGTCACCGGCGGCGAGGCGCCGGTCGACCCGACCATCGACAGCGACATCCAGGCGATCATCCGCCGGGCGATTCGGGTGCGTCCCAAGGATCGTTTCCAGAGCGCGGCAGTGATGGCGGACGCCTGTTGGGCTGCGCTGCGTGACCGAGCGGACCGCGAGCCGCGGTTACAGACGGCGTCGTGGATCACGTCGCTCGAGAGGACGGAGACGCCGTTCGCCGATGCGGCCCCGCGGACGAAGTTGATTCGCCTGGCTTCGAACACCGACGGCGTTCGGATGTTCACCGCGAAGCAGCCGCGCGCGCACGACCTCGACGAGACGAAGCACCTCGGCAAGATCCCCGGCCTCGATCGCACGACGGACCTCAAGCCGATCGGCCCGGGCATGGGCGACGGGCCGACGTCGCTGATCGCCCCCGAGAGCAAGCCCCAGCTCGACGCGATCGTCGCGGAGGACATCGTCGACCCGGTGCTCGGCGGACCGACGCTCTCCGAGCCCTTGGACGAGCCGCGTCGCTCGATGCGAGGCCCCGCGGTCGCGATGATGCTCGGTGTGGTGCTCGGCGGCATCATCGCGTTGGCGTTGGTTCCGGGGCACTGGTTGGGCCTGTCGGATCCGCCGTCGGTCGCGTCCGCTCCGCCGACGACGCAGGAGCTCATGCGTCGCATCGAAGCACTCCGCTCCCGCAATCAGCCCGCTTTGGCATCGAGGCTCACGGAGCTGGAGCGACGCCTCGCGACGGGGGACGCCGCCGAACGACGCGCCGTCGCGACGGCGCTGACGACGATCGAGCGCGAAGTCACGCCCTGACGCGCGGCGGCACGAGGCGGCCGGCGATCGCGGACTGCAGCTCGGGTCGACCGACCGGCTTCATCAGCACGTCGTCCATGCCGCACGCGGCGCAGAGTCCGATCTCTTCCTCGGTGACGCCGGCGGTGAGAGCGAGGATCGGAATGGTGAGGCCCGAGCTGCGGAGGCGTCGCGTCGCTTCGAAGCCGTCCATCACCGGCATCTGGCAGTCCATCAGGACGATGTCGAACGCTTCTTCCGCCGCGTGGCGCAGCGCATCTTCGCCGGAGCGCGCGGGGACGACGTCGCAACCCAGCTTGACGAGCATCTTGTGGGCCACGGCGAGGTTTACGGCGTTGTCGTCCACGAGGAGGACGCGGGTCCCGGCGGGGACCGCTTCGACCTCGGCGATGTCCATCGTTCTCAGCTCGCCGCGTGGCGCGTCGATTTCGAACGTGAAGACGCTCCCCACGCCGGGGGTGCTGCGGGCGCCGAGCGTTCCGCCCAACAGTTCGACGAGGCGGCGGCTGATCGTGAGCCCGAGCCCGGTGCCGCCGTGGACGCGCGTCGTGGAGACATCCGCCTGCGAGAAGGGCTCGAACAGCGCTTCGATCTGGTCTGCGTCGATGCCGCAGCCCGTGTCTTCGACTTCGACGCGGAGCCGGTCGTCCTTCCATCGCATCGCGACGCGGACGTGACCCTCCGCCGTGAACTTTACGGCGTTGCCCACGAGGTTGAGGAGGACCTGGCGCAGTCGCAGCGGGTCGCTCTCGATGACGTCGGGGACACCGTCGAGTCGGAAGCTCAGCTCGACGTCTTCGTCATCGCGGGCGGCGCGGATCAGCTCGAGGATGCCGCCCATCATCTCGTCGGGTCGGAACGGGATCCGCTCGATGGCGAGTCGCCCCGCCTCGAGCTTCGAGAGGTCCAGGATGTCGTTGATGATGGTCAACAGTGAGTGGCCGCTGTCGCGGACCACGCCGATCATCGAGCGTTGTTCTTCGTCGAGGTGGGTGTCTTCGAGGAGGCTGACCATGCCGAGGACGCCGTTCATCGGCGTTCGAATCTCGTGCGACATGTTCGCGAGGAAGGTTCGGCGCACTTCGAGGGCGTGTTCGAGGTGTTCGTTGTTCTGTGCGAGCTCGGCCGCCTGTACGTGCTGCGTCACCGTCGCGCGCACCAGCGGCACGTAGATCTGCGACACCGCGAAGGCGGTGAACGCCAGCGTGAGCAGCCCGGTGATCTGGGACTCGACGGTGGCGCCGGCGAGGAGGGACCCGACGATGATCCCACCGAATGCGCAGACGCGGGCGTAGAGACCGTGAAGTCGGGTCGGCATCAGGACGCTCGCGAAAGCGGCCGGGAGGGCGATGAGCCACGCGGGCGCGACGTCGCCCACGAGGAGGCCGATCGGAAAGATCGCGGCGAGGTTCCCGAGCGACCGAATGTGGCTGTCGGCGTCGAACGCGGGCTTTCGAATGATGGCCGCGGACAGTGCGATGTTGAAGACCACGTAGACGGCCAAGGCGAGGGCGGTCCAAGCCTTCGCTTCGGAGAGCCACAGCAACCAGAGGCAGAGGATGAACACGGGCACGGGCGTGGCCTGGTTCATTCGAATCAGCCACCGTCGTCTGAACGAGGCCTCGACGGCCTCCCGGTCGACTACGGCGTTCGTGAGCTGCTCCGACACGATCGCTGTTGAGATCGGTCGAACGAATGGCGGGCTACACTCACGCCTCGACGTGAGCCGCCCGGTCGTATCGGCCGGGTCACGGCGTGCCTCAATGTGAAGCAGGCGGGGGGGCGTCGCGGTGATCGAGCGCCGCCTCGATCGCGTCCACGGCGCGGTTCGTGCCGTCCTCCGCTTCGACCTGGGGCCCCAGCGCACGCGCCGCTTCGACGTACTTCGGTTTCAGCGCGTCTTCGATTCGACGCGCGAGCCGCCTCGCCGTCAGGTCCTTGCGGAAGATCGGCTTCGGCGCGACGCCGCGCTCGTGGAGCATCCCGGCCCAGTAGTACTGGTCGAAGAGGTGGGGCACCGGGACCGACGGGACACCCGCGCGGCACGCGGCGGTCGACGTCCCGGCGCCGCAGTGGTGCACGATGCAGCCGGCCTGCGCGAACAAGAAGTGATGGGGTACGTAGCCGACGGAGAGGATCGCGTCGCCCTCCGCGGCGAGACCCGAGTAGCCGCTCTGCACGATCGCGGGGCGCTTGGTCCTTGCGAGGGCCTCCATCACGATGGCGCTCGTCGCTTCGGCTTCACTGCCGCCCATCGATCCGAACGTGACGACGACCGGGCGCGGGTTCGCTTCGAGGAACGCGGCGAGCTCGGCGTCGGGTGTGTAATCCGGCGCGGCGTCGAGCCAGGCGCCGGTCATCTTCACCTGCGGCGGCCAGTCGCCGCGTTCGTGGCCGATGTGCGGTGAGGCGCCGACCAGGTGGAGTCGATCCGCGATCGCCCCCGCGACGCCGAGGCTGCGGCGCGGCGCGCCGAGCGGTTCGAGGACGAGGCGCGTGCGGCGGTTGATGTCCTGCGCGAGCGCGTAGAGCGTCTTCCACGTCCCGCGGATCCACCAGTCGCCGAGGTTCGGGAGCGGGTACACCGGCGCTTCGTCCGTCGGGATGAGGTGCGGCATCAGCGTGACCGACGCCCACGGAACGTCGTTTCGGATGGCGCCCTCTTGCCCGAGGAAGTCGAAGCCGTTCGACACCACGAAGTCGGCCCCCTTCGACGCCTCGACGTGGCGGTTGAAGCGCGGCTCGGCGCGTCGCAGGAAGAGTTTGTTGAGGAGGAGCTCGAACTGCTTCAGCGGCTCCTTCGTCACGCGCACTTCGTCGAGTACGGCGTTGAAACGCTCCACCGTGCAGAAGTCCGACTCCGCGAAGAACTCCACGCCCTTCGAGCGCACGAGCTGCTCGTGCATCGCGTGGGTGACGAGCAGGGCATCGTGCCCCCGCGTGACGAGGGCGCGTGCGAGCGCGAGATACGGGACGACGTCGCCCGTGGTCCCGACCGTGGTGATGACGATGCGTGCCACGACGCTGTTTCTTCGAGTGCGTCGCATCGAGGCGAGCGTCAAGGGTAGGATCGGGGCGTGACGTCACCGTTCGTCCTGGAGCTCGACGGTCTCGAGCTGGAGTGCATCAACGACATGGAGGGCGGCTTCCTGCGCGCCGACGTCGAGACCTACTTCATGGGGGGCATCGAGCTTTCGTCGGGCGCGACGGTGTTCGACGTGGGCGCGAACATCGGCGCCTTCACCGCCGCGGTGTGGTCGCGGTTGGGCGGTGACGTTCGGGTGTTCAGCTTCGAGCCCATGCCTCCCATCCGGGAGGTGCTGGAGCGCAACGTGGCGTCGCAGATGTCGGACGTCGTGACGGTGATGCCGTGTGGGCTCGGCGCCGAGGCGGCGACGCTCGACTTTTCGTACTTCCCGGGGATGACGGTGCTGTCCTCCGCGCTGCGGGACGAGGCCGCGCTCGAGGCCGAGCGGGTCCGCCTCGTGAAGACGGTGATGACGATGATCGACGAGGGGCGCGCGTATCCGTTGCTGCGCCCGCTCCCGCGTGAGCTCGTCGAAGCGATCGTGGAGGGGCACGTCATGCACATGACGCAGCCGCGGAAGTACCCGGCGACGATTCGCACCTTCGAAGAGGTGCGTTCCGAGCTCGGCGTGGAGACGATCGACCTGCTGAAGATCGACGTCGAGGGCGCGGAGCTGTCGGTGCTCGAGGGGGTCGACGACTGGAGCGTCGTGCGCCAGGTCGCGATGGAGGTGGAGCACTTCGAGGAGCGTTCGCCGATCGTGCAGGCGCAGCTGAGCGCAGCGGGCTTCGAGGTGTCGCTCCGCCAGGACGCCGTGGAGCGCTCCGGCGACTACGGCATGGTCTACGCTAGGCGCGTTTGATCGCGACCGAGCCGAGCGGCGCGAGCGACACTTCGATCGAGTACGGCTTGCCGTGCCACGGCGTCTTCTCCGCGGTGATCGCGGCGCCGTCCGGCTTCACGTGTCCGCCGTACTTTTGGTCGTTGGTGTCGAGCACGACGCGGTAGTCGCCCGGGCGGTCCACGCCGATGCGGTAGCGCTGGTGCTCGACGCCCCCGACGTTGTGTACGAACAACATCGGGTCGTCCTTGCCGCGCGCGAGGCCCACCACACCATTGTCGGTGTCGCGGAACGTGTTCGCGAAGGCGGCCGGATCGAACTGGTCTACGTGGAGCGCCGGCTCGTCGATGTACAGGCCGTTGAGGTCGGCGACGAGGCGCTGCATGCCGCGTTGACGATCGTCGAGGTGCTCGGTCTGGAGCCCCTGGCGGAAGTCCCACTCGCTGCGCTGCGCGTGCTCCTGGCCCATGAACAACAGCTTGTGCCCCGGGTACGACCACATGAAGCCGTAGAGGAGGCGGAGGTTCGCCGCCTTCTGCACGTCGTCGCCCGGCATCTTGTTGAAGAGCGAGCCTTTCCCGTGCACGACCTCGTCGTGGGAGAGCGAGCAGACGAACTGCTCGGAGTGGGCCCACATGAAAGTGTTGGTGAGGGTGTCGAGCTTGCCGCCCCGCCACATCGGGTCCTCTTTGAAGAACTCGAGCGTGTCGTGCATCCAGCCCATGTTCCACTTCGTGTCGAAGGCCAGGCCGTCCTTCGAGGTTACGCCGGGGAACGACGTCGACTCTTCTGCGATGCGCATGACGCCGGGGAAGCGCGCCTGCACGAGGTTGTTCGCCTTCTGGATGAAATCGATGGCTTCGAGGTTTTCGTTGCCGCCGAATTCGTTGGGGATCCATTCCTCGCGGGAGTAGTCGCGGTAGAGCATCGACGCGACGCCGTCCATGCGGACGCCATCGAAGTGAAACTCCGAGAGCATGTGCTGCAGGCTCCCGAGCAGGAACGTACGAACTTCATTGCGTCCGTAGTTGAAGACTCTGGTATTCCAATCGCGCTGCTCGCCGAGGCGATCGTCTTCGTGGTCGAACAGGTGCGTGCCGTCGAAGCGCGCGATGCCGCCGCCGTCCTTCGGGAAGTGACCCGGCACCCAGTCGAGGACCACGCCGATGCCGGCGGCGTGGAGTTTGTCGACGAGGTACTTCAGGTCGTCGGGCGAGCCGTGACGCGAGGTCGGCGCGTAGTAGCCGGAGACTTGATAACCCCATGAGCTGTCGAGCGGGTGCTCCATCAGCCCGAGGAGCTCGACGTGCGTGAAGCGGTGCTCCTCGAGATACGGGACGAGCTCGTCCGCGATCTCGCGGTAGCTCATCGTCCGCTCCGCGGGGACCTCGTGGAGCTCGCGTGGGACGTCGTCGAGGTGGTTCAACGACTCGTGCGGTTTCTGGCGCCACGACGCGAGGTGGAGCTCGTACTTGCTGACGGGGCTGTGTTTCGGGTCCGTCGTCCGGCGTGTCTTCATCCACGCTTCGTCGTTCCATTCGAACGAATCGGCGCCGACGGTGACCGAGGAGGTCTCGGGGCGGACGGCGCTCTGTTTGGCGAACGGATCCGACTTGTAGTTCACGCCGCCCTGGCCATCGACGACGCGGAGTTTGTAGCTCGCGCCCGCTCCGACTCCCGGGACGAAGACCTCCCAGAGGCCGGAGTCACCGAGGCGACGCATGGCGTGTTGGCCATCGGCCCAGCCGTTGAAGTCACCGACGACCGAGATGCCTTGCGCGTTGGGCGCCCAGGTCACGAACGAATAACCGTCGACGCCGTCGACCGTGCGCGCGTTGGCGCCGATGTGTTTCGAGACGTTCTTGAGCGTGCCCTCGTTGAAGAGCCAACGCTCCTGCTCGCCGATCGTCACTTCGAAGCGGTAGGCGTCCTCGACCCGAACCGTTCGGCCGTTGGCGCCGAGGGTTTCGAAGCGGTGGTCCGCGGGGCGCTGGCGGCCGGTGAGGACGGCTTCGAACAGCCCGCCGCCGAGGTGGGCCATGGGGATACGTTTGGTCGTCCCGCCGTCGGCGTACGCGAGCGCGCACACCTGCTTGCCGGGGAGCATCGTGCGGACGACGGTACCCGTCGTCCCGTCGGGCAGCGCGATGTCGTGCACGCCGAGCTGGGTGTGCGGATCCGGGTGCCGCCCCTCCGCGAGCTGCGCGCGCGTCACCGCGTTCAGCGTGCCCTCGCCCTGAATCGGCAGGTGGCGCTGCGGGGCGATCGGTCCGGAAGGGGCGGAGGTCTTCTGTGGACGGGTTCGCCCTAGGCCCGCGGCTGAGGACCGGACCAGAAACCCTTGTCCCTGAGGGATCCTCCGTAACATGGCGAATTCATTATCGGCGGGTCCCACCTGATGATGTGCGATATTTCGCGCAAAGCGCACACCTAGACCGACGCGGAACCGATAACGCTCTTTGCCATGAACCCGCTTCGTCTGGGGCGTAGGAACGCCACCCGCCTGGAAGGCGGCACAGATGAGACCCCACGCACGCAGACCGGACGTCGCGGTCCCCACCTCGCGGTCACCGACGCGTGGACGCGCGCCGGCGGTCCGCAGATCGTCCGTTCGCTTCAAAAGAACGTCGGCGAGGCGGCCGGCGCCGCGGCGGTCCTCGCGCAGGCGCAGTTCAAGCAGTCGACGCACGTCGAGATCCCGAAGTCGGGGCCCGTCACGGACCAGCTCCTCGCGTTTCACCAGACGCGTCCGCCGGCGTCGGTGCGCAAGCAGCTCGATCGCCTCGCGTCGACGGAGCTCCATCGCCTCTTCGATCACCCGGTGCGCGACGCCGCCATCCGCGAGCACGCCGAGCTGGACCTCCGCACGGTGCACGGCGCGTCGGACGCCGAGGTCGCGGCGGCGAGTGGTCGCCCGGAGATCGCGCTCCGTGAGGAGCAGAACCAGCGGCGCAACGCGCTGATCGTCGCGCTGTCGCGCCCGCGGATCTCCGACGGGTTCGTGAAGGCCGCGATCGAGAAGCTAGGTGAGGTCGGTCTGGTCGATGACGTCGCGCTCATCGCGAAGGCCGCGCGTCGCCGCGGGCCCGAGGTCGCCGAGGCAGCGAAGGTCGCGAAGACGAAGATCGAGAAGGCCGGCCGCATGACGATCGTCCTCGCCGCGTTCGAGTCCAAGCCGTACGTGAACGGCGGCGGGCTCGGTAACGTGATGAAGGAGCTCCCGCCCGCGCTCGCGCGTCAAGGTCACAAGGTTGTGGTGGTGATGCCGCGGCACTCGGTGATCGATCGCAGCCAGCTCGAAGAGACGGGCGAGGTCGGCACTGTCTACGGCCCGAAGACCGAGCAGTTCGGCCTGTTCAAGGACCACCGCGAAGGCGTCGACTACTACTTCGTCGAGAACGACCGCTACTACTCGAGCGGGCGCGACGGCGTGTACCGCGACTCCTACGGCGACTACGGTGACCCCTTCGAGCGCTACGACTTCTTCGGTCGCGCGCTGCCGGTCGCGATTCGCCACATCCTCGGCGACGAGGCCCCAGACGTCGTGCAGCTCAACGACGCGCACACCGCGTCGGGCGCGATGTATCTGAAGCGGGATCCCGCCTTCAAGGACACCGCCACCGTCATGGCGATCCACAACCTCGGTTGGGCGTACCAGGGGCGCTACGAGGGGGCGAAGGCCGAGAGCTCACCGATCGGCGACCTCGGGATGTACTACCCGACGGGCCCGGCGGAGGCCTACGGTCAGGTCAACCTGATGAAGCTCGGGCTCGCCGAGTCGGACGGTGCGATCACCGTCAGCCGTCAGTACATGCAGGAGACGTTGACGGAGGCCGGCGGCGAAGGTCTGCACGGCGTGCTCCAGAACATGCGCGCGAACGACAAGTTCTGGGGGAACCTCAACGGCATCGACAACGCCGCCTGGAACCCGGAGACGGACCCGCAGATCGCGGCCAACTTCTCGTTCGAGGATCAGTCCGGCAAGGCAGCTTGCAAGGCTTCGCTGCAGCAGCAGTACGGCCTCCCGGAGCGGTCCGACGTCCCGCTGTTCGGGGTCGTGGCGCGCATGTCCGGTCAGAAGGGCATCGACGACATCATCGGTACCGCGCGTCGCGCGCTGGAAGCCGGCAAGGACCTGCAGCTCGTGGTGTGCGGGGAGGGCGAGGAAGCCATCCGCGATCAGATGAAGCAGCTCGCGGCCGACTTCCCGAAGAACGTCGCCTACGACGGCAAGTTCGCGCCCGAGAAGGAGCACACGATCCTCTCCGGCAGCGACTTCTTCCTGATGCCGTCACGCTTCGAGCCGTGCGGCCTCCCGCAGATGTACGCGCTCCGCTATCTGACCGTGCCCGTCGTGCGCGGCGTCGGCGGTCTCGAGGAGAGTATCTCCAACTTCGACGCGAACACCGGCGAGGGGAACGGCTTCAAGTTCACGGACGATCTGTTCGGCACGGTGGAGCGCGCGCTCGACTGGTACGGGCAGGGCGAAGAGGCGCGGCAGCCGCTGCTCGCGAACTGCGCTGCGTCCGACTTCTCTTGGGACAACGCGTCGGCGCTGGAGCAAATCGCGTTCTACCGGAAGATCATCAACGAGCGCTGAGGGGACACGAAGATGACCTGGGACTTCTCGATCAATCTGCCGCCGCTTCCGCCGCCGGAGCTCCCGGACCCGCGCGTCGAGCAGGCGCGCCAGGCGCCGGGCACCCAGGGGCTCTCCGACAACGTCCTGCGCATGGTCTCCAACATGGAGGACATCGCGAACGCGCAGGCCTTCATGGCCGACTTCCAGCTCGGGCAGGGGCGCGAGGATCGCGCGGTCGCCGCGTTCGGCCAGGCGATCGTCGCGCTCTCGCACATCGCGGACCCGCGCGAGCGCTTCCACGCGCAGACGCGTGTGTTCAACCGCGTCGATCGAGACGCGCAGCAGTACGGCGCACGTCGTCTCGCCGACGCCGTCCGCCAGGCGCGCGTCGCGCGCATGAGTCAGCAGTAGGTCAGCGCTGGAACGCCGCGACGAACGCGGCTTCGATCTCGGGATCCGACACGTAGACCTCTTCGACGTGGTCCGAGTCGAGGAGTGTCTTGCACAGGCGCTTGATCGCGTGGCGCGGTGAGTTGGCGTCGAGCGCCGCGAGCGTGAGCTCTTCGACGAGCGCCTTCTTCGACGCAGCCTCGACCTCGATTGCGCCGGCCTCTTCGAGCTTCGCGAGGACTGCGTCCACCACACGCATCAGCGCGCCCTGCATCGTGTCCTCGGGCGGCGTGTCGTCGGCGTTCTTCGCCTGCTCGAACCGCGCGAGCCACTCCCGCGCCTGCTGGGCGATGGCGGCGTCACTCGACTCGACCGCCTTCACGACGACGTCGGGCGCACGGTCCAGGCTCACCGCTGCGGTCAGGTCTTCGAGGTGCGCGAACAACGCGCGGTGTGCGTCGCTCATCGTCTCGGGTTTGCGACGCAACGCGACCCGCTGCGTCTCGAGCACCTGCATGACCGCCGAGAGCATCCCCACGCGCTCCGCGCCGGGGGCGTCGGGGGCGAGGTCGTCGATCACGAAGACCTCGATGTTCGGCCAGGTCTTGAGGGACCACGCCTGATAGGCGGCGTGCAGCGGGAGGTCGATGAAGTGCCCGAACACTTCGGCGCCGGACCAGCGCCAGTCGGCGGGCTCGGCGAGACCGTTCTGCACGGCCTCGACCTCGTCCTTCGTCGCGTCACCCTGTTTGTGCTGGATGATGACCGTCATGAAACGCAGCGCGTCGTCGAGGCTCGCGATGTCCTGTGACGGATAGCCGTCCGAGAACGGGTAGACGCGGTGCTCGCCGGCGGCGTCCGCGACGGTGTCGACGTACAGGACGTACGGTTCGAGCGCGGGCGACGCGATCGGCACGAGCTCGGCGACCTGCGCGGCCCACGTCTCCAGCGCGTCGTCCGGTTCCGGCGCGACGGCGATGACCGGGTACGGATCCTCGACGGCGAACGGGACGCGCGAGAACGCGACGTCGGACTTCGCGCCGTCGACCAGCGCGAGGAAGTCGGTCAGCGCTTCGCCGGTGGACTCCGGCGGGTTGGAATCAGGTGCGACGGCGGCCCAGTACGCTCGGGCCAACTCTGGATCGATCGGCATGACGGGAGAGGTGCGCGTGCGGCGCGGTGGCGTCTCTAGCGCGCGTCGGTCGACCTACGCAAGCACAGAGGCCGAACAGCAGCACGACGGTCCCGACGAAACACGCGGGGGCGACACCTTCGAGATCGAGGAGGGGAATCATCCACGGGCTGAGCATGGCCTGGGGGAGAGCACAGGTCGGGCCAAGGCTTCGGAGCCGCCCGAGCGGGGCCGACAGGGCTTGAAAGAGCGCCCCTGAGGACTCCGATGTACATTGAGTGCACAGCGGTGTGCATCAGATGTCCGAATCGGCGATGATGGCTCGATGCCTCTCCTCACGGCCCGGGACCGACGCGCGGCCCGCGCGATTGCCCACCTGACGACCGCAAACCCCTTCTCGGAACGTCGTGTCGAGCTCGAGCGCGAGGCCCTGAAGAAGCAGTTCGTCGGGCCCGCCGTCGCGTGGTCTTTCGACCCGCTCGCGAAGGAGGTCCGCCCCAACGTGGCCGCGCTCGATCGCCGCGCGGAGGATCTGCTCGCGAAGATGAAGGCCGCGCTCGCGACCGGGGCGCGCTTCGTCGACGACGAGGCGCGCCTCTTCGACGACCTCGCGTTGCACCTCGCGTTCGGTCGCTACGAGGACGCGTTCTTTCGGGTGCTCACCGAGGGGGCGCCGGTCGACTTCTTCGACGCGTTCGAGACCACCCTCCGCGACGACCGCGCCGCGCCCGGCGTCGCGCCGTACGAACGCGCGGAGGTCACGCACCTGTTCAGCTTGTTCTTCCAGCTCCGGCGCGCGTTCCACTTCACGTACCGGCGAATCCTCGGCGCCTCGGCACCCGCGGCGCGACTCCGGGAGGAGGTGTGGCAGTCGATCTTCACGCACGACCTCGACCGCTACCGCGCCGTCCTCTACGACCGCATGCAGGACGTGCCCACGCTGGTCGTCGGCCCCTCGGGCACCGGCAAGGAGCTGGTCGCCAACGCGATCGGCCGCTCGCGTTTCATCCCGTACAGCCGCGAGAAGGGCCGTTTCGAGGCCGACTACGACCAGATCTTCCTCGCGCTGAACCTCGCCGCGCTGTCGCCGACGCTGATCGAATCCGAGCTCTTCGGGCACCGCCGCGGCGCGTTCACGGGGGCGATCGCCGATCGCGAAGGGTACCTCGAACGCCCCGCGCCCTACACGACGGTGTTCCTCGACGAGATCGGCGAAGTCGACCCCGCCGTGCAAGTGAAGTTGCTCCGCGTGCTCCAGACGCGGAACTTCCTTCGCCTCGGCGACGGCGCCGAGCGCACCTTCGGCGGAAAGATCGTCGCGGCCACGCACCGCGACCTCGCCGAACGAATCGCGGACGGGGCGTTCCGCGAGGACTTCTTCTATCGCCTGTGCGCCGACCGCATCGAGACACCGACACTCGCCGAGCAGCTCGCCGACGATCCGGACGAGCTCGCGCGCGTGGTTTTGGCCGTGGCCTATCGCGTCGCGGGCCCGCAGATCGCGGAGTCCCTCGCCGACGAGACGGTGGCGACCATCGGCCGGGATCTCGGCCTGGCCTACGCGTGGCCGGGCAACATGCGGGAGCTCGAGCAGTGTGTGCGGAGTGTCCTCGTCCGCCGCAGCTACCGGCCGTCGGTCGCGTCGCCCGACGACGGTCTGTTCGCCGACGCCCTCCGCGGTACCCTAACCGCGGAGGAGCTCCTCGTGAGGTACTGCACGCTCGTTTACGTGCAGACCGGCAGCTACGAGGCGGCGGCACGGCGGTTGCTGATGGATAGGCGTACGGTGAAGCGGAAGGTCGACGCTGAGTGGGCCGAACGCCTCCGAGAAGAGATCCATCCATGAGTCAGTGGAAACTCCTGAAACGCCGCGGCTTCTCGTCGCTCTTCTTCACGCAGCTCCTCGGCGCGTTCAACGACAACCTGTTCAAGAACGCACTGGTCATCGCGATCACGTATCGCGCAGCGAGCGTCGCAGGCCTCGGACCGGAGCAGCTCGTCGCGCTGTCGGGGGGCGTCTTCATCCTGCCGTTCTTCTTGTTCTCCGCGACCGCCGGGCAGATCGCCGACCGGTTCGCGAAGTCGCGGGTCATTCGGTTCGTGAAGATCCTCGAGATCGGGATCATGTCGGTGGCCGCGTACGGCTTCCTCACGGATCAGCTCGTGCTGCTGCTGGTGGTGCTGTTCCTGATGGGGTTCCAGTCCGCGATCTTCGGCCCCGCGAAGTACAGCGTGCTGCCGGAGCTGCTGGAGGAGCGTGACCTCGTCGGCGGCAACGCGATCGTCGAGACCGGGAGCTTCGTCGCGATCCTGTTGGGCACGATCGCAGGCGCGCTGCTGATCTCGATCGAAGGCACCGGGCCCACGATCCTCGCGGTGGCGGTCGTCGTCGTCGCGGTGCTCGGCTTCGTGACGTCCACGTGGATGCCGAAGCTCGCGCCCGCCGCTCCGGATCTGGAGATCACGCCGGACCCGATTCGCCCGACGCTGCAGACCTTCTCCGTCACGCGGAAGAACCGGCCGGTGTTCCTGTCGATCCTCGGCATCAGCTGGTTCTGGTTCCTCGGCGCTTCACTGATCACGCTGTTGCCCGCGTACTCGAAGGACGTCCTGCACGGCGGCGAGTCGGTGGTGACGACGTTCCTCGCGCTGTTCTGCGTGGGCATCGCGGTGGGGTCGCTGCTGTGCGAGCGCATGAGCCACCGGATGCTCGAGCTCGGGCTGGTGCCGTTCGGATCGATCGGCATGTCGCTGTTCCTCTTCGATCTCTTCCTCGTCGGCGCGCCGGAGCTGTCCGGGACCGAGCTGCGTTCGATCGGCACGCTCCTCGGCGAGGGGACCTCGGTGCGCATCGTGTTCGACCTCGCGGGCCTGTCGATCTTCGGCGGCTTCTACACGGTGCCGCTGTACACGATGATCCAGCAGCGGTCCGCGGCGTCGGAGCGGTCACGCGTCATCGCGGGCAACAACGTCCTCAACGCGGCGTTCATGGTCGCGGCGTCGCTGATGCTGATCGGCCTGTTCGCGGCCGGTTTCAGCATCCCGCAGATCTGGGGCGTGCTCGCGCTGTTGAACGCCGCGGTCGCGGTCTACATCTACACGGTCATCCCGGAGTTCCTGCTCCGCTTCGGCGCGTGGATCCTCGCGAACGTGATGTACCGCGTGCGCATCACCGGCCGCGACCACATCCCCACCGAGGGCCCGGCGGTGTTGGTGTGCAACCACGTCACCTTCATCGACTGGCTGATCGTCGCCAGCGCGTGCCCGAGGCCGGTGCGCTTCGTGATGTACCACGGCTACTTCGATCGCCCGGTGATCCGCACGCTCTTCCGTGACGCGAAGGTCATCCCGATCGCCCCCGCCCACGAGTCGGAGGCGGTCCTCGACGCCGCCTTCGATCGCATCGCCGCCGAGCTCGAGGACGGCGAGATGGTCTGCATCTTCCCCGAGGGCAAGCTCACGAAGGACGGCAAGATGAACCCGTTCCGGAGCGGCGTCGAACGCATCGTGCAGCGCACGCCGGTCCCCGTGATCCCGATGGCGCTCGGCGGCATGTGGGGGAGCTTCTTCTCGAAGGGCGGAGGCAAGGCGTTCTCGCGGATCTGGTCGAGGGTGTCGCTCGCGATCGGCGCGCCGGTCACGGCGGAGCAGGTGAGCGCCGCCGATCTGCAAGCTCGGGTGGGCGTTCTCGGCGCGGAGCACGACGAGCGCGGCGCGCCGCAGCCCGCGCAGAGCTGACGAAGTCCTAGGTTTCGGAGAGCTCGCCACCCTCCGACGGCGGAACGGAGAGCTGCCCGGCTGCGCGCTCGACTTCCTTCGTTCGGATCTCATCGTACTGGCGCTGCAGGTGTCGCGCGTCGGAGCGGTCGCCGAGACCCTTGAGCACGAGCCAGCTACCCACCACGAAGAGCCCGATCCAGAGGCCCTGTGCCTGGATGGCGAACAGCGCAACGGTGAATCCGGCGGCGCCGACCCCCACCGTCATGCGCTGCCAGGATCGTGTGCGCAGCCCCGCGATGCGGATCGCGCGCTCCTTCTGTGCGTCGCCGTTTCTCAGGTCGAAGCCGCATGCGCAGAAGCGCACGTGTGGCTCGCTGATGAGATCGCAGCGAGCGCACCTCATCGGCGGCGCCTCAAAGCTATGAGGACGACGATGAGCCACCCAGGCGAGCCGCTCCGCTCCGTCGCCGTGCACCCGCACCCGTCTTCCGCGTCGCGGTGGCCCGTCACCTCCACGTCGAAGTACAGGCTCGGCCCGAGCGCGGCGTTTTTCTTCACCATCACCGCCATCGTGTTCTGACCGACCACCAGGAGGTCCTCGGGCACCGCGATCTCGACGCGACGGATCTCCGCCGCGAGCGCCTCCGGGTCCGCCAAGGCTTCGAACGAATCGTCGTCGATCGATCGCGCGTAGACCTCGCGACCGTTGATCCAGATCTTCGCGCCGACCTCGTGCACGAGCTCGAGGGTCAACCGATCGAACGGCGCCTCCACGTTGAAGTCCTTGCGGAAGTACACCGTCGGCGCGAGCAGCGCATCGAGCAGGTACGTGCGGCACGCGCACTCCCACGGCAGACACGCGCAGATCGAAAACGGCCCCTGACCGCGCTCCCAATCGCCGTCGCGGTACCCCGGCGAGGTCCAGTCCTCACCGTCCAGGGACTCCACGTGGTAACGCCACGACACGCCGGACCGAATCAAGCGCACCGGCGCCTCGGCGAGCACTTCGAGCGTTTCGCTCTCGTCCGCCGCGGCCCCCGACACCACCCGCACGCGCACGGTTTCCGCCTCCGGCACCGTCCATTCGTAGCGCCCCGAAGCCGCGGGCACGGTGGTCACCCGCTCCCAGTCGTCCTCCGCGCGATACTCGATCGTCACTTCGTCGATCCCCGCCGAAACCCAAGTCACCGCGACCGTGCTCCCCTCGACCAAGTCATCCGCCGCGGTGGGGCCCGTCAGCGCGAGAGTCTCCCCGCGGGTGATCGAGAACGCGTCACTCACCACGCCGTCCATTCGCACGTTCTTCACGCGCATGAGATCGCCGTCGACCGAGACGATCACGGACCCGTTCACCAGCTCCGTCATGTGCATCAACACGTGCTCTTCGTCGCCGTCGCGTCCCACGTTCGTCCCGCCGTGACCGGCGACGATGCAGACGTTGCCGTCGTCGGGGTTCGTCTTCACGTACGGCCGGTTCTCCTCGCCGTCCCCCGAGTCGACGATGTGCCCCTCCGCGGTGGTGGGTGTGTCGTACGCGCCCTTGATGAGGTACGAGCGCTCGTAGATGTGCGAGTGACCGCCGAGCACGAGGTCGACCCCCGCCGCCTCCAACATCGGCATCACGCGCTCGCGCATCTCGATGTGTCCGATCTCGGTGTCGGAGTCGTGGCTGCCCTTCGTGTACGGCGGGTGGTGGAAGTAGACGACGAGCCAGTCCGCGTCCGTCGACGCGAGGTCCATCTGTAGCCACGCGAGCATCGCGCCCTCCGTCGCACGCAGCTCCGCGCGGTACGACTCGAGCGCGATGAAGTGCACGTTCGCCCAGTCCCACGAGTAGTAGGCCTCCGTCCCCGACGCGACGCCGCCGACCTGCGCCTGCGTCGGCAGCACGTACGCGTCGTAATACGGGCCCGTCGCCGTGAGTGAATCCGAAGCGCCCCCTTCGTGGTTGCCGATCGCCGGGTACGTCGGCGTGTTGCGCAGGATGTTCTGGTACATCGCGAAGAAGCGGTCCTGGAACTCCTGGTCCGTGCCGTCCGAGTACGCCATGTCGCCCACGTGCAGATACACGTCCGGCGGCGACTGCCCGCTCTCGCGGAGCATCGCGTCGCGCACCCGCGCCTGCTTCGCCGTCGCGACCCCCGAGTCACCGACGACCCAGAACGTGAACGGCTTCGCCGCCCCGACTTCGGGCGCCGTGACGAAGAAGTGGTCCTCGTCGCCACCCGCCAGCGACGCGTCCGCCGGGCCGACCGCGTAGTAGTACTTCGTGTCGGGCTGTAGGCCCGTGATCTCGACCTCGTGCTGCGTCGCCGTCGAGCTGTCGGTCAGCGTCGCGTCGAGCGCGTCGGGTGAGGAGCCGTAACGGAGCGTCGTCGTCGACGCGCCGTCCGTCCGCCAGACCACCGTCGCCGACGAGGGCGTGGTCAATTGAATATAAGGGCCGCGGAGGGGGCGCGCCGCGGTCGTCGCCGTGACCAGGCACCCGAGCATCAGCGCTCTCGAGAACCACCTCATCGCGCACCCCCTTCGATGCGCTCCAGGAGCGTTTGCGCCCGGGTGAACGATGGCGCCCGCCGGAGCGCCCGCTGCAGATCCGCGACCGCGTCCTTACGACGCCCCACCGCGACGTACGCGGCGGCGCGCTCCGTCAGCGCGAGCGGCGTCGGTCGTCGCGCCACCAACCGCTCGGCGTCCGCGACCGCCGCGCGACGATCCGCCGCCGCGGCCGACGCGTCCGACTGGACCTCCGCCCGCAACAACAGCCACCGCGTCTTCACCCGCGCCGAACGCAGCCGCGCGTCGATGAGCGCTTTCGCCCGGGACGGATCGGGCTCCACCCGCGCGAGCTCCGCGACGAGGAGGTCGGAGCCCGTCGCCTCGACCCCACGCGCCAACCACGCCACCGCCTCGACGCGCCGCCCCGCGTTCACCAGGAGCCGGCCGCCCTCGTAGAACGCATCGACGCCGGGGGCCGCGTCGACCGCACCCGCGTAGTCCGCCATCGCCGCGACCGCGTCCCCGAGCGCCACGCGCGAGCGCGCCCGGAGGAGCCGCGCGCCGTACACGTCTCGTCCGTCGCGCTCCAGATACTTCGTGAACGCCGCGACCGCCGCCGAGTGTTGCCCGCGGTCTTGCTCGAGGCGCCCGCGCTCCAGCCACACCCGCGTCTCATCCGGGTGCAGCGCCTGCACTAGCTCCAGCGCGACGAGCGCGTCGTCGACGCGCGACAGGTTTCGGTAGGACTCCGCCCGCTCGAAGAGTGTGCTGGCGTTCGTGGCATCGGAGAGTCGCGACAGCGTCAGCGGCGCCCCCTCGTGTGCGTCGGCCTCGCTCACCACGAGCAGGGCGCAGACGAACCACCCGATTCGGATTCGCATCCGCCCGTCCTCGCCCGGCTGACGCTTGCTGACAATACGTCGGCTACCGGCGCGAGGGGGGCAGGCGCCGGGTGCGGAGGAGCGCCTCGGCCACGTCCTGGCCGACGTCCCGCGCGTCGGACTTCGAGGGCTCCGCGGTGTGCTTCAGATCGTCGCGCAGCGCCACCAGCGCTGCTCGCGCATCGACGTAGTCCCAGACCGCGTCCAGCAGCGGCTCCATGTCCACGTCGCTCAGCGAAGCAGGCAGCTCGTCGGGCCGATACTCGAACGAACGGCGCCGGCCGGAGGCGAGCTCGACGAGCGCGTCGACGCCGCGTTCGTCGCGCGGACCGAAGTAGGCATCGAACGACGTCTTCGACTCGATACGGTCGAGCGCGCGCTTCGCTTCCTCGCGCCGCGGTGGGTGGGCCCCGTACGGTCGGAGGGGATGAAAGTGCGTCGTCGCCACGATGTGGAACGCCCCGCCGCTCTGCAGCGTCGCGTGCCGGATGCGACTCGGGACACGACCGAGCGTGGCGTGCGGCGTCGCCAGGAACTGCTCGACGTCCCGCTGGATCCCGTCGACGGGGTCTAGGTGCCAGCCGCGACCGATGGTGATGGTGTTGATCGTCTGGAGCGCGTGCACGACGACGCGCTCGCGCTCGGCGCGATAGACGACCTCTTCGATCGTTCGCCGACTCCCGCCGCTCAACCCCAAACCGCCGGCGACCAACAGCAGCCGACGCTCGGCGCCGGGCGCCCACTTCACCGCATCCAGGGTCGAGTCGATCAGGTCCGCGGTCAGCGCCGCACGCGTGAGCTCGCCTCGACGGCGGAGCGCATCGGCGCGCGCCACGGCCGCGAGGAGCGCGTCCTTTAGCGAGCCACCATCGAACGCGAGATCCTCGACGATCTCCCCGGGGCCTCCGTGGACGACCGCGATTCGAACGCCGCGGTCTGCGAGCCGTTCTTCGGCGCGCACCAGCTCGTGAATCGTACGGTCCGCCAGCCGCTCGGCGCCGAGGACGACGACGACGTCCGTTCCGGCCCAGGCCGTCGCGGACACGAGCAGGGTGATAGCGACGATCAGCGGACGAAGCACTCGCTCACCATGCACGGTCGGGCTCGCGATCACCACCCGAGCTGCCGGGCCGCGAGCTCCTTCATGATCTCCTCGGCGCCCCCGCCGATCGCCATGACCTTCGTCTCCCGGTAGATGCGCTCCGACTTACATCCCCGCAGGTAACCGGCGCCGCCGAGGATTTGCACGGCCTCCTTCGCGCACAGCTCCATCGTCTGCGTCGCTTGGTTCTTCAGCAGGCAGATCGGCCCGACCGGCGACTCCCCCTGCTGCATCGCGTACGCGATCTGCTCGAGGAACGCCTTCGTCGCGTGAAGCGCCTGCGCCATGTCGACGAGTTTGTGCCGGATGACCTGGTGCCCGATCAGCGGCTTGCCGAACGTCTCGCGGTCCTTCGCCCACGCGAGCGCCTCCTCGAAACACACCTGCGCAAATCCGTACGCCCCCGCCGCGAGGGACAGGCGCTCGTTGTTGAAGTTGAGCATGATGCCCATGAAGCCGGCGTTTTCGTCGCCGACCAGGTTCGCCGCCGGGACGCGGCAGTCGTCGAAGTAGAGCGTCGCGGTGTCGGACGCCCACCACCCCATCTTCTCGAGGGGCGTGCGCGTGAAGCCGGGGGTGTCCGCGTCGACGACGAAGATCGAGATGCCGCCCATCCCCTCGTCGCCGGTGCGCGCGGCGACCGTTACGAAGTCCGCGCGCATCCCGGAGGTGATGAAGGTCTTCGACCCGTTCAGGACGTAGTGGTCGCCGTCCTTCTTGGCGGTCGTCTTCATCCGCGCGACGTCCGAGCCCCCGGACGGCTCGGTGATCGCGAGCGCTGCGATCTTCTCCCCGGCGAGCACGGGCGGCACGACCCGCGCCTTCAATTCGTCCGATCCGAGCGCGACGATCGGGGGCAGGGCGATCGTGTGGCTCATCAGCCCCGCGCTGACGCCGCCCGAGCCGCCCCGGGCGAGCTCCTCTCCGCCGATCAGGACGCCGAAGGGGTCCCCCTCTACGCCGCCGAGCGCCTCCGGGAAGCCCATACCGAGGAGCCCGATCTCGGCCGCGTCGACGTAGAGCTGGCGAGGGAACTCGGCCGCTTCGTCCCAAGCGTCCGCGAACGGGGCGATCTTTTCGCTCACGAAGCGCCTCAGGGTGCGCCGAAAGGCCTCGTGCTCGTCCGTATAGTAGGGGCTGACCACGGCAGATGGTCCTAACAGGCCCGACCACGCGTGGCGAGCCGCCGCCCCGAGGGTGCGCTTTTCTCGCAGTCTGGCGGCGGTTCTGGCCTGATAGGGGCGGCGTGTACATCGTCGTGATCGGTCTGGGCGAGGTGGGTCGCCACCTCATTCGTGTGCTCGAGCTCGAAGGGCACGACGTCGTCGCGGTGGACCAGAGCCCCGACGCCGTCCGCTACGTCGAGGAGCACCACGACGTCATGACCCTCGTGGGTTACGGGGCGAGCGAGGAGATCCTCGAGAGCGCCGCCGTCGCGCGCGCGGATCTCGTGGTGGCGGTGACCGACCACGACGAGGTGAACCTCATCGCCGCGCTCGCCTCCCGGCAGCGGGGCGCAAAACGGGTCATCGCGCGTACCGAGGGCAACGAGTGGGCGCGCTCGCGCCAAGGTGTTCGTTACAACCTCCTGGGGGTCGACGTCGCGATCAACCCGAGTGTCCTCATCGCGACGGAGCTCGTGAAGATCGCGCGCTCCCACGGCGCGGTGGAGGTCATCGATCTCGCGCAGGATCGACTGGAGCTGGTGCAGGTCGAGATCACGGAGAAGACCCGCTTCATCCACCGCCCGATCTCCTCGATCCCGATGCCGCGCGACACACTCATCGCGGCCATCGTTCGCAAGAACGAGCTGTTCGTCCCTGGCGGCGCCGACGTCGTCATCCCCGATGATCGCATCTATCTGTTCGGGCGCCCGTCCGACGTCCCCGACGCCGAGGACCTCTTCACGACGAGCCGCGAAGCACGCCGCGCCTGCATCGCGGGCGGCGGCCTCACCGGAGAGATGGTCGCGCGCCAGCTCGCGGAGGAGGGCACCGAGGTGCTGCTCATCGAGTCGCAGCGCGACCGCGCGGAGGAGCTGTCCGCCGCGCTCCCCGACGTCGCGGTCCTGCACGGCGACGGCACCGACACCCGCTTGCTCGAAGAGGAGGAGGTCGGCACCTACGACCTGTTCGCCGCCGTCACCGCGGACGACGAGCTCAACCTGATGGCCGCGCTCCTCGCGCAGCGCCTCGGGACGCAGCGCACCGCCGCCATCGTGCAGCGCCCCGACTACCAGCCGATCTACCGGCAGCTCGGCATCGACATCGTGGTGTCGCCGCGCACCGTCGCGTCGGACCACATCCTGCGCTTCTGCCGGCGAACGGAGCTCAAGAGCCTCACCGTCCTCCAGAACGGACAGGCGGAGGTCCTCGAGCTGGACGCGCAGCACGGTAGCCGCGTCGTGAACACACCGCTGCGTCAACTCAGCTTGCCGCGCGGTGCGATCATCGGCGCCATCCTGCACGAGGACCAGGTGATCGTGCCGCGGGGTGACGACCGCGTGATGGAGGGGGACACCGTCGTGGTGCTCACGACGATGGCCGCGCGCGCCACCGTCGAGCGGCTCTTCCGACCGGGGCTTCTGTGAGACGCAACCTTCGCGACTATCGCGGCGTCTTCAAACCCGTCGGCGCCGTGGTCATGGGGCTCGGCGTGTGCATCGCGCTGTGCGCGCTCGTCGGCTTTGGTTTCAACCTGGTCGACCCGCAGCCTTTCAAGGGACCGCCCGGCGGCGAGCTCGCGTTGGTGCTCGCCGCGGTCTCGACGATCGTCACCGGCGCGTCGTTCTTCGTCTACGGCCGCCGCTTCGAGAGCCCGACGCTCACCCGCCGCGAGGCGATCCTCTCCGTCGCGATGATCTGGTTCGCGGCCGGAATCTTCGGCGCGATCCCGTTCATGTTCGGCGCGCGGATGTCGTTCGCCGACGCGTTCTTCGAGTCGGTCAGCGGCCTCACCACCACGGGCGCCACCGTCATCACGCAGATCGAGTCCGGCCTCTCACGACCGCTGCTGTTGTGGCGCTCGCTCATCCAGTGGTTGGGCGGGATGGGCATCGTCGTCCTGTTCGTCGCGGTGTTCCCGAACATCGGCGCCGGCGGCAAACACATGTTCGGCGAGGAGGTCCCCGGCACCACCGCCGAAGGCCTCAAGCCGCGCATCGCCGAGACGTCGCGGACGTTGTGGAAGCTCTACGCGCTCTTCACCGCGCTCGAGGTGCTCGCGCTGTGGCTCCTCGACATGTCCGTGTTCGAGGCGCTCTGTCACGCGCTCACCACGATGTCGACGGGCGGCTTCTCCACGCGCGACGCCTCCGCGGCGGCGTTCGAGAGCGCGGCGATCGAGCTGACGCTCGCCGCGTTCATGCTGATCGGGAGCGTGAACTACGGCCTCTACTACGCGTTCCTCCGGAACCGCACCCTGCGCGCGTTCACGCGCTCGGTGGAGTTCAAGGCGTACTTGGTCATCGTGTTCCTCTCCACGTGTGTCCTCACCTTCGGGCTGTTCGAGGTGCACGACCGCAACCTCTTCGACGCCTTCCGCTACGCCATCTTCATGGTGGCGACGACCATCTCTTCGACCGGCTACGGCACCGACGACTACATGGCCTATCCGCAGCCGCTGTTGTTCGTCGTCATCATCATCATGTTCGTCGGCGGCTGCGCGGGATCGACGGCCGGCGGAATCAAGATCGAGCGTATCGTCCTCATGGGTAAGGCGATCTGGGGTGAAATTCGTCGCTCGTTTCGCCCGAACCTCGTCCACGTCCTCCGCATGGGCAGGAACGTCGTGCCGCGCGAAGCGATCACTGACGTGCTCGTGTTCTTCGTCGTCTACATGATCGCGCTCGCGCTCGGCATCGCGCTCACGACGACCATCGAAGACCGCCCGATCATGACGTCGTTCGGCGCGGTGCTCACCTGCCTGTCGAACATGGGCCCGGCGCCGTTCTACATGGGCGCCGACAACTTCGCCTCCTACTCGTCGGTGATGAAGATCGTCTTCGCCGTCTTGATGCTCCTGGGGCGCCTCGAGTTCTTCGCGCTCCTGTCGCTGCTCGCCGCGGGGTTCTGGAAGCGATGACCACCAGCGACGACATCCGGACGCAGCCGCCGCCCATCCCGGACACCACCGGCTCCATCTGGACCGCCGCGCTCGAGATGCAGCAGGCGTGGGGCCTCCCGGTCGACACCGAGAGCGAAGAGCTGAACCAGGCGGCGCTCGAGCTGCAAGCTGACTTGCAGGCGCTCGTCGAAGACATCCGACAAGGGCCGCTCGGCCGGTGGCGCTCCGCCGCGAGTGACTTCCTGCTGGAGCTGCGGCGTGAGTTCCTGCGGCACCACCGCCGCCTGGTGGTGAAGGCGCGCAACGAGTTCGAGGACTGCACCGCCGCCGAGGCCGCGGAATGGCTGCGCTCGGAGCTCGCGGAGCTCGCGGACCGCTTCCACACGATCGCGCTGAGTCGTTCGTCGCGCCTCACCCACGGCGGGTGGTCGCCGCTCGAAGTCGTCGACGCCGTCGACGCGAGCGTCCGCGTGATGCGCTCGCAGATCGTCGCGCCGTACGAGGCGCAGTCCTACGAAGACCCGGCGCACCAATCGCTCTACCGCTGGTTCGCGCGGCGTGCGCTGCGGTTCGACCGCTGGTCGCGCCGAATGGTGGGCGAGGAGCCGCGCACCCGTGTCGTCCCGTTCCGGTCGCTGGTGAGCTACCACCTCGCGAAGGCCTCTGCGGCGCGCGTCGAGGGGCTCGCCGCCGTGTTCCTCCAGTCGGAGGCGCAGCTCGCGGTCCGCGCGCGATTGATCCTCGACGGCATCGTCCGCGGGTGGGACGTGCTCGTCGAGCAGGTCGACGCGAAGGACTTCGAGGACATCCTCGGTCGCTTGCGCACGCAGGTGGAGGAGGAGTTCTCGCTCGCCGACGAGGCGCTCCAGGAGATCGTCGACGAAGGGAGCCGCCGGGCGACCCGGCTCTTCTCCGACAGCCTCCGGGACATCAAGGCGGACCTCGCGGTCATCGACACCCTCGACCTCCCGGTGCAGCGCCGCACCGAGCGTCGGCTGATCGAGAATCGCGATCTGGAGATCCAACAGATCGCGACGCGGCTGGAGCGGTCGAAGGACACGGCGGCCGGGCAGTACGTGATGCTCGCGCTGCACCTCGAGTTCGTCGCGTTCAAGGCGAAGGCGAAGCGGCGCCTCGACGAGCTGCTCCTCGCGCTATCTCACGACATCCGCGGGCGCTCCCACGTGCACGTCGAGCGTGTGCTGCAGGTGCTCGACGAAGCGCTCGAAGTGCTCGGCGCCCCGCCGAAGGAGGACGAGGACGGCGACCTGGAGGACTGCCTCGAGCCGGTCGAGCACGTCCTCGCGGAGGCGCAGCGCTCGGCGATGCAGCTGATGGATCAGTTCGGCGCCGACCAGTCGGTGGCGCCGCTGTTGGAGGCGCTCAACAAGGAGGCGACGTCGCTGACCGATCGCTACCGGGTGCCTTCGTCGCGGTTGCCGCACGCGGAGTACAAGCTCCCGCCGCCCGCCGTGATGGTCGAGGTCGCGTTCTCGGATCTGGTCGCGGCGTACATCCAGACGGACGTCGCGCCGAAGGTGCTCGGGGTCGCGGCGCAGTGCGGTGAGAAGCTGCGCCCGCTGCTGATGGCGCTCGAAGAGATCGAGCGCGTCGTGAACTTCTCGACGGAGCAGTTCGACGAGGAGATCGCGTACAAGGACACGCAGACCCTCGACATCGGGCGCGGTCAGATGCGCGAGGTCGTCGTCGGTTCGCTGAAGCGGAGCCGCGACGCGCTCGTGGAGCTGTCGAAGCAGACCGAGCTGTGGCCGAACGAGATCGCCGCGGCAGTGCGTCAGGCGGTGATCGACGAGCTCGCGGTGCTGCGCGACCAGCTCGGCGAGGCGGAGATCGCGGCCGCGCGGTCCGAGCGCGGCGCGGCGGCGCGCGCGTTGGACCTTCAGGTCACGCGGTTCACCAAGCTGATCGAGAAGGCGTCGGAGGAGGGCGGTCGGACGCTCCGCCGCGTGGTCGGCGAGGACCGGCTGGAGGGCATCTACACGCGGCTGGGGCTGGAGCCACCCGAGGAGGGCGGCCCGGATCTCGCGCTGCTCGAGCGCCCCGACAAAAACGAAGGCGTCCCGATTTATTACCGCCGTCTGTTCTCGCCGCAGGCGCACTGGGCGGGGGACGTCGTCGCCGCCCACGGCACGGCGATCGAACGGGTGCGCGGCGCGCTGGCGGGCGGGAGCGGCTCGCTGCGGACCGCGGCGCTCGTGGGCATCGAAGGCGTGGGGCGCGGCGCATTCCTCGGCGCGGCGGCGCGAAGCGATCGGTGGAGCGCGGTGAAGCGTGTGGCGTTCTCACGTCCTACGGAGGTGGCCGAGGTCGAGGCGGCGTTCGATGAGACGCCGCGCGGTGGGTTGATCGTGGTGAGCGGCCTGTCGTGGTGTGCGTCGCCGAAGGCCGGCGGGTTCGAGCCGCTGCGTCGATTCGTCGACCTCGTGGTCGCGGACCGCGGGCGCTCGGCGTGGCTGTTGGAGATCGACTCGATGGTGTGGCGGTACGCGTGTCAGTGCGCGCCGCTCGGCGATGTCTTCTCGGAGGTGGTGCACATCGAGCCACTCGGCGAGCCCGAGCTGCGCGAAGGCATCCTCGCGCGCCACCACCTCAGCGGCCTCGACCTGGTGTTCCGCCCCGACGACAGCGACGCGGACCGCGACCGGTTCTTCCATTCGCTGCACCTTTCGTCGGGCGGCATCCTGCAAGTTGCGTTGACATCGTGGATTGCGGCGGTGGGTCGCTTCGACGAGAACAATCGCGTCGTGACGATTGCGGAGCCGCCGCCGTCGCCGATGGACGCGCTGCGGGCGCTCCCGAACGAGATCACCCACATCGTGTACCTCGTGGCCCGCCAGGGGTGGATCGACGCGGACGGCTTGGCGGCGCTGTTCCGCATCCCGCGGACGGCGGCGGAGGGGCGGCTGTCACGGCTCGTCGCGCTCGGTCTGCTGGAGCGCCCCGCCGGGCGCACGTTCGTGATTCGTCGGCACCTGCGCGGGACGGTGGAGCGCATGCTCGCGGAAGGCGGGTGGACGCAGTGAACGGCACGGGGAGCAGCACGACGGCGATCGTCGATCGCCTCCAGCACCTCGAACCCGTCGAGGTCGTACGCGAGCTCGGCAACCCGTGGTCGCTCGCGTTCCTGATCCTGCTGTTCTTCGTGCTCGTGCGCCTGTCACGCCGGCTCGGGCGGCGCCTCGCCGAGCGCGGGTTGTTACCGTGGCTCAACCGCGCGTCCCGGGTGGTGCTGCGCATCGGCATCGCGGTGTTCGGGCTGTGGCTGCTCGTGGTGCTGGTGCCCGCGTGGATGGGGCCGGCGCTGCCGTGGCTGCTGCTGGGCCTCCTCGTGATCGTGGTGTGGTCCGCGCGCGACGTGCTCCCGGACCTCATGGCGGGGCTCGTGCTGCGGCTCGAGCGGCGGATGCGCCTCGGGCGTCGCGTGCAGCTCGCTCAGGTCGCGGGTGTGGTGCAGGCGGTGGGGTTCCGGGTCACGACGGTCCTCGACGTGGGCGGTCGCCTCGTCGACGTCCCGAACCGTGCGCTCCTCAACCAGACGGTGGCGAGTGATCCGGGGCCGTGGCCGGTCCACGAAGCGACGGTGTCGCTGCGTCGCGACGTCGACGTGGAGCGCGCGCGCCGCGCGCTGAAGGACGCCGCGTTGGCGTCGGCGTGGACGCCGCTGGAGCCCGACCCGGTGGTGCGCCGAGACGGGGTGACGCCGACGAAGTGGATCGTGCGCGTCCGCCTGCGCGATCTCCGTGACTCGGCGCGCTTCGACGGGGAGCTCGCGGAGCGCGTCGACGAGCTGCTGCGTTAGCGGCAATGCCGTTCACTTGGCGGACGGGCCTGCCTCGCGGCCCCAATCAGGCGCCGAGGGGCGCCTCGACGTCGGGCAGCGCGCCGGCGCCGCGGAGCGACTCGTCCCTCGGCCGCCGTTTCGCCGGGCTGGTGAAGGCGGGGGTCCGCGGAGCGCAGTACTCCCAAGGAGGCCCGCGCTCTCGAACACCGGCTGGTATCGCTCTCACGAGCTGCCCTCCGCACGTGTCGGCGGCGTCGGATGCGCTTCACGCCGAGGACGCTCGGGACCCGAGCCTGGCCTGGGCTGGGTGGAGCGGCGCTCGTGAATCCTCCGCTCGATGAGGGCGCGACCCAACACCTCCCGCGCCGCGTGAAGGTTGTGCGCGCGACACAGCAATCGCAGCTCGCCGACCACGCTCTTGGCGCCCAGCGCGCGCCCGCCCACATGATCGAATTCGAGGTTCGACCGTTCGCTGCATCGCCGACCGTCCGAGCTCACGTACGTGCACTGCGCGCCGTCGCGTTCGACCACCGCACGTCGCGTTGCGGCCGGGACGTACGCTGCGCCCGCTGGCGCATCCTCGGCGGGTCTCGATCGCGGACGACTCGTCATTCCGTTCCGCCTCTTCTCCAGCCTTTCGACGTACAGCGCGAGCGCCGCTTCGAAGATCTCCCCGATGTCCGTCCCAGGCGGGGTGAGCTCCTTGGCTCGATCCAAGAGCGCCTTCGCTTCTGCGCTGCCGTCGAAGTGAAAAGCGAACGTCTCGGCGGTCGTCGCCTCAACGCGATCGTCACTGCTCTTCGCACCTGGGAACTCGGTAGCGATCAGCATCTCGACCTCGGCCTTGGACTTGTTCTTCGCCTGCTCGACGAGAGTGTGGGCGTTGTCGTCGTTCATGAACTTCGAGAGCTTCGCGACGCCGGTCATGTGCAGCTCTCCGGTCGCGAGCATCCCGAAGACCTCGGGCACCCGCCGCGCCGCGCGCACCACGGCGACGCGCCGGCACGCCTGGTCCTCGGTCAGCCCGAGCCCCTCGACGCAGAACCGGAACAGCGAGCTGAAGCCCCGCTCGACGTAGACCTTGCGCCGCTCGACCTCCGCCATGAACCGGAGCGCCTCGACACCGCTCTTTAGCTCCGCTCGAAGCGCTTCGCGAAGTCCGCTCAGGAGATCGCTCTGGGTCATGCAAGACAGGTTGCAAGGGTCCGGGCTCACGCATCGAAGGTATCATCGAGCTCTCGAAACGCGATTTGGCGCAGCTGGAGGATGACGGTCCGACACGTGCGAGGACGCGCAATACGGACCGTCAGCGTCCGAAGACGAGTCCAAGTCCAAGAACTTCGAAATGCGCTGCGTTCGTCGAGCAGATGGCCCGGACAGGGCCCTTGATTCCGTCAACCCCCAAGAGAGAAAAAGAAACCGCTTCTGCAACTCAACTTGCGCGACCGGCCATCCCCCTTGACCAGCCGGCGAATCTCACCGGTTCATCGCAGCCCTCGACCGCCGCCGGCGCAATCCTCCGACGCTCAATCCGGTGGTCTCGTGAACGCGTCGAAGTCGGCGTGGATTACTCGCGGGCAAAGCCGCGAAGATCCATCTGGAGGATGACCGCGCAGCGAGCGCGACGTGGGGAGCATGGCGAGTGCCGCCGACCATCGAGCGGAGCCTCCCGCCGTCCTCGTGCCTACGTGGAGCGCGGAGCGCGCGGGCCGGCGCGGCACTTCGGTTTCGGGCGATGGGTCCAAGGCGCGTCGGGCGCTTCCTTCCCCGCCTACGGCCTTTCCATGTGGTCAGGTCCGCTAAATGAATGGCCTTGGCGCTAGCGGCACACGTACGCGCGATACGCCACGCGGATCTCCGCCTCGTACTCCGGGGTACCAAACGGCGAGAAGCGCACGGCGTTCGTCGGGACGTCGAAGACCCAGTTCACCGTGCCCGCCGCGCTGATGCCGGGGACGCTCACGCCGTTCACGAACACCGCGACGGTCGACGGGACCGCGAACCCGCTCAGCGCGAACCGCCTTTCGGGCTCGGCGGCGAACGGGCTCGGGCCGCCCGTGGTGATTGGCGCTTCCCACCACGCTGCGTTGCAGAAGTTGGTGAACCACTGCGTCGTCTCGCGCGCGGCCGTCTCCAGACGCGGGGCCGGGGTCGCGAGCAGCGGCCCTTCCCGGCAGCCGTCCGGCGAGGGACCCGCGGCGACGATCAGGGCGATCGTGTTCTGCACCGCCGGGTCCGTGAGCGCCTCGAGCTCGGCGACGTACTCCGCGACCGCGCGCGGGGAGGCGTCGTCCGAGTCCGCGAGGATCGCAACGAACTGCGCCGCGCCGGGGCGAGGGAAGTCGGGGTGGTCCGTCATCGCGCGCACCGCCGTCGCGAGGGGCTCCACGCGTGCCCCGTTCGTCCCGAGCTGGAGCGCGGCGGTCAGGGTCGCGAGCGCATCGGGATCGTCGCCCCGCACGATCCCCGGCGCCGCGAAGGCGCCGCCGAGCCCGTCCGGGTCCGCGTCGGTGACCGCGTACCTCGCGTCGCTACCGCTCACTTCGACGTAGCCGAGCAGGTTCTGGAGAGGTCCGGCGGCCATCGCCTGCGCAGCGCCCATCGAGGACGCGGTGCTGACGACGAAGAGGAAGTCGAGGCTCAGCGGGGGCACCTGCGTGAACGCGTCGGTGCGGTGCGTGCCGGGGCGCCCCGAGCCCGCGAGCGTCGCCGCGACTTCGAGCTCCACACCCGCGGCGCGGACCACGACGGACGCTTCGACCGTCGACGTGTCGACCGGACCGAACCCGACATCCACCATCGTGCTCGCGCCGGGCGCGATGACCAACGACGTCGGCGCGACGGTGAAGGGCGCCTCGACTTCGACGCCGTCGAGGACGATCTGTACGGACTCTTCGTTCACCAGCTCGACGCGCTCTGTCGCCGGTGCGCAGCCGATGTCCACCGCGCCGAAGTCGACGGACGAAGGCACGAACGAGATCCGCGGCGGACGTGCGCTCCCCGACAATGTCATCGAGGCGTCGCCGATCGACAGCGTCGCCTCGTGAGCGCCGATCGTGTCCGGTGTGTACCGCACGACGAGCTCGTCGCCGACGCCATCGAACGTGAAGTATCCCGTGAAGTCGACGGGCGTGCGGGCGTCGAGGCACGCCGCGGGCCCCGCCAGCAGCCGCACCTCGAGCCGTTCGATCACTTCGACGCCCACCAGCGTCTCCCCGAGCTCGAGCTGCGTGGGCAGCTCGACGCGGCAGGGCGTGGGCGGGTCGGGCTCGTCCAGCGTCAGCGCCGACTCCGCGCACGCCGCCATCCACAGAGCCAGAACGCAGGGCACGAACCGGAACACGCGCATGAGTGGCCGGTGCGCGTGAAATCCGTCACGTGAAAGCACCCCGTAACTGCCACGCGCCGCTGCGCTGCGCACCATCGAAGCCGTGAAGCACCGAGCCCTCGTCATGCTCCCGTTCCTCGTAGCTGCGTGTGGCGGTATCGAAGACCTGTCCTCCACCGAGGCCGCGGCCACGGCGGGCGGCGTGATTCCGAACCCCAACCTGCGCTTCCCCGCGCCGCCGAATACGACGCTCTACCGCAAGGACTGGAGCTCGCCGATCCGGTGGTCGATCGAGAACATCTGCTACCCGAACAAGTACGCCAACGTGGATCCGATCGTCGCCTTCGGTCGCCCGGGCTTCGGACACGAACACGAGTTCCTCGCAAACGAGATCGTCGAGCACGACACCACCATCGACGATCTCATTCGCAGCCAGTCGGTCTCCTGCACGTACATCGCCGACCAGTCCGCGTACTGGTTCCCGTCGGTGATCGTGAACGGCCGACGCGTCGACGCCGACCACGCGAAGATCTACTACAAGGCCGCCGTCACGCCGGAGCGCATCCAGAACATCCCGACCGGCCTCCGGATGATCGCGGGCGACGCGACGCTGCAGAGCACGCCGCCCGCCAACGTCGGGTTCTGGTACGAACACGGCAACTACGACGACAACAACACACGCGGCCGGAACACGATGATCACCGCGAGCTCCGGTCGCCTCGGTTTGCAGATCTACTTCCCGGACTGCTGGAACGGCCGTGATCTCGACAGCCCCGATCACAAGTCGCACATGGCGTACTCGGTCGGGCGCTTCGGCTCGCGCACGTGCCCGGGTTCGCACCCCGTCGCGCTCCCCCAGCTCTCCGCGAACGTCATCTACTTCACCCGCGCCGGCAGCACGATGCAGCTGTCGTCGGGCAAGTGGACGTCGCTGCACGGCGACTACATCAACGCCTGGAACCCCGACACGCTGCAGGGCGCGATCGACGCGTGCCTCAAGACCCGACAGAACTGCCGCACGCACCAGACCGGCGACCTCGCGCAACGGCACGCCGTCGTCGTGCGTGGGTCCGCGCGTCTGCCGTACATGCCGCAAGGCGGGAGCACCGAGCCGCCCCCCGGGCCCACGCCGACCGTCGACCCCAACGGCTGGTACACGCCCGCGAGCGGCGGCAACCCGTGCAACGTTCATTGGAATCGCATCCCGAATCGCTGTCAGCCGGTCCCCGCGCACTGACGTTGCGCGCGACGTCGCTCCGCTTGGACAATGATCGCGTGCTGCGCTTGCTGCACATCGCGTTCTTCTCCATCGCGCTCTGGTCGCCGGCGACGGCGCGCGCGCACATCTTCCCGGAGGTCTACGGCGTCGCCGCGTACGACGCCGAAGGTGTGCCGGTCGCGATCGAAGCGAGCCACGGTCTGATGCTCCGCGAGGGCGAAGCCTGGCGCTACGTTTGCCCGGTCGCGCACGGCGGCCCGGACACCCCCCGTACCGTCGCGCCGCGCGCCGATCGCATGTGGGTCAGCACCGTGGCCGGGCTCCGTCTCTACGACGCTGCGCTTAAACCGCTGACGCCCGCGTTCCCCGACGTGCTCTACGCCGACGTCCCGGTCCTCGCGACCGGATCGGCGGGGACGTTCGTCGTTGCCCAACGCGAAGAGGACACCGCGCTCTACGCATTGTCGCCGTCGGGGGTCACGTACCTCGCGCGCTTCGAGGGCCCCTGGCGCACGATCGCCGTCGCCGACGCGATCTGGATCGCGCGCACCACGTCCACCGGCATCGACCTTGTCGAGCTCGAGCGCGACGGGCGCGTCACGACGACCGCGACCGTCGCGTTCGAAGCGCGCGACGTCGCGCTGCACACCGCCGCCGGCCGGGTCTTCGCGGCGGCGAGCGACGGCTTGGTGTCACGGGTCTGGGAGGTGTCCTCCGGCGGCCTCGAGCTGCTCGTCCAGTACGAAGGATCGATCGTCGGCGACGTCACCGTGGTCGACGGTGCGGTGTACGTCGCGCTCGATCGATTCCTTCACCGCCTCGAAGGTGGGCGCGCGATCCCCACGGATCCGATCGAACCCGTCTCGTGCCTCGCGAACGGTCCGACGGGGCCCTACCTGTGCTCCAACCTCGCGCTCTACGCCGTCACGCCCGAAGGTGTGATCGGCGCGCCGGTGTTCCTGCTCGATCAGGTCGAGCCGCCCGACACGTCGGCGCTGTCCCTCGCCGACGCCGCGACGTGTGAAGCGCAGTGGGCGGACTTCGAGCGCGAGTCCGGGCTCGATCCCCTCACGCGGCCCGTCGACCCGCCTCCGGATCCCGGCGGGTGCCGCTGTGTCGGGACGCGACGCGGAGGGCTCTGGCTCTTCGCGTTCGTCCTGCTATCATCGTTCGCGGTCCCGCGATGCAGATCAGCCCGTACCACGGCAACTTCGCCGCGTTCGCTCTGATCCTCGTCATCCCGTTCGCGCTCTACATGTTCGCGACGAAGAAGCCGCCGAAGGCGGCGATGATCGTCTGCGTCGGCGTGATGATGTGGGGCCCCGAGAGCGTGTGGATTCGCATCCCGAGCACGCCGATCCTCAACTTAGTGAACGTCCCGGCCCTCGGGGGGCTCCTCGGCGTGTTCCTGTTCATGAACAAGGCGTTCATGAAGGCGCGGCCGGGCCGCGGACCCGAGGCGTTGATGTGGCTCAGCCTCCTCGCGTCGCTCGCGACCTGGAAGACGAACACCGACGTGCAGATCTTCGGCACGTGGATCCAGACGGTGCTGCCGGGCCTCACGTTCGTCGACGGCATGTCGATGGGCCTCGACCACGTCTACCGGCTGATGTTCCCGTTCCTGGTCGGGCGCATCGTCTACCAGAACGGCGACGACCTGGAGACGGGCCTGAAGCTCTTCGTCGTGATGGCGCTGATCTACGTGTTCCCGATCCTCGTCGAGCTGAAGATGAGCCCGCGGGTGCACGAGTGGATCTACGGCTACGCGGCGTCGAGTGACTTCCTCGCCGTCCTCCGTTGGGGCGGTTACCGCCCGATGGTGTGCATGCCGAACGGCCTCGCGCTGTCGCTGTTGATGCTGCAGATGTTGATGGCCGCCGCCGCGTTCCAGCGCGCGGGGATTCGCGTCACGAAGCGCATGAAGAACAAGACGGTGACCGCGGTGCTCTCCGTCATCCTCGTGCTCTGCAAGTCGACCGGCGCCATCATGTACGGTCTCGTCTTCATCCCCCTCATCCTGAAGGGGAAGCTGAAGAGCCAGCTCCGCCTCGCGACGATCCTCTCGGTCATCGCGCTCAGCTACCCGACACTCCGCGCCGCCGACCTCGTCCCCGTCGACGACATCCTCGCGGTCGCCGAGTCCATCAGCAAGGACCGCGCAGGTTCACTTGCGTTCCGTTTCAAGAACGAGAAGCTCCTCGGCGACAAGGCGCGCGAGCGGTTCTGGTTCGGTTGGGGGAGCTACGGGCGCAACTCGATCTACCACGACGAGATCGGCAAGGAGATGACCATCGCCGACGGCTACTGGGTCATCCTCCTCGGCGTGCGCGGCTTCGCGGGGTTTGCGTTGTCGTTCGGGCTCGCGCTGTGGCCGGTGTTCGTCGCACGGAAGGTGGTGCCGCGAATCGAGAACCCGAGGGATCAGTGGTTACTGGGCACGCTGTCCCTCATCGTGGCCGTGTCGATCTTCGACCTGATCCCCAACGGCCTCTTCACGAACTACAACTACTTCCTGTCGGGGATGTTGTACGGCGCGTGTAAGGCGCTCGATCCGAAGGGCCCGATTCAGCGCCGTCGCCGCCGCACCAGCCGGCCGTCGCCGGCGGCCGGGACGCCCGCCGCGCATCGCGGTTGATCAGCGGTCGGTGAGGAGGCGCTTCAGGCCCTTCTTCGCACCGTGGTACGCCTTGCGCAGCTCGCGCTGCGTCTTCTCGATCGGCATCAACACGTTGCCGCGGAACTTCTCCTCCGGGCGCGCCTTGAAGACCGTCGTGTGCGCCTCGCCGGTCCAGCTCGCGGGCGCTTCCTTCGTGTAGTAGTACGCCGCGAACGACTTGCGCTCGACGCCCGGCGGCGTCGTCACCGGCTGCACGCCGTGGAAGCTGATCTCGCTCGTCTCGAAGATCAGGCAGTGGTTGAGCTTCGGCGGGATCGCGGCGTGCCGGTTCTGCACTTCCTTGTCCCACAGCTCGACCGCGCCACCCCAGGCGTCGTCCCACTCGGGGTTGAGGTAGATGAGGATGTTGAGCCGTCGGTGCAGCTCGTCTTCTTCGATGTAGTTGAAGTCGACGTGCACATCGAGCCGCCCGCGCGGCCCCGTGACGTGGATGCCGCCGCCGCGGAGCGCGTCGTCGGCGAGGAGGTTGTCGATGCCCGTGATGCGCTCGAGCTTGCCGAGGAACTCCGGTCCGGAGATCGCGTCGCTGAGTTTCTTCACCGCCTCGGGGAAGCGATCGGATTCGCAGAGCTGGACCTTGCCCATCTCGTTGACCGCCGTGAACGCGCGGCCGCCCTGGTTCTTACTCCATTCGAAGGACGGCATCGCGGCCGCGACCTCTCGGGCGAAGTCCTCTTCGAGGAACGGGTGGATGTGAATCCACGGGAAGGGCTCGGCCGAGCGAAACTCCTGCGTGAGGCGGTCGACATCGAGCGGCTTGATCAGCGTGCTCATCGGTTGCACCAGGGTGTTGCAGTCGCGTCGTCAAAGCAACCGGGTTCGTCACCGCGGTCGCTCGGAATACAAGCGCCTGTGCTACGGTCCCGCCCCGAGTGAGCGAGACCGCGAGCGTTCCGGATCCCTCGTCCGACAAACCGAGCATGAGGCGCCGCGCGATCCGCGGGAGCGTCGTCGCGGCGGGCGGGCAGGGCGTGAGCATGGTGCTCCGGTTCGCCTCGAACTGGATGGTCGCGCAGCTTCTGCTGCCGGACATGCTGGGCCTCGCGGGCACCGTGAACGCCGTCGTCCTCGGTCTGCAGATGATCTCCGACATCGGTGTTCACCAGAACATCGTGCAGCACGAGCGCGACGACGACGCCTTCACCGACACCGCGTTCTCCGTCAGCCTCCTCCGCGGCATCCTCCTGTTCCTGATGGGCTGCGCGCTCGCGTACCCCGCAGCCTGGTGGTACGAGCGCCCCGAGCTCGCCGCGCTGCTCCCCTTCACCGCGCTGAGCGCGCTCCTCAACAGCGCGATGCCGACCAAGTACGCGCGTTTGTCGCGCGACATGGAGCTGGTGCGCCTGACGCTCCTCAACCTCGGCTCCCACGCGATCGGCATCGCCGTGATGGTGGCCTACGCCTACGTGTTCCGGTCGGTCTGGGCGCTGGTGCTCGGCGCGGTCGTGACCGCGGGGGCGAAGTGGTTCCTCTCCGTCGTCGCGATCCCCGGCCGCATGAATCGGTTCGCTTGGGAGCCGGAGGCGGTCCGCGACCTGATCAACTTCGGCAAGTGGGTCTTCCTCAGCACGCTGCTGATGTACGTGTCGCGCCACTTCGATCAGCTGGTGATCCCGAAGCTCGAGAACATGGGGGTGGCGGGGGTGTACGGCATCGCGGTGAGCCTCGCGATGACGCCGCTGTTCCTCGGCGGCGCGGTGATCGGCCAGGTGTTGTTCCCCGCGCTCGCGGAGTCGAAGCGTGTCGACGCGGAGACGTTCCAGCGACGCTTCGACAAGGCGCGCAACGTGATGCTGCCGCTGCACATCTACGTCTGCGCGGGTGTCGCGCTCGGGTCGGCGCCGCTGATCCGCATCTACAAACCGGTCTACGCCGACGCCGCGTGGATGTGTCAGCTGCTCACGCTGTCGATGTGGTTCCAGTATCTGCAGGAGGCGTGGACGCAGGCGCTCGTCGCCGTCGGTGATACCCGCTCGCAGGCGATCTCCAACGCGGTGCGCGTGGTGATCATGGTGCCGCTGATCCTGATCGGCTTCGAGGTCGCGGAGGTCCCCGGGTTGATCCTCGGCGGCGCGCTCGGTGCGATCTCCGGGTACGCCGTGGTCGGGTGGCGGATCCGACGTCTCGGTTTGCGAGTGTTCGGTCCCGATACGAAGGCGTTCTTCGTGTTCGTCATCCTCGCGGGCGGCGGTGCGTACGCGCCGTACGTGATCGCCGAGCAGACCGGCGTCGACGCGCTCTGGCCGCAGCTCGGCATCGGCGGCGCCATCGGGGTCGCCCTCAGCGCGTACCTCTACGTGAAGGTTCTCCCGCGCCTCCGCGGCAGCGCGGCGTAGACGTCGCAGGTCACCAACCCACGGCGGGCGCAAACGCCAGGACGGGGAGGTCGAACGTCGCGCCCGTCGTTCGAGCTGGTCATCTCACGCGGCGCCGCGAGAAGCGCAGGTTGTCTTGCGAAGCGCGCGAAGGAGCCGCAACTCGAGCGCCCCCGGCGCCGATAACGTCGATGTGGGGTCTGGCGCGCGCATCGAGAACGTTCGAGCGCCTTCCCCGCTCCGTTTCGAGGAGATCGGCACGACCGACGCGTCGCGCAAGTACACGCTCCCCGATGCTCCGGCCGACGTCCCGAAGCGCACCAACGCGGCGCGTCACCCGGGCGCGGGGTGGCAGCTCCTTCGGAGGCTGAAGACGATGGCGGTGGTCGGCGCGGTCGCCGCGCTCTCGCTCGGCATGACGACCGGCGCCGCGCTCGCTGACTCCTGCGACGTCCCGGCCGCCGAAGCACGCACGATGGAGCGCGAAGAGGTCGTGTTGCGCGAGAGCCTGTGCCGCTACGTGCAGTCGGACTTCGGCGGAGACTGGGACGCCGCCTGGCGCCACCACGCGGGCGCCGACGATCGCGTCGACCGCGGTGAGCTTCGGCAGTTGTTGAAGGACGCGGACGTCGGCGGAGGTTTCACACGCGGGTTCTGGGTGAACGGCGTGCTCGAGAAGTTCGACGGCGTCGGTGGCCCGCAGAACGGAGCGATCGATCGCAGCGAGCTCGACGCCGCGCTCGACTAACCCATCGCCACGAGCGCGGTGTCCTCCAGCGACACGTCGTCGCGGATCATGTCCACGCCGCGCTGCGCGAACCGGTTCGCCACCGCGATCGCGCGCCGCCCGTGTTTGTTCGCTCGGCACCAGTCGGCGTGCTCGATCATCAGCGCGAGCTCCAACGTGCGTCCGAGCGTCATCGCGAAGCGGCGCGCGCCGCCTTCGAGACCGTCGCGCGAAGCGAGGTTCGCCTCGAGCCACGACTGCGCGTGTTGCATCGAGCGCTTCGCGGTGTCGACGGCGCCCTTGAGCTCGGCGTCGCTTGCGTTCGACACGCGGCGATCGATCGCCTGCAGCACCACGCCCAACGAGTTGTCCTTCGCGAGCGCGCGCAGCGTGTCGAGGGACAGCACGTTCGTCGTGCCCTCCCAGATCGGGAGCACCTGCGCGTCCGCGAGCAGCCGCGGCAGGCCCGTGTCCTCCACGTACCCCGCGCCGCCGAACGCCTCCAGCGTCTCCGACGCGACCGCGACGCCCTGCTTCGCGGTGGTGAGCTTCGTGATCGGCGTGAGCGCGCGAAGGAGCTGCCGGTCCGCGTCCGTCCCGTCGCCGTGTTCGAGCTGGCCGATCAACGTCACCGTCGCAAACGCGAGGTGGAACGCCGCCTCCGCCTCCGCGGCCATGTCCGCGAGGGTGTCGAGGTGCAGCGGCTTCTTCTCCAGGTACGCGCCGAAGGCGTGGCGGCGCTTCGCGTAGTCCCGCGCGAGCGCGAGCCCTCGGCGCGTCCCCCACGCGGCCGCAACCGCGTTCCACGTGCGGGTGATGTTGAGCATCGAGGAGATGTTCTTGATGCCGTCGGTCGTGCCGATCACCGGCGTCGCGAAGCAGCGGTCGAGCGTGAGCTCGGCGGTCGGGACCTTCTTCGTCCCGAACTTCTCTTTGAGCCGATTGATCTGGATGCCGTTGAGCGCGCCGCGATCGTCGCGCGTCTCCACGTAGAACAGCGCCAGCCCACGACCCCCCTCCGGGTTGCCCTCGGGGCGGCCCAGCGTCAGCGCCATCTCGGACGTCGTCGCGCTCGTGAACCACTTCGTGCCGTACAGGTGAAAGCCGCCGTCCGCCGCCTTCGCGATCGTCTCGGACTTGCCGACGTCCGAACCGCCCGTGCGCTCCGTCATCCACTGACCGGACGTCCACATCGTCGCCGGGTCGCGTGACAGCAGACGGGGAAGGGCGCGCTCCATCACCGCTTCGTTGTTCGTGTCGCGCAGCGTGCGCGCCGCGCCGTCGGTCATCGCGAGGGGGCAGGAGTAGATGTCGAGCGACGCCTGCACGAGGTAGTTCATCAAGAACTGGTGCACGCGGTCGAAGCGACCGTGGCTCCCCTCATAACCCGCCGCCACCAGGCCGTGCTCCGCCGACAGCCGCTGCGCGCGCTGCCAGAGCGGGGTGAGCTCGATCTGGTCGATCCGGTTGCCCCACGGATCCCACTGCACGAGCGTGGGTTCGTTCGTGCGGTCCGCGAGCATCGCCTCGTAGAGGTCGCCGCCGGCGAGATCTCCGAGGTGGCGGTACTCCGCGTCGACCTTCATCCGCACGTCGTCCGGGAGCACACGTTGGACGAATTCGCGGGCGAGGGGATCCTCGTCGAACTGGTTGCCGAGCCTCGGGGGTGCCTGGAAGAACGCCACGGGCCCCAGCGTTATCCACTGCGACGCGCCGCGTCCAGCGACTCGGAACCGACGGCGTTGTATCCTCTGGGACCTTCGGATGACGCCCCGCCGCCTCAGCCCCGTCTTCGCTCTGCTCGCGCTCGCTTGCGCGGGCCAACCCAAGACGGGCGGGCCGACGACGGGGGGCGACGCGCTGCCCCCGCTCCCGACCACCGCGCCGACGGCGTTCGAGGGCATACCGGTCGAGGTCACCGCCGAGGAGGCGCGCTACACGTTCGACGGCAAGGGCCGCAAGACGTTCACCTACCGCCTGACCTACCGCGTCCGTAGTGTCGCCGCGCTCGAGAAGTGGGGCACGATCTCCGCCGACTGGACGCCGTGGTACCAGGACCGCCCGCTGCTGAAGGCGACCGTCACCACCGCCGGCGGAAGGACGTTCGAGCTCGACCCCAAGAGCCTCGCGGAGCAACCCGTCGGGTCGCGCGATCGCCTGCTGTACTCGGACCGCCGTCGCCTCGTCGCGCCGCTCCCCGGATTGGAGGTCGGCGCGCTCGTCGAGCAGACCACCATCGTGAAGGACCGCATCCCGTTCTTCGCGGAGGGGGTGCTCGGCCGCTTCTACTTCGGGCTCGCCGTCCCGGTGTTCAACTCGCGGTTGATCCTCGACGCTCCCGAGGACACCCCGCTCGCGTTCGAGGTCCGCGGCAAGGAGCTCGTCGCCGACGACACCACCGAGGGAGGCCGTCGCGTCGTCACCTTCGAGACCGGGTTGCTGCTCCCGCAGGGGGCGTTCGAGCCGCTGCTCCCGCCGGAGGCGCCGCGGTACCCGTACGTCGCGTTCTCCACCGCGCGCTCCTGGCAGGACGTCGCCGCCCGCTACGGCGCGCTCGTCGAGCGGCAGATCCTCGGCGCGAACGTGACGGAGCTGGTCGAGGGCATCGACGTCGAAGCGATGCCGCGCGACGAGGTCATTCGTCTGCTCGTGCAGCGCCTTCACAAACGTGTGCGTTACACGGGCATCGAGTTCGGCAAGCAGGCGATCGTTCCGTGGCGGCCCGCGGAGACGCTCGGGCGCGGCTACGGCGACTGTAAGGACAAGAGCGCGCTGCTCGTCGCGATGCTGCGCGCGAAGGGGATCGAGGCGAACGTCGCGATCCTCAAGGCGGGCTACGGTGAGGACGTACGCCCCGCGCTGCCGGGGCTGGAGGCGTTCAACCACGCGATCGTCCACGTGCCCGGGGAACGCCCGCTGTGGATCGACGCCACCGCGAACCTCACCCCCGTCGGCGAGATCCCGACGTCGGTGCAGGGGCGCCGCGCGCTGGTGGCGTCGTTCGACTCGACCGAGCTGGTCGAGGTGCCGGAGCACCCGGTGTCTCACGCGCGGTACCTCGAGGAGCGCACGATCAAGATGTCCGAGTGGGGCACCGCGACGATCGTCGAACGCACGACCGCGACCGGCGCGATGCAAGACAAGTTGCGCGTGCAGTACAGCTCGGCGCCGCGTGAGGGCATTCGGTCGGCGCTCAACAAGTACGTCACGAGCACCTACAAGGCCGTGGGGCTGACGCGCTTCGCGATGTCCGAGCCGATGGACGTCGCGACCCCGTTCGAGCTGGAGGTCGAGGCGATCGGCGCGCGTGTCGCGTCGACCGACGCACGCAAGGCCTCCGTGCAGCTCCGCACCGCCGTACTGTTCTCCTGGATCCCCGAAGAGCTACGGCTCGCGGCGCTCGCGGAGGTCGATGAAGCCGATCGCGACCGGCAGGTCGCCGCCGAGGCGATCCTCGGCCGCAAGAACGACCTCGAGATCTTCGAGCCCTACGTGGCGCAGATCCGTTACGTGGTGAAGGTCCCGAAGGGGTTCGAGGTCCGCGAGGTCCCGCAGGACCGGCGGTACGCGATGGGGCCGGCGTACTTCGACGCGAAGTACGAGGTCGGCGCCGAGGAGATCGTCGCGACCTTCACCGTCGACCTCGCCAAGCGGCGCTACTCCGCCGACGAGGCGCGGGCGTTCGTCACCGGGCTGTACACGGTGTTCGACAGCCCCATCGAGCGCCTCGAGCTCGTACACCGCGGCGCACGCCTGCTCGCCGACGGCGACAACAAAGCCGCGCTCGAAGCCTACCGGGGCCTGATCGTCGCCGAGCCCGACGTCGCCTACCACCACGCGCGCCTCGCCGACGCGTACCTCTCCCTCGGCCTCGGTGCGCCAGCGCGCGAAGCGGCCGAGGAGGCGCAGCGGCTCGGGTCGGGTTCGGCCGAGGTGATGTACGCGGTCGCGCGGGTGTTCGCGCACGATCTGTTCGGACGCCCCTACGCACCCGGCTTCGACAAGGCGCGCGCCACCGCCGCGTACCAGCGGGTGCTCGACCTACAGCCCGACCGCCACGAAGCGCGCTTCGCGCTCGCGGTGACGATGGAGCACAGCGCGGACGGCGTTCGTTACGGCGACATCGAAGGCACGAAGGAAGCGGTCGAGCTGTACCGTCGACTCCCGCGCGGCGACGGCCATCCGAACCACGACAACAACCTCCTCATCGCGCTCAACGAAGCGCAGGACTACGAAGGCCTCCTCGAAGCCGCGTCGATCGCCGAGCGATCCAAGCTCCGCGACACCCTCCTCGTCGCGGCGACCGCGATGACCGACGGGACCCGCGCAGCCTTCGAAGCGCTCGACGGGCTCGGCCTCGACCCCGACACCCGGCAGGCGATCGCGTCCGAAGTTGCGACGTCGCTCTCGCACAAACGCCACTACGAAGAGGCGCGCGCGATGTTGGAGCGCTTCGCGCGCAACGCGAAGGACCCGATCGCCATGCAGCAGCGCATCGCGACGCTCGCGCGGCTGCGTCGCCACGACCTCCCGGACGGACCGCCGCGCACACCGGTCGATGTCGTGCAGCGGGTGCTGTCCGCGATGTTCCATCCGACCGTGGATCGCGAGCGACTGAAGACGTTGTTCGCGGACCTGCAGGACGACGGCGCGCTGGAGTCCGAGGTCGAGCGGCTGACGGCGGGCTCCGCCGCGTTCACCAAGGCGGCGCGGACATCCGGGCTTCCGGCGCCGATGATGCGCGACCACGTCCTCGCGATGACGAAGTTCTTCGTCGAGGGGGACGACCGCACCGGTTACCGCGTGAGCGGCCGGGTCGTCGGGTCGGGCGGCCAGCGCACCACGTGGTGGTTCGTCGTGAAGGAGAAGGGCGCGTACCGGCTGCGCGCGAGCGAGGCGAGCCTGTCGTCGGTCGGTGAGGAGGCGCTGCACCTGTTCCGCCGCAAGAAGACCCGCGCCGCGCGTCAGTGGTTGAACTGGGCGAAGGAGGTCGTCCCGTACCGCGGGGGCGCCGACGTCCTGGAGCGCCACCCGTTCCTCGCGTTGTGGAGCGCGGGGCGTGGGCCGCTCGCCGCTTCGGCGGCGGCGCTCGCTGCGACGGGACCGCGCGGACACAAGGTGGTGGACGAGCTGGAGAAGGCGCGCCGTCGTCACAACGCGCCCGAGGTTCGGCGCCACATCGATCACGCCATCCTGATCGCGCTCGCGGAGACGGACCGGCACCAGGAGCGCTTGGAGGTTGCGCAGCGCCTCTACCGTCAGCTCCCCACGTCCGCGCTGGCGTTCGACTACTACTGTCGTGCGTTGCTCCAGGCGGGGCAGGGCAAGAAGGCGAAGAAGCTCCTCGCGCAGCGCGTCGACGAAGAACCGCGTGACGCCGTCGCTCGCGCTCGCCTCTCCGACACCCTCCTGGAGCTCGGCGAGACGAAGGCCGCCGACGCCTTGATGCGCGAGACCATCCGCCTCGGTGTCGCGACGCCGAGCACGTACAACAACCTCGCCTGGTTGCAGCTGTTCACGGGCGCCATCGACGCCGACGACGTCGAGCTCGCGGTCGAAGCGAACACGATGACGCAGTTCGAGACGCCGAGTTTCCTGCACACCCTCGCGGCGCTCTACGCGGAGGTCGGCAAGACGACCGAGGCGTACTCGCTGGTGCTCCGGCGCATGGACCTGAACGGACAAACGACGCCCGAGAGCGCGGACTGGTACCTGATCGGGCTCGTGATGGAGTCCTACGGGCTGACGCGCTGGGCGAAGGAAGCGTACGAGCGCGTCGAGGACGACGAGGCGCGGAGCCTCGACTCGACGTTTGCTCTAGCGCAGAAGAAGCTCGACCGGCTGCGTCGGGTCGGCGCGGGAAAACGAATCTGATGGGACAGCTCGATGCTCGCCGCGCCGCGGAGCGCGCCGACCGCGACCGGCGCGCGGTGCTCGCGTTCTTCACGGCCTTCGCGTCCGCGCGCTTCGAGGCCGCGCGAGAGAAGACGGCACCGGGCTTCACGTGGTTCGGCAAGGCGATCAACGCGGCCGACTGGGCGGGGGACAAGCTGAAGCGCTACGTCGCCGACGCCGCGCTGACCGCGCAGACCGCACGCGAGGTGCCCGCGGACATCGTCGACCGGTGGGTACGCGCCGACGCGGAGCGACTCTGCGACGGTGCGCTCGACGCCGAGGATTCGTTGGTGCTGGTCGACATCGACCGCGGTGGCGCGAGTTCGACGTGCGGCGTGGTCGTCACCCGCGACGCCCGGGTGCGGCGGGTCTTCGACCCCGAAGCGCTGCGGGCCGCGCTCGCGAACGCGAGCCCGAATTGATTTCGGCGCGCGGCGCGGGCACGCTGACGCCGCGCTCGCCATGGACTACCTCATCGTCGACATGACGCGTGTGCTGCGCGAGACGGACCACGGGAAGGCGGCGCACAGCTCGCTGGAGAAGCTCGTCGAGCGGACCCAGGCGCAGGAGGCGACGTTGAGGGAGAAGGTCGAGCAGGCGACCGGCGCCGCCGCCGCGCGGGAGGCGAAGACCAAGTACCTGGAGTTCACCCAGGCGCGCGGCCAGGAGCTCGAGCGGCGTCGTGCAGCGCTGGAGAGCGCGCTGGTGCGGGTCGCGAACGCCGCGGTGCGGAGCATCGCAGAGGAGCGCGGCGTCGAGCTGGTGCTCGAGCGCGCTTCGGTCCTGCATTTTCCAGAGGATGCGGATGTCACCGAGCTGGTGATCGCGAAGGTGAATTCGGTGAAGTTGGGCGCCCGCGAAGCGGGTTAGCCGCCGATGGTCTCGCGACGCCGCACGGCCTCGTGGAAGAGGGCCAGCTGCTCGGCGGCGCGGTCGAGGGCTTCGAAGGCCTCCGACAGCTCTTGGTACTCCGAGGTCCACTCGGTCTCGAAGTAGCGGTTCTTGCTCGCGGCCTCCACGGCTCCGCGCGCTCGCTTGGCGAGCTGCTCGAGCCAGCCGCGGACGACGTCACCCTCGAAGAAGATCCCGTCGGCCCGGTCCAGGAGGTCTTTCGCGTTCACTCGTTCGGTTCGTCCGGCCATGGTTGTCTCATTGCTCCTTTGGGGTCTTCGAATCGCCGCGATGGGCGCCGACCCACGTGATTGGTGGGATCAAGATGCGGGCTACGCGTGAGGACGTCAAGGCCCGAAGGCCCATATGTGGGGGGGCACGGGCGCTCGACCCCCCATATGGTGGAGTAGGCCTTCGACCTTCATCGGGGAAACATCGCAGATCGATCCACCTCAGATCCGTTCCGTAAGTCTTCGAGATCCGTTCGTGATCGTTTGTCTCACCCCACGGAGCCGACTAACGTCCGCGGCTCGCGTCGTGAGCACGCATTATTTCGTCGGTTGGAGCGTCGGGTCGTGGAACTGCGACGACGCGAAGCGCAAGGACGCGCTCGTCGTCCTCCACCAGCACGACGGAGCGCTGGAGGTCACGGGGATGCCGCTGCGCACCAACGTGCGCAGCGTGCTCGTGTCCACGCACCGCGAAGAGCTCATCCGACGTCTGCTCGGCGTGTGCAGCGTGCGCGTGCAAGCTGGCTTGCGCGTGACCCTCGCGGTCGATACGCCGCTCGGTTGGCCGGTCGCGTTCGTCGACCTGTTCACGACACGCCGAGCGCGCGACGTCCCCGAGGCCGCCGACGACAACCCCGTCCTCTTTCGCACCACGGAGCGCGCGCTCCTCGACCGAGGTTTCAGGCCGCTCTCCGCCGTGCGCGACATGATCGGCAGCCCGTCCAGCAAGGCGCTGCACTTCCTCAAACGCGTCGGATTCGCGCCGGTCGAACCCGGCGTCTTCCGCGTCGTCTCGCCGCGCACGTCGTCGGTCTACGAGGCGATCGAGACCATCCCGTCGATCGCCAAACGCAGCGCCACGCTCGCGGAGGCGTTCGCGCCGTTGATCGCGGACCCGCGCATCGAAGCGGTCGTCGAGGACGACAAACACGCCGCGCAGGACTTCACGAGCGCGGTGTGGTGCGCCCTCGTCGCGCGCCGCTACGTGACCATGCGCGACACACTCTACGTCCCCGAGGTCGACGTCCCGCCGAACGAAGGCTGGATTTGGATCCCGCGCGACGCCGAGCCGCCGAAGAAGCGCTAACCCAGGCGCAGATCGGCGGACATGCGCAGGGCGTCTTCACGCCCTTGGTAGTAGCCCCGCAGTCGCGCGGTCACCGCGTAGCCGCGGGCGGCGTAGAACGCCCGGGCGCCGGTGTTCGACGCCCGCACCTCGAGCTGAATCGTGCAGATCCCCGCGGTGCGCGCCATCGCCTCCAGGTACCCCATCAACACCGTCGCCAGGCCCCTTCGCCGCGCGCCGGGGCTCACCGCGAGGAGGATGAGGTGCGCCTCGTCGGCGTCGTAACGCATCACGCCGAAGGCCACCGGGTGACTCGTTTTGGCGCGGATGACGACGACCTCCGTCTCCGGGTCGCGCATGCACCGCCTCAGGGCTTCGGGGGTCCAACGCCAGCCCAAGCCGTGTTCGACGAGACGGCGCGACATGTCGGCCAGCACGGGCGCCTCGCGGATCCGCGCGAGCTCGACCTGGGCCTGCGTCGCCACCCGAACAGGATACACGACCCGCACCGAGGCGGCTCGATTTGGCGCGCGATCCGCCGATGTGCCTCTTCGGGTCATGGCGAGCTCCGGCGAAGAGATTAGCGATGTCGTTCTGCGTCGCCTGAAGGAGCACGGAGACTTCCCCGCGATGGCCGAGACCATCGTGAAGGTCAACTCCGTCACCAACGACGAAGACTCTTCCGCGTCCCAGCTCGCGACCGTCATCCTCGAGGACTACTCGCTCACCAACAAGGTGCTGCGCGTCGTCAACAGCGCCATCTTCGCGCAGACGACGGAGGTCACCACGATCTCCCGCGCGATCGTCGTCCTGGGGTGGAAGTCGATTCAGCGTCTGGTGCTGACCTTGAAGCTCTTCGACAGTCTGCCGGACGGCGCCGACGCCGAGACCGTGAAGAAGCGACTCGGCACCTCCTTCCTCAGCGGCGTCCTCGCGCGCAACGTCGCGAACGGAAGCGCCTCCGCGCTCCCCGAGGAGGCGTTCATCTGCGCGCTGTTCCACTCGTTCGGCGAGACCCTCGTGACGTTCTTCCTCCCCGAGAAGGACGCCGAGATTCGGCGCCGCGTCGTCGAGCTGAAGAAGGCGCTCGCGCCGTCGGTGCGGCGCGTGCTCGGGATGAGCTACTCGGACGTCGGACGCATCGTCGCCCGCGAGCTCAACTTCCCCGAGCTGGTGCTCGAGGGCATGAAACCTTCGCCGCGACTGAGGAACCACGGGCAGCCGACGCGCGCGGAGGCCACGACCGGAATCGCCGCGCTCAGCGGCGCGATGGCGCAGGTGCTCATCGAGGAGGACCCCGACGCGAAGAAGAAGCTCAAGCAGATGATGAAGAGCTTCGAGTCCGCGTACGGCAAGGTCAGCATCCCGATCGACGACCTCGTCGAGAAGAGTGTCTCGGAGTTCGAGGAGCACGCGGCCGCGATGAACCTGCCCGTGTCGCCGAAGCGCACCGCGCACCGCGTGCGGCGGAACTACGGCGTGATCGTCGAGCGTGAGAAGGAAGAGGCGCGCGTCGCGAAGAAGGCGACGCAGGTCGAAGAGAAGACCGAGCGCATCTTCTCCGACGGCATCCGCGACGCGACGACCTCACTCGTGTCGAAGTCGTCGCTGTCCGAGGTGCTCGTGGTCGTCCTCCAGACGATGTACCGAGGCCTGAGCTTCGCCGGCGCCTCGCGCGCGGTGTTCATGATGCGCAACGCCGACACCGAAGAGCTGCGCTACCGCTCGGGCGTCGGCGCGGGGTTGGAGGACGCCGGCAATTGGCTACGCGTTCCGGCCAAGCGCGGCGGCATCTTCCACGTCGCGCTCGAGCAGCAGAAGGATCTCTACATCGAGTCGCTCCCCGCCGACGACGCAAAGAGCCTGTTGCCGCCGGCGCTCGAGCACCGGGTGCAGGGCGGCGCGTTCTTCGTGGTGCTCCCGATCGTGGTCGGGAACAGCCCGATCGGTGTCTTCAGCATCGACGGCCACGGCGACGCGACGCTGACCGAGAAACACATGAAACACCTGGCCGTCCTGCGGGACCAGGTCGTGCTCGCGATCCGACAGTCCTCCTCGAAGGCGGCCTGAGCGCGCCCGTCGGGCGAATGCCTTGCGCCCGGGCGCCGCTTCGGCGATGCGTCTCGCCATGCGTGGCATCGCTCTGTTCTCGCTCCTGTTGCTGACCGTCGCGTGTCAGTCGTCCAAGACGACGGCGCCCGCGTCCAAGCCCGCCACCGAACCCGCCGCCAGCGCTTCGCCGCCGCCGCCGCCGGCGAAGGCGCCGCCCGTCGAGGTCGCGCCCCCCACCGGCGCGGAGCCCACGCCGGCGGGTCCGCGTCCGTGTGCGTCGTCGTCGGAGTGTGGCAAGGGCGAGCGCTGCACGACGGAGTCGGGCGCTTGCGACAAGCCGCCGGGCTGCGGCGCGGGGGATATCTGTCCGCAGGTTTGTTACGGCGTGTGTGCGTCGGGCTCCGCTTCGACGAAGCCCCCGGCCACGCAGTGCAAGGCCGACGCGGACTGTCGGACCTACAGCGACTACTGCGAAGGCTGTAACTGCCGGGTCCTCGCCAAGGGGGAGGACGCACCCAAGTGTGCGACGAAGCCCGTCAACTGCATCGCGGATCCATGCATGAGGCAGCGCGCGTCCTGCGTGAAGGGCCGCTGCGCGCTGTTGTCGACCGCCGACGAGGAGTGACGCCGCTCGGACTTCGCGGTAGATCCGCCGCGTGCAGGTCTACGAAGTCCAAGAGGCGTTCGGTCTCGACCACCTGAAGCTCACCGAGCGCCCCGATCCGAAGCCCGGCCGGCGGCAGGTCGTGGTCGCCGTGAAGGCGGCGTCGATCAACTACCGCGACCTGATGATGGTGCAGGGGTCGTACAACCCCAAGCTGAAGCTCCCGTTCGTCCCGCTCTCCGACGGCATGGGCGAGGTCGTCGCCGTAGGCGACGCCGTGACCCGCGCGGCGGTCGGTGACCGCGTCGCCGTGGCGTTCTTCGAAGACTGGATCGCGCGCCCCGTTCCGCCCGACCGGCGTCTTCACCGCGTCGCGCGCGGCGGACCCGTGGACGGGATGCTCACGAAGATGGCCGTGGTCTCGGAGGAAGCGGTGACGCCGGCCCCGAGCAACCTCACCAACGCGGAGGTCGCGACGCTCCCCTGCGCGGCGCTCACCGCGTGGAGCGCGCTGGTCTCGCAGGGCGAGGTGGGCCCGGGTCAGTGGGTCGTGGTGCAGGGTACCGGCGGCGTGTCACTCTTCGCGCTGCAGTTCGCCAAGAAGCTCGGGGCGCGCGTGATCGTGACGTCGTCGAGCGAGGAGAAGCTCGCGCGCGCGCGCTCGCTCGGCGCGGACCACGGCATCAACTACAAGACGACGCCCGACTGGGGCAAAGCGGTCGCGAAACACACGACCCACGGCGCGGACCACGTGCTGGAGGTCGGCGGCGCGGGGACGCTCCAGCAGTCCCTCGTCGCGGTGCGTCCGGGCGGGCACATCAGCGTCATCGGCGTGCTGTCGGGCGTGAAGTCGGACCTGAACGTGGTGCCGATCCTGATGAACAACATCCGCCTGCAGGGCGTCCACGTCGGCTCGCGCACCGAGTTCGAAGCGATGAACCGGGCGATCGAACAGCAGAACCTCAAGCCGGTGGTAGACCGAATCTTCCCGTTCGAGGACGCGCCGCGCGCGTTCCGCTACGTCGAGGAGGCGAAGCACTTCGGGAAGGTTTGTATCTCGATGGAGTGATCAAACGTACCGCCCCACGATCCCCATCGCCTGCCCGACATACCCTCCGCCGAACAGCAGCGCGTGATTCATCACGTGGTACAGCTGGTACAACGCGTTCCGCGCCCGCCACCCATCCAGGGGCCGGACCTCCGCGTAAGCGTCATAGGTACGCGCGGAGAACCCACCGAACAAAGTCATCATCCCCAGCTCCGCCTCCGGGTGTGCGTAGGCCACGGCCGGGTCGATCAGCGCCGGCCGCGCGCCGTCGGCGTGCAGGTTCCCGCTCCACAGATCCCCGTGAATCAGCGCCGGAGGGTGCTCGACCAACAACTCATCCAATCGCGAAAGCAGCCGCTCGATCCGCTTCGCGTCGCCCCGCGAATAAATACCCGCCTGCACGCCTTCCCGAAGCTGATATCCGAGCCGGTGCTCTCGATAGAACTCCACCCACCCGGAAGTCGCCGCGTTCGGCTGCAGAGTCAGGCCGCAGTAGGTGTCGATCTCGAACCCATAGGTTCGGCGCGTCGCGCCGTGTAACTCGGCCAGCCCGCGCCCGAGCACCTCGTCGAAGTCCGCCGTCCGTCGCCCGGGCTCCAGATATGTCGTCACCAGGAACCCCGCGGCCCCCGCGACCGGATCCTCGAAGGCGATCACCTCCGGGATCACCAGCGAGGTCGCCGCGGCGCGCATCGCCTCCAGCCCTGCGGCCTCCGCGGAGAAGATCGCGCTGGGCGTCGCGTTCGACTTCAGGAAGAACGTCCCCGCGTCCGTGTCGATGCGCGCGGCCTCGTTGATACACCCGCCGCCGAGTTGTGACTGATCGCGAACGTGGACGCTGCGTCCGAGCGCTCGACTCAGCGCCGCCTCGACGCGCGCCTGCAGCGTCACGCCTCGAGCTCGTCGGCGATGCGGTTGGCGCAGCGCTCCACGATGCGAACGACCTCGTCGAACCCCTCCGGTCCCCCGTAGTACGGATCCGGCGTGTCGGGGTCGGCGCCTTCGTTGTCGTAGCTACGGAACAGCTTCACCCGCTCGGCGTACTCGGGGGGGCACATCGCCATCAGGTCGGAGAGGTTGTCGCGGTCCATGGCGAGCACGAGGTCGAACGCTTCGAAGTCTTCGACGCGCACCTGCCGTGCCTGACCGCCGAGGGTGTAGCCGTGTTTCTTGGCGGCCTGCTTCATCCGGCGGTCTGGCGGGTTGCCGACGTGCCACGCGCCGGTCCCCGCGCTGTCGATCTCGACGCGGTCTTCGAGGCCCCGACGCTTCACGATCGCGCGGAACAGCCCCTCCGCGGTGGGGGAGCGACAGATGTTCCCGAGGCAGACGAACAGGATGCGTTTCATCGCGTCGACTCTACTTCTTCTTCAGCTTCGCGTCGGCGCGCGCCCACTTCGCGTCGAATGCGACACCCTTCGCGTCGAGGTCCACGACCACCGGGGTGTGGTCGGAGGGGATCGGCTTGCCCTTGCGCGCCTCGCGGTCGATCTCGGTCCACACCGCGCGCTCGACGACGGCCGCGGAGGACATCAGCAGGTCGATGCGCATCCCCATGTTCTTGTGGAACGCGCCCTGCCGGTAGTCCCACCAGCTGTACCGGTTCCCCTCGGGGTGCTGCGCTCGGTACACGTCGACGAGCCCCGCCGCCTCCAGGTTCGCGATGCGCTCGCGCTCCGCGCCCGAGACGTGGGTGCCGCCGTGGCACTTCTCGGCGTCCCAGACGTCGATGTCCGCGGGCGCGACGTTGTAGTCACCGCCGACGATCAGCGCGTCGGCGCCCTCGTCCTCGACCCACTTCACCAGCCGGTCGAGCCACTCGAGTTTCTTCGCGTAGAACGGCGAGTCGACCTGGCGCCCGTTCGGCACGTACACACTCACCAGGCGGACGCCGTCGATCGTCGCGGCGATCATCCGCGCCTCGGTGAAGGGGTCCTCGGGATCCACCTCGGTCGCGACCGGGTCACCGAAGTTCACGACGAGATCCGAAGCCTCGGACTTCGTCGCGATCGCCACTCCGTTCCATCGCCCCTGCCCGTGGTGATGGAACGTGTAACCCATCTTCTCGAAGGCCTCGTGCGGGCCGTCTTCGTCGGCGAGCTTCGTCTCTTGGATCAGCAGTACGTCCGGGGCTGCCCGTTCGATCCACCACTCGACTTTACCGAGCCGCGCGCCCAGGGAGTTCACGTTCCACGTCGCGATCCGCATCGGGCCGGGACCGTCGTCCAACCGACCCGCCCGAGTCCACCCCGCATCGAGCGCCGACGGTTCATGCCCTTGGATGTGCTGATGACCAGACGTAGTCTCCCCGCATGTCACGCCATCCCTTCGTTCCCTTACTCGTCGTCGGGCTCACGGCGGCCTGCATCGTGGAAGACAGCGATGGTCCAGGTCCTCAGGGTGAGATGGGTGCGCCGGGCGCGATGGGCGCCATGGGCGCGATGGGCGAAAACGGTATGCCGGGCGACGATGGCTTTTCGAGCCTCGTCATCACGCGCACCGAGGGAAACTGCGTCGTGATCGAGACCGGGCTCGACACAAATCGCAATGGTCAGCTCGACGCCAGCGAGCTCACCGCGGGGACGTCTTCGACGCTGTGCGAGAGCGTGCCCGCGGAGGTGACCGCGCTCTCCCAGCGCATCGATTCACTCGAGGGCGCGGTCATTTCGACGCCCGCCGTGATCACGGTGCGCGGTGGGGTGAGTACGTCCACGAGCACGTTTCCCAACCTCGATGGTGTGCTCTCGTTCCTCTCGTCGCGCCGACTCGGCGGTCAGGGGCTGCTCACCATTCAGGTCGAGCGCGGTCGCTACATGTTCTCGGAGCCGCTCACCTTCGACCATCCGGATGGCGGGCGAATTCTGATCATCGGCGACGAGGCCGACCCCGGCACGGTCGACCTGATCTTTCAGCAGTCGAACGGGCTCGAGGTGCAGGGCGGCGCCACCCTCGCGAGGTTCTCCGGATTCGAGCTCGGCTATCAGGGCGCCGCGAGTGAGGCGCGAGGAATCGTCGTGACCCAGCACAGCGAGCTCGGCCTGGGCGCCGTCATCGTCAGCGACTTTCCTGGGGTCGGGATCCTCGTCGAGCGCCAGTCGGCCGTCACCCCCGTCGACCGCCAAGTGAGCTCGGGCGAGCCGACGCTACCGGCGGTCGTCGCTTGTCCGGGAGCCGCATGCGGCGGCGTCGGTGTCCGCGTCACGGAGCGATCACTCGCGGAGTTCGTGAACACGCGGACTCCGGACGTCGGTCTGAACGTCACGGGCTTCGGCTCCGACGGAGTCGAGGTCTCGCGACAGTCGACGATGGTCGCGGACTTCCTGCGAAGCGCGAACCACGGCGGGCGCGGGATCCTCGTCGACTCGATGTCCATGATCATCGCCGACGATGCGACGGTGGCCTCGAACGTCGGGGACGCGGTGTTCGTTCAGCACAACGGTACCGCTCGCCTCCATCGCCTGGAGGTGACCGGCAGCGGCGTGGCCGTGGCCGTCGAGGTTCGCAACGCCGCCTACGCATACATCTCGGCCTGTTCGCTCGACGCGACCGACATCGGGATTCGCGCCGGCGAGAACTCGACGGTGATCGCCGATGGCTGCGAAATCGACGCTGACGAGGACGGCGTGCTCGCCATCGACCGCGCCTACGTCGACATCCGCAGCGTCACGGTCGGCGCGACCTCGGCTCCGATGCGCGGGGTGACCGCCCGAACCGGGGCCTACATCAACGCGGACGGCTCGACGGTGAACGGATCGAACGCGACGTTCACTCCGGACGTGAACACCCCCGGTTCCGCGCACCAGTTCATCCACTGGCTCTGAACGAGGTTCAGCGCATCGCGAGGGCGGGGGTGGACTCCGCGTTGTCGACCTGGAAGACCGCGTGGTCCTCGACGCGCACCGCGGTGAGCTGGTGGCCCCAGACGCACCCCGAGTCGAGCGCGATGACCTGCTGCCAGCAGTGGTGGCCGAGCGCGGCCCAGTGGCCGAACATCACGACCTCGTCGGCCGTCTTGCGGCCGGGGACTTCGAACCACGCGCGGTAGCCGGGTGGGGCGTCTTCGAGCGCGCGCTTGAACTCGAACGCGGGGCGATCGTCGGGGTCCACGATCCGGATCAGCGTGCAGACGCTGACCGTCTTGCCGGGCCGCTCGTACTCGGGCGCGCGTTTCTTCGTCCACATCGACGCGAGCAACTCGGTCCACGCGTCGCTCGTCAGGATCGCTTGCACCTCGGCCGAGCGCTCCAGCGCGATCGCCTTCGTCCAGCTCGGGAGCAGCCCTGCGTGCACGACCATGTGCCCGGCCCGCTCGAACACCAGCGGCTGTTCCCGCAGCCAACCGACGAGCTCGTCGCGGTCGTCCGCCTTCATGAGCGCGTCGAGTGTGTCGCGTTTGCCGGCGCGGCGAACGCCGGCCACGCGCCCGAGGAAGTGCAGCTCGTGGTTGCCGAGGACCATCCGCACCGAGTCGCGGTGCTGGTACGCGAAGCGCAGCGCTTCCAGCGAGCCAGGCCCGCGGTTGATCAGATCCCCCGCGAACCAGAGCTCGTCCTGCTTCGGGTCGAACGCGATCGCCTGCAGCAGGATCTCGAGCGTCTCGAAGCAGCCCTGCACATCACCGATCGCGTACGTCGCCATGGCCCTCTCAGGTCGCGCGGGTCATCAGCTCCGTCACGAGCCGGGAGAACTCCGCGGGGTCCTCGAGCACGCCGCCCTCCGCGAGGATCGACTGCCCGTAGAGGAGCTTCGCATAGGTCTCGAGGTCTTGGCTCCCCTTGTCTTCGTCGTAGATGGACTGCAGGCGCGCGAGGACCCCGTGGTCCGGATTCAGCTCGAGGATGCGCTTCGTCTTCGGCACCTCCTGTCCGAGCTGCTTCATGAGTTTCTCCATCTGAGGCGTGAGATCACCCTCGTCACCCACGAGGCACGCCGCGGACGCGGTGAGGCGGCCGGAGAGGCGCACCTCCTTCACGTCGTCCTGCAGGTAGCTCCGGATCGCGGAGAGCAGATCCTTGTGCTCGCGCTCCTTCTCCTCGCGCGCCTTCTCGGCCTCCGCCTTCTCCTCCTCGGTGCCGAGGTCGACGTCGCCCTTGCCGGCGGAGACGAACTTCTTGTCCCCGTACTCGAGCCCGCGCGACATCCAGATCTCGTCGATCGGATCCACGAGGAACACGACCTCGTACCCCTTCGCCTTGAAACCCTCGAGGTGCGGCGAGTTCTTCACCGCGTCGAGCGACGGTCCGGCGAGGTAGTAGATCGCGTCCTGCCCTTCCTTCATGCGCTCGACGTACTCGGCGAGCGTCGTCCACTTCGAGACGTCGTGCGTCGAACGCACCTGCATCAGCTCCAGGATGCGCGCCTGCTCCTTGTCGCTACCGTTGACGAGGCCCTCCTTGAGCGCCCCGCCGAACTGCGACCAGAAGCCGTCGTACTTCTCGCGATCCTCGCCGCGGATCTCTTCGAGCTTGTCGAAGGTCTTCTTGACGAGCTGCTTGCGGATCGCCGCGATCTGCCGGTCCTTCTGCAGGATCTCGCGCGACACGTTGAGCGACAGATCCTGCGCGTCCACCACCCCCTTCACGAAGCGCAGGTACGCCGGCATCAGCTCCTTGCACTCGTCCATGATGAAGACGCGCTTCACGTACAGCTGCACGCCGCGCTTCATCTCGGGGTGGAAGAGATCGAACGGCGCGCGCTCGGGGAGGTACAGCAGCGCCTGCGCTTCGAACGTGCCCTCGATCTTCACCGGGATGTGGGCGAGCGGCTCGTTCCAGTCGCGCGAGATGTGTTTGTAGAACTCGTTGTACTCCTCGTCGGTGACCTCGGACTTGTTCTTCGCCCAGATCGCCTTGCCGGAGTTCAGCGTCTTCTCGTCGAGGACCTTCGCGCCCTCTTCCTTCTCGGTCCAGGTGAACACCTTCACCGGGTAGCTGACGAAGTCCGAGTAGCGCTTCACGATGTCACGAAGCACCCACTCCTCGGTGTAGTCGCGGACGTGGTTGTCCTCGTCGACGTCCTTCAGCTTCAGCGTGATCGTCGTGCCGGGCTCGTCGCGCTCGGCGTCTTCGAGGTCGTAGCCGCCGTCGCCCTGCGACGCCCACCGCGTGGCCTTCTCCTCACCGGCGCGCCGCGTGATGACTTCGACCTCCGCCGCGACCATGAAGCTCGAATAAAAACCCACCCCGAACTGACCGATCAGCTCGGGCGCCGCTTCGGAGTTCTCCTTCGCCTCCTTCAACTTCGACAGGAACTCTTTGGTCCCCGAGCGGGCGATGGTCCCGAGGTTCTCGACGACCTCGTCGCGGCTCATGCCGATCCCGTTGTCCGAGATCGTCAACGTGCGCGCTTCGGCGTCCGGCTTCAGGTGAATCTCGGCGGCGCGGTCGGAGCGCAGCGCTTCGTTCGTCAGCGACTCGAAGCGGAGGCGGTCCAGGGCGTCCGAGGCGTTCGAGATGAGCTCCCGAAGGAAGACGTCCTTGTTGGAGTAGAGGGAGTGAATCATCAGGTCCAGCAGCTGCTGGACCTCTGCGCGAAACTCGTGGCGGTTGCTGTCCGTACCCATGGCGGCGACAGGGATGAACACTCCCGCCGCGAGCGTCAAGCGCTTACCGCCGCCCCTCCGCGCGGGCCTTCATCGCGGCCAGGGCCACAGTCCCCGAGGCCATCACGATGCCGTGCTCGAACAGGGGCTCCTTCTCCACGAGCTTCTTCGTGACCCAGGAGGACTCCCTGACGTCGGAATAGGCGTAGTGCACCGGGATCGTGCGCCCCTCGCCGAAGGGCGAGAACTCCCAGCGCCAGCGCCCCCGCTTGATGTCGCCGCCCGTGGCGACCACGTCGACGCTCCCGTCCGGCTCGATCGTCATCAGCGAGGTCCCCTCCAGGTTGGTGATCGGAACCTCCAGCTCCCACTCCATGTGCAGCTGGTTGTCGCCCTTCGGCGTGACGTTCTGCTCCGCGAAGTTCGGGATGAACTCGGGGTACTTCGCCGGGTCCTGGACGATCGCGGCGATCTTCGCCTTGGGCGCGTTCACCACCCCGAGGATCGCGGTCTGCATCAGCGTCCCATCCGGGTACGACTCGACGAGCGCGAGCTGCCCGTGCCCGAGGAGCCCCTTCAGCTTCGACAGGTCGAGGCCGTCCGGGCCGAGGCCGAGGCGCTTGAACGGCGGCACCGCCCCGGTCTTCGGGATGAGCTTCTGCTGCGGTTGGTCCTCTAGGTGCGCGCGCAGGCCGCGGATGTGGACGAACGCGGTCGACAGGTTCGCCCCCTGTTCCATCGACGGCTCGAGCTTCACCATCGTCTCGATGAGGATCCCACCCGTGTCGACGTCGAGCGACCGGTAGAACGCCGCGAGCGTGTGACGCCCGCCGTCGATCGGGTACAGCTCCCACCGCTCGCGGCTGCCGCGCATGTGCCCGGTGTTGCCGCGGACCTCGATCAGCTCCGGGCGACGCCCGCGCTGGTGACGGCTCCCCTCGAGGTTGAAGAACGGGACGTCGAGCTCCCACTCGAACGTGGTGATCCCGCCGCGGCGCTTCACGATCTTCGTCGCGACCACCGTGCGCAGAAACTTCGGATACGACTCGACGTCGGTGAGGACGTCGTAGACCTTCTCGCGCGGCACCTCGAAGCGCGTGAACACCACGACCTGCCGCGCGCTACCGTCCGGCGCGTTCTCGATCAGCGCGACCTCGCCGCGCTTGGCGAGCTCGGCGAGCGTCGGGATGTCCATGTCACTCGCGCGGCTCACGACCCGGCGGGTCTTGGCCTCGACGGCGCCCGGGAGCAGGGCCGGCAACAGGAGCGCGGCGACGAGGACGAAGGGGAGGGCGCGCATGACCGCGGCATCCTGCCGGCGGGCGCTGCGCTCGGTCCATCCGAAAGTCAGCGCACCGCGTCGAAGCGCGCTGACCTGCGGTTCGCGCCGTCGGCCTGCACGCGGTAGCCGAGGCCCTGACCGAGCGTCTGGACCAGGACGTCGCCGTCCGCGACCACGAGGGCCGGGTGCGAGGCCTCCGTCGCGCCCCCCGCCGCGCTGGTGGTCACCCAGAAGCGGCCCTGGCCGAGGCGACTGGCGTCGGTCCAGTGTTCGACGACGTCGTCGTGCGGTGAGCCGAGGTGCGCCGCGTTGATGCCCGCGACCACGTTGCGGCTGAGCCCGTCGTTCGGTGCGGACGCGTCGATGAACGCGGCGTTGGAGCTGGTGCGTCGTGCGTGGTGGTGCGCGTGCACGATGTCGACGCCGAGCGCGCCCGCGAAGGCCGGGAGCGCGCGCGACGCGACCGCCGATTCGACGTCCGGCTCCCCGGCGTCCCCGGAGCCGGTGAGATCGCCGCCGAACCAGTAGCGGAACGCGCCGTACGCGACGAGGCCGCCGAGGCTGCGCGCGTTCTCCTCGTTACTGTCGTCGTGCCCGAAGGCGGGGACGGCTTGGATCGTCGCGCCGTCGCTGGTGTGGCCGTCGACCACGGCGAAGGTGATGCGCGCGCCATCGAGGTCAATGAACGCGGGGAGGCCGTCGCCGTCGTCGTCCGTCGTGGCGAGATCTCCGGCGAACAGGCCTGGGCAGCCGACGGCGGGGTGCGGTCCGGAGGCGGCGTCGTAGGGGCAGGGCGCGGGCGTGGCGGCGACGCACAGCGGGCGGTCGAGCGGCGCGAGGTCGGTCGTGAGTCGATCGCAGAGGTCGTCGTAGTCGTTGGTGTTCATCGCGTCGCCGACGTCGACGAAGCCGCGGTGCACGATCCCGTTGCGCACCTCGAGCGCGTCGGCGCCGGACATGAGATCCGCGAACGCGCCGACGTGGTCGCCGTGGACGTGGGTGAGGATCATCCACTCGATCTGCAGTGCGTCGCGCGCCGCGAAGCCACGCGCCGGCGTGAGGAGCCGTGTGTTGAGATCGCGGACGACCGCGCGGACGTCGTCGTCGTGGTTCGAGTTGCCGACGTCGAGGAGCGCGATCGATCCCGCCGGCCCGACCAACACCGCGGCCTCGCCGAGGCGGACGGTGACGCCGGCGGGGAGATCGAGCTGCACGATCGTGAGCTCGCCGGGCACGGGGTCGAGGCGCTCGGTGGGCTCGGGGCCCGCGTCCGGTGCGCCGCCGTCCCGCGCCCCGGCGTCGCGCGCCCCGGCGTCGCGGTCGTTTTGTGCGCCGGCGTCGCGGTCGCCAGCGTCGCGCGACGCGCCGTCCGGCACGCCGGCGTCGCGCGGGCCGGCGTCCGCCGTCGCCCCGGTGTCTCGCATCCCGCCGTCCTCGCCGTCGCCGTTCGGAGGGTTCGGATCGTTCGAAGCACAGGCGAGAACACAGAGGAGCAGCGGGGCGGTGCGACGCACCCGCATACGTTGGCAGGGCGCGCTGGCCACGTCGATCCGCCATCGACGTTCGGACCGCCCGAGCTCGAACCGCTTGATCGCCCGCGGTCGCACCCGTACACCTCGTCGAGATGTTCTCGTTCCCGTCCTTCGCCGAGCGCTCCACCGCGCTGGAGCTGATGGACGACCCCGCGTTCCAGGGGCCCGAGCTCGAACAGACCCTCGCGGAGATCGAGCGCATCAACGACAACCTCGGCGGCTACCCGCCGAGCCTGCACGGCATCGAAGCGCTCCTCCCTCCGGGTACGAAGAAGTTCTCCGTGCTCGACGTCGGCTGCGGCGGCGCCGACTTCCCGATGAAGATCGCCGACTGGGCGTCCTCGCGCGGGCTCGAAGCCGAGATCGTCGGCATCGATCTCCAACCCACCACGGTCGACTTCGCGTCGCGCCGCACCCGGGCCTACGACGGCATCCGCATCGAGCTCGCCAACCTCTTCGACCTCGAGCCGACCGCCCCCTACGACATCGTGCACGCCGCGCAGGTGCTCCATCACTTCGTCGGCGACGAAGCCGAGCGCGCCCTCGCTCAGATGGCCCGGCTCGCGCGTTGGGGCGTCGTCGTCAACGACCTCCACCGCCACCCCCTCGCGTGGGGCGGCATCACGGTGATCACCCGGGCGCTCGCCAAGAGTCGGCTCGTGAAGTACGACGCCCCCCTGTCGGTGCTCCGTGGTTTCTCGCGCGATGACTTCGTCGGGATGTGCGCGCGCGCCGGGCTGGCCACGCCGAAGGTGACGTGGCGGCCGCTGTTCCGGTGGCAGGTGGTGATCCCCACGCGGGGGTGAAGATCGGCCGCGGTGCCGGGAAGGAAGACCGAGAACATGCGCCTCACGCTCACGACCGCGCTCCTCCTGCTCACGTCCAACGCGTGGGCCCAGACGACCATCCCCGTCGACTTCACGGTCAGCGGGCTGACGGGGCCCTCCGGCAGTGTGTCCTACTACGCCACGCCCACCGTGAGCTTCACCGTGAACGACGCCAACGGCACGTTCACCGGCAACGTCGACTACCGCATCGAGCTGCAGGCGCCGTTCGGCGGCGGCGTCTGGGACGCCGGGACCGTGTTCCTCCAGAACGGCAGCGGCTTCTTCAACGCGATGCTGCCGTTCCCGGCCTTCGTCACGCCGGGCTCGTACAGCGTGCTCGTCACGGTCGACCCGAACAACCTCTACATGGAGGTCCTGGAGAACAACAACGTCGCGTCCACCATGCCGTTCACCGTGCTCGGCTCGGACCTCGTCACCTCGAACCTCAACGCACCCTCGACGCTGGTCATCGGAACGCCCACGACGATCGCGTGGCGTGTCGCGAACATCACCCCCGTCGAAGCGAACGACTTCGTGGTGCGCCTCGCGCTCACCGACGCGGCCGGCATGTTCACGGCGCTGTACGACTCCCCGCCGATAACGCTCGGGCCGAACCAGACGATGGACTTCTCGGAGTCGGTCACGGTGCCCGCCGGATTCACGCCCGGGATTGCGACGGTCAGCGCCAACGCCGACATCACCTCCGTGGTCGTGGAGAACTCCGAGACCAACAACTCCGCGATCGCAAATGCGATGATCCGCGCGCGGCAACCGGACTTCACCATCGCGGTCGGCGACGTCCCGATGGCCGCGGAGCAGGGCCAGACGCTGGATCTCACGGTGTCCGTCGCGAACGAGGGTGAGATCGCCGGCACCAGCGACTACACCGTGTTCCTCTCGACGGACACGGTGATCACCCTCGCCGACCGCGCGCTCGGCGGCGGGACCGAGGCCGTGATGCCCGGGACGATCGTCGGCGCGCGCGCGGTCGTAACCGTCCCTTCCGACGTCACGCCGGGCACGTACTTCGTCGGCGCGATCGCGGACCCTGCCAACGCGGTCTTCGAGTCGAACGAGAGCAACAACGCGTTCTGGATCGGACCGATGGAGGTGTTTGCGTCGCCGCTGCAGATCCGAACGATGGGGCTGCCGCAGGGCGTGGTCGGTGTGGCCTATGCGGCGATGCTCGTCGCGGAGGGGAACGAAGGCCCGATGATGTGGAGCCTCGTCGAAGGGACGATGCCTCCCGGGCTGACGCTCCTTCCCAGCGGAGAGATCACCGGACGCCCGACGACGGCGGGTGGGTACGAGATTCGGGTGGAGGTCGCGGACGGCACGCGCTCCGCGAACGCCACGCTCGCGCTCCTCGTGACGGAGCGAAACCAGCCGTTGGCGATCCTCACGGGGACGATTCCGCCGGCCGTGGTCGGCGAGGCGTACGAAGCGCAGCTCGCCGCGGTCGGGGGCTCGCCGCCGTACTTCTGGCGGGTCGGCCTGTTGCCCGCGGGGCTCACGGCGGACACCGACGGGTTCATCGTGGGGACACCCAGCGAGGCGGGCAACTTCGACGTCCCGGTGAGCGTGGTCGACAACAACGGCATCGGCGTCGACGCGATCCTGCCGTTCTTCGTCGACTCCGCCGCGACCGGACCGCGACTGATCCCCGCGGCGCTCCCCAACGGACTGCTCGGCGTCGACTACTGCGCGGGCGGGCCGGTGTTCATCCAGGCGCGCGAAGGTCGCCCGCCGTACGCGTTCATGGCGGTCGGGGAGGGCGTCCCGGGGCTCGCGGTCGACGCGAGCGGCGCGATCTGCGGGATCCCGTCGGAGGCCGGCACCCACGGCGTCGTCGTGCAGGTCGTCGACGGCGCGGGCGGCGTCGACACCGAGCGCTACACGGTCGACGTCGACACGTCGCTCGTCATCGTCTCGAAGATCCTCCCCGACGCGCGCCGCGGTGCGCCCTACAGCCAGCCACTCCAGGCCATGGGGGGCGTCGAGCCGTATCGCTGGTTCATCGAGCAAGGCACCTTGCCGGACGGCCTCGCGCTCTCGGAGGGCGGCATCGTCAGCGGCACCCCGACGAAGGAGGGCCTCGCCTCGCTCACGCTCCGCCTCGAAGACGACGCGGGCGGGAGCACGATCGGCCCGCTCACCGTGCGCGTGGGGATGTCCGAAGGGCTGCTGGAGTCGGCGGACGAGGCGGGGTGCGGTTGCGCCGCGACGGGCGCGCCGAGAGGTGCGGGGCTCGGGTTCTTCGTGTTCGCTCTGCTGGCGTTGCGTCGGCGCCCCTGACCGAGCCCGCCTACCTCTCGAACCTCACTCCACGACCACCCGGTCCGTGCCGGAGCGCCCGAACGTCTCGGGGAAGTACATCTCCTCCGCCTTCGTCGGCGGCACGACGAAGCGCCCCGGCGTCGTCGCGCGCGCGACGTAGCTGTACGCGTGCTCCCCGGGCCACAGCGTGGTGGAGAACGCCTCGGCCCGCTCGTCGCGGAGGTTGTCGTGCACATACCAGGTGCGGCGCCACCAGAACCACGGGCTCTCGTACTCGGGGCTGTCCGGCGGGACGGACCCGGAGCCGGCGAGCGCAGCGTTGATGGGTTCGAGGCCCGCGGGGAGAGGATCGACGAGCGCGACGTGGTAGCGGCGCCCCGTGTTGATCATCGTGAGTTTGACCCGAACGCGAGCGCCGGCGACGAAGCGCCAGGTGCCGTCCTCGTCCCGCTTCACGTCGTTGGGATCGTCCACACCCTCGTAAGTACGCTTCACCTCGAACCCATAACTCGCCGGTTCGAGCATGAGATCGTTCGGCGCGTACTTCAGACCGATGCGGTAGTAGAGCCGCCCCTGACCGTCCTTCTGCAGGAGCAGATCCTGCTTCGGCTGGTCGACGAGGTAGGCCATCGGAATGTCGATGAGGTGCTGGTCCGTGGTGCGCCCCTCGAACGTGCGGTCCCCCGCGTACTGATCGCCGAGCCACACCCGCGCCACGAAGTTCGGCGTGAGTTTTTCGTACTGGCGGAAGTAACGGTCGAGCGCGACGAGCACCCACGAGCTCTCCTGAGTGTTCGCCCAGCGCCCCCTCGTGCGGTGCGCGAGGAGCCCACGCACGAGCTTCGGGATAAGGGTGTTCTTGGGTTGGTCGCGCATGAGCCCCTCGAGGATCAGCGCGTCCACGCGGCGTGCGGAGTGGAGCAGCACGTGACCGCCGTCCTCGTAGGAGGTCGCGAAGTGCGCGGTGGCCGCGGTCTCGGTCGCGCGGTTGTCGAAGAGGCGACGCAGTTGCGCGAGCTCGGCGCGCAACTCACCCGCTTCGACGGCCACCGGGTAGAGCCAGCCCGCCGCTTCGAGGGGGAGCTTCGAGACCCCGCCCGCGGAGCGGATGAGTTTCTTCGCGCGTGCGCCGTCGATCTCACCCATCATCGCGCGCACGTAGAGCGCGAAGGCGACGAGTGTGGTGCGCACGCCCGGCCCGTAGGTTCGGTCGATGTGTTTGTCGATGTCCCGTAGGTATTGGCGCCCACGGTTCATGACCGTCTTCGGTACTTCGAAGTTCTTGGCCTGGGCGCGGACGAGCGCGTGCATCACGTGAATCGTCAGGAACGGCCGGCTCGGTCGGCCGCGGCGCCACCAGCCCCACCCGCCGTCCGAGTTCTGAAGTTGCGCGAGTTTCTTGATGTCACGGCCGACGGCGGCGACGAGCTGGTCCTTCGGCGGCATGCCCTCCGCCTTGAACGCCTCCAGCACGTCCTTCAGCGCGGCGGTGGTGATCACCCGCGACGAAACCTGCTCGGCGCACCCGTACGGGTAGTCGAGGATGTAGATGTACGCGTCGGTCAGCGCCTGAAGCTGCGTCGACGCGGTGGTGATCTCCAACCCACCGAACGACTTCGCGACGTCGGCCGGCGGGACCACCGGCTGCACGATCGCGCCCTTGTCGATCTCACCGTAGGTCGCGAACGCCTCGGTCGTCGCCGGCGTCCACACCGGTAGGTCGACCTCGGCCGCGTCCGCGTATTGATTCGCCGCCGCCGCGAACTGGAAGCGCGCGCGCCCGGGGGCGTCGGTCGAGCTCGGGAAGCGGACCTCCACGCGATCCTCCTTCGGGATCTCGACCGCGTAGCCGACGGCGTCGACGTTGGCGTTCGTCGCGCGCACCACGACCTGCGCGGAGAGCGGCGCGCCGGTGCGGTTCTCGAGGACGACCGGGAGCTCGAACGTGTCTCCGTAGTTGAGGAACCGCGGCGCCGAAGGCCGCACCATCAGCGCACGTCGCGCCGTGATGTTCGCCTCCGCGACGCCGAAGTGGTTGTCGCCGTGCGCCGCCACCGCGATCACGCGGTACCGCGTGAGGTTGTCGGGGAAATCGAACTCGACCTCGGCGCGCCCGCGCGCGTCCGTCGTCACGCTGGGCCGGAACACCGCGAGCGCCGAGAAGTCCTTGCGCACCGCGATCGGCGGCGCCGCACCGCCGCCGCCGACGCCGCCGCCGGGGGCCATCTCCGCCGCTGCCTTCATCGCGGGCGCCGGTGCGCGTTTGCGACGCGCGCTCCGGTTCATCAGGGCGCCCGAGGACTCCATGTCGCCGAGGCCGGCTTCGTCCTCCTCGGGCGCGAACGCGGTCTGCGCCACCTCCTCCGGATCCGCGAGGTAGACGAACTGTCGCGACCGCATCACGCGCACGCCGTTGCTCCGGTGCGGGTAGATCGACAGCGGGTCGGGCGTCGCGTAGCTCGTCAGCGCGAGCACCGCTTCGTCGACCACGTAGAATGCGATCTCCGCCCCGGCCGCCGCCGCACCGTCCGCGGTCTTCACGGTCATCGCCACGCGACTCTTCGCGCCCGGCTCCACCTCGTAGGCGTCGGGCTCCAGATCGATCGCGAGGGTGCGGGTCGCCGGCGGGACCTCGATGTTCATGGTGCCGGCGGCGTACGCGGGTCGCGGCGGGAGGGTGTCGTCGACCTTGCCTTCCCCGTTCCGCCGCTTCTGCCGACCGACGAGGATGACCCGCAGATGCACGTTGGGCGTGAAGCGATCCTCGACTTCGATCTCGAGCACCTGCGACGTCCCCTTCATCGTGAAGCGCCCGGTCTTCACCACCCCCTCGCGTTCGAGCGACCACAGCCCCTCGGCGTCCGCGAAGGGCGCCTGCACCAGCACCTCGGCGACGTCCCCCGTCGCGTAGGTCTTCTTGTTCGGGATGAGCTGCACCGTCTCTTCGCTGATGTTTCGGCTCGTCGGGACGTTGTCACCGCCCGACACCCACAGCGTCATCGACGACTCGTTCGGCCGCCCGCGGTCGTCCTTGGTGCGGGCGAGGACCGCGTACGGCCCGCCCTTCTTCGTCGTGAACGTGCAGGTCTGCTCGGCCTTGGTGACCGCGCACTTCTGCGGCTCGGCGTCGGCTTCGTTACTGAACGTGAACGTGAGCTCGGCGTCCGTCGGTGTCGCGAGGGCGCCGTCGAGCCCGACGTGGACGACGTCGATCTCGACGTCCTGACCCGCCTCCACGAAGTATCGCTCCGTCTTCAGCCCGATGTAGCGCTCCGACGGGTGAACGAGGAACGACCCGGAGGCCGACCAGGTCTGACGGTTCACGTCCGAGACGGACGCCTCCGCCGAGACCACCGTCGGCCGCGGCGGCTCCACACCCTGAAGGTCGATGCGGAGGTGGTGCTCGCCGGATCCGTCGGTGGTCGCGGCGAAGCTCTTCGTGCTGGCCGGCCGGTGGCCGCGCCCGTGCCGTCCCCACCACCACCAAGGTGACCACGTCCCAAAGACGAAGTCGGAGCGGTTGGGCGGGGTGTAGCTGCCCTCGTGCGAGCGAACTACCCATCGCACGTCCGCCGCCGCGAGCGGCCCCCCGGTGTAATAGGTCGCCTTGGACGAGAAGACGCCGTACTGACCGACGAGGTGCGGCCCCTCCGTGGTCGTCACGCCGACTTCGAACTCAGGCTTCCGGAACTCTTGAATCGAGAACGAGTGCGAGCCGCTGTACCCGGACTTCGAGCTCACGCCCGGCGCCGAGAATTGCGCGTAGGCGCGCCCGAGGTTCACGTCGTCCGGCACCTTGAAGTCGAAGGCGAACCCACCGAGCTTCGACAGCTTCGTCTCACCCTTCGCGAACTCATTTCCGCGCGCGTCGCGCACCTTGTAGACGAGGCGCCCTTCGTGCGCACCGAGCGATGCGACGTCGCCGTCCGGGCCTCGCGTCGTGCGGCGGAGGAAGCCCTTGATGTGCACGTCCTCCTTCGGCTTGTAGAGGCCGCGGTCGTCGAAGACGAAGTAACGGTAGCCGTCCGACTGCTCGTGCTGGATCCAGCTGCTGCCGCTCGAGCTCCAGTGGTTCTCGGGGAGGAGCGCGACGTCGTCGCCGCGCTTCGCAATCAAGAGCGCCGAGCGGTCGGGGCTCTTCGGCGGGAGGGCGAGCGTCGCGTAACCCTGTGCGTCAGCGGTGGCGGTCATCGGCGTGTTGGGCAGGACGGAGAGCTCCGCGGCGACGCCCGCGCCGTCGCTCAGCCGGGTGGCGAAGGTGTGCAGATCGGCGTGGTCGATCAGCGCGTCGAGGCCGATGTTCGTGACCTGCACCCAGCGGATCGCGCCGGGCCAGTACCACGAACGCTTCGGGTCGGGCTTGAAGCCGGCCGGTTGCACCCGGATGACGAGCTGTCCGTAGAAGTCGGTGAGCGCCGACGTGATATCGACCTTCGTCTCGACGAGTGTGTCTTGTCCGTCGGGTGCGTCGACGACGCCCGAGAAGACCTTCTTACCCGGCATGCGCGGAGCGTTCTTCTCGCGGTGGCGACGTTTGTAGTCGAGCCAGGCGTACCAGTCCTTCGGCTCGACCTTGTGGATGAGTACGTCGAGTTTGTCGTAATTGATCGTGTAGACCGACAAACTCGGTTTCTTCGTGCGCTCGAGCACCATGAAGTCACCGCCCGGAATGGTGAGCTGTGGCGCGGCGGGTCCGACGGCGATCTTGGTGTCGATCGCCTTGACCAGCTTCTGCCCGTAGACGTCCTCGAGCTCGGTACCGACGCGGAGGCGGTACGTCGTGCGCCCGACCGTCTTGCCCTGGATGTGAATCGAGCCGCCGCCGCTCGTGACCTTCACGTCCTCGATCGGCGGGTCGATTTTCACCATCTTCGCGTCGAAGTTCCCCATCGAGTTCGTCAGCTCGAGGGTGAAGGGCGCGCCGGGGTAACACGTCCCGCCCCACGCGCAGCGCGCGCGTCGGAACTCGAACGGACCGTACGTCTTGAACCGGTAGGTCTGGGTCTTGGTGGTCTTACGCGGGCCCTCCGCGGAAGGGAGTCCCTTCTCGAACACGACTTCGACGCTGGTCGCCTTCGGGAGCGGGCGCTGCACGACGAAAGCGATCGCGCGCTCCTCCTCCTGCGCGAGGCGCGCGGTGTAGCCGGCCGCCTCGATCTCCGCGGCCGTCGCGATGCGCGTCGCGACCCGCTTGCGGCCGGCCTTCACGGTGACCCGCGCGAGGACCGCCTTGGCGTCGACGCGCTGGTCGAACGTCGCGTACATCAGCGGCGTCAGGTTCGTGGTTCCGCCCGGCGAGAACGACTTCACCTGCGGGGGTGGCGTTCGGAACGTGTACTTCTCGGGCTCCTGCAGCGGTCCGCCGGTCTGGGACTTCAGCCCGGCGGGGATCGCGACCGTGAACGCGGTCGCCATCGGGAAGCGTGGCTTCGGCTCGAACAGCAGCGTGCGCGTGCCCGCCCAGCGCCACTGCCCCTCGACCTTCGGAGACAGGTTGGCCGGGAGGGCCTCCGCGAGCACCTGGTCGACGCTCGAAACCGGGACCATCGGCTGGGAGAACGTGATCGACAGGTGCGGCGCGAGCGGCACGTCGCCCTGCGGTTGCATCCGCTCGATCTTCAGCGGCTCGACCTGCGGCGCGGGTGGCTTCGGCCGGCTCACCTCGGGAGGGAACTTACCGAGCGTCGTCGCTCCGGCGAGCGGGAGCTTGCGCGTCGATGCGCGCATCGCGAAGTCGGCGCGGTCGGACGCCTTCGCGTCGATCGGCGGGAGGCGTGCGAGGAGGGGTTCAACCTCCGCCTTCGACAGCGCCCGAACCTCGGTCTTCTTCGCCGGCGGCGCGGCGGACTCCACGGGCGGCGGTTGCCCGTCGGTGAGCTCGAAGAGGAGCCCGCTCCCGCTCGGCTTGTCGGCGCCGGTCTTCAGCGTGATGTCACGGCTCGCGTGAATCTCGGTGGGCGGCGGCGCGCTCTTGGGCGGCGCCTTCGCCGGGGGCGGCGCCGGACTCTTGCCGGAGCGATCCGCAGAGCAGGCGAGCGCGAACAGAGCGAGCACGATCGAGGTACGCCGAAGCATGACGGCTGCTTAACACGGGCTCGGGTCGGGGGCGCGCCGCGCCGAGTGATCTCTCGGCGGTTCTGTGTCAGGAAGGGCGGACGATGAGCAGCAACCCGTTTGCCACGCCGCGCGCGAGCGCGGACCTCGAAGACGACAGCGGGCCCATTCCGCACCGGGGGCCGGTCAAGGCGGACTTGCGTCCGATCGAGCTGCTCAAGCGCGGTAAGGATCTCATCAGCGATCAATATTGGACGTTCTTTGGCGTGACGGGCCTCGGCATCCTGGTCGGTTCGGCGGCGCCCTTCGGCATCATCCTCGGACCGATGATGTGCGGCATGTACCTGTGCCTGGTTCGGAAGGCGCGCGGCGACGACTCCGTGACCGTGAACGACCTGTTCAAGGGCTTCGACTTCTTCAAGCAGGGCTTCATCGCGATGATGATCGGGACGGTCGCGATCCTCTTGGCCATCGTCCCGTTCATGATCGCGCTGGTGGTGACGATCCGGAGCGACCCGGACTCGTTCATCGCGGTGCTCTTGTCCATGTACGCGGCCATCTTCGCTCTGAGCATGCTCGTCAACGTGTTCATGATGTTCGCGTTCCCGCTCATCGTGGATCGCGGCTACACCGCGATCGATGCGCTGAAGACGAGCTTTCGCGCGGCGAAGATGAACCTGGGCGGGCTCCTCCTCCTCTCGCTCACGAGCGCGGTGGCCGGCCTCGTCCTCGCGCTCATGTGTTACGTCCCGGCGTTCCTGTTCATGCCGGTGAGCTTCGCGGCGTTCACGCTCGCGTACCTCGAGATCTTCCCCGACGCGGAGTGAGCCGGCGGCCGAGCTGCGAAACCGATCAGGCGAGGCGATCCGAGAGGGCTTCGGTTCCGTCACCGCGGATGAGTTGGTCCGCCATGCGCTCGGCCACCGCCGCGATCGTGAGTGATGGGTTCACGCCGAGCGCGGAGGGGATGACGGCGCCATCCATCACGAAGAGGTTTCGATTGGTGAACGACTCGCCGTTGGCGTTGACGATCCCCTCGGTGGGTTCGTCGGCCATGCGGCACCCGCCCAAGGGGTGGGACGTGTTGACGGTGCCGTCCTTGCGGTAGTTGTCGAGGAACAACTCACCGCCGAGGGCTTCGTAGATCCGGCGCATGGCGTCCACGGCTGCGCTCCAGCGCTCCTCGGTGCGGGCGGAGGTCTCGCGCCACCGGACCTGAACGCGGTCGCCGCTGAGGCCGATCTCACCTTCACACGCGTCGAGCGCGAGGCACCCCATCGTCAGGGAGCGCGCGCCGAACTCGGTGAGTTGTCGTTTGAAGTCGAAGCCCCAGTGACGGTGGCGTCTGCCGTCGTCACGCTCCGCGACGGTCGTGGAGCCGCGGCCGGTCGCGTCGGGGTGTTTCGGCGGGGACAGCGTCGAGATCTGTTCGAGCGCGGTGTAGAGCGGCGCCGCGTAGAACGGGATGAGGATGAATTGATGCTCGGGCCAGAAGCTCGGGCAGAAGCTCGACATCGGCTTGCCCTTGAAGCTCTCCACCCGCATCTCGAAGTCCGCGCCGACGCGCCCGGTGACACCGTAGTCACCGTTGGAGGAGAGGTTCTGGCCGAGCACGGCGCGGCCGTTTTCTTCGTCGCCGCGGTCGAGCGCGCGTTCGCCGACGAAGTGGTCGCGCGAGCGCATCAGCAGCGCCGACGACGCGACGCACCCGGCGGCGACGATCAGTACGCGGCACTCGATCTCGAACTCGACCTTCCTGCCGCCGCGGGTGTCGACGCCCTTCACGACGTAGCCGTCGTTGGTCGGTGCGATCGTGTCGACGTCGTGGCCGGTGCGGAACTCGACGCCGGACGCGAGGGCGTCGGCGAGGTAGTTCTTCGTGAGGTCTTGCCGCCCCGAGAAGCGCTGGCCCTGGTTCCACCAGCCCTCGTTGGCGTCCTGGTAGTCGGCGAGCTTGAGCGGCGCCGCGGTGGCGCCGATTCGGCGGCAGCCCTCCGCGAACACGAAGTCGCGCTTCGTCGCGAGCTGCCAGTGCGGGACGGTGGCGTCCGTCCACTCCAGCTTGTGCACGCGGAGTTTGTCCTCGACGACGCGGTACCAGGGGTCGAGCGCGGCGCGGTCGAATCCGGACGGCCAGAGGCGTCGACCGCGGCGGGTCTGATCGAAGACGAGCTGCGGTGCCCGTAGGCTCACGCCGTCGTAGAGGAGCGAGCCGCCGCCGAGCCCTTTGCCGGTGACGACGTTCATACTCGCGACGCCGTCGCGGTAGGCGCCTTCGGTGTCGGTGAACAGCTCGCCGATCTCCGTGAGGTAGGTCGGCGACAACGAGTGCGCGAAGCGGTTGCCCTGTTCGTTGACTGGGGGGCCGTCCGAGGCGGGGTCGAAGCGCCCCGTGGGGTCGATGCCCTTGTCGAGAACGAGGACGCGGTTCGCGGCGGCGCCGAGGCGCGCGGCGGCGACCGCGCCGCCGAAGCCGGAGCCGATGATCACCACGTCGTGCATCAGAGCAGGTCTCCGTTGGCGTCGAGCAGGGTCGCGAGGTCCTCGCCGGGGGTCGGGGCGGGCGTGCGGTTGAAGGTGTAGTCGTCGAGCACGCCCGCGGCGGCGAGGGCGCCGAGGTCTTCCGTCTCGGCGTCGACGAGGCGTCCGTCCGTCGTGCGCGGGTAGCCGCGAATCGCGATGTTCGCCGCGGGATCCTCGAACGGGGGGAAGCCGATCGCGACGAGGCCGGCCTTGGACTCGCCGCCGCCGAGCCACGCGAGGAAACACGCCGCGCGGAGGAAGGTCAGGCCGACGGCGCGCTCCGGATCTTCGAAGCCTTCGTCGATCGCGGCTTCCTGGAGGTCGCGGGGGAGCCGGCGGAACGCGGTGAACGGGCGTTGGTCGAAGGCGAGCGCGTCGAGGTCGGCGGCGAGCACCAAGCGCACGGCGTCGTCGAACGCCTCGGGGGTTCGGTCGAGGACGGCGGGGAGGACGGGGAGCAGGTTGAGCTCCCGAGCGGCCGGAACGAAATTCGCGAGCGCCAACATCGCGAGGGTGTCGACGTCGTTCGCGCCGGGTGAGACGACTGACCCACTGGCGTCCCGCTCCGAGGGCAGGAGCACGTCGAACGCGACCCGCAGCGTGGCCTCCGCCTGGGTCAGCTCCTCGACCTCGCGGTACGTGTAGTTCTCGGGATCCAGGGCGTCGAACTTGCCTGGAGGGGGTTCTTCGGTGCGCACGCCGCAGGCCGCGCCCAGGCCGAGGAGGCCGAGCACCTGCATCACTTCGCGTCGGGAGAACCGCGTCACCGTATCGTGCGTGTAGCAGCGGTCGAGTCGGGGGCTCTATGACAATTTCCTGGAGTACGACTCTCGGATCCTGAAATGGAAGAAATCCACTCGCCTACGTAACGCAGTAGGTCGTGGGTCGCTTCGTGGGTCATCGCGTGCTCGGCATCGCTCTCGCGGTGTTCGGTCCCCCCGCGTGTTCCGCGGACCTGACCGTCGAGGCGCCGCTAGCCCCCCACGCGTGCGGCGCCTCGACGGGCCCACACGCCCACGACTACATCGTCGTCGGTTCGGGCGCGGGCGGCGGTCCGCTCGCCGCGCGCCTCGCACGCGCGGGGTGCCGTGTGCTCCTCCTCGAAGCCGGTGCCGACGTCGGCGGGCGCCTCGAGTACCAGGTGCCGGCGATGCACGCGCTCAGCACGGAGCACGAAGCGACGGCGTGGTCGTTCTTCGTCGGTCACCACGCCGATTCGTCGATCGACCGAGAGGACTCCAAGTACACGGACGCCGGAATCCTCTACCCACGCGGGAGTGCGCTCGGCGGCTCGACGGCGGTCAACGCGCTCGTCACCATCCGCCCCTCGCCGAGCGACTGGAATCGCCTCGCCCAGATCACCGGCGAGGCCGGCTTCCGCGCTGCGAACATGGACGGGTACTACGGCCGCGTCCGCGAGTGGCTCGACGTCGAGCTGCCGTCCCCCGAGCTCGCGGCCTCCGACGCGAAGATTGCGGACTACCTCATGGCCGCCGCCACCGCGTTTGCGAAGGACGAGGGGGCGCCGACGATCGACGGTCTGCCGGAGAACACCCGCGGCGCGGGCGCGCTGCACTCGCTCCTCGCGCACGACGTCAACGACGCCCTCGCCGACGGGGAGACCGCCGGCCTGTTCCGCCTGCCGCTCGCGACGAGCGCGGGCAAGCGCAACGGCACCCGTGAGTTCCTCGTCGACACCGCGGCGGAGGGCTACCCGCTCGAGATTCGCACCGGCGCGTTCGTGACCCGCGTCCTGTTCGAGCGGTTGTCGGCGCCGACGGCGGTCGGTGTGGAGTACCACCGCGGCGCGAAGCTCTACGGCGCGTCGATCGGCGCGCGCGGCGCGAGCGAGGGCGTCGAGGTCGCGTACGCGAACAACGAGGTCATCCTCGCGGCCGGCGCGTTCAACTCGCCGCAGCTGTTGATGCTGTCGGGCGTCGGCGATCCGGACCACCTCGCGGCGCACGGCATCGACGTCGTCGCGGCGCGCCCCGGCGTCGGTCGCAACCTGCAGGACCGCAACGAGGTTGCCGTCGTGACCGAGTTCGACGAGGCGATCGACACCGTCGCGCCGTGCTCGCTGGGTGACGCGGAGGAGGATGACCCGTGCCTCGAAGCGTGGACGGAGGGGCAGGGCGTGTACCGGACCACCGGCTTCCTCGGCACGGTGCTGAAGCGTTCAACCCCCGACGTCGCGCTCGCCGACCTGCAGGTGTTCGGCTCCCCCGGTGACGCGCGCGGCTACTACCCGGGTTACTCGAACGACGCGCTCGCGCAGGACGACCGCTTCTCGTGGCTCGTGCTCAAGGCGCACACCGAGAACCGCGACGGCCGCGTTTCCCTCGTGAGCCGCGACCCGTTCACGCGCCCCGACATTCGATTCAACTACTTCGACGAGGCGAACCCACTCGCGGATCCGGATCTGAAGGCGGTCGTCGAGGGTGTGAAGTTCGTCCGCGAGATCATCGGAGAGATGCGCGACGACTACGACGAGGACGACCTCGTCGAGATCTGGCCCGGGCCGGAGGTGTCGACGGACGAAGCGATCGGCGAGTGGGTGCGGCGCGAGACGTGGGGCCACCACGCGTCGTGCTCCAACAAGATGGGCCTCGTCGACGACCCGATGGCGGTGGTGGACCCGACCTTCCGAGTCATCGGCGTCGACCGCCTCCGCGTGGTGGATGCGTCGGTCTTCCCGGAGATCCCGGGGACGTTCATCGCGGTGCCGACCTTCATGCTCTCCGAGCGTGCGGCCGACGTGATCCTGGAGGGCCTGTGAGAGCGCTCGCCGCGTTGCCGCTGCTGCTCGTCGGGTGCGGCGGCGAGCTCGTGTACTGCACCGACCTCGCGGCCGAGCTCGCGGAGTGTGACGTCGCGGCGACCGAGCTGTCGTGTGAGCTCATCACGCTCGGCGACCGCGTCGCGCTGAAGAACGACTTCGACGCGCGCGGCTGCGACGCGGTGTGGAACGAAGACGGCGAGGTCGACGATCGCCTGTGTCGAGCCTTCAACTGGGACTGCCCGGAGCCGCTGCAACCCGCGCCGCACGAAGTGCCGCTCGCGAACCCCGTCGTGTTCGTGGGGGGCGTCGACAACGGCCCCGAGTTCGACTGGAACCCGGACGTCCTCGACCGCGTCGCGCGCGAGACCGGCGTCGATGTCTACCAGATCGCGCTGTCGGGCTGGGCACCGCGCGAGGTTCGCGCGCTCGAGCTGTGGCAAAAGATCCGTGTCGTCGCGACCGAGTCGCGGACGGGGCGCGTCAACCTGATCTGCTACGCGGTCGGCGGCCTCGACTGCCGGTTCCTCGTGAGCCCCGGCGGTCTGTTCGCGAACGACGCCGTGGGCGTCGAGGCGACCTCGAACGTCATCGCTTCGATCACCACGATCGCAACGCCGCACCGCGGAACCGACGTCGCGTCCGCGGCGCTCTACGCTTCGGACGAGGTCCTCGGCGCGGTGCTCGGACAGCGCGCCTCCTCCGGCCGGACGGACGCCGACGTCGTGCGCTCCCTCGAAGAGCTGACACCCGAAGCGATGGTCGAATTCAACGAGGTCGTGGTCGACGCACCGGACGTCGCCTACTACTCGTGGGCCGGCGTCACCCACTTCCTCGGTTCGTCGTTGTTCGTGAGCGAGGCGTCGATCCTCGAGCACTGCGTGGACGACTGGGACCGCCCGTCGATGCTGCGCCACCCCGACACGCAGGATCTGATGAGTGACCTCCTCGCGCCGGCCGCGCCGTTCGCGGGCCGGACGATCGATGCGTCCGGCGCCACCGCGACGAGTCCGCACGACGGGATGGTCTCCGTCGTCAGCGCGAAGTGGGGCGCGTTCATCGGCTGCATCCCGGCCGACCACTACGACGTGATCGGGCAGCACCACGACGGTGGCGCCGATCCGTACACCGGGTTCGATACCACGCGCTTCTACGCGAGCTGGATTCAGCAGCTCTTCGAGCGGGGGTTCTGATGCGCCGCCCGTGGGTCATCGGTTGCCTCGCGCTCTTCGCCTGCGATGGGTTCGCGGTCGATCAGGATGAGCGCTGCGAGGCGCTGAACCAGTCGATGCACGACTGCCTCGGCGAAGGGTTCCCGGAGATCTCCTGCGCGGGGATGAGCGACGCCGACATCGAGACGTTCGTCGACGGCGTCGAAGACTCCGAGTGTGAGTACTGGCGCGATGCGCTCCCCCAGGACGGTGATCTGCGGGCGTCTTACTGCCGCCTGTACGACGACGGCTGCGCGGCGGCGCGCAACCCGGCGCCCGCGAAGGCACCGACGCGTTACCCGGTGTTGATGGTGAACGGCATCGATGTGTCGTTTGCATTCCGCTACAGCGACCGGATCTTCTACGTGATGCGCGAGGTCGCGGGGCACGACGTGCGCTTCGCGATCGTCCCGCCGTACGACGCGACGACGCGCCGCGCCGCGCGACTCTGGCAACACGTCCAGGACGTCAAAGCCGAGACCGGCGCCGAGAAGGTGAATCTGATCTGCCACTCGCTGGGGGGCCTCGACTGCCGCTACCTGGTGAGCCCCGGCGGGCTCCACTGGGAGGTCGAAGCGACGCACGAAGAGATCGTCGGTTCCGTCGCGTCGGTGTCGATGGTCTCGACCGCGCACCGCGGAACACGCGTCGCGGACGCTGCGCTCGGCGCGCTCCCCCACGCCGATCGTCGCGAGGCGCTCGACAGCATCGCGACGTTCGTCGGCGAGTGGTTCACGGAGGAGGCGCTCGAGCAGGACGTCGACCTGCGCGCGTCGGTCGCCGCGTTGAGCACGACGCAGGCGCGTGCGTTCAACGCGCAGATCGTCGACGCCGCCGGCGTCTACTACCAGTCCTGGGGTGGCTTCTCGCGCCCCTTCGGCTCCGACTCCGCGTCGCACGACGAACGCCTCGCGGAGGTCTGCACGCTCGACGACGGCACCGTCGCGGTGAGCACGTTCGCGGGTGAGCACGACTACCTCGCGACGTCGTTGTTGCCGAGCTACGAGATGGTCGGCCGCGAAGACGACGCGCGCCCCGACGACATCGAGCCGAACGATGGCCTGTGCACGATCGCGTCCGCCAAGTGGGGGCGCTTCCGAGGCTGCATTCCGATCGACCACATGGAGCAGCTCGGGCAACTCAACCTGCCCGACGCCAACGTTCGGACCGGATTCGACGTCGCGTTCTTCTACGCGAACATCGCGACTGAGCTCGCGGGGATGGGGTACTGACATGCGCCGGTTTGCGTTGGTGCTGTTGCTCGCGGCGTGTGACCCGGGGGTGGACCTCGCGGCGCCGGGGACGGTCTGCGCCGATGCGCAGGACCACTTCCTGGAGTGCGGTGTTGCGCTCGGCATCCTGTCGGGCTCGACGTGCTCCGGCCCGGGGCGACTCGTCGCGGAGTGTGTGGTGGAGCGCGCCGGGTCGTGTGAGCGGCTCGCGTCGATCACCTACGACCAGTGCATCGCGGAGGCGGCGGAGCGCGCCGCGGAAGCCGCGGACGGACCGGGCTTCGACCCGGTCAACCTGTTCAACCGGGCGCGGGACCAAGAGGAGGATGATTCATGAGGCACCTGACGGGATTCGAAGCGAAGGGGCGACGCATCGCCGAGCTGGTCCTCGCGCACCCGAAGAAGACCGTCGCGGCGTCGCTCGTGACGTTTGTCGCGTTCGCCGCCGGGCTCGTGTTCTCCGCGTTCTCGACCGACTACCGCATCTTCTTCTCGGCGGAGGACCCGCAGCTGCTGGCGTTCGAGCAGCTCGAGCGCGTGTTCACCAAGACGGACAACGTGTTGTTCGTCGTGCACGACACCCGCGGTGACGTGTTCGATCGCGACACCCTCGCGTCGGTTCAGGCCATCACCGAGGCGGCGTGGAAGCTCCCCTACGCGAGCCGCGTCGACTCCCTCACGAACTTCCGCAGCACACGCGCCGAAGACGAAGATCTGATCGTCGAGTCGCTGCTGAAGACGCCGGCCGCGAAGGCTTCGGACGCCGAGCTCCTCCGCGTGCGCGAGGCCGCAACGAGTGAGCCGCTGCTGGTCGGCGCGCTGCTGTCGCGTGACTACGCGACGACCGCCGTCAACGTGACGCTCCGCCTCCCCCGGAAGAGCCCGACGGAGGTCACCGATACCGCCGCCGCCGCGCGTGCGTTGGCGGCCGAGATCCAGGCTGCGCACCCCGGGCTCGAGGTTCGTGCGTGCGGGATGGCGCTGATGAACGACGCGTTCATGGAGGCGTCCATCGAGGACATGTCGACGATCGTCCCGATCATGTACGCGGTGATGCTGCTCGTCATGATGCTGCTGCTGCGGAGCGGGCGGGCGACGGCGGCGATCGTCGCGATCGTTGCGCTCGCGTCGGGGGCGACCATGGGGCTCGGCGGGTGGCTCGGCTATCCGCTCACGCCGGTGACGGCTTCGGCGCCGACGATCGTACTCACCCTCGCGGTCGCCGACGGCGTGCATATCTTTTCGTCGGTTCGCGAATATCTCGCGGCGGGCTACGACCGCCGAAACGCGGTCATCGAGTCACTCACGATCAATTTCCGTCCGGTGGTGCTCACCAGCGTGACGACGATGATCGGGTTCCTCTGTCTCAACTTCGCGGAAGCGCCTCCGTACTGGCACCTCGCAAACATGACCTCGGTGGGGATCCTGTTTGCGTTGGTCTTCTCGGTGACGCTCCTGCCCGTGATGCTCGTGTGGCTCGACATCACGGAGCGCGCGGATGCTCCGAAGCGGTACGCGTGGCTGGATCGCTTCGCGGTCTTCGCGATCTCCGCCCCGAAGCTTTCGCTCGCGGTGGCGGCGGTGGCGACCGCAGTGCTCGGTCTCGCGGCCGCGCGCCTGCAATCCAACGATCACTTCCTGCAGTACTTCGACCACTCGATCGAGTTCCGCGGCGACGCGGAGTTCACGATGGAGCACCTCTCGGGGATCTACACGCTGGAGTACGCGATCGAGAGCGGCGAGGAGGGTGGGATCTCCGAGCCCGCGTATCTGGAGCGCCTCGAAGCGTTCACCGGGTGGCTCCGTGCACAGCCCGAGGTCGACCACGTCTACAGCTACACGGACATCGTGAAGCGGCTGAACCGCGACCTGAACGGGGGCGACACCGCATTCATGAAGCTCCCAGAGAGCCGCGAGCTCGCGAGTCAGTACCTTGTGCTCTACGAGATGTCGCTACCGTTCGGCCTCGACCTCACCGACCGCGTCGACATCAAGAAGTCCGCGACGCGTGTGTCGGTGATCGCCAAGGACCTCTCCAGCAGTCAGATGAAGGCGTTCAAGGAGCGCTCGGAGCACTGGCTGAAACGCAACACCCCCCAACCCATGCACGCCCTCGCGACGAGCCCGGTGGTGATCTTCTCGCACCTCGCGGACCGGAACACGAAGAGCATGATGCGCGGGAACGTCGCGTCGCTGGTGATGATCTCGCTGTGCCTCATCCTCGCGCTCGCGAGCCTGAGGCTTGGGCTGCTGTCGATCATCCCGAACGTCCTCCCGATCGTCTTCGGCTACGGGTTGTGGTCGTTGATGTTCTCGGAGATCAACATCGTCGCGTCGATCGTGGGGACGATCTGCCTCGGCATCATCGTCGACGACACGATTCACTTTCTGTCGAAGTTCCAGTTCAAGCGGCGCGTCGAGGGGCTCGATGCTCGGAGCGCCGTCATCGAGACGATCAAGAACGTCGGTCCTGCGCTGATCGTCACCACGCTCATCCTGGGGTGTGGGTTCGGCGTCCTCACGCAGTCCGGCTTCCAGATGAACCAGTACCTGGGATTGATGACCGTGATGGTCGTCGGCTTCGCGCTCGTCGCGGACCTGCTGATCCTCCCGCCGCTACTCGTGGCGCTCGAAGGGCGCCGACGTCCCGCAGAGACGTACACCAATGAATTCTCCCCGTCCGCGCACGGGGCCCGAGGAGTGCTCTGAGATGAAGAAATCCACTACGATCACCGCCGTCGCGAGCGTTCTGCTCGCCGCCCCCGTCGCCTTCGCAGCGCTCGACCGCGGCGAAGAGATCGCAAAGAAAGTCGCCGCCGCCAACCTGGGGTACGGGGACATGACCGCGCACCTCGAGATGATCCTCGAGGACGCCGAGGGGCAGTCGAGCCGCCGCGTCATGCGCGTGAAGTCGCTCGAGCGCCGCGCCGCCGACCAGGGTGACCTCTCCCTCGTGGTCTTCGAGAGCCCGCGCGACGTGAAGGGCATGGCGCTCCTCTCCCACGCGGGGGTCCTCGACGGTGACGAGCAGTGGCTCTACCTTCCCGCCGCCAAGCGGGTCCGGCGCATCGCCGGCGGAAACACGTCGGGGCCGTTCGTCGGGAGTGAGTTCGCCTACGAGGACATCACGGGCACCGAAGTCGGAAAGTACGCCTGGCACTACGTCGCCGAGGGCCAGTGCCCCGGCGCCGCAGGGAAGTGCTTCCAACTCGAGTCGCGCCCGAAGTACGACGACTCCGGCTACAGCCGCCGGGTGGTGTGGGTCGACGAGTCGGCCTACCGGGTACACAAGATCGACTTCTACGATCGACGCGACGCGCTCCTGAAGACGCTCACGTACAAGAACTACAAGCAGCACGGTAAGTTCTGGCGGGCCGGTGAGTGGGAGATGAAGAACCACCAGAGCGGCAAGAAGACCCGGCTGGTGTTCACCGACTTCTCGTTCGGCAACGGCTTCGAAGAGAGTGACTTCCACCGCTCCGTGCTGAAGCGCATCCGCTGAGGAGCGACCCAGTGGTGCGTACGTCTCTCGTTCTGCTCGCGCTGTTCGTGTCCTCCAACGCGTACGCGCTGGAGATCGCGGGAGACGTACGTGCGGACGGTCGGGTGTTCCTGGCCGCGCCGCGGCACCTCGGACAACGGCTCGGGACGGCGCCGTCGGTCGCGATCTCACCCATCGCTTCGGTGCAGACCGACGACCTGACCCACACGCTGACGGTGCAACCCTTCTTGCGCGTGGACGCCGCCGACGCCGCGCGCACGCATTGGGATCTTCGGCAGGCGGACTATCAGTTCGCGACGGGTGGGTTCTCGTTCGGCGCGGGCATCGGGACGTTCACGTCCGGCGTCCTCGATACACACCGCGTCGTCGACGTCGTGAATCAGCGGGATCTCGTCGAGGACCTCGACGGCAGCGTGAAGCTGGGGCAGCCGTACGTGGGTATCGGCTACGCGACGGGGCCGTGGGCGTTTACGTTCCAGTACCTGCCGTATCACCGCAAACGGACGTTCCCGGGCGAGCGCGGTCGACTCCGGTTCCCGCTCCTGGTCGACGACGACGAGGTCCTCTACGAGTCCAAGCTGGGCCCCTGGCACCCGTCCTTCGCGGCGCGCGCTTCGGTCGCCACGGGGCCCTTCGACATCGGAGTTTCTGGGTTCTCGGGCTTGTCGCGCGAGCCGCGGTTCTTCGGTCAGATCTTCGATGCCTCGGCGGTGGTTCCGCAGTACGACTTCTTGCAGCAGGCGGCGGTCGACGCGCAGTGGACGCTCGACGCGTTGATCATCAAGGGGGAGGCCGCGGCGCGGTGGTGGTCGAAGGACCTCCGCTTCTTCGTCGCCGCGGGCGGCGGCGCCGAGTACCACTTCTACGATCTGTGGGGCACGGGCGCGGACCTCGCGTTCCTCGCCGAGTACCACTTCGACGGACGCGCGCCGGACGCGCCGGTCGCGTTCTTCGACAACGACGTCGTCACCGGCCTGCGCCTCGCGATCAACGACACCGGCGACACCCAATTCATCGCCGGCGTCGTCCGCGACCTCGCGAACACCGCGACGTACGCCCGCGCGCAGATCTTCCGCCGCTTCGGCGACCGCTGGCGCGCGGCGCTCGAGGCGCGGATGTTCCTCGGTCAGGAAGGCCAGCTCGAGAGCGGCCTCCTCGACGACGACTACCTGCAGGGGAGCGTGGTCTACTTCTTCTGAGCGCTAGGTCTTCAGCGCTTCGAATCCATCCTTCGGGAATCCCACGAAGAGCTTCTTCCCCGAGCGAATCAGCGGCGCGCGCAGGTTGCCCGTGGGGCCCAGCATCGCGGCGACGATCGTGTCGCGGTCGTCCTTCTTCGGGTCGAAGCGAGTCAGCTTCGTGCCCTTGGCGACGTGGACTTCGGTCGCGCCGTCGAGCAGCTGCTCCGCGTAGTCCCGTCCGAGTTTCTTGCTCGCCGACACCGTCTCTTTCGGCTCGGCGGACGCTTGCGCGAGAAACTCCCGCGCTCGTTTGCAAGACGTTCAACCGTTGCGGTGGTAGTACCAGTCGATCTTCATCGCGCCGCCTCGTTAGCGGGTCGTGCTGAGATACGCAACCGATCACGTCGAAGCGCCGATCGCACGACCTTTCCGCGCTCGGAGCGAGGCAACACCTCCACGAGCTCGACGGAGGCCGGGACCATGTACACCGGCAGCGCGCGCCGGCACGCGGCCTGGATGTCCGCAGCTGAGAGCCGGGCGTTCGGCTCGAGGACCACGTGCGCCACGACGCGTTCCCCCGTCCGCCGATCCGGCACGCCGACCACCGCGCAGGCATGAACGCCGGGTAGGGCGTCGATCGCCGCTTCGATCTCCCGTGGGCCGACGCGGTGGCCTGCGACCGAGATCATGTCGTCGCGGCGCCCGACGATGAAGAGGTAGCCGTCTTCGTCCAGGTAACCCATGTCGCGGGTTCGGAGCCACCCGTCCCGAACGACTTCGGCCGTCGCGGCCGGGTCACCCAGGTAACCGGACATGACGTTGTCGCCGCGCGCGAAGATCTCACCGAGCACATGGGCCGGCGCCGGCGCGCCGTCGTCGACGCGCACCGAAATCTCGACGCCCGGGATCGCGATACCCACCGAGCCGGGTTTTCGGTCGAGGTCTTCGGGCGGGAGATAACTCAGGCGCGCCGAAGCCTCGGTCTGCCCGTACATGCAGAAGAGCCGGGCGTTCGAGAACGCGCGGCGCACGCGGGTTGCGAGAGGCGTGGGCATCGGTGCACCGGCCTGGGTCACGTAGCGAAGGCTCGTGAGGTCGTAGGTTGCGATGCCGGGGGTGTCCAAAATCCGCAGAAACGTCGAAGGCACCGCCGAAAGACCGGTGCAGCGGTAGGTCTGAATCGTGTCGAGGAGCGGTCCGACGAACGCGGCGGATCCGGCCTCGACGATCGTACCGCCCGCGTGGAGTTGAGTATTCAGGACCGAGAACCCATACGCGTGGTGGTTCGGGAGGCACGCCGCGACTCGATCCTGATCGGACAGCCCGAGGTATTCCACGATGGCGCGGGTGTTGGCTTCGATGTTGGCGTGCGTGAGCATGACGCCCTTGGGCTCCGCCGTGGTCCCCGAGGTGTGAAAGATCATCGCGACGTCCGCGCCGACGTCACGACGCTGCGGTGTCCTTGGCTCGATCTGGTCCCGCGACCGCACGACGAGGCACGCCCCGGCGCGCTCGGCGATCTCCGCGTAGCGTTTATCGCCTTCCCCCAGCGGAATCGAGACGGCGCCCGCCATCGAGGCGCCGTAGGTCGCGACGAGGAAGTCCAGACCCCGCGTCATGACGACGACACGATCGCCCGGACCGACGCCGAGCCGTGCGGCGAAGTCGCGGACCAGAGTGAGCAGCCGGCCGTAGGTCGTGACCTCGTCCGCGTCGACATGTGCGATGCGCTCGGGATCTTCGAGCGCGTGCCGAATGAGTGCGTCGTGAATCGCGGTCATGGGTAGCTCCCTCCGGCCGGCACCACGGTCCCGATGTCGAGCGTGGCGCCGGCGGCGATTTTCGCGCGCGCGCCGACGATGACTCCGCGGTCGATGGTCACGCCGTGGCCGATGCGCGCGGCGTCGCCGATCTGGACGTCGCTGTGGAGCCAACACCCCGGACCGAGGCGAGCCGCGCCGCCGACTGTGCAGCCCGGACCAATGAGGCACTCCGCACCCACGATGCTGCCGTCCCCCACGTAGACGCCGGGGCCGACCTTCACACTCTCCAGGAGCTGCGCGCCCCGGCCGATTCGCACCGGCGCGAGGGTCAGCGTCCGGCCCATGGCCGCGTGACACGCGATGACGACGCCGGCGGAGATCTGCGCGTCGCGTTCGACGGCGATCAGGGAGGGGTCGAGCATCACCGGATCCGAGGAGCTCTGAAAGCCGAACGCGACGCGCGCGCCGAGCGCTCGGAGCATGAGCGTGCGCAGCGTGGTCGTCGAGAACATCAACGGTCGCCACACCGGGAGATACATGACGCGCATGAGCGCGAAGTGCAGGAGCCACACGATGACGCCACGGTCCTTCGGGACCGCGTAGATTCCTGCTTCGAGCTTCGGGAGGAGGTTTCGGACGAGCCACGCCATGGCGCAGAGGCCGACGAGGTAGAGGAGCACACCGATGGGGAGGAGCAGCGCTTGGACGATCGGCGCCAGCGCCAGTCGTTGGTGTACGGCGACGAGCGCAGCGGCAGGGGGCCCCGCGATCGTCAAGAACATCGCGACGAAAAGTGCGTCGAACGCCACGTACATCGAGGTGGGGACATCGGCTTTCATGACAGAGGCTCCTGCACCAGCAGACGGGGTTTGGTCTGGGCGTGTCCGCGTTTGAAGGCGAACGACGGGTGATCGGGCGCGACGCGGCGCGCGGTGAGCGGGTCGAGCGTCCCGTTTGCGACGTACCGTCGGTAGATCGGGTTGAGCTCTGCGAGTGCGAGCTCCACCGCCGAGACCTCTCCGGGCGCGATGGGTTCGTCCACGCACAACTCGAGCCCGCGGCCCGACGCCGCAGGAGCGACGAGGCACGATCGATCGCGGGTGAGTTGCTTCAGCACCTCCACCAGCTCTGCTTCGCTGACGGAGGCGGGGCCGAGGCTGATCTGGTTGGCGCTCTTGTGCGAGAAATGAACGATGGGAGATCGGTGAAAATAGCCCGTGCACGTCACGACGTCCTGAAGCCGATAGCGCACCAAACCCATCGCCGTGGTGAGTACGAGCTCGTAGGATTGCCCGGGTTCCAGCGCCCACATGGGGACGAGGTTCCGCGCGTGAGGCTCCATCCCCAGCGGGAGGAGCTCGAACACGTGGGCTCCGGGGTGGAGGGGGCCCCCGGGTGCGCCGTCGGCGCGCGGGACGTTCATCCACCCCTCGGTCGCGGAGTAGGTCGCGTCGACGAACGGGACGCCGCCGACCACGCGCCGGAGCGCGGGGAGCTGCAGACCGCACGTGGATGACTTCCAGCAGATGACCGCCTGGAGGGTGGGCCAGAGCGCTCCGAGGTCATCACCGCCGTCGAGGACCGAACGGATGAGATCGCGTCGAGCGTCGTCGAGTCGGGCCGGTGGGAGCGGCGCCGGCGGCTGCGCGCGGCCGGCGAGGATCGGCTCGTACAGGGCGCGGTTCGCGCCGAGGTTTTCGAAGAAACGAGAGATCGCCGCCGGGGTGATGCCGACCATCGCGCTCAGGTCGGTGGCGACGGCGTAGAGCGGCCCCCATCGCGAGAACGATTCTTCGCTCGCGAGGACCTCGATCGGGAACCCATACAACCTACGCAGGAACGCGGGGATCGTGCGGTAGTTGAAGTGACTGATGAGTCCGACTTCGACGCCGGAGGGCGAGAACTCAACGGGTTTCGTGGCCGCGAAGTACAGCACCGGACGTGACAAGAGCTTCGGAAATCTGGAGGTGAGTCCTCGGAGGAAGGCCGGCGTCGTAGTCTGGAACTGGCGACGGTAGGTCGGTGTGATGGGGAAGAGTTTTCGGGGGCCTGTTGTTCCGGTGCTCTCGGACCAGTAGAGGATGGGTTCCGCCGACAGCTCGGAGCGCTCCTTCGCGAAGCTCCGCGTCAGCGCGTCGCGGTAGTCGTCGTACGTGGTGAGCGCGAAGTCGGACAGCGAGGCCGCCCCGCCGCGCCAGAAGGGCGAACGCCGAAGGACGCGCCACGTCTCGGCCCACACCCGCGCCTGTGCGCGTTCGGGGTTCTGACAGTCGCGCACGAAGGCGCGGTGCGGAAGGAGCGTGCTCGCGCGGAGCAGCGGGCGTGCGATGTTCATGGTGTCGTCCTCCTCACAGCGGCCCGTTGCCGGGCGCGGCATCGGTGATGTGCGGTGCGCCGAGCACCGCGAACGCGCGCGCGAGCTCGGGTCGGGTAGCGTCGGGGTGGATCGTCTTGTCCAAGACCCCGGCTGCGGCTGCGCCGCCCGCGGCTTCGTACAGCGGGTGGACTTCGCCGCGGACCGCGCGGGCAGCCGCACCGCCCATCGCTTCGAACCGCGTCGAAGGGTAGGCGAGCCGAAGCTGTCCGGGCAGCGCGAGGACGCTCCCGCCGCCGTACACCTTGCGGATCACGAGGGACACGAGCGGGGTTCGGCAGCGGGCGTACGCGTAGATGAGCTTCGCGCCGTGGAGGAGGAGCCCGCCCTGTTCCTGGTCCACGCCGGGGAGGAAGCCGGGGACGTCGACGAGCGTCAGGATCGGCAATCCGAACGCGCTGCAGAGCTGAACGAGGCGCGCGCCCTTACGCGAGGCTTCGCAGTCGAGCACGCCAGCGCGGTGCAGCGGTTGACTCGCGAGGATGCCGATCGAACGTCCGCCGAGGCGGGCGAGCCCGACGACGAGGTTCTTCGCGTACGCACCCTGGAGCTCCAGGAACGAGCCGCGGTCGACGATCTCCTCCACGATGGGGTGCACGTCGTACGGCTTTCGCTCCGAAGTGGGGAGAGCGGCTGCGATGCCTCGCGTCACGCGGTCGAGCGGGTCGTCGTTTGCGACCGCGTTGGCGGGGAGGTACGCGAGCAGGGCGCGCGCGGCGTCGATGGAGCTGGCTTCGTCGTCGGCGGTGACGTGCACGAGGCCGGTCGTGGTCGCGTGCATCGGGACGCCGCCGAGCGCATCGATCGCGACTTCACGCCCCGTCACGATCTGCGTGACGCGCGGCCCAGTGACGAAGCAGTAGCCGCCGTCCTCGTGACCGACGACCACGTCCTGCAGCGCCGAACCGTACGCGGCGCCGCCGACGCACAGGCCGAGCACCACGCCGACCTGCGGCACGAGCCCCGACAGGCGCGCGGTCGCGGCCAGCACCTGCGCGAACGCCTCCATCGCGGCCGGGCCTTCTTCGATACGGACGCCGTCCGAGTCGAACAGCGTGACGACGGGGGTACGTCGCCGCTCGGCGAGCTCGAGGAGCCGAAGGATCTTCTGGCCGCCGCTCACGCCGAGCGCTCCGCGCTGCACCATCGGGTCGTGCGCGTAGGCGGCGACGGTGCGGCCGTCGATGCGGCCGAACCCGGCGATGACGCCGTCTTCACCGTCCCGTCGCGCGCCCACTTCGACGAAGCTCTCCGCGTCGAAGAGGCGCTCGATGCGTTCGCGGACGAGGAGCCGTCCGAGGCGCTTGTGGCGGCGCTCTGCGGCGCTCATGCCGTCGCTCCCACGCGCTCTTCGAGGAACAGCACGAGCTTCTCGACGGTGTCGACGCCGTGGTACGCGCTGGGTTCGGCTTTGTACCCGAAGTCCTTCTGTAGCAGCAGGATGAAGTCGACAACGTCGAGGCTGTCGAGCCCCAACGTCGCGGTGAAGTTTGCGTCGTCTTCGATGACTTCTCGGTCGACGGAGAAGTCATCGGTGAGGATTCGAATCACGTGGGATCGGATGTCGTTTCGAGTCATTTCGATTCTCCTGGGATGCGAATGAGTGCAGCGCCCGCGCAGAAGCCGGCGCCGCCGCCGACCAGCAACACGTTCGCGCCCGGCCGCAGGCGAGACGAGGTCAGCGCCTCGTCGGTCGCCACGGCCAAAGAAGCGGCGGACATGTTCCCGGTGCGGTGGACGTTGACGAACACCTTGGCGCTGGGGATTCGCAGGTAGCGCGCGAGGCGATCGAGGATCAGGCGGTTGGGTTGGTGCGGGACGACGAGGTCGATGTCGTCGAAGGTCAGGCGCATCGCGTCGAGGAGGGTGTTGGCCGCCTGACTCATGCCCTCCAGTGCGGTGAGGAACACCCGCGGACCATCGACCATCTTCAGGAAGTGTTCGCGGCGCGCGGCGGTGTCGGCCGTGGTCGGTCGACGACTGCCGCCCGCGGGGACGTGGATTGCCTCGGCGCCTTCGCCGTCGGTCATCAGGTGCACGGCGAGGAGCCCTTCACCGACGGGGCCGCGCTCGAGGAGCAGGCCTCCGGCGCCGTCGCCGAAGAGCGCGAAGGTCCCTCGGTCCGTGGGGTCGATGAGTCGCGAGCGAATGTCCGCCGCGAGGACGAGGACGCGCTCGTCACCGGTGAGGATGGAGCGCGCAGCGAGGTCGAGGCCGAAGAGGAACCCACCGCACGCCGCGGCGACGTCGAAGGCCGGCGCGGGCGCGAGCCCGAGACCGCGTTGGACGAAACACGCGCAGGCGGGGATCGGGTGGTCGGGCGAGGAGGTGCCGACGACGAGGCGATCGACATTTGCGACACCGGCGCGGTCCAGCACCGTGCGGCCGGCCTCGATGGCGAGGTCGCTCGTGGCCTGGTCGGGCGCGGCCCACCGCCGCTCGCGGATGCCCGTGAGCTTTTCGATCTGCGCCGCCGTGAGCGGCGCGTCGGCTCGGGCCGCGAGCTCGTCGGTCGTGACGACGCGACCCGGGAGGTAGGAGCCGGTCGAGCGGATACGCAGGCCGGCGTGCTCGGCGATCAGGAGGCTCATCGACTCGTCTCCTGCGTCCGTTGGACGAGTCGAACGAGCGCACCGATCGATTCGAACGCCGCGGGTGTCACGTCGCGCGCGCTCAATCGGACGCCGAAGTCGTCCTCGATCGCGCCGTGCACGAGGACGATGCCGAGGGAGTCGAGCCCGATGGGTTGGTCGTCGCCGAGCGCGGTGACGTCGAGCGTCGCGTGACGCGAGACGATTCGCGCGAGCCGGTCGCGGATGTCAGACATGGATGCCTCCCACGGAGTAGATCGCGGCGCCCCACGTGAGGCCGCCGCCGACGGCGCCGAGGAGCAGGTGCTCGTCGGCCCTGAACAACGGACGCCGATGGTGCAGCGCGAGGAAGAGGCCCGCCGCGCCGCAGTTGCCGTGGTCGGCGACGCCGTCGAATGTGCAGTCGTGGGCCACACCGAGCGCCGCAGACATCCGTTCGATCGCGGGGCGGCTGCTCTGCTGCGGGATGAAACAGGCGATGTCTTCCACGCCGATCGTCGCCGATTCCATCGCGGTCGATGCGGCGTCGGCGCAGCGCAAGGTTCCTTGCTCGAGGAACGCCTCGGGTGCGGCGCGCAGCCAGTAAGCGCCGGCGTCGATGCGGTCGTGGGTGCAGGGGAAGGGGGCGCCCCCGCCCATCGCGTCGATCGAGCCGTCCGCGTCGAACGTCGATGCCCTCAGGCCGCCACGGTCGTGAGGGACGATGACCACGGCACCTGCGCCGTCGCCGAGCGCCAGCGCCGCGAGCGGTGCGTCCGGGGGGATCATCAGGGAGAAGGCGTCGGCGCCGACGACCGCGACGGGCTGGCGCGTCGACGTCGCGAACAGGCAGCCCTGTACGAAGGCGAGGAGGCCCCCCGTGCAGCCGGCCCGAACGTCGAAGGCCGCGCACCGCGCGCCGACGCGGCCTGCGATCGCGGGCGCGTTGGCGCCCGTGATGCGCGCGGGCGTGCTGGTCGACGTGATGATCGCACCCAGCGCGCCCGACGACAGGGCGGCGTCGTTCAGCGCCTGCTCGAGCGCGCGGGCGCCGAGGTCGACAGTGCTCGGGGCGTCGTCACGGAATGGCTCGCCGACGGCGTGCACCCAGTGCCGGTTCGCGACGCCGAGGCGCTCGAAGATCAACGCGTCCATCGCGTCGGCGTCGCGTGCGCCGCGCGGGCCGGTCGCGCCAAGGCGCTCGACGACCTCGCGGTTGGAGATCGGCGGCCCCGGGAGGTACGCACCGGTCCCGGCGATGCGGCAGCGCGCCGGCGTGTCGATCGTCAGCGCGGTCATGACGAGGTCTCCGCGACGAGCGCGCGACACTGCGCGCGCTGCTTCTTGCCGCTCGACGTCTTCGGGAGCGTGTGCGGCGCGGCGAGCACCACGCGTTGCACCGCGACGCCGACGTGCCGGAGCACGGTCTGCGTGATGCCGCGTTCGAGCGCCCGACGTTCGTTCGGATCCGAGAGTCGCGTCTCGACGGCGATCATCAGCGCGTCGGCGCCGCGTCGGTCGTCGAAGGCGCTCAGGGCATAGGCGTTGCCCTTGCGGACGCCGGGGAGTGACTCCACGGTTGCTTCGATGTCCTCGGCGTAGAAGTTACGGCCGCGAACGATGAGTACGTGTTTGGAGCGGCCGATGACGAAGAGCTCACCTCGCTCGTCGAAGTAGCCCAGATCGCCGGTTCGCAACTCACCGTCGCGAATGACTTCGTGCGTGGCGGATGGGTCACCGAGGTAACCGGCCATCACCGAGGGGCTGCGGACCGTGATCTCACCGACGCTCCGCGGCTCGAGCTCGACGCCGTTCGGGTCGCGCACGGCGACGAGGTTTCCGGTCAGCGGCGCGCCGACGGAGACGACCTCCACCGCGTCCGCGGATTCGGTCGCCTGGACGGCACGCGGGTGGCTCGCGTCCTGGAGCGCCTCACGCAGAATCCGCTGAACGCGGAGGCCGTCGCCCGGGCGTCCGAGCGAGACGCCGACGCAGCACTCCGCGAGGCCGTAGGCGCTGCAGAAGCTGGCAGGGTCGAGACCGGCGCGAGCAAAACGATCGTAGAACGCGCGGATGACTTCGGGCTGAATGGGTTCACCGCCCGAGACGACGAGCCGGAGCGCTCCAAGGTCGAGGCCGCTGAGGACGTCGTCGTCGACGCGCCGGGTGCTGAGTCCGAACGCAAAGCTCGGCGCGGTGGTGACGGTCGCACGGTGACGCGAGACCGCACGCCACCACGCCGCGGGCTCTTGAATGAAACGCGCCGGCGACATGAGTACGTGCTCGGCCGGTCCGAAGAGCGCCTGGAACAGCGCGCCGATCAGACCGAAGTCGTGATAGAGCGGCAGCCACGTGACGGCGGTGTCCGTGGGCCCGACCTGCGTGCGCTCGGCGAGAGCGCGGCAGTTGGCCATGAGGTTTCTCTGCAGCAGGACCGCAGGCTTCGGGAGCGACGTGCTGCCGGAGGTGCACTGGATCAGGCCGATGTCGTCCGGGCTCGGGTCCTGGTCGACGCCCGGCTCCGCGGTGAGCGTCGCGACGTCACAAATTCCGCGCTCCCCGAAGTTGGCCTCGATCGCCGCGCCGATCGTCGCGTCGGTCACGACGAAGCGGGCGCCCGTGGCGCGGGTGATGTGGTCGAGGAGCCGCCGGTAGTCGTCGAGTCGCGCCATCGCAACCGGGGGATACGCAGGCGCGACGGCGCCGCCCGCGAGCATCACGCCGAAGAGCATCTCGACGAGCTCGAAGCTCGTATCGAGCACCACGATCACCGCGTCGCCGCGCTCCAGGCCTCGACGCCGGAGCGCCTCGGCACGGCGGCGCGCGCCCTCGTAGATCTCGCCGTACGTTCGGCGCTCCTCGTGGCCGTCGGTGCCGGCGATCACGATGCCCTGGTCACTTCGTGCGGCGCGTCGCAGCGCGGCGCAGAGGTTGTTCGGCTCCATGCTGCCGAGGACGAGTGCAACGGAGGTGCCACCGGTAGCTCGTGGCGAGCGGCGCCGTCGTGTGCAGAACGCTTTACACCTTGTGTACGCGCCTGCGCGGCTTACAGGAGGTTCGTGAGGTGCAGCCCCCCGTCGATCGGGAGCACCGCGCCCGTGATCTGACCGGCGACGGGGGAGCACAGGAAGGTGACGAGCCGCGCTACGTCTTCGTTCTTCGACAGGGCGCGCGTCGCGGCCGCGCGTTTCATCTTCCGGCGCGCGGCGGGGTCGTCGTTGAGCTCCGCGAGGCGTTCGTTGTCGACGAAGCCCGGCGCGACGATGTTCGCGGTGACGCCGTAACGTCCGAAATCGAGCGCGATGTTGCGCACGAGCCCTTCGAGCGCCGCCTTGACCGTCGAGTTGATCGGCGTCTTCGGCGCGCCCATGCGCCCGAGGTGCGAACCGACCACCACCACCCGTCCGTCGCGCGCCGCCATCATCTCCTCCAACGCCGGCCCCAGGAGCGCGAAGGGCGCGCGGAGGTCGGTGTTCAGCGAGACGTCGAGGTCCTGCCGGAACACGCTGTGCACCTTCGCGTAGCGGTGCATGTGGCCGTGGCTCAGCACGACGATCGTCGGTGCTTCGCCGAGCGCCTCCGTGGCGCGCGCAACGACACCGGACGCTGCGTCCCAGTCGCTCAAGTCGGCAGGGATGACGTGGGCTTCGCCGCCGCGTTCACGGATCTCGGCGGCGGTCCGGTCGAGGTTTGCCTCGCTCCGCGCGACGAGCGCGACGCGCACCCCTTCGTCGGCGAGCGCGAGCGCGATCGCCCGGCCGATGCCGCGGCTCGCGCCGGTGATGACGGCGGTTCGTCGTTCGAGATCGAGGAACATGCGCCGGTGCGAATGCACGAAGCACGCCGGGCACGGTTCCTGCTCTTGGTGGGCGGACGATGGAGCGCGCTGCGCATGCGATCGCCACGACGATCGTCGATCACCCGAAGCTGTGTCTGAGCGCCGCGCTCGTCGTCACGGTGGTGGCGGGGGTGGCGGGGGTGGCCGCGCCCGGGCTTCGGTTCGACTCGTCCTATCGCTCGATGCTCCCGCCGGACGAGCCGCGGATCCTCGAGGCGGACGCCGTGCGCGCCCGCACGGGGGGGCAGCGGCAGCTGGTGATCGCCGTGTCCGGGCCCGACGCCGAGCGGCGTGCGGCGTTCGGGCGGGCGCTCGCGGACGACATCGAGGCCCTACCTCAGATTCGCTGGGTCGACGCCGAGCTCCCGGTCGCGTGGTTCGAGGCGCGTGCGCTGTGGCTGCTCGAGGAAGACGAGCTCGAGGCGATCGTGGAGGCGGTGGGCGACGCTCTGGATCGCGAGGCCGCGGCCCGTCACCCCTTGAGCATCGCGCTCGACGCGGACTCGACGGCGGAGGACGCGTGGGCTCGCGTTCGACAACGCATCGACGCGAACCGCAGCGAGCTCCATCGTATGCACCTCGAGAGCCGCGACGGGCGCTACACCTTCGTCGTCGTCACCCCGACCGTGACGGTCATGGACTTCGAGGGGTCGAACGCTCTCTTCAGTGGAATCGAACGTGCGGTGCGTTCCCTCCGCGAAGTGTACCCCGACGTCGAGGTTCGGTACGCGGGGAAGTTCCAGCTCGCGCGCGACCAACACGCCGTCCTCACGGCGGACATGCGGCGCGCGTCCCTGCTCGCGTTCGCGTTGTGCCTCATCGTCATCGCGCTCGTCACGCGCCGCCTCGCGGCTCCGTTGATCGTCGTGGGCGGTGTGGTGCTCGGACTCGTCTGGACCCTCGCCGCCGCGCGGCTCCTCGTCGGTTCTCTCAACCTCATCAGCGCGTTCCTCGTGCCGGTGCTGATCGGCCTCGGCGCGGACTTCGGCATTCACCTCGTGGTCCGCTACGGGCAGGAGCGGGCGGAGCGCCCGGCGCGCGCCGCACGGATCGCGACCGTCGCCGGTCTGCTCCCGCCTTCGTTCGTCAGCGCACTCACCACGGCCGGCACGTTCGCGGTGCTCACGCTCTCCGACTTTCGCGGCTTCTCGGAGCTGGGGCTCGTCGCGGCCGTCGGCGTGTTGCTCACCTTCGTCGTGAGCTTCCTCGCGGTGCCTTCCATGCTCGGGCGCTTCGGCGGCGCTACGACGCCGGTGTCCGGAGGCGCACGTGTCTTCCCGCGTCGCGCGGCCGTGCTCGTCGTGATCGCCCTATCCGTCGGCGCGCTCTTCGGCGCCGTCCGCGCGACCGACATCCGCTTCGACAACGACTACCGCCGCCTGAGGACCGACTCCGACGAGGTCGAGTTCTTCCGCTACGTCGACGAGAACCTCGGCCTTCGATTCGATCCGACGGTGGTGGTGGTCGACGATCTGGACGCGGCGCGCGCCGTCCACCGGGCCATCGCCGCCGAGGGGGTGGGGCGCGTGTTCTCGATCGTCGATCTCCTCCCGCGAACGTCACCGCGGCGCCGCGAGCTCTTGGACGAGCTGCAGGCGTTGCTGTCCCGGCGTGCCTACGACGGGCTCCGAGGCGACGACGCCGAGCTGCTCGCACGCGCGCGCGCGCAGGTCGCGCAGGCGCCGTGGTCGGTCGACGAGATCCCGGCCACGGTGCGTCGCCGCCTCATGACGTTGGACGGGGAGGGGTGCACGGTCCTGTTTTGGCCCGACACACCGATCACCTCCGACGCCGCCGCGTGGGCCTGGGCGGAGCGCCTCGATCGAATCGGCGCGCAGCTCGACGCGGAGGGCGTCACGCACCTGATGGCGACGGAGACGTTGACGCCGTCGTGGGTGCACCAGCGCATCGTCGCCGACGCGCCGAAGACGATCACGCTCGCGGCGCTCGTCGTTCTGATGATCACCGCGGCCTCGATGCGGACGGTGCGGAGGACGCTGCTCGTCTGCGTCCCGCTGGTCGTCGCCGTGACGGGGACGCTCGGGGTGATGGTCGCGACCGGCCTCGACCTCGACATGTTCAACCTCATCGTCCTGCCCACCGTGTTGGGCATCGGCATCGACAACCTCGTGCACCTCGTCCACCGCTACGAGCGCTGCGGACCGGGCTCGATGCCGTTCGTGTGGAAGAGGACGGGGCAGTCGGTGCTCCTCACGTCCGTCACCACCGCGATCGGCTTCGGCGCGATGCTCGTGGCGCACCACGCCGGGCTCAGGAGCCTCGGCACGTTGGCGTTGATCGCGATCGGCGCCACGCTGCTCGCGGCGGCCGTGTATCTCCCGGCGCTGTTGGTGATGATCGATCGCGCAGCGCCGGATCGAGTACGCTGATTCGGACGTCGCCAGCACACCGCCCAAGCGCTTACGCTGGATGCGAAGCTCGAAGCGGCGCGCGAGGCCCTCGCCCACGGGGTGCTCGACGTGGGATACGACGGCGCATGAACGCACGCTCCCTGCTCGCCCGCCGGATCGAGCTCGACGACGCCTGGACCCCGAGCAGCCACAGCCCGGTCTGTTGTCTGATCTACGCGACGCAGAACGGATGGAAGCTGCCGATCCTCTTCGAAGAGATGGGCGTGCCGTACGACTGGGCGCTCGTCGACTTCGAGAAACAAGAGCAGCGCAGTGAGCGGTTCCTCGCGATCAACCCGAATGGCCGCATCCCCGCACTCATCGATCGTGAGCGCGAGGTCACGGTCGCGGAGTCGGGCGCGATCCTCGAGTACGCAGCGATCCGGTTCGACAGTTCTCTACTTCCGTCGCCGCAAGACGACTTGCAGCTCCACCTCGCGGTGAAGCAGTGGCTCTATTGGCAGGTGAGCGGGCTCGGTCCGGCGATGGGGCAGGCGATGTACTTTCAGCGCCTCGCGAAGGTGCAGGGCCACGACGATCCGTTTGCGATCGGACGCTTCGTCGCGGAGGCGGAGCGGTGCCTCGCGATGTTGGACGACCAGCTGAAGACGTCCGGCGGTCCGTTTGTGCTCGGGGAGCGATGCACGCTGGTCGACGTCGCGTGTTTTCCGTACTGCGCGAGCGCGTACTGGGCGAACACGGACATCACGGGGCTCGAACACCTGCGCGCGTGGATCGATCGACTCCACGCGCGGCCCTCGTTCCAGACCGGACTCGGGATTCCGTTTGCGCGCCCTGCGTTCTTCGGGCCGCCCCACGCCACGCCCGCGGAGATCGACGCGGAGATCCAGCGCAACGCGGGGCAGTTCGCGATCGTGACCAAGGCGCCTTCGGGGCGTTGACATACACATAAGCATAGACTTATTAGTCGGGCGTGCGGTCGAGCGCAGCCGAAGACCGGGTGTTCCGCGCGCTCGCGGACCCGAGCCGTCGTGCGATCTTCGAGTCGCTGACGCGCGGCGAGAGCGACGTGCAGACGTTGACGTCGCGCTTCGACATCTCGCAGCCGGCGGTGTCGCAGCACCTCGCCGCGCTCAAGAGCGCGGGTCTGGTGAACGGGCGGCGCGACGGACGGCGTGTCTACTACCGCGTGGAGCCGCGCGGGATGAAGCCGCTCATCGATTGGATCACGTACTACCGCGCGTTCTGGACAGAGCACGTCGGTCGGCTCGAGAAGCTGCTGGAGAAGATGGACGAATGAGTATCGTCGACAAGACCCCGTCGTCGCAGACGGAGCGCATCGAGATGGAGGTCGAGCTCGCGCACGCACCCGCCAAGGTGTGGCGCGCGCTCACGGAGCCCGAGCTGCTCACGGAGTGGTTGCTGCCGGTGTTCGGCCTCTCGCTGGAGCCCGGCGTGGCGTTCACGTTTCAGGCGCCGCCGCAGCCCGAGTGGGATGGCAAGGTACGTTGCAAGCTCTTGAGCGTGGCGCCGATGGAGCGCATCAGCTGGTCGTGGGTCGTAGGGGACATGGACACCGTCGTCACCTTCACGCTCGAAGCGATCGACACGGGGACGCGGCTGTCGCTCCTGCACACGGGCTTCGCGGAGCACCAGAAGAAGAACTTCGGTGGCGCGCGCTACGGCTGGAAGATGATGGGCGGCCAACTCGTCGAGCTGCTCGGGAGGACCTCGTGACCGGACGCAACAAGAAGCTCGACAGCCTCTTCGCGAAGGCGAAGACGTGGCGCGAGGTGAAGCAGGCGTTGCGCGCGATCCTCCTGGAGTTCCCGTTCGAGGAGGAGCTCAAGTGGCGGCAGCCCTGTTACCGCTACGAGGGGAGCAACGTCGTCCTGATCTCCGGGTTCAAGGACTACTGCGCGCTCGCGTTCCTCCGGGGGGCGCTGCTGAAGGATCCGAAGGGCCGCCTGCAGGCGCCGGGGGATCACTCGCAGGCGATGCGTCAGCTCCGCTTCACGAGCGCGGAGGAGGTGCAGAAGAACGCCAAGACGATCCGTAGCTACGTGAAGAACGCGATCGACGTGCAGAAGAAGGGTCTGAAGGTCGACTTCAAGGCGCGCAAGGCGCTCGAGCTCCCGGACGAGCTCGTCGCGAAGTTCGACGACGACCCGGATCTGCGCGCCGCCTTCGAAGCGCTCACACCCGGCCGCCAACGCGGATGGCTCCTCCACTTCACGGGCGCCAAACAGTCGAAGACGCGCACCGCGCGCATCGAGAAGGCCGCCGACCGCATCTTCGCGGGGCAGGGCATCCACGACCGCTGAACGCGACGTGACGCGCGGCGTCACAGAGAATCCCGGATTGAACGCAACGAATGTCAGACTGTGTGCGATAACATCTGACGTTTGGAGGCCAAATGTCCGTGACTCCGGTTCAAACCCGCCGACTTCTCGGGCTGCAGCCCCTCCCGAATCGATTTCAGACGGCCCCCGTCCTCGCCGCCCCTGAATTTCAGAACGCCCAGCTCGGGCCCCGCTTCCTGCCCACCGCACCCGTCGCCTCCAAGCGTAGCGCTGCTCAGCTGCGGGCCTGGAGCGCCTCCGAGGATCTCGCGCTCTCCTCGCGCCTGAGGAAACGCCTCAACAAGAAGCGCGGCGACGACATCTCGACGGAAGACGCGCAGTACCTCGTCAACGCGCTCCGCCGCGCGCCCGCGATCGGCGAGACCACCGTGCGCCTCCTGCTGTCGATGCTCGAGCACGCCAACCTCGAGGACCCGTCGCTGTGGTCCGACATGTTCGTTGCGGTCGCGAAGAAGGCGCCCGACCTCGACACGCTGCTCCCGCCGGAGCGCATCGTCACCGTCATTCACGAGCTCGCGGAGAAGCTCGGCAAACACAAGAAGCTGAACGACGAAGCCGTCGAGAAGCTCCTCGCGTTCGGCACGCTGCGCGGCGTCCCGAACATCCGCACGCGCCGCGCCCTCGAAGCCGTGCGCCGCCTGCACCCGATGACGCAGAGCGCGGCGAAGACGATGAAGACGCGCCTCGACGCCATCCCGTTCGCGCCGCCGAAGCCGTGGACGTTCTTCATCTACATGGCGAGCGAGAACAACCTCGAGCCGTACGCGGTCGACGACCTCGTCGACATGCAGCAGACGTTCGAGAAGATCGCGCCGTTCGCCAACGTCGTGGTGCTCGCCGACGGCGGCGTCGTGAACGACGAGGACAAGACCCTCGGCCCGCAGCCCGCGAACAACTGGTCGCAGAAGACACGATTGCTCCTCATCGAGCCGTCCGAGATGGAAGGCCACGTGATGTCGCGCGCGATCCCCGTGCCGGTCGACACGCCGCTCGGCGAGCTGATGCAGCAGAACAAGGGCGACCTCAACCTCGGCAGCCCCGACACGCTGCGGAAGTCGATCGACTTCGTGCAGAAGGGCATCCCGTCCGATCACATGTTCTTCTCGGTGTGGAGCCACGGGCTCGCGTGGAAGGGCATCGCGGAGGACGAAAACGCCGGACGTGGATCCGACATGCTCCGCCCGCACGAGCTGATCGACGCGCTCGGCGACCTCGAGCACCCGCCCGCGGTCATGGGCTTCGACGCGTGCCTCATGGCGAACAGCGGCGTGAGCGCGCTGCTCGAAGAGCTCGGGTCCGAGTACATGATCGGGAGCCAAGAGCTCCTCGACGCCGAGGGCTGGGGCTACCACCGCGTCTTCGAAGGGCTCGCGAAGGCGGAGAAGAAGGCCGGCAAGCTCACGCCCGAGGCGCTCGCGCACACGATCGTCGACGTCGCGCACGGCACGACGCTCTCGGCGATGAAACTCTCCGAGTCCACGAAGGTCTGGGCCGGGCTCGACAAACTCGGCGAGGCGCTCAACGCGATCGGTGGGCGCAGCAACCCCGAGGTGCAACAGATCCTCGAGTCACTGCCGCGCTACGGGAGCTACGGCGTCGACGCGAGTGAAGAGGACAAGGCGCAGGGCGACGAGGACGTCGTCGACGTCATCCACATGTGCAAACAGCTCGAGGCGGCGTTCCCGCGTTCGGACATCGCCAAGGCAGCGAAGAAGCTCCGCGAGACGACGGCCGACGCGACGCACTTCAAGAACATGCCCTCGAAGTCGTACCCCGGCATCGAGAACTACAGCCATGGGCTCACGACGTACCTCCCGCGCACCGGCGACGTCTTCAAGTCGCACTACCTGGGCAAAGGCGCAGTTTGGAAACACCGCGCGCCGTCTTGGATTGCCTTGCTGAAGCAGAAGCCCGAAAAATCCTGACCTCATGGACCGCGTCCGCCGACTCGCCGCCTTCTGGAACTGGCTTCCGGCGTTTCGGGCGGTCGCGGAGGCCGAGCACCTCCCCTCTGCGTCCGGGGAGATGCACGTCAGCGCGTCGGCGCTGTCCCGATCGATCCGGCTGTTGGAGGACGCGCTCGGCGTCGAGCTCTTCGAACGTCGCGGCCGTAACCTGATCCTCACCGACGCGGGCCGCACGCTGCTCGTCTCGGTGCGCCGCGCGATGCGCGTGCTCGACGACGGCGTCGAGCAACTCTCGGCGCAGGGCGGGAGCGGGCCGGTGCGCATCGCGTGCCCCGGACCGTTTGCCTCGCTGTTCGTCTTGCCCGCGTTGGAGGCGCTGCGCGAAGAACACCCGGCGCTCGTGCCCGTGCTGCAGTCGGCGGACGGCGACCGGGCGAACGCGCTCCTGCTCACCGGCGACCTCGACCTCGCGCTCGTGGACGACCCCGTGCAGCGGCCGCACCTCGTCGTCGAGCGCCTCACGGGAATCGCGTACGGCGTCTACTGCGGGCGACCGCATCCGCTCTACGCGGTGGAGGCCCCCACGCTCGAAGACGTCCAGGCGCACCGGTTCGCGGCGCCCCCGTCCGGCGACGATCACTGGCCCTCCGACGTCGCGCGGATCGTCGGCGCGGAGCTCACGCAGCTGCAGCTCGGCGTCGACTTCTGTTTGGAGGGGGGCTACCTCGCGGTGCTCCCGGACCCGGTCGCGAAGCGCTACGTGGACGACGGGCGGCTGCGTCGGATCCCGCTGGAGATCTTCGAGTCGACGGCGCTCTACGCGGTCTATCGCGAGCCGCTCGGCACGCCGACGAAGGTCGACATCGTGCTCCCCGCACTACGCAGCGTCGTGCAGCGAACGACCGGGTGAGCGGTGCAGGACGGCGGGGGGCAGGATGCCCTCGCGCTGGAACGCTTCGTAGATGCGCTGCGAGACGTCGGACTCGAAGGCCTTCTCGTACTGCAGCTCGAGCACGTACGCCTTCGCGCGGAGGCGCACCGCGATCATCATGTCGAGGCGCACTTCGTTGACGAGGACCGTCCAGGGTTTGGCGGCGAAGAAGTACGGGCTCGAGATCAGGCACTCCTCCACGATCTTCTTCGCGCGCGGGATGTTCTGGTCGGTGCCGATGTGGAAGTCCTGCTGCACGAGCATCGTCAGCGCGCCGGAGTTGCCGGACGACACCGGGCTGCCGAGGAAGGAGCTGTTGGGGATGGTGACTTCGTTGTCGTCGAGCGTGACGAGGCGGACGGAGCGCAGGCCGACGTTCGTGATCGTCCCGTAGAAGCCGCCGAAGCTCACACGGTCGCCGACCTGGAACGGCTTCTCGAAGAGGATCATCACGCCCGCGAGGACGGACGACGCCTGGTCCTTCAGCACGAGGCCGACGGTGACGACGATCGTGCCGCCGAGGACGGTGAGGACCTCCTTCGAAACGGAGAACATCGACTGGAACGCAAACAGCGCACCCAGCACGTAGATGGCGAAGCGGATGAACGCGGAGATCTGGCTGACGAGGAGCCGGTTCTTCGCAAACGCCGCGGTGATGCGCTCCGTGACCTCGCGCAGGACCCGCGCGATGAACCATGTCACCGCGATGACGAAGATGGCGCTGACGAGTCCGGAGAACCGGATGAGCTCGAGGATTTGGCCTGCTTCCACGTGCGCGTCCCTTTCTAGATCATGTTGTGCTGCGACAGGTGCCGCATGACCGAGCGGTACCAGTGCACGCCGATCTCGAACTGGTCGGAGTCGGCGACGGGCTCGAGGATGCCTTCCTCGACGCCGCGGGTGAGGGTGGCCGCCGCGAGCTGCGGATCCATACGCAACACGCGCGCAAGCTGGGTTGCGCTGAGACGGTCGTGCGTCGCGAGCGCCGCGTAGGCAAAACGGACCTCCGGCGGCGCGCGGTCGAGGCGTTCGCCGCGCGGGCTGGAGAAGAGGCGGACGCGTACGCGATCGTCCGCGACGTAGGCGAGCGAGCGCAGCCAGAAGTGACACGCGACGGCGGGGCAGCCGTCCGCGTAGTCCCAGATGAGTCGCGTGTACGCCTCGCTGCTGCGGGCGAGGGCGGTGGTGTTGTCGGACTCGTTGGAGTCGGCGAGGAGGTCGTCGAACTGGTGCACGACGCCGGAGGCGGCGGCGCGCGCCATCAACAGCATGCGGATGTCTTGTTCGGACCACTCGCGGATGAACTGCTCGGACCGGAAGCGAACGCGACGCGGGCGCGCGGCGGAGATGTAGCGCCACGCGGTGTCGTCGGCGGCCGCGATCCAGAAGACACGATCGGCGGTGCGCTCCATGACGTCGAGGAGGAGATCGAAGCCGTCGTAGCCGCCGAGGTCACGGACGACGAGGCGGTGAATGTCGTCGAGGAGGATGATGCGACGCGCGTCGCGGAGCTTCTCGATGATGTCGTCCGGTTCGTCGGCGCCGGTGATCCTCCCGAGGTGGTGGAGGAGGCAGTCGCGTCCGTCGTCGCGGCGGGAGAGGGCGACGTGCTCCACGGGGACGTCGTACGAACGCGCGGCCTCCGCGGCGCGCCACAGCCACGTCGTCTTGCCGTAGCCGCGCGGAGCACGGACGAGGAAGCTGCCGCGCATCCGCCCCTCGTTCCACGCGTCGAGGTCGGCCTGGAGTTTGTCGAGGCCGGGGCAGAAGTCGACGCGCACGTCGGAGTCCGTGAGGGGCTGCGTCGAGAACGCGTCCTTCAGCGCGAGGGGGAGCCGCTCGACGTCGCCCTTGAACTGGCCCAGCTCTTCGCCGCGGCGCTCGAGGCGCTTGCGGAAGAGGAACGAGAGCGCCTTGCGGATCTGGTCGAACTGGAGCGCGGTCTCCTTGGCGACCGCGACGATGCCGCGCACCGCGACGAGGAAGAACGCCGCGAGGACGACGACGAAGCTGTAGTACTTGTCCTTCGACTGGTCGACGAGGCGCGCGAGGGTCCCCTCGGGGCGGAAGCGCAGGTACGTCGCGGCGATCTCCGTGCGCCAGCTACGGACGAGCAGGAAGCCGACGACGACGACACCGAGCGTGAGGAAACGTTCGCCGTGGTGCGCGAGCACGCCGCGCCCGAGGATGTTGTGGGCGAGGGACAGGAACATCCCGAAGACAAACGCGGCGCGGCCGGCGTGGAGCGTGGTGCGTTCGATCTTCGCGCGCAGGTCGGGGCGCACCGCGATTTGGCGGCGCCGCGCGAGCGCGAGGATCGCGGAGTTCGCAGCGACGCGAATCAGCCAGTAATACGAGAACCAGACGACGACCGTGAACGCGAGCTCCAGCTCGAGGAAGTCACCGAACCCGCCGAGCCACCAACGCCCCGCGTGTAGCGCGAAGATGAAGATCACCGGCGATGCGAACCGCTCGACCGCGCGCTGCAGGACGGTCACGCGTCTGAGCGACACCATCGACTGCACGCGGTCCGGACGATGGACCGCGAGCCACTTGCGCAGGCGGGGGACGCTCTTCCGTCGCAGCCAGTACGCCGCGAAGAAGATGACGAGCAGCTTGAGGATCGTGGTGGCCCATCGCCCGAGGTTCGAGAAGTCGGTGAAGTCGAGGCGCGCGATCGACTGCGCTCGCGCGACGATTCGCGCTTGTGTCGTGAGGCGAAGCGCCGAGATTTCACGTCGCGCCTCGGTCAGCCCCACCTTGGAGTAGGCGAAGCGCTCGGAGCGATCGTCGGGAGACATCGCGAGGAGGACGCGCTCGCGCGAGGCCATCAGCGCCTCGACCTCGGCGAGCCACTGCACGATGTCGTCGGCGCGCGAAGTGCGTTCGGTGGTGCGGATCTCTTCGCGGTAGCGCTCGAACTCGACGATCGACTCCCGCACTTCGAAGGCCGCTTGTCGCTCCTCGGGGCTCGCGTCCGTGTCGGTGTCGGGCGGCTCGACGTCGAGCTCGCCGAGCTTCAGCGACTCGGTCGCGAGGGACATCGAGACCTCGAGCTCCTCGAGCGCGCGGTCGACGAGGATGATCGACGTCTCGTACATCGAGTCCGCCGCGGTGGCGGAGATCGTCCCCTGCGATGCCGCGATGTGTTTCGTCGCCTTCGCGACGACCTCGGCTTCGAGCGCGTTGCGGACCTGGCGGTCCTTGGAGAGTTTCTCGGCGCGATCGGCGAGCGCGCTCATCGACTGCGCGACGCGGGCACGGAGGCCCTTCAGCGCCTTGAGCTTCTGCGTGCGTGCGCGCTCGGCGTCCGCGAGGGCGGCGCGTCGTTGGCCTTCGGCGCGCTGCGCCGCGGCGGCGGCCCGCTCCGCCTCCGCGCGTGACTCCGCGGCCGCGAGGCGGGCTTCGTACTTGGCTTCCGCGCCGCGGACACGCTCCGCGAGGACGTCGGGCGGGAGGCTCAGCAGCTCGAGCTCCAACACCGCTGCGCGGAAGTCGAGGATGGGGCGGCGCAGGCCGACCTCGACGGCCGACGTGCTCGTGGAGGAGGTCGCGACGAGCGGGAGTGACGATGAGGCCTCGACGATCTGGTCGTTGAGGCGCTCCACGCGGGCCTTGATCGCTTTGGGGTCGTCGAGGTCGACGCCGAAGAGGGTTCGGATCGGGACGTCCAGGCTGGTCTGGCCCTTCAGGACGCGCGCGAGGCGACGCACGCGCCGCTCGAGGTGGTCGTAGGTCTCCGGCGTCTCGTCCGCGCGAGCGACGTTCCCGGCCAGGATCAGGGGCAGGGCGATGAAGATCGGGTGCAGACGCATCGAGCCATCCCGACTGTCCGGAGTTCGCGGCGAGTGCGCAATTTTTCGGCCGCTGCGCGGAATCGGCCCCCCATCGGCTGGCCCGGGGGAGGCACATTGTCGCAGGTCGCACCTTTTTTCCCCCGACGCCGGTACAACCTCGTAACTTCGGTGGCGCAGAGCCTTACTCATGAAAGTCCAATCGATGATGAAGCCGTCCCTCACCGCCGCCGCCCTGGCGCTCGTCTTTGCCGCGGGCTGCGGCCAGGCCGACCCGATGCTGCACGCCGTCACGGTCAGCCCCGCGACGGTCGCCGCGGGTGAGGACCTGACCCTCACCGTCGACCTCGAGAACTTCGACCTCGTGAACCCGGATGGCCACGCCCACGGGCTCCGTGCGGCTGACGAAAGCCACGAGCACGGCGAGGCCGACGGGGACTACCCCTCGGAGGGCCACTTCCACGTCTACATGGACTCGGTGGAGCAGAACCCCCTCATGATCAACTGCCCGGACCACTGCATGCACTCCGCGTTTGCGAAGGAGGTCCGCGCGCGCATCCCGGACGGGACCGCGGCCGGAATGCACACGATCATCGTTCGGTTGAACGACAACAGCCACATGACCCTGACCCCGCACATCAAGGCCGAAGCGACCTTCACGGTGCAGTGACCGCCGAAAGCGAGTGACCGAATGAAGCTTGGCCCCGTCCTCCTCACGCTCCCCCTCGTCCTCGCCGCCGCCTGTTCGGGCGGTGACGACATCGGGACGAATCCCAACGCGCTGTGCGGGGACGAGTCGCGAGCGACGGACTATGTCTCGGGGCTGGAGCTCGATACGACGGACGCCGCGTTCACCGTGCGCCTCACGGACGTGATGGTCGCCGACACGCCGCAGCCGCCAGATCGCGGGAACAATCTGTGGACGTTCGAGGTACTGGACTCCGCCGGATCGCCGGTCACGGACGCGACGGTCGAGATGAAGGCTTGGATGCCCGACCACGGCCATGGCACGAACCCGCTGTGGAACGACGCGCGTCCGATGAACGGCGGCGGCTACGAGGTCGGCGCGTTCGACCTGTTCATGGGTGGGTTTTGGCAGTTCACGTTCAGGGTCGACCAAGCCGGGAACACCGACGAGGGCGTCGTCGGCTTCTGCATCGAGGGTTGATCGCGCTCGCCTGGCTCGCCGCCGCGTGTAACGGCGGCGGGGACTGCGTCTCGGACCTGGACCCGGACTGCACCCCTGCCTTCACGCCCACGTTCGAAGAGATCCACCGCCGCACACTCACCCAGTCGTGTGCGATCGCCGGAGCATCCTGCCACGCGACGGCCGGGTCGCAGGGGGGCCTTGCGTTGGAGGACATCGACGTCGCCTACCGCGCGCTCGTCGACGACGGGCGCGTGATCGCGAACGACGCCGCTTGTAGCTTGATGGTCATGCGCATCGAGGCCGACGATGGAACGGTGATGCCGCCGGCGAACCCGCTGCGTGCCGCCGAGCGCTGCGCGATCGCCACGTGGATCCGGGAGGGGGCCCAACGATGAAACGCGCGCTGTGGGCCATGACGTTCGTCGTCGCCGGGTGCGGCGACGGTGTGGAACAGCTCACCTACGAGCAGGCGCTCGAACCCGAGCAGTGCCAGACCTGCCACCCCGAGCACTACAAGCAGTGGTCCGGCAGCATGCACGCATTCGCGGGCGACGATCCGCTCTTCCGCGCGATGAACGCGCGCGGCCAACGCGAGACGAACGGCGAGCTCGGTGACTTCTGCGTGCAGTGCCACGCGCCGCTCGCGCTGCAGAACGGCCTGACCACCGACGGCACGAACCTCGACGAGGTCCCGAAGCACCTGCGCGGCGTGACGTGTGCGTACTGCCACCTCACCGAGGCCGTGGAGGGGACGCACAACAACCCGCTCCGCCTCGCCACGGAGGTGATCATGCGCGGCGCGTTCGAGGCGGCCGACGGCGCGGCGCACGCGTCGGCGGTGTCGCCGCTGCACGATCGCAGCGACCCGGAGTCGTCGAACCTGTGCGGCTCCTGTCACGACATCGTCCTGCCGAACGGCGTCCACCTCGAGCAGACCTTCTCGGAGTGGAAGGATTCGCTGTTCGCGCACGACACACCCGCCGAGCTTCAGACGTGCGGGCGGTGCCACATGCCGGGGTACGACGGCGTCGCGGCGGACGTGCCGGGCGTGCCGCTGCGGCGGATCACCGACCACAAGATGGTCGGCGTGGACGTCGCCACGATCGACTGGCCCGAAAAGGACGCGCAGCGCGCTGCGATTCAGCAGATGCTCGACACGACCGTCGTCGCGCAGATGTGCATCGCGCGAGTGCCGGGCGGAACGCAGGTGACGATCGACCTGGAGAACCTCGCGGCGGGGCACAGCTTCCCGTCGGGGGCGACGATCGATCGCCGTGTCTGGGTCGAGCTACGCGCGACGCTCGGCGCGACGGAGATCTACGCGGTGGGCAACATCCCCGAGGGGACCGCGGTGGCGACCTCGACGGCCGCCGACCTGTGGACGTTCTTCGACCGCGCGTACAAGGACGACGACGAAGTGGCGCACATGTTCTGGGACGTCGCGCGCGTGGACAAGAACCTGATGCCCGCGCCGACTGCGATCTCCCCCGCGGACCCGGACTGGCGTGACCCCCACGTCGTGCGTGACTTCCGGTTCGACGGCGTCGCGGATCGCATCGAGATGAACGTACACATCCGTCCGGTGGGGCTCGACGTGATCGACGACCTCATCGCGAGCGGCGACCTCGACGCGAGCTACCGCGACCTGCAGCCGACGTTCACGCTGAGCGCCGCGAACGTGGTGTGGACGGTGGACGACGGCGAGGGCTGCGTCCCGGATCTGCGGTGACGTCGGCGAACGTTGCCGGCAGCTTCTTCCGAAATCCGAACGCCGGCCGGACGTCCGGGGCGCTTCTCGGGCTCTGACGGGTTGGCCGGGGTCTTGCTTTACGAGCGGGTATGACCGACGTCCGCCGAACCCGCGCCCCCGCGGCGCCCCCGTCCCTTCCTCCCCAGTCGAAGGAGGTGCCCACGAAGCCGCCGCCGCTCGACCGGTCCGAGGTCGCCGCGCCGAACCGGATCGCCGAGGCGATGAAGGTCGAGCCGGCGGCGCTGTCGTTGGCGCCGACGCCCGAGCTGAAGGCGCTGTCGAAGGCGTTCAAGTCGGCGGTGAAGGACGGGCTCGACCCCGAGGAGCTCACGTCGCTGCGGGCGCGGGCCGACACGATCGACGACGTCGTCCAGCGCGACCTCGCGCACTCTGCGCTCGACAAGATCGAGGCGCAGTCGAAGGGCGGCCTCACGGACGCGCACCGCGCGATGCTCGGCGACGATCTGATCGACGGCTACACGGAGCGCGCCGTCGCGATCCTCGGGCACCCGGCGCTCGAGCAGCTCGCGAAGGACCCAAAGTGGAAGCGACCACACGACGAGCTCGCGATGTTCCTCGTGCGGTACGCAAACGACCCGGTGTACCTCGCGACGATCGAACGACACGTCACGGCATCGGGCGGCATCACGAACGCCCATCAGATGGCGGTCGGTGAGGACCACGCGCTGCATCGCGTGGACGCGTACTTCGGCCAATGCAACGAGACGCAAGCGCGCACGCGCGAGATCTTCGAGGGCCTCGACGAGCGCCTCGGCGGCACGACGCTGAAGGGCTTCGACGTCACGGAACGCTCCACCGTGCTCCTCGCCTACGGGCTGATGGGCGACGGTCCGGGTGACCATCACTTCCTCTACGGGCTCGAGGTCCCCGGCGCGGGGCCGCTCTACGTGGACCCGTGGGTGGACCAGCGCGCCGACGCAGCGAGCATCAAGACGCCGGAGGCGTACAAGAAGTCACGCGACAAGTGGGACGCGTTCCACGTCTACACCGAAGGGCGGAGGTGAGTCCTACTGGTGCTCGCCCATCGTGATCGCGTGGGTGACACGCGCCGGATCGGAGTCGCCGTTGGCGTCGATCGCGAAGCTCAGCTGGTAGAGCGTCTCGCTCGCCTCGTGCAGGTACCAACCGTGGTGGGTGTCGCCCGACTCGCCGTGCTCGACCCAGGTCATGCGCGGCGAGAGTTTGTACCCGGCGTCGTCGACGACGCGCCCGCGGCTGACGTCGAACGTCGGGCCGTTCTGCAAGAAGGCTTGCACGGGGAAGCTCGTGGTGAACTCTTCGGAGCCCGCAGCACGCCCGACGGAGCCGAGGTGCGCGACCCCCTGCTCGGCGTCGACCACGACCACGTGGCGTCGTCCGTCGCGGCTCGACAGATCGATCGCCGGGAGCGGCGTGTTGCCTTCGCCGGCGGCGAGGAACTGCGTGCCGTCGAACGTCGGCGGCGAGATCTGAGAGCCCGCGTAGGCTTCGGAGTTCAAGGACTCGATCGACGTGAGCCGAAGTCCCTCCGGGCCCCGGTCGAGGCGGCCTTCGATCACCGCGTGGTCCCCGGGTCGAAGCCCGGGCAGGTCCGACATCGCGCCGAGGTGGATCGAAACGGGCTCTTCGTTCTCGTCCAGGAGGTGCCGCGCGCCGTTGAGCCAAACGGCCGTGTCGATGAGGAGGTAGAGGTCCGTCGCTTCGGCCCCCCCTTCGGCGCCCGGGGCGACACCCCGGACGACCTGACCCTGCACCTCTCGCGGGAGCCCCGCGACGACGTTGTCGATGCCGTCGACGACGGGAACGAACGCGCCGTCTTGGAGTTTGGCGCTGACGTGGCCGGTGACGTCGCCGAGGCCGCCCGGGCTGAGGCCGGCGGTGGCTTCGCTCCCGGCGACGCCGAGGTAGATGCGGTCGAAGGGGACGCCGTCGATGACGAAGTGGTCTTGGTTCCTCAGCGGCACGAGCCACAGGCCGTCGGCCCCGCCGCCGGGCACGGCGCCCTGCTGCACCTCACCGCGGAGCGTGACGGGCTCGGCGGTCTGGATGGCCTCGCGCACCTCGGTGACCGGTGAGGCGTCGTGGGAGTCGGCGAGGCCGCAGCCCGCCATGAAGGGGAGGGTGGTCGCCGCGATCATCGCGATGGCGCCGGCCTTGAGGAGCTGCCCGCCAAACGGGCTCCAAGCGCGGCGTTGTTGCCCGGGGAGGCCGCCGGAGCGCGGCGCGTCGGGCTCGACCAGCGCGGGGGTGGTGCTGGAGGGCGGCGCGTCGTCGTGAATCTGGACCGCGGCGACGGTTGCGCTGCGGTCGGCGCCCTGCACGTTGTTCATGCCCCCGGGTATCGGCGGGGCCGGACCGATCGTTGTGTTCCCCGGCACAGAAAACTTCAGCGGAGGCGACGAACGGGTCAGATGTCCCTCGACCTTCGGTCGGGTTTCGCGCGCACACGCCGAATTGGTATGGAGCGCGGGTGCGGCGCATCGAACCTTCGCTGAATCTCAACGTCCGCGGCATGACGCCGTCGGCCACGGTCGCGATCAACGAGCGCTCCAACGCGATGCTCGCGGCGGGGCGGACCGTCTACAAGCTGGGCCTGGGGCAGTCCCCCTTCCCGGTGCCCAACGTCGTGGTCCAGACCCTGAGGGACGCCGCGCACGAGAAGGACTACCTCCCCGTCGTGGGGCTGCCGGCGCTTCGCGCCGCGGTCGCGGCGTACCACGGACGGCAGGGCGTGACGTTCGCGCCCGAGGACGTGTTGATCGGCCCGGGTTCGAAGGAGCTGATGTTCATCCTGCAGCTCGTCTTCTACGGCGAGCTCGTGATCCCCACGCCGTCGTGGGTGAGCTACGCGCCGCAGGCGAAGATCATCGGGCGTAGCGTTCGGTGGGTCGACACCTGGCGCGACAACCGCCACAAGCTCACCGCCGACGCGCTCCGTTCTTGTTTCGCGGAGGATCCGGATCGTCCGCGCCTCGTCATCCTCAACTACCCGAACAACCCGACCGGCTATTCGTACGACGCCGACGAGCTCGCGGCGATCGCCGAGGTCGCACGCGAGTACGGAGCGCTGCTGTTGTCCGACGAGATCTACGGCGAGCTCCACCACGAGGGCGAGCACGTCTCGATCGCGACGATGTACCCCGAAGGCACGATCATCAGCGCGGGCCTGTCGAAGTGGTGCGGCGCGGGCGGGTGGCGCCTCGGGACGTTCAGCTTCCCGCCGCAGCTCGCGTGGCTTCGCGACGCGATGGCGACCGTCGCGAGTGAGACGTTCACTTCGACGTCGGCGCCGATTCAGTACGCGGCGGTCACGGCGTTCGACGGTGATGCCTCGATCGAGAAGTACCTCGTCGATTCGCGGCGGGTGTTGCGCGGCCTCGGGCGGTGGTGCGCAGCGCGTCTTCGCGCCGCCGGTGCCTCGGTCGACGATCCCGACGGCGGCTTCTACCTCATGCCCGACTTCTCGCCGCTCGACGCTCGCCTGCGCGCGCGGGGGATCGACACGAGCCGTGCGCTCGCCGAGCGTGCGCTCGAGGCGACCGGGACCGCGTTCCTGCCAGGGGAGGACTTCGGCCGCGACCCGCGCGAGCTCACCGCGCGCTTGGCCTACGTCGACTTCGACGGCGCGGCGGCGCTCGAGGCGGTGGCGGCGGTCGACGGGGAGCCCGACGACGCGTTCTACGCCCGAACCTGCCCGCGTGTGGTGGCTGGGATCGAGGCGCTGGCGGGCTGGGTCGACGGCTGAGGGAAAGTGGCCACGGGGCCGACAATGGGCTACTTGGCACGTTGGATGCGCCCGTCCTGGATCGTCCTCGCGCTCGCGGTTCTCGCGGCGCGTCCGGCCTTCGCCGACGCCAACGCGGCGCTGGAGAAGGATCACGGTTGGCCCGCGGGGAGCATCCAGGAGCAGCTCGATCGGGATCCGACGCTCGTGCCGTTCGGCAAGGGCTCGATCTTCGTCCCGTCGATCACCAACCCCCTCGACGAACCGCCGGTGACGGTCTCGCGCGGCTCGCAGCGCGTCGCTGAGGGGACGACCGGCGTGCGGATCGTCGTCGCGCCCGGGACGTACGAGGTGCGGCTGGGCTCCGGCCCGGTCGAGCAGCGGATGCGTTTTCAGGCCACCGTCCGCGAGCGGATGACGACGGTGCTCCCGGTGTCGTGGGCCGCGCTGTCCGTGCACGTCGTGGACGAGCAGTTCGGCAGTCTTCGCGGCGCCTACGAGATGATCCGCGTCGACGATCGCGAGTACATCGGTATCGGCTTCGGCACCGACGAGCAGGCCGGTGAGCCGCTGTCCACCTGGATCCTCCCGGCCGGCCTCTACAAGATCGTTCGGCTCGGCGAGACGTACCGCGCACGTCGTGACTTCTCGACCGTTCGCCTCGAGAGCGCCGCGCACACACACTTCATCCTCGTGCAGGATCAGAACGGTGAGTTCCGCGGCGCGGGTGAAGTGCCGGTCGAGGAGATCTTCCGCGCGTCGGAGGGGGTGAGCGGCTCGCTGATCGTCGGCGCCGACGCGTCCCTCAACTCTCGACGCAACGCGCTCGGGCTCGACGACGGCGAAGCGTTCTCGGGGCGCCTCTTCGTCGACGCACGCCTCACGGTCCAGATCCTCGACAATCCGCTCGTGCTCCGGCTGCAGGTCGCGGAGGGGCAGACCAAAGCGCTGGACGCGCCGTGGCAAAAGACCGACGACATCGTCGACCTCGACGCGCTGTACCTCTATCGCTGGACGCCGGTCCTGGGCCCCTACTTCCGGGTCGGCGCGGACACGCGGCTCCTGCCGGGCTTTGCGTTCTTCGAGCCCGCGACCGTCGAACGGAACTACGGCGACGGACGCGTCGAGCGCACCGGCGCCCGGCACACCTCGGCGAAGCTCTCGCGCGCGTTCGGCCTGTCGACGTTCCGCGAGGGCGGCGGCCTCAACATGCGCGTCATCAAGACGCTGCTGGCGGAGATGAACGTGCGCCTCGGGTTGGGCGGACGTCACCGCTTCGCGCGCAACCTCTTCGAGGTGACCGAGGACCGGGACAGCGGGACCGAGGGGCTCGTACGGCTCAACGAGATCGAGTCGAGCCAGCTCGTGGGTGCCGAGGGCACGGTGCTGCTCCTCGCGCGCCTGACGCGCTGGGTGTTCATCACGGCGGAGGCGGAGGTCTTCCTCCCGACCGTCGGCTTCTCCGAGACGATCTTGGAGCTCGAGGCGGGCGTCGCGATCAAGCTCACGAGTTACCTCGCGCTCAACTACCTCGCCCGCTTCAGGCGTGACCCCGGGCTTCAGGAGCGAGATTCCATTCAACAGAACGTCGTGCTGCGTTTCTCCTGGGAGCTGCTGTGATGGTCGAGCTCGAGGGGGCCATGGTCGTCGACGCGGTGCCCGCGCTCTCGAAGCGCCTCGCGGCGATCTCCGGACCGGGCGAGAAGGTCGAGCTGGATCTGTCGGCGGTGACGGACATCGACAGCTCGGGCGTCGCGCTGCTGTCGCTGTTCCTGCGCCGGATGGAGGCGTCGGGCCGCGACGTCGCGCTGGTCCGGGTGCCCGAGCGCGTGAAGCGAACGCTCGAGCTCTTCCCGTTCGTCGACGCGCGGGTGCAGGAGGCGGAGGACCGCGGGTCGATCTTCGATCGGGTCGGCAGGTGGGCCGAGGGGATCGTCAACCTCGTGCTGCACTTCCTGGTCGTCGTCGCCGACACGACCTGGTTCGTCGCGACGGGGGTCTTCAAGAAGCGGGGCGTGCGGTGGCACGTCGTGATCTACGAGATGGCGCAGATGGGCTCGAAGGCCCTCGCCGTCGTGGCGCTGATCGCGTTCCTGGTCGGCGCGACGATGGCGCTGCAGAGCGCGGCGCAGCTGCGGCAGTTCGGCGCCGACATCTTCGTCGTGGATCTCATCGGCATCTCCATGACCCGCGAGCTCGGTCCGCTGATGGCCGCCATCGTCGTCGCGGGCCGCTCCGGATCCGCGGTCGCGGCGGAGATCGGCACGATGATGATCAGCGAGGAGATCGACGCGCTGAAGACGATGGGCCTGCACCCCACGCGCTTCCTCGTCGTCCCGAAGATCCTCGCCATCACCGTGACCCAACCGCTCCTCACCGCGTTCGCCGACGCCGCGGGGGTGTTCGGTGGGTTCCTCGTCGCGACCTTCTACCTCGACGTCGGCGCGCAACCGTTCATCGTGCGGCTGCAGGAGTCGCTGTACCTCAAGGACGTCCTCACCGGCCTCATCAAGAGCGTCATGTTCGCGTGGCTGATCGTCAGCGTCGGTGCGATCTGCGGCTTCCGCACCAAGGGCGGCGCGGACGCCGTCGGGCGCAGCACCACCACCTCCGTCGTGGCCGGCATCTTCGCGGTGATCGTCGCCGATGCCCTGGCCAGCCTGGTCTTCTACTTCGGAGATTGATGGTGCAGCGGGAGTACAACATCGTCGTCGACAAACTCGTCGCCCGCTACGGCGAGCGCACCGTGTTGAACGGCGTCGACATGAAGGTGCGTCCGCGCGAGGTGCGCGTCATCCTCGGCGGCTCGGGCTGCGGCAAGAGCACGCTCCTCAAACACATCATCGGCCTCGCGACGCCCGCGGACGGGACGGTGGAGCTGCTCGGCGTGAACCTCGTCGAAGCGGACGAGCCGGAGAAGGACGCGGTCCTGAGCCGCATCGGCATGTTGTTCCAAGGGGGAGCGCTGCTGAATGCGCTCACGATCCACGAGAACGTCGCGCTCCCGCTCGTGGAGAAGACGAACCTGCCGCGCGAGGTGATCGACGAGATGGTCGCGATGAAGCTCGCGCTCGTCGGGCTGTCCCACGCGCACGACCTCACCCCGCCCGAGCTGTCCGGCGGCATGAAGAAACGCGCCGCGCTGGCGCGCGCGATGGCGATGGACCCGGCGGTGTTGTTCGCGGACGAGCCGAGCGCGGGTTTGGATCCGATCACCGGCGCGGCGCTCGACGAGCTGCTCATCTCGTTGAAGAACCAATTCAACATGTCGCTCGTGGTGGTGACCCACGAGCTCGCGAGCGTGGAGACGATCGCGGATCAGATCACGATGCTCGACAAGGGACACGTCATCGCGGAGGGCACGCTCGACGAAGTCAAAGCGACGCCGCACCCGATGGTGCAGTCGTTCTTCGGCCGCCAAGGTGAAGGCGAAGCCGAGCGTCGGTCCGTGTTACAAGCGTTCGAGGACGACGGAGGAGCCCGGTGAACCTGACCAAAGCGGAGCGCTTTCGACTGGGGGTGTTCGTGACGGTGGGCGTCGTGCTGCTGGGCACGGCGGTCGTCGTCCTCGCTGGCCTGCAGCTCGTGGAGGAGCGCGCCGAGTACTACGTGTCGTTCGGCGAGAGCGTCAGCGGGCTCGAGCCGTCGGCGCAGGTGAAGTACCAGGGGCTGCGCGTGGGCCGGGTCGACTCGCTCAAGATCGACCCGGACAACCCGCAGAACATCCGCGTCACGCTGACCTTGGATCCCGACGCCGTGCTTCACGAGGGCACCCACGCGCTGCTCGACATGAGCGGCCTGACCGGGATCAAGACGATCAACCTCACCCCGGGGGATCCGGAGCGGCCGATCATCCCGCCGGGCTCGCAGATCCCGGTGCAGGAGTCGCTCGTCGGCAAGATCGCCGACCGCGCGGAGGCGATCTCCGAGAAGGTCGACCGTGTCGCGACGAACCTCGCGCGCATCACGAGCGCCGCGAACGTGCAGCGCTTCGAAGAGATGATCGACAACACCAACCGCCTGCTGGTCGACGTCGACAAGTTCGTCAACGAGACCCGCGAGCCGCTCGCGTTTGCGCTCGACGAGTTCGGCAAGTCCGGCAAGTCGATTCGCAACGTGAGCGACGAGGCTGCGGTGACGATGCGCGACCTGCGGTCGGAGGTGAAGACGACGCTCGCCGCGGGGCGCACCACGCTCGACGAGGTGCGGCGCCTCCTGAAGGCGGTCGACGCCAAGCAGGTGAACCAGACCGTGACCGCCGCGTCGAACGTGATGACGACCCTCGATCAGAAGCTCAACGCCGAGGAGCTGGGCGAGACACTCGCCGCGCTGCAGCTCGCGCTCGCCAACGTCGTGAAGCTGATGCAGGAGCTCGACCTCACGGTGCGCGCGAGCCGCGAAGACCTCGTGCTGTCGCTCAAACACGTCCGCCAGGCGACGCAGGACCTCCGCGAGTTCAGTCGCATCATCGCGCAAGACCCGTCGGTGCTGCTGCGCGGCAAGGGGTCACAAGAATGATCCGACGCCTCCTCTTCCTCGCTGCGTTGCTCTCGCTGCCGTCCTGCCTCGGCGCGAGCCAGCTCCCGCGTAGCTACTACGTCATCGCGAACGAGCCGCTGGGTTTTCGGCACCACGCGCCGGTGATGAACGGCATCCTCTACGTGCGCAGCCTCGACGTCGACGCGGTGTACGAGAAGTTCCAGTTCGTCGTGCGCAAGAGCCCGTACCAGCTCCGCTACAGCGACCAGAACGTGTGGGCGGTGAAGCCGCACCAGATGATCTCGGACGTCCTCGCTGCGGCGCTCGACCACACCAACACGTTCGAGGGCGTCACACGCGAGCTCATCGAAGCACGCCCCGCGTACACCCTCTCCGGGCAGCTCAACGCCGTGGAGATCTACGACAGCGACGACGTCTGGTTCGCGCACCTCGCGGTGTCGCTGCACGTGTCGCGGTTCTCGGACGGCGCGCGGGTGTGGTCGTACGACTTCGACCAGCGCAAGCGCCTCGGGACGACGAGCTTCGAACACGGCGCGCGCGCGCTGTCGGAGCTGTCGCACCAGATCACCAAGGACGTCGTCGAGCAGCTCGCGAAGCTCGGCGGGACGTCCGGCGCGCAGGAGACGCCCGAGTCTCCGTTCGACCAGGCGCTGCCCGGCGGGCCCGCGGAGGACCCGAAGCCGAACGAGCCGATCTTCGTACCCGAGGGCGAAGACGACGAAGACGACGACGAAGAGAAGAAGGACGCGCCCGAAGCGGACGCCGAAGAACCATGAGGCTCGCCGTCCTCGCGACGGCGCTCCTCGCGGCGGCGTGCTCCACCACCCAGCGGTACGCGAGCTTCGACGACGTCCCCTACGACTACGCCGAAGAGACGACCGAGTGGGCGCCAACCGCTCGCCTCAACGTCCGCGTCGCGCGCCTCGGCGACCCGCGGTCCGAGGCGCCTCCGGTGGTGCTCCTCCACCCATGGGCCTTCTCGATGTTGATCTGGAAGGACGTCGCGCCGCACCTCGCCGAAGGCCGCCGCGTCGTGCTCGTCGACCTCCCGGGGCACGGCAAGTCCGACAAGGTCGTCACCCAGTACACGATGGCGCGCCTCGCGGCCGCCGTCCTCGACGTGACGCGGGACCTCGATCGCTTCTTCGTGGTCGGCAACTCCCTCGGCGGAGCGACTGCGCTCGCGATCGCGGAGGCGGCACCCGAACGTCTGCGTGGCGTCGTCCTCGTCGCCGCGCCGGGTGGTCATCTGTTGCCCGAGCCGATGCGCCACGCGGCGCGCACGCTCGCGGACGCGAAGTCGATCGAGACCCTCTCCGACGAAGCGTGGTTGGTCGGCCTCGTCGTCGCCGAGCGCAGCGACGGGCCCCTCGCGGTGCGCCTCCGTGAAGACCTGGCCGCTTTGAAGGGCGCGCGTGAGTGGTCGGCGTGGTGTCGATCCACGAGCGCGATCCTGTCGACGGTCGCGGCGTACGCGCCGGACCTCGCCGGCGTCGAGGTCCCCGCGCTGGTGGTGCACGGCGACAACGACTTCCTGATCGGCGCCGGCAGTCGCGCGCTGGCGGACGGGTTACCGAACGCGGACTTCGTCGAGGTGCAGGGGTGCGGACACCTCCTGGAGGTGGAGTGTCCGCAGGCGTTGCTGGCGCCGATGCAGCGCTTCTTCGTCGCGAATCAGCCGTAGCCGAGCGGGCACAGCGCGCGCATCGCGCCGCCGATCGTGGGGAAGAGCGTCTTCGCCGCCTGCTGGTAGTCGAGCGAAGCGGCCGAGTCGATCGTCAGCGCCGCCTGGTGCTGCGCGGAGGTGCCGGCGTCCGCGACGGTCGCGCCGTACGTGGCGGCGAGCTTCGCGAGCCCCGTGGCGACCTTCTTCGGCCCCTCGTGCACCAGCTCGCCGACGGGGCGCGGCTGGTACAGCGTGCCGTCCGCGCGCGCCTTGGCGAGGTCCTGCCAGATGGTGCCGTCGAGGAACGCGACGAAACGGTCGGAGGTCAGGACCCGGTCGCCGCCTTCGCTCTTCTGCGCGGCCACGTCGAACAGGAGCCGAATCTCGGTCTCGTTGATGACCTTGCCGACCTCGCGCGCGTGGAGCTTGCCGAGGATGTCGAACTTCTTCTTGCCCGCGACGAACGCGTTGACGTCGTCCTTGGTGACGTAGCCCTTCGGGCCCGCGATCTCTTTCCAGAACGCGACGGCCTTGTCCGCGTTGATGTGGCCGGTCGCCTTGTCGTAGGTGCCGGTGTCCGCGTTGATGCCGGTGTCCTTGTCACGGATGCCTTCGATCATCCGCTTCAGGTCGGCGTGTGACTTGTGCCCCTGTGGGATCGAGAAGGGCAGCGTGAGGATGTGCCCGCCGAAGATGTTCTCCACGCCGATGCCGCGGAGCATCTGCGCCGTGGAGCGCGGCGTGATGACCGGCTTGCCGAGCTTCGCGCTCTCCTCGACGTCGACGAACGCCTGCAGGTGCGCTTCGATGCCGTCCTGGACGTCCTCGAGCTTCGGCGCGTTGCCGAGGTCGAGGCCCTGCGCGGCGCGGAGGCCGGCGGCACGGGTGTTCGGGTCGTGTTTGATGCCAGACATGGATCAGGACTCCTCCGCCGGGACCTTCGCGGCGGCGATCATTTGCAGGTAGTGCTTCTTGGCGTCGTCATCGAGTCGCGACGCCTCCGTCGAAATGGTGAGCGTGGTGAACACGTCGCCGTCGAGGCGCCCGGCTTGGAGCTGCACGACCGTGAACTTGCCGTGGACCGGCATCGCGTAGTCGAGCAGCAGCCCGGTCTGTCCGTCCGCGAAGGAGAACTCGATCGGGTCCGTCAGCTTCAGCCCTTCGATGTGGCGGAGCAGGTCCGCCGCGACCTTCGACATGAGCTCGGGGAGCGAGGTGTCGTTCGACACCCGACGCTGCGTGGCGATGAGGTTGGGCCGCACCGGCGCCTGGAACTGCATCGCCAGGCCCGCCTTCAGGTTCTTCTCGAGCGGAGCCCGCCACGTCGTGACGATCTCCTCTTCGATGAACCCGTCGGGCGGCGTGATTTCGAGCTTCATGCGGGAACCTCCTGACCATCATCGGCCGTCGGGACCGATCAGGTGCGTCAATGTACCCCATTTGGATGGGGTTTTTGGCTCAGTCGGCCGCGTTTCTGGCTCAGGTGTTGCGGGCGAGGGGGCCGCGGAGCTGCACCTGGAGGCCGGTGGGCGCGTTCGGCGCGAACGTGAGCCGCCAGCCGGCGCGCTCCGCCACCGCGGCCGTGATGGCCAGGCCGAGCCCCGACCCCTCCCGCGACCGGGCGCGGTCCGTGCGGAAAGTGCGCGCGGGGAGGGCGGCGAGCTCCGACTCGGCGACGCCCGGGCCGTCGTCCAGGACGGTGACCACGAACGTGTCGCCCTCGACGGCGAGCACGACCGCCGCGTGCCCGCCCGTGCGCCCATACTTGATTGCGTTGTGCACGATGTTCGCGATCGCCTGCTGCGCCATGGCCGGGTCGCAGCACACGAGCGTCGCAGCGTCGGGGCGCGCGCCGGTCACTTCGATGCCGTGACGCCGCCCCAGCACGGAGAACCGCGCGAGCACGAAGTCGACGATCCGACCGAGGTCGATCGTCTGGCCGCTGTCGAGCGGCCCCGCGACGCGTTCGAGTTTGCTCGCGAGGTGAAGGTTGTTCGTGAGGGCGTCGAGGTAGACGAGGTCGTCGACCACCGCGAGGAGCGTCGACTGCAGCTCGTCCTCCGCCGCGAGGCCGAGCGCTTCTTCGAGGGCGAGCTGCGCGGAGGCGAGCGGAGTCCGCAGATCGTGGGCGACGTTCGCGAGGTGCTCCCGCAGCGCGCGCTGTCGATCCGCGCGCTCCTGGTTCGCGACGACGATGCGCGCGTTTGCGGCGTCGAGGGTCCCTGACACCGCGCCGATCGCGTCCTTCCCGTCGTCGTCGGCAGATCGGAAGCGGTCGTCGCCGACGCTCTGCGCGGCCTCCGCGAGCCGGTCGAGCCGTTGGAGCGTCGGGCGGATCGCGACGACAGTCGTCAGGCCGATCGCAAACAGCACGATGCCACCCATCGCGACGAACGTCCGGATGTACCCCGTGCGTCGAACGCCGTCCCTTCGTTTGAAACGAATCTGGAAGAGGCTGCACGGGCCGGATCCCGAGACCCGGTCGAGCACCGCTCCGCCCCAGACCTCGTCCCCGTCGTAGATGCGGACCGGCAGCGGCTCGCCGCCTCGGAGTTGTTCGAGCAGGTCCGGGTCGAGCGGCGGCGCGTCCGGGCGGACGGCCTCGAGGGTCTGCGCGTCGTAGGCGAAGATCTCGACGGGGCCCTCGCGAAAGACGAACCCCGCCGGATCGCGCTCGCACGCCTCGAGGTTCTTCTTCTTCGTTTCGACTCGCGACGCCGCCACCGCGCGCAGCGTGACCGTCGCGACGAACTCCCGCGCGAGGTAGGCCAGCAGGAGCGTCGCCACGATCGCGGAGAGCGTGGAGGCGATCAGGACCCGTGCGCCGAGGCCGCTCATCACGCTTCCTTGGCGTCGTCGAACCGATAACCCACGCCCCACACCGTCGCGATGCGTTTGCCGGCGTCGCCGAGCTTCTTGCGGAGCCGTGCGACGTGGGAGTCGATCACCCGGTCGGAGCGCTCACCGGCCTCTTCGAACGCCATCTCGGAGAGCTGCTGGCGGGTCAGCGCGCGGCCCGGTCGCTCGATGAGACACGCGAGGACGTTGAACTCGTGCGCGGTCAAGCCCGCGTCCTCGTCCGCGACGACGACGCGGCGCGCGTCGAGGTCGATCGACGCGCTCCCGATCACGATCGTTCGATTCGGGACCGCGTCGCGCAGCGCGAGCCGAGCCCGCACGCGCGCGACGATCTCCTCCATCCAGAACGGCTTCGGCACGAAGTCGACCGCGCCCAGGTCGAAGGTCCGCAGCCGAGACTCCAGATCCGCGTTGGCGGTGAGCACCAACACCGGGACCGACGACGTGCCGCGCCAGCGCTCCAACAGCTCGAAGCCGTCGAGCTCGGGGAGCATCAGATCGAGCACCACGAGGTCGAAGCTCTGACCGCGCGCGGCGTTGGCGCCCATCAGACCGTCCGTCGCGAGCTCCACCTCGAACCCGGCCGCGGTCAGGCCCCGAACGACCCGGCTCGCGATGGCTGGGTCGTCCTCCACCACGAGGATTCGGTGCGACATCGAACGTGACCGTAGCGCGGGAGTATCGAGGAAGTGTGGAGCCCGGCCGTTTCTTCAGGGCGTGAGCTCGATCTCCCAGGTCACGCTCGACGTCAGCGCCGCGAGGGGCGTCCGCACCCAGTTCGACTGGCGCTCGACCGTCGCCGTCACCTCGTACACCCCCGGGCCGATCCCCTCGAGCTGTGCGTAGGCGACCGGGCCGAACGTCGGATCCGTGAGGCCGTCGATGACGGTGCCGTCGAACGTCCACCGCACCGGGCTGCTGCCGAACAGCGTCAGGTAGATCGCGTTGGGGTCGACCAGGCGCGTCGAGTTGTCGGTGTGGTCCTCGATGGCCTCCACCGACTCGAGGATCCTTCGCACGATCTGCTGCCGCGACACCGCGTTGAACGGCCCCGGCATGTACGTACCGAGCTTCGAGTTCATGGACGGACGGTAGATGCCCGTCGCGAACCCCGCGCCGCCCTCGTAGGCGCCGATCGGGTTGAGCTCCCCGTCCGCCTCGTTGTTCAACATGCCCTCGTTGTGCCCGTCCCACTCCGGCCACGCGCCGGCCGCCGACGTGCTGGTGTTCGGGGCGAGCTCACCGCCGGGGAACGCGCCGCCCGGGTCGTCCGTCGTCTCGTAGGCGAGGCCCGCCCAGGCGACGGCGATCTCACGCATGAAGTTCTCGCTGCGCCGGACGTCGTCCATGAACCGGGCGCCGAGCACGATGTACGGACCCTGCGGCGGGAAGTACGAGCGCGCCTCGTTGGTGTCCGTGTTGAGCATGACGATCTTGATGTCCGGCGTGATCCCGGAGCCCGCGAGCGCGGCGTCGATCGCCGCTTCCGCTTTGCCGAAGTCGATCGGGCAGTTCGCCATGCCGCCGACGCCGCCGCCGCACGGGAGCGCCTGCGCGTCGAGCGCGGTGTCGACCATCGTGCCGGCGACGTCGATGCCGGACTCGTTGCTCGCGAGGTGGACCTGGTGGACGTTGAAGTAGTCGCGGTAGGTGCGGAACGGCTCCGTCGAGTTGTTCCGGACGCCGCGGCGGTTGAACGTGCGGCCGATCGCGTCGCCGACGTCGTCCTCGAAGCGTGTCGTGAGCTCCTCGAGTGTGTACCCCTCGCTGACGATCACGATATCGATCCGGTTGGCCGGATCGCCCGAGTTGCGGCGGGTCCGGTAGGGCTCGGTGACCGGGTCGATCACGCCGGAGTCGCGGGGGCCGCCGTCGCGGTCCTCGCCAGCGTCGCGGACGCCGGAGTCGGTGGTGTCATCGCCGGCGTCGCGGGTGGTGGTGTCCCCGCCGTCGCGCGTGGTCGCGGACCCCGCGTCGCGTTCCCCGCCGTCGTCGTCGTCCCCCCCTGCGCAGGCCGCGAGGGAGACCGAGAGCGCCAAGAAACACCAGCGAACAGACCGATTCAGCAGCATCGGCGCATTTGACACCCAAATCGAGAACGATGAAAGTAGAGCCGGCTGCGAATTGGTGCCGGAGGTGTAAGTTGACACGCCCATTCCTCGTCCCGCTCCTCCTCGCGGGCCTCCTCGCCACCAGCTGCGGCCGCGACGCCGTCGAGCTGGGGTTCAAGCCCGGTGCTGCGTCGGACGGCGCGGTGCCCTTCGACTCCGGTTTCCCGCCGGACCGCGACGGCGGCGTCTCGCCGATCCGTGACGGCGGCTTCGGGCCGATCCGCGACGGCGGCTTCGGACCGATCCGCGACTCCGGCTTCCCGCCGATTCGCGACGGCGGCTTCGGGCCGATCCGCGACGGCGGCTTCCCACCGATCCGCGACTCCGGCTTCCCCCCGGGGCGCGACGGCGGCTTCCCACCAATCCGCGACTCCGGCTTCCCGCCGGGGCGCGACGCGGGACCACCGCGCGACGGCGGCTTCCCGCCCACGCCCGACGGCGGCGTGTGCCAGCACAGCGACTGCGCGCCGCTCGACGGCCCGTGTGTCGTCGGACGCTGCGACTTCGCGACCAACATGTGCCGCCGCGTCCCCCGTCCGAACGGGACGATGTGTGAGGACGGCAATCCGTGCACGACGGGTGACTTCTGCCTGCGCGGGACCTGCCGCTCCGGCGGCCCGCTCGTCTGTCCGCCGCCCCCGGGGCAATGCGTCGAGAGCATCTGCGACGCCTCCGCCGGCGGTTGTGTCGCGGTCGCGGCGCCCGACGGCACGAGCTGCAACGACAGCCAGATGTGCACCGTGAACGACCAGTGCGTCGGCGGCATGTGCCAAGGCATCTCCTCCGCGCCGATGGGCGACACCTGCCCCGGGCAGTTCCTCCTCTCGCCGGTGGGGACGCAGACCGAGGTCGGCAGCAACGTGTGCGCGACGGACACCGCGGTGGGATCGTGCGGCTTCTCCGGCGGTCACGATGCGATCTACCGGATGAACCTCACCGACCCGCGGCGCATCCGCATGGAGACGGTGCCGGTCAGCATCGGTGGCTTCGACACCGTGGTCTACGCGCGGAGCACGTGTAACCAGTCCGCGTCGGAGCTGGTCTGCGACGACAACTCCGGGACCGGTCCCCTCTCGTCGTTCGATCGACAGTTCGAGCCAGGCGAAGTGTTCTTCTTCGTCGACGGGCGCACGGCGTCCGCGCAGGGGGCCTACGCCGTCGAGTTCGAGGTCGACCCGCAGAACCGGTGCGCGGGCGCGACGCAGTTCACCGTTCCGCCCCTCAACACCACGGTGCGCTTCGACGGCTCGACGAACGGCGCGACGAACGACTTCGGCGCGCCGTGTGCGAGCGGGCAGGGCTCGGCGGACAACGTCTACACCTTCACGCTCGCGCAGGAGGCCCGCGTCCGTTTCGAGACGGAGCCCGTCTCGATGAACCAGTACGACACCGCGATCGCGCTCCACGCGGCGCCCTGCACGGAGGGGATGCCGATGACGATCGCGTGCGACGACGACGACGGAATGGGTACGCTCTCGCGGATCGAGGCGACGCTGCCGCCCGGCACGTACTTCCTGACCGTCGACGGCTGGGCGGCGGGCAACAGTGGGCGCTACCGGCTCGCGGTGACGCGCCTCGCGAACCTGACGTCCGTGGTCTTCCCGGACGCGCTGGACGCCCGTTTGACGCAGGTCGGCACGACGTACTCGCGGGACGGTGACTTCGTCGAAGGCATCCGGACGATTCCGGCCACGTCCATCACGCAGGCGGAGGTCGATCTGCAGATCACGAACAACCTCACCTGCAACCAGCACCCGACGCTGGTGTTCATCAACGGCGTGCAGGTCGGGACGTTCGCGGTCGGCCCCGGTCAAACGACGGTCAACCAGACGTTTTCGTTCCCAGCCATCACCGGTCCGGCGTATGCACTTCGGCTGGAGACGGCGGCGGACGTTCCGATGGGGTGCGGGTCGATCGACTACCCGAACGGCGTGTCGTTCTTCAGACTGGGGAATTGATGGGTCGAATTCGGATCGTCGGGCTCTTGTGCCTCGCCGCCTGCGGTGGCGGGGAAGAAGGCTTCGAGGCGCCGCCGTGCGGGTCCTTCGAAGGACGATCCGAGGGGCTCCTCCCCGGCCCGGGCGCCCCGGGCCACGACGCCGAGCTCGAAGCGATCGCGCTCGAGCACGATCGCCTCTGGCACGCGGTACACGCCGCCTCCACCGGGCTCAACGCCGACTACCGCATGAACGGCGCCGAGCACCGCGCGACGTTCGAGCAGTTCGTCGCGAGCGGCGCGTACGACTTCGAAGCCGAGACCGGTATGCGCCCCGAAGACCTCGGTCAGTGGGGCAAGTCGGCGGGGCTGTACGGCGGCGTCGGGGTCGCGGCCGACGCGTATCGGTATGGGGTCCTGCGGGACCTCGGTGCGGAGTGCGCCGACGTCGAGCGCGCGCGCGCCGAGCTGGTCCGCGGGTTGGAGGGCATGGACATCGCGGCGCGGATCACCGGGGTGCCGGGCGTGATGGCGCGGGCGGTGCTGAACCACGCGAACAACGCCGCGACGCCGTACGAGACCACGCCGCTCTTCGACGCCGACGGAGACCCGCTCCCGGAGGAGAAGAACAACGGCACGTGGCGCGACGATCAGAGCGGGGAGCTGTCGGACTGGCAGTGGGAGGACTCGCTGTCACGCGACATGCTCGTTGGGTGGGCGATGGCGTTCGGCGCGGCGTGGGAGGTCATCCGCGAGGACGACACGATCGACGCCGCGGTGAAGGCGCGCCTGCAGAAGAACGCGGGTGACGTCGCGCGCGGGCTGATGGTCGTCGGTGAGTTCGGCTACGACCTCGAGATCCCGGACGCCGACGGCCGGCCGACCTTCCACGCGTACCTGCACGAGTCATCGATCGATCGGCTCTACATCGACGGCGCGGAGAACGGCTTCAACGCGGTGATGGCGCTCGGGATCGTGGGGGCGCTCGCGTACGCCGCCGAGGACGAGGCGATCGACCGTTACGTGCAGGAGGAGCTGATCGAGCGCCGCGACCTCCCGGGCATCGCCGCCGAGGATCTGCTGTTCGTCGGGGTCGGCGTGGGGTCGAACTTCTCGAACTTCAACATGGCGTTCACCGCGATGTTCCTCGCGCAGCGCTACGTCCGAGACCCAGACGCGCTGACCCGTATGCGTTTGTCGCTGCGTTACGAGCTGTGGGCGAAGGACGGCGTCGACGAGCGGCGCCCCGTCGACATGGGGCAGAGCTTCTTCGACTACATCTACGCGGCGGGCGACGCCGAGTCCCACGTGGACCACGCGTCCGTGAAGCCGTTCGACGCAGGCGCGGTCGAGCGCGGCACGAAGACCCTCGTCGACTTCCCGCGCGCCCCGTACTTCGACGACCCGGTCGAGAACTGCGACGCCGAGGAGCTCGCTTCGCAGGACTGCGTGTTGAACGACGGGATGCGCGTGCGGGTGCTCGGCGAAGTCGGCTGGAAGGGCACGCTCGTCGCCAACCAGATCGTGCCGATGGCGGTGCGTCCTTCGAGCAACTACCACTGGCGTTCGGATCCCTACCGCGTGAACTCGGAGGGCTCCGGCCTGTCGATGAACCCGGCCGTCGACTTCCGCATCGCGTACTGGCTCGGCCGCTGGGTGCGGTGACCGAGGTCGGATGCGACGTCTCGCGTCGGCGCTGCTGATCGCAGCCTTCGCGTCGTGCGGCGGACCGCTCGACCGCGTGGACGGGAGCCTCGTCCTGACTTTGACGGGCCTGCCGGTCGAGGCGGATCTGATCGATCTGGAGCTGGTCGTCGGCGAGCGGAAGTTCGAGACAACCACTCCGGTCGCGCGGGTCATCGACGTGTTCTCCGCCGTGTCGGCGGGGCAGGGCACACTCTCGCTGACGGTGCGGGACGGCGACGTCGTCCTCACGCGGCGCGTCGGTATCCCGGTGACGATCGAGGCGGACGCGACGGTGAACGTGCCGATCGACTTCCTCGCGGGGCCCGAGATCGAAGTGGACGCGCCCGAACAGGTGCGGGTCTACGAGCGCCAGCGTTTCGATGTCGAGGTCGTGGATCGTTCGTTCGAGACGTCGCTGTATCTGACGGTCCACATCGACGGTGACCCGATCGACATCCCCGCGCGCACGTCGCGGGGTTGGTTGTTCGACGTCGACACGACGACGCTCGACGCCCTGTTCCCGGCCGACGTCTTGATCGAGATCGACGCGTGCGTCGATGCGTCGCCGCCGCGGTGCACCCACGTCGAGCGCACCGTGCGCGTCCATCGCGAGGTGTGGCGCACCGAGCTGTCCGCGCGTTCCTCGGTGGCGCCCGCCGTCGTCGGCGACCGCGTCGTCACCGCCGACGACGCGGGGCTCGTGACCGTCTTCGACTACGCCGACGGCGCGAAGCAGTTCGAGGTCCAGCGGACCGGACCGCTGCTCGCGGGCCTCGGGGTGGTGGGGGATCTGGTGTTCGTCGCGGACGCCGACGGGGAGGTCGTCGCGATCCACACGCAGACCGGGACGGTGTCGACGTGGACCGCCAACGTGGGTGACCGACTCCCGACCGACGTCGTCCCGTTCGACGGAGGTGTCGTGCTCGCGGCCGGAGAGCGCCTCACCCACGTCGCGCTCGACGGCGTGACGCGGACGTTGCTCGTCGCCGACAGCACGATCCGCGCGCGGCCCTTCGTCGACGGCGAGACGTTGGTCGTCGCGGACCTCGACGGAAACGTCACGCGCCTCGACGCCGCCGGCGTTGCGCTCGAAACGGTCGTGGCGGGCCCACGTGTCCTCGCCGGCCCGGTCCGCACGAATGGCGTGACGTGGGTCGGCCGCACGCAGGGGCAGCTTCATCCCCTGGGGCAGCCGCAGTTGGATGTCCAAGAGGCGGTCGTGCACCCCATCGTGGTGATGCCGCGCGGCGTCGCGCTCGCCGCCGGGCACGCGTTGGTGTTTGCCTCGCTCCCGGCGGAGCTGCGGTTCGTGGGGCTCGGCTCGCCGATCAACGCGGCGCCGGTCCGGTACGGCGCGGGGCTCCTCGTCGGGACCCACAGCGGCCTCTGGGTCGCGGTCGGCGAAGACGGCCGGCGGCGGACGCTCGCTCGAGCTCGCGGCGTGGCGCTCGCGGCCTCCGTCGCGCCCGAACAGGACGTGGTGACCGTCGATTCCACCGGTGAAGTCGTGCGGTTGCGCGCGGAGGAGGATTTTTGGCCGTGAATCGCCAGTCCCTCGCCGGTGTTTGTAGGTGGGGCGTGATGGCTACGTTCATCGCGCTCGGCGCCCTCGCCGCTCAGCCGGCCGAAGGGCAGGTCGGTCTGGAGCTCGAGGTCGAGGTCACGGGCCGCACGCCGGCGCAGGTCGCGGTGGGGGCCAGCGTCGACGCAAACGAGACCGTCATCGCCTACGACTGGCGGACCCTCCCCACCGCCCAACCCTGTCGCGCGGAGACCTGCACCTACGACAGCGAGCTGCTCGGGTGCCGCTGGGTCGAAGCCGAGGTGACGACGCTCCGCGGCGACGTCGAGCGCGCGAACACGCAGGCTTGTGTCGAGGACGCCCCGGACGAAGCGCCGCGTGCGGAGCTCGTGGTCGAGGTCGAGGGTAGCGAGACCCGGGTCCGCGGGCGCGCGCGTGACGGAAAGATCGCGACCTTGTTCACGCGCATGTGGGTCGACGATCGCGGCCCGTTCGACGGCGACGCCGCGGTGGTGATCGACGTCGCGAAGGACTGCCACGTCGTCGACGTGTTGGTCGCCGACGAGGACGGTCGGGTCTCGTTCCTCAGCCGTCGCTTCTGCGCCGCCGACGCACCGCGCGCGTGGGTCGGCCCCAGCGAGGTGTGCCCGCCGATCGGCGCGGTCCAGTCGCTGTGCGCGGACGTCGAGCACCCGCTCGGTCTCGACGTCGAGACGTCGTCGGTCTCCGAGATCGATCGCGACGACTGCACCACCGAGCGTGTGGACGGGCGGCTCGACCGCCGCGTGTTCGTCGTCCAGGACAAGCGCGGGATGCGCGGCTACGCGTCGGCTTTTTTGTGCGGTTCGGCGCCCAACGGTCGCATGATGTTCGCGGACGACCCGCCGCCGGTCAGCGCCGAGGCGGGCTCCTCGGTCACCTTCCGGACCACGGTGTACGGGGGCACGCCGCCGTTCTCGGCGTCCTCGGACGGCCCGCGTGTGACGGTGCAACGCCAGGGCGCCGAGCCGACGTTCGAGATCGAGGCGCCGTTCTTCGGCGACCCGATGCGGACCGTCGAGGTCACGCTCCAGGACGCCGAAGGGCGCATCGCCACGTTCGACGTGCAACTTCGGTTGTCGCCGGGCAGCATGTTCAGCCCATCGTCGGACGAGGGGGCGAGCTGCCGCATGACGACCGGCTCCGAAGCCGGGTTGTTTGCTCTGCTCGGCGCGGTGCTCCTGCTCCTTCGTCGGAGGTACCGATGATCCTCGTCGACGACCGGGACCTCCTCGACCGATTCCGCCGCGGCGAGCGCGACGCGCTGCGCGTCGTCTATGAGCACTACGTCACCGACGTGACGCGGTTCCTCACGCGCGGCTTCACGTTCGACTCGCAGGGCCGCCACTGCGCCTTCTCCGGGTTCCGCGGTGGGTACGAGATCGAAGCCGCGATCCAAGAGGTGTTTCGGCGCGCCTTCGAGGAACGCGCGCGCCTCGCCTACGACGGGCTGCGCCCCTACCGCCCCTATCTGCTGCGCATCGCGCGGAACGCGGTAATCAACGACCTCAAGGCCAAGCAGCCCATCCTGTTTCGCTACCGCCAGGGCCGCCCGGTAATCCTCGAGCCGCCACCCGAGGAGTCGCCGGAGGATCGCCCGACGCCGAACGCGTCGCCCGAAGAGATCGCCGAGGCTCGCGAGGTCCACGAGCTCGTCGTCGCTTTCAAGGCCGAGCTCGACGAGCGCGAGGCAAAGGTCTTCCGCGCACGTTTCGAGGAGGGGCTCTCCGCCGAGCGCGCCGGGGAGGCCACGCAGCTCACCCGGTCGCAGATACGCACGACGGAGCAGAAGCTCCGTGAACGGTTCCTCGCGTACATGCAGTCGCGCGGGTACCTCGGCCATTACGGCCGCACCGACGCCGGGCTCGAACACGGCGTTTCGGCCGTCCTCCTCGCCCTTTGCTTCGGGAGTGTCCTGTCATGACCAATCGCCTCGACCGCCTCGTGGACCAACGCTTCAGCCGTTCGCTGTCGACGAACGAACGGCACGACCTCGAAGCCCACCTTGCTTCATCGCCGGTCGCGACGGAGCGTTACCGTCGCCTTCACCTGATGGAGCGGGTCGCGGCGCTCGGTCCGGAGCGCGCGCTCGAAGAGCCTTCACCGCTGGAGATTCAGCGGATCGCACACGACCTCGGTCTGCTCGAGCCGGAGGTCGCGCAGGTTTCGTTCTGGACCTGGCTCACGTCGATCCGCACCGTCGGCTTCTCGTTGTTCGCGGCGGCCGCCTTCGCGGCGGCGCTGCTGTTGATACCGAACGCGGAGACCGTGACGGAGCGGGGCGGCACGTCGTGGTCGGCGTCGGCCTACGCGGTGTCGTCGGCGGGGGTGGAGCGGCTCGGCGACACGGTCTCGACGACGCAGCACCTGAAGTTCCGAGTCACCCGCGAAGGCGAGGGCGCGCTCGACGCGCTGAGCGTCGTCATCCTCGATGCGAGCGGCGCGCGACACGTGGTCGCCGTGGAAGCGCCCACGTTCGAAACCGACACCGCGAGTGTCCCCGGCGCGGTGGCGCTGGATGGGTTCCCGCCGGGCGCGACGACGGTGTGGCTGGTGCGCGGTGCGGCCGACACGATCGGCGCCGAGCTCGACGACGCGGACGTGCTGGGACGCTTCGAGGTGCGCCTGACCGGAGGGCCCTGAGGTGAGCTTCGTCGCCCTCGCGGTGACCTTGGCGAGCGCCGTCTCGAGCACCACCGCCGTGCATCGCAGCGCGGTGATCATCGGCGTCAACGACGCGTTCGAGTCGAGTCAACCTACCTTGCAGTACGCGGACGACGACGCCGCGCGCTGGTACGAGATGTTCGCCCCGTCGTTCGATCGGGTCGAGCTCCTCACGGTCCTCGACGACGAGAGCCAGGACATCTTCGGCGACGCGGCGAAGGTCGCGCGTCCGCCCAACCTGACGACGCTCGAACAGACGCTCGACCGCATGGAGCGCTCCGCGGCCGAGGCGCGCGACAGCGGGCGGCGGACGGAGCTGTTCTTCGTTTACGTCGGCCACGGTCGAGTGGCGGGCGGCGAGGGGGAGGTGAAGCTCCTCGGAGGCGCGCTCACGCGGACGCGCCTCACGGCCCTGGTGCTGGAGCGCGCGACGCACGATCGCACGCACCTGATCATCGACGCGTGCAACGCCTACCACCTCGTCAACGCGCGCGGCGCGGAGCAGGCGCGGGTGACGGCGGACTTCGACGATGCCTTCGAGGACTTCGTCGACGCGCAGGACGTGACGCGGTTCCCGTCGGTCGGGGTGGTGTTGTCGACGAGCGGCGCGGGCACGACGCTGGAGTGGTCGCGGCTCCTCGGCGGGGTGTTCAGCTACGAGGTGCGTTCGGCGCTGACCGGCGCGGCCGACGCGGACGAAAACGGCGCGGTCGACTACACAGAGGTCGAGGCGTTCCTCGCGTCGGCGAACATCGAGGTCCCGGTGAAGAAGGGGCGCCCGAAGGTCTACGTTCGCGCGCCGCGCATCGAGCGGAGCGCTCCGCTGCTGGAGCTGTCGGATCGGGTCCCTTCGCTGGAGCTCCCGCCGGAGCTCGACGGGCACTACGTCCTGGAGGACGACCGCGGCGTCCGCTACGCGGAGCTGCACAAGGCGGTGGGTTACCGCGTCGCGCTGCGGCTCGTGCCGCGCGCGGGTTACGCGCTGCTCACGAAGGACGGCGGAGAGCTGTGGCGCGTCGACGCGCCGAGCGGCGTGGTGCGCCCGCCGATGCCCCTCGGCGAAGCCGTGCGCCCGTCGCTCCCGCGCGGCGGCGAGGCGCCCCCCGGGATGTTCGCGATGCCGTATGGGCCCGAGTTCCTCGTCGGCTTCCTCGCGAACGATCGCCTCACCGCGACGACACCGGCCCCGGCGCCGCCACCGACGTTCTCCCCGTTGCTGAAGTGGTCCACGATCGGTGCGGCCGTCGTGCTCGGCGGCCTCGCGACGTGGCAGGCCGTGGACGCCGGCGCGACCTTCGATCGCTACAACGCGGCGTTCGACGCCGTGGAAAAGTCGAACCTCGAAGCCTCGGTGCGCACGAAGCGCCGCTGGGCAACGGGGCTGGGCGTCGCGAGCGGGGTGTTGCTGTCCGCGGGCGTGGGAATGTTGGTGTTCGACCTCTAAGCGCTGACGAAGTCATCCGCGTCCCTTGAACTTGAACTTGAACTTGCCCTTGCCCTCCTTGGCAGGGGCCAAAGTTCATCGCAGCGCGACATGAACCAGGGCAACAGGCGGTCCGGGCAAGGGGTCGTCGTCGCCCAGGGCCGTAAGCGGAGCGCCAGGAACCCTTTCCCGAGGAGGGCAAGGACTCCCCACCTTTTTTCAAGGAGCTCGATCAACGTTTTCCTGCGGTGCACGGCGCTCGGGATCGTACTTGCCTCCAGACTTCAGTACGGCGCAGAGCACCTTGAGGAGTCGGTCCGCGACGCCGCGGATCGCGCGTCCGTGTGAGTGACCTCGGCTTCGAAG
>JAVJQW010000056.1:0-5103 GCA_040218735.1 Deltaproteobacteria bacterium
TTCGTCCGAAAGATCGACCCCGAAGCTGCGGCCCGTCTGCACCTCGCGAAGGTCCTGCGCCGAGTAGATCGTCCACTGGTACCCGAGCGCCCCTTCGACGTACGGCGCGACATCGTAGCCGCTCAGCACCTTGTAGCGCGCGCCAGCGCACACGCCGATCTGTTGCGCCGAGAAGACGCGCACCGCGTCGACGGGCGTCCCGAGCATGATCGCTTCGTTCATGGAGCCGGCGAACTGGGCCCAGTCTGCCCCCAAGGTCAGGTCGAGATCGTCGCTGAGGCCGTAGCGACCCTGGACGCCGACCATCCAGGTGCTGAGCCGAAACGCCGTCGCGTCCTGCGACGCGAACGCCGGGAACAGCGCGCCGGAGGCGACCCCGGCGGCCCACTCCCCACGCTCCGCGCGCGCCGACGCGGTGCTCGTCAGCAGCGCTCCCATACATAGTACGCCGAGGGCGCCGGCCCCAGGCCTGTGGAAGGCGCTGCGGATCACCGCTCGTCCCCCACCACGAGCACCTCGAAGGCGGTCCCCGCCGCGACCTCGTAGGTCACACCGCGGCGGTCCGCTTCGAGCTCGCGCTGCGCCTCGGGCACGGTGCCTTGCGCTACGCGGCGGACGACCTTGCCGACCACGCCCGATCCGGCGACCTCGCTCGCGATCTCACCGCCGGCGCCCACCGCGCCGCCGAGGCCGCCCGCGCCCACACGATCTTCGAGCGACGCTTCGCGACGTCGCGCCACGAGGCCCGGCATGTCGCCGTGACTGATCGCGTAGCCCTGCAGCGCGTAGCGCTCTTGGTTCATCCGCACCTCTTCGAAGTCGATGTACAGGCGTCCCGTCGAAGCGTCCGCGTTCGCGCGGCCCCGAAGAATTGCGCCAGCCTTCACCTTCACGGACCCGCCGATACGAACTGGGTCCGTGACCTTCGCGAGCACGGGGCTTCGGTTCGCGCTCGATGCGCCGACGAGGAGCTTCGCCTTCAGGCGCGTCCCCACCGGTAGGCCGAGTCCGCGCTCCTTCGCCTCGACGCCGTAGCCCTCGGGAAGCTCGAGCACCCCGCCCGGCGCGAAGAAGATGCTCTGGTCGACCGGCGCGCGCTCCGCGCCCGGGAGTGCGCGCGGCGTCGGCGCCCGCGGCACGTCGATCGTCGCGTCGGCCATCGGGTCGTAGATCTCGCCGGGCTGCAGCACCCGCCGCGCGGGGACGTCGTCTTCCTCGACGAGCGCTTCGTCGAGTGCGCGTTGTTCGGCTTCGCGTCGCGCTTCCTTCGCCGCGGCCTGACGAAGGAGCTCGCCGATGTCCTGCTCGGCCACGCCGTCCTCGGCCTCGCTCTTGAAGACCGGGAAGCCGGTGGCCTTCTTCTTCGCCGTCGGCTTCGTTTCCGGCGTGGGCGCCTCGACGGGCGCGCCGAACACCCACCAGCCCAGAAGTCCGGTCGCGACCAGCAACCCGAACTGAAGACCGCGCCGCCGCTCGAGCCCCTCGACGAGCGCGCGCCAGCCCGTCACGCGCGGCGCGACGGTTCGGTGGTCCGGCGCCGTCGAGGCCTCCGGGTGCTCGAAACCTACGACCTGCGCGCCCTCGTCCTCGGGCGCGACGATCCGCTGGGCCGCCTCCTCCAGCGTCAGGTCGCTGTCTTCGTGACTCAGTGCGTCCACCTCGAAGCCGCGCGGCGCCTCGACGGGCTCGGCGGCCTCGACGACGGTCGTTGCCCTCGACATCGCTTGCGATGCGACGACCGCCGCTTCGACCTCATTGGGCGTCCCTCGCTCGTCCTGCGCCCGCGGCAGGCCCCGCTTCTTGTCGTTGGTCTTCAAAACGCGATCCCGTCCACGACCACTTCGCGCTTCGCGCCGCCGTCTTCGGTCACCGTCAGCGCGTACGCGCGCGCCGCGTCGCCCTCGACCGCGAAAATCGCCATCCCGAAGACCCGCTCGTCGAACGCGAGCGTCGGATCGCCTCGCCACTCGACGAGCGCCTCGACGTTGCCTTCGTCGTCCGAGGCTTCGCGCAGCGCGACGTCCTTCAGGTGGAACAGATCGCGTCGACGGTTGTGCACCTCGAACGCCACGAACGTCTCCGCACCGATGCGGCAGATGCGATGCACGCGCACGACGAGGAGGTCGTGCATGGCGCGCTCGCGGAGCGCCTCGCAATGCATCCGATCGAGCATCGCCCGCGCCATGCGGCGCCGGCTCTGTTCGACGACGGTGTTCGACAGTGCGGCCTTCTCTTCCTCGAAGGCCGCCGTCAGTCGCCGCGCCTGCTCCGCGAGCTGCTCCTTCACGAACGCCCGCTCGCGCACCCGCTCCGGAAACGCGAGCACGACCCGCTGCACCGACTCGCGACTGTTCGCGACCCGAAGATCCACGAGGAGGGTCGCGCCGCTGTCCATGAAGATCTGTAGGTTGCCGCGCTGCCCGAGCAAGTCTTCGGGCGTGAGGTTCCCGCCCCGAGGCATCCGCGGCCAGACCAGGACACGCAGCGGCTCGGTCTCCTGCGCCTGGTACTTGAAGATCGCCGCGTTCCCGAGCGCCGGTGCGCCCTTCATGCGTACGCCCTCGGGGAACTCGATCGACACCACGTCGCCGAGCGCCGTGTTGATCTTCAGGCGCGTCGCCTCGCCGTAGGCGATGTCGTGCGTCAGCGCCTTGCCGGTGCAGTAGCCCTGGCGATCCGCACCACACCCGGCGGCGGCGACGAGGAGCGCGACGAGCGCGATCATCCCTCGGACTCCTGCAGACGATGAACCTCGAGGTCCTCGGCCGAGTCGAACCACCACGTCTTCACGTGGTGCACCTGCAGACCGTGGATCGACACGCGCGATACCGGGACGCGCTGCAAGACGATCTGCGCGTAGTAGTACTGCCGGTGCTCGGGCGCCTCGCCCTCGGCCCAGCTGTTGTAGATCTTCGGCGTGACCACGACGGCGCCCCACGCCACGGCATAGATCCGCGCGTCCACGTCGCCGGGGTCGAAATCGCCGAGGCGGACCTGCAGACCTTCGAAGCGGCCCTTGAGGTTGAGGTCCTCGGTCTTCCGGCGCCGCGCGATCTCCTCCTCGTCGGCGAGGAAGATCTTCCGCAAGCGCGGCGTCATCATCGCCGTCGCCTCGGAGAGGTCCTCCTCGACATCCATCGAGTCGACGAGGCTGAACTTCCCAAGAAAGTGCCGCGTGAACGTGTCGACGCGCTCGTTCGCCATCTCGACGCGCGGCCGGACCGTGTCCTCGAAGAGCACCGGCTGCCAGTTCGAATCGAACACGACGACGGGGATGGGACGCGCCAGCGCGATCACCGCGACGCCGAGCGCCGCGAGCGCGACGAAGACGAGTCCGCCCACCGCGAACCAGATCTTTCGGTGCACGCTCCGTCGGAAGTCTTCGAGCTCGACGAACTCCGGACGCAGCGACACGGGCGGACTCACGACAGCACCTCGATCAGCAGCCAAGTCGCGAGCGCGACGAGCCCGGCGAAGGTCCACCACAACGCACGGCTCGACGTCGCCGGCTTCACGGCCGGGAGCATGGACACCGGCCGGACCTCGGGCTTCGGCGGCGCCTCCGCCGGATACAGGCGGTCATCCGGCGCGATCGAACGCTCGGCCCGCGTCGGTCTCGGCGGTGTCGAGGGTCGCTCGGGATCCACGATGCTGATCGGCTGCGCGCCCTCGTCGGCCGGCAGCATGATCGACCCGGTGAACAAGACGCTCTCGGACGGTCGCCGGTGCGGCGGCTTTTTCCAGGAGGGATGGCCGCCACCGGCCTCCGCAGGAGCGTCCGATCCCGAGGCCATCACGTCCGATCCGCGGGCGACGGACTTCACCGGCGTTCGCTTCGCGCGCAGCGTCTCCGCCGAAGCGTCGACGGCGTCGTCCTTCGCGACCGCCGCGAGCATGTCGCTCGACGGCGTGAACGGTCGGGTCGCCGACTCGAAGAGGACGGGCGTCCTATCGTCGTCGAAGCCGCTCACGTCGACCGCGGCGAGGACCGCTTCCGAGAGGACCTCGCGGGTCGGCACTTCGTCGAGCGGCGGCGGCTTGCGGGCGCTCGGTCGACGCACCGGCCGCACCTTCGCCGTTGGGACCGGTTCGGTCGGTACCGAGCCCTCCGGCGGTGCCGAACCCTCCATCGGCACCAAGTGTTGCGACAGGTTCGCGAGCGCCCACGTCGTCTGCGCCGCCACACTCACCGTGTCGTCGAGCTTCGCGGCTTCGAGCTCGTCGCCGAGGATGAGACCGAGCTGCTCCTCGAGTATCTTCGCCCGTGCCGCGCGCACGACGAGGACCGTGCCGACGAAGTTCTTGCGGATTCGCCTCGCGACGTCGGCCGCGTCGATGCCGATGCGATCGCCTTCGATCACGATGACCGCGTCCACCGTCGCGGGCGCGAGGTTGTGGATGCCGGCGGCGACGCCGTCGTAGATCTCGACCTCACCGCTGAGTTTGTCCGCGAGCCACTTGCGCTCGCGGTCGGGGCCGACCAGCGCGACCCGCAGCTTCCTTCCGATGTTTCTCCAGCCCGTCATGTCTTGCATGGCTCCCTGCTACTTCCCGCCGCCGCGATGCTCGCGACGGTCCAATCCACTCGCTTCGTTGTCGTTCGTGATGCGGAAGACCGGACTCGGCGACGCCGTCGCCCCACTCCCGCTACTCCCGCCCGTCGCGCCCAGCGCCCCGGACGCGACGCCTGCCCCCGCCGCTCCCGCGAACCGTCCGAGCCCCGCGCTCGCGGCGCCGGTGGCGACCATCGAGCCGAGGCGGATCATCTGCGCGGCGATCAGGCCGCCGAGGACCGCGACGGGTGCGCTGCGCACGAGGAGCGCGGACACCACCGGCGTGAACCAGACCAGCAGGCAGTACGCGATGCAGACCGCCCACCAGCGCGTCGCGATCAAGACGGCCTGACTCCCTTCGACCGGATCGAAGAGCGTCGCGAAGTCGATCGTCTGCACCTGCCGCAGAAGCCCCGCGAGCGAGGCGACCATCAGCGACAAGATCACGTTGAAGACGAGCGGCCACAGCGACACCTCGACGAGGTTCTTGATCCACCCCTCGATGCCTTTGCTCCCCGGGATGGCGCCGAGCGGGACGGCGATCGTGCCG
>JAVJQW010000063.1:0-97344 GCA_040218735.1 Deltaproteobacteria bacterium
CTGTGCTCATCACCACGAACCTCGCCTTCAGCGAGTGGCCCAAGGTCTTCGCCGACGACGAGAAGCTCACGACCGCGCTGCTCGACCGTCTCGCGCACCACGCCGAAGTGATCACCACAAAGGGAAAGAGCTTCAGGATGCGGAAACGGGCCAGCAAGGCCGGCGCCGATGACCCCACTGGCGCCGGGCGGCGGTCATGAGCTAAAGAACGTCCAGACCAACTGGGTGGGTCAGTTTTAGACCGTCCAGGTGGGTCAGTTCCTGAGCGGCCGAATCAGGCCGCGCCGCGAGCGCGACATGGGGAGCATGGCGAGTGCCGCCGGCGATCGAGCCGAGCCCACCGCCGACCTCCTGCCTACGTGGAGCGCGCCGCGCGGGCCGGCGGGGCACCCGTGTCGAGCGATGGTTCCAAGGTGCGTCGGGCGTGTCATTCCCCCGCCTACGGCATTTCCAGGCGGGCCAGCTCCGCTAAGTGAACGGCACTATGGACTAGAAGTGCACGCCGACCTGGGCCATGACCGACATGCGGTTGGTGGTGGGTGAGAGGCCGGTGAGCGTCTGCGTGAGGACGGCGTCGCTCGCGAGCGGCATGAGCTCGCCGCGCAACCCGAGGGAGAAGGTCTCGTTGACGCGCGCCTGCACGCCGCCGGCGAGGACGACCAGGAGCTGGTGCGCGCCGCGGCGCTGCGTTCCGAGGTCGGAGCGCGTCACGTACTCCTGCACGTAGCGCTGACCGATCCCGCCTTCGGCGAAGACGCGGATCTGCCTGTATACGGGGAGCACGAAGCGCTGAGCGGCGTAAAGATCGAGGTCGCGGCGCTCGGCGCTGAATCCGGCGGTGCCGGCGCTCCCTTCGACGAAGCTGCTGCGGCTCGTCAGGTTGCCGAGGAGGTACCAGCGGACGGGGAGCACCTTCAGCTTGAACGTGACGCCGGCGGTCACGCCGAACGAGAGGCCCAGATCCCCGCGATCGTAGGCCGCTTCGCTCATCCCGGTCTGCAGCTCGACGAGGTAGAAGGTGCCGTCCGCCCGCACTGGGCGGGGCGCCAGGACCGCCAACCCGAGCGTGACGGCGAGGCCGAGGAGGAGGGGACGCCAGCGTCGATCCATGCCTCCGCGTCCCGCACAGAACGTACCAACGTGAGCGGGGCTACTGTCGTCGACGGAATGGCCTTAGGCTCTGGGGGGTTGGGATGATCGGAAAGGGCCGAGGGGTGCCCGACCGGTGTGCGGATCTCGCACGGTCCCCCCGAGGAACGCAAAAAGGCGTGGAAAGAACGACACACTCGGTTAGGTTCTCCGCCGATGTCGAACGATCCGTATCGCCGCCAGCGCATCTTCTGGTTCATCACGATGAACCTGATGGCCATGGTCGTCGCGGGCGGCTTGTTCGCGTGGGTGCTGTACGGCGACAGCATGAACGCGTTCTTCGAGCCGCTGATGAACGGCATCTTCGAGTACAAGCTCGTCGTCGTGTTGATCGCGATGTCGCCGCTGCTCGCTTCGCTGCTGGTCGGGATGGCGTACGCACAGCGCGCGCTGCGACGAAAGAAGGCGCAGGCGGCCATGGGCGCCGCGCCGCGTCCCGCCTGATCCCGCACGAACGGTGCGCGGGGCTCCTCGTCCTCGCCGCCGTCGTCTTCACCCCGCCCGCCGCATTCGCCCAACGCCCCGAGGCCGTCGCCGTCCGAACGCGACGTCACGCGCGTCCGCCGCTGCTCGATCCGTCCGGGATGCCGGCGTTGGTCGAAGCGCTCCCGGCGTCGACGCCGATGGTGTTGTTCGCGCCGCGGTTGTCGACCGCGCTGTCCGATACGACGACGCTCCTCGTGTGGCTGTCGACCGTCGAGCCTTCACTCGCGGTGCGCGACCCGGCGGCGCCCGACGGTGACGACGCCAAACCGACGACGCTCGATCTGGTGGCTTCGCTCTGGCGAAGTCCCGGCGGAGCGGTCGAAGCCGGCGCCGTACGCAGCTTCGACGACCTCGCGCGCATCGGCATCGACGCCAACGCGCCGGTCGCGATCGTCCCCGACCGCGGCGGTGAAGTCGTCGTGGTGATCCTCGGCCTATCGAGCCGCAAACGCTTCGAGGCGTGGCTGTCTTCGGTCGAGGGCAAGGCGCGGACGCACGTGAAGATCGGCGGCGAGCGCGCCTCGGTGATCGCCGCGACGAGCGACGCTCCGGTGGTGTGTCTCGCGCGACAGAAGCACGTCTACTGTCAGGTGGGGCGCGTCGACCCGCGCACGCCCGTCGATCCACTGAAACGATTGCTCGAGTTCGACGGTCCGACGATCGGCAAGTCGAAGCCGCGCATGGACGCGTTCTCCGCGCTCCCCGAAGGCGCCCACTTCTACGCGACGGTGTGGCCGAAGGGGCTCGTCGGGGTCATCGGCGATCGGCAGACCGATCACGCGAAGGCCGAAGCACGTTTCCTCGACAAGGCGGCCGCGCAAGAACACTTGCGGCGCGCGCGCATCGACCGGACGCGAATGGAGTACTACGCGACGTACGTCCCGGGGGCGGCGGCGGGCCTGTACCCAGACGACGACGGCGTTCGCCTGGAGACGCAGCTCGTCCTGAACGCGGAGGGTCGTCGGCTGCTCGCGCACGCGGTGCCGAACGGTGCGCCCGACTCGATGATCGCGCGCTGGGCGCGCACGCCTTCGCTGTTCAGCCTGCTCGTCCGCACGCACCCCGACATGCTGCGCGCGTTGGCGAGCGAAGAGGGCGTCGAGCTCCCGGCGGGTTCGATGACCGGTACGTTTGCGATGATGACGCTCGGGGTCGACGCCGAGTGCCCGTCCGCGCGACACCGCGAGAAGATTCGTCCGCACCGCTGGGCGTTCCTGCTCCCGAGCGCGGCCGCGGTCGGTGTCGTCTCTTCCGAGCACGCGAACCACGTCCACACGGCGCTCGGTCGCGAGCTGAAGATCGCGCCGCGCAAGAAGGACACCCGAGCGCCGGATCGCCCGGCGCTGACGGGGCGCGCGTGGGGTAGCCCGTTCCACGTCGAGGTGCTCGACGACATGGTCCTCGTCGGTACCGGCCGCGGGAGTGGCGCCGCGGCGCTTCGTCGTCTCGGCGCGTTGCCGCCGCCGTCCCCGCGCACCAAGGAGGCCGCGCCGTTCCTCGAGATGCGCGTGGACCTACGTGCGGTCGACGCTGCATTTGCCGCGGGGGCGTTCAGCCCCGACGAACACCGCACGGAGCTGCTCGCGCTGGAGGCGCTGCGGCTCCAGATGAAGCCGCTGCTGTCGACGGTGAACCGCGTGTCGCTCGAAGCGCGCAAACATGACGACGGTCAGCGCGTCTCCTTCTCCGCACAGCTCGGACGTTAGGCGGGCGCCCGCTTCGCGGGCCCCCTGGGCACAGCCGTCAGACCGACCGCTCCGCGCTCGGCTCCCTAGAACCGCGTCTCCTGGTACACGGCGGCGCCCGCGAGGCCGGCGGCCACGACGCCGCCGACGATGACCCACCACGGGACCGGCGAGTCGTCGAGCACGCGGCGCTGCGGCGCTGCGGGTGGGGCGTTCTCCATGACGTTGGCGGTGAGCCGTTCGGGATCGGGTGCGCTCGGGACGGCGCCTTCCTTCGAGCTCACGAGTGTCGACCGCACGAGGCGGAGCGGAGTGCCGAAGCGCGTGCTGATCGCGTCGACGAAGATTCGCCGTTGGTCGAGCGGATCGACGAGATATTCGAAGCGGCCGTCGGCGCCGTCCTCCAGGCGCGACAGTCGCACGACGCCGCCGCCCTCCAGCTCGAGCCAGACGTCGACCCGATCCACGACGTCCGTGGGATCGGAGAGGCCGACGCGCACTCGGGATCCGGCGCGCGACGCGTAGACCTGGAGGCGCCCTTCGGCGCGCGCGCGGGCGACCGCGTCGGCGGCGAGGGTGGCGAGTCGGTCCCCTTCGGGGAGCGCATCGCGGGCCGCCAGGGTCGCCCACGTGGCGAGCGCGCGTTTCGAGACACCTTCGTCCCCGGTCGAGAGCGCCTCCGCGGCGGTGCTCAACAGGAACGCATCTATCTGATCTCGTTCGACTTTTGGCTCGGGCGCGGCGGCCACGACCAGCGCCATACACACCGCCAGCACACGCGTAATCTACGCGCCTCCGCCTCTTCGCCCAAGGCCCCCGCCCATTATCTTGTGAAGAATTCCGATGTGTTGGAAAACGCGGGGACCTAAGCGGCATGCCGGAACGGCTGACAGAGAGTTTGGTTCGGCGCGGGTGGCTCACCAAGCGGCGCGCGGATGAAGCCCACGAACGACAGGTGCTGATGGGCGACGCCCTCGACACCTCGTTGCTCGAGCTGGGGTACGTGGACGAGCGGCAGCTCCTCGACGCGATGGCCGCGGCGTACGGTCACGCGACGGCGAGCCCGCGCCAGGCCGTCGCGCCGCGCGACGAAGGCGCGCTGCGATCGTTCCCCGCGCAGTGGGCGAAGAAACACCTCCTCGCGCCGGTCGCGCTCGACCCCGACACCAACGCGCTCACCGTGCTCAGCCCCGCGCCGGCGGACGTGAACCTGATCGTTCGCCTCGGTGACTTGCTCGACCTGGAGATCCGCCCGCTGCTGGCGCCGGAGTTCCGCGTCCACCAGCGCGTGCAGTTCCTGTACGGCATCGACGCGCCCGAGCGATTCGCCGCGCTGATCGCGGAGCACGACGTCGAGGCGACGTCGCTCCCGCCGTCCGAGGCGGCGACCGTCACGAGCGTGAAGCCGTACACGCCGCCCGCGCGTGCGAGCTCGGGGGTGAAGGCGGAGACGCTGTCGTTCGGCGAGGCCGTCTCGCGGCTGCGCGACGCCGACGACCGCGACGAGATCGTGCGCGCCACGCTGCTGTACGCGATCCGCGACCTCGAGCACGCGTCGGTGTTCATCAATCACGAGGATCACCTGGAGGGCTGGCTCGGCTATGGGCCGGGCGGCGACCACGTGCCGCAGCTGCGCGTCGACCTCGGCGCGGAGTCGGCGTTCCGGGTCGTGCTCGACACGCGGGCGCACTACCTCGGACCGCTCCCCGACGACGCCTCGCACGCGGCGTTCCTCGAAAAGCTCGGGCGGCCGCATCCGCGCGCCGTGCTGATCGTCCCGATCCGGATCAAGAACCGCACGGTGGCGTTGCTGTACGGCGAGAACGGCGCCGACCCGATTGCGCCGCGCATCGCGGCGGACCTGATGCTGTTCACGACGCACGTGCAGATGGCGCTCGCGGAGCTGCTCGTGCGGCGCAAGGCGGACAGCCTCTCCGAGCTGCCGGCGGATCAGACGCCGCCGCCCGTCGTCGAGTCGCACCCGGAGCCGGTCCGGGGCCCGCCGACGTTGGAGATGCCGCTCGTGTCGCCGCCGTCGCCGGACGATTCCCTCGACGACATCGAGGTGGTGGAGGTCGACGAGCCGACGATCGAAGCGCCGGCCGTTGAGGGCGAGGTCGAGGACGAGGTGGAGTCGCCGACGATCCAGACCAAGGCGGTGTCGGTGCCCGAGGTCGACGAGCCGGAGGTTGCGAGCGACGAGCCGGAGGAGCCGCCGCGGATCGAGGACGACTGGGCCGTCGCGACAGGCGCGCCAACGAACGGAGCGGCGGGTGCGGCGCAGTTCGCGCCGCCGGCGCCGAGCGAGCCCTTGGTGGCGCCTCCGTTGCCCGATCCGGTCGACGCGATCACGATCGACGAGGCCCCGTCCGACGACGGGACCGCGAACATCCACACCGAGGATGTGGTGTTGGAGTCCGACGTCGCGGCGGCGTTCGCGCCGCCGGTGGATCTCGAGGCGGCGCAGGCGGAGGCGTGGGAGCAGGTCGATACGTCCGGCTTGGACGCGTTGGGCGCCGAGCTCGACGAGACGATCGCGGCGGCGCAAGCCTCCTTGCCGGACGATCCGATCCGCGCCGACGAGCTGCTCGATCCGGACGACGGCGCGATGTTCGTGAACCGCGTCGACACCGGGAGCCTGCTCGAGGAGCTCGACGAGCTGGAGGAACAGCTGTCGAATGTGCCGGCGCCGACCGACACGGGGGAGCCGGCCCCGACGGTGCCGATCCACAACCTCGCGCAGATCGAAGCGAACAGCGCGGTCGAGTCGGCGGCGCCGATCCCTTCGATCTCCACGGAGGACGACGGTTGGGATTCGGTGGACATCGACACCTCGTGGGACTCCGACGCCGAGCCGGCGGCGCCGCGTCCGCAGGCTGCCTTGCGGTCGTCCCTGGTGGAGGACGCGACGGTGCCGGACCTCTCGGCAGAGGCGTGGTTGCGGGCTTCGTCGGAGACGACGCGCGCGCGTCCGTTGCCGCCGGAGGTGATGGAGCGGGCGGCGATGCCGGATGCACCCGAGCCGGTGCCGCTCACGCGAATCACCGTGGGGCAGCGTGAGGTCCCGGCGGAGATCGTCGAGGTCAACCGTGCGGACGACCACCGACGTGACGACGACATGGAGCCGGTGCCGTTGACGCAGCTGGCTTCGGATCGGTTGTCGGTGATGGAGATCTCCGAGGAGGTCTCGCTCGTTTCGGACGAGGAGCCGGTGCCGCTGACGAAGCTGTCGACGGGGTCGACGATCCCGGCGACGCCGAACCCGTTTGCGTACGACGAGGATGTCGATCTCCGGCCAGACCACGTCGTGGATCCGCAGGGGCGGTTGGTGCCGCTCGCCGAGTCGTCGCCGCCGATCGCGCCGGTGGTGGATCCGACGAAGGCGGTCGTGACGCCGCAGGCGGCGGAGCTGGAGAAACACCTCGCCTCGCTGGAGAGCGAGGACGAGTCCGTGCGGCTCGACGCGGTCGACCACATCATGCGGGCGGGGCCGGATGCATTGCCGAAGCTCGGGGAGATCTTCCCGGGGCCGCTGATGGTGGATCCGTTTGCGCCCGACGCGGGGGCGCTACCGCCGTTCGCGAAGTGTGGGCCGTTGCTCTCGATTCTGGAGCGTCACGGGCGGGACGCGCACGTGTACGTGAACCGGAAGCTCGAGGCGCCCGACCCGGCGACGCGGTTCTTTGCGATCTACTTCTACGGTGCGGTGTACGTGCCGGAGGCGATACCGCGGTTGATCCAGCGGCTGCACGACGAGGAGTCGCGCGTTTGCATGCTGGGGGCGCGCACGTTGTTCGCGTACCGGGAGCATCCCGACTTTGCGCAGGTGTTGGACCACCTGCACGGGCGTCTTTCGGCGTCGTCGGTGGCGGCGCGTCGGCACGCGGCGTATCTGATCGGGTTGTTCCGAGACGTCACGGCGATCCCGGAGTTGATCGAGATCCTGGATCAGAAGGATCGCACGATGTCCGAGGTCGCGGAGGACGCGCTGGCGGAGATCACGAAGCAGCGATTCTCCGGGAGCGCCAAGAAGTGGCGTGCCTGGTGGTCGAAGAACGAGTCGAAGAACCGCATCGAGTGGCTGATCGAGGGGCTCGGCGCGAAGGAGGCGACGCTCCGTCGGAGCGCTGCGGAGGAGCTGCGCGCGGTGACGGGGCTCGACATGGGCTTCGACGAAGAGGGTCCGAAGCGCGCGCGTGAAGAGGCGAAGCAGCGCTGGACGCGCTGGTGGGCCGAGCAGCAGTAGCCGGCTGCGCGGCTACTTTCCGAGGGCCTGGCGGGCCTTCTTCAGCAGGTCGCTGGCGTCGAGCTCCTTCGCGAGGTTCGGCCAGGCCGCCGAGCCGACCTTCTTGAACTCGTCGTACTTGGCGTCGGGGATCGGGACGTCCTTCAGGCCGCCGCCGGCGCCGACGAGGCGCTGCCGGGCCGCTTGGTTGTCCTTGCGGGCCTGCGTGATGATCTTCTCGCCGTACTTCGTGACGACCTGCTTCACGACGGGCCGAAGGTCCGCGGGGATCTTCTTCCACGCCTTCTTCGTGAGCACGAAGCCGCCCGACGCGTAGGCGAAGTTGCGGCCGCTGATGTACTTCAGATCGCCGGTCCAGCCGAGCGCGACGGCGCCGGCCGGGCTGTTGTACACGGTGTCGATGCCGCCGGACTTGAGCTGCTGGACGACGGTCAGGATGTCGAGCGGGCGGGGGGTGACGCCGAAGACCTTGAAGGTGTCGGAGGCGACCTTGTCGCCCTCCCAGACCCAGAGCTTCGCGGCCTTCAGCTCGTCGACGCCGGTGATCGGCGACTTGCTGAAGACGTAGACCTGGCCGGTCTCGCCGGGGCCGACGAGGACGTACTCGGTGTTCTTCTCGAAGGACTGCTCGAAGTCGGACCAGAGCGCCTTTCGGACCTTGTCGGCTTCGTCGTAGGACTCGATGAGGAAGGGGAGCTCCTGGACGCGGAACGCCGGGAGGAGGAGGCCCATCCCCTGACCGGTGAAGAAGGCGCCGTCGAGGCCGCGGCCGAGCTTCTTGGAGACCTTGGCCTCGTCGCCGAGCTTTCCGCCGAGGAAGAGCTTGAACTTCACTTTGCCCTTGGTGGCCTTGTCGACCTCGGACGCGAGCTCCTGGATGAGCTTGCCCCAGGCGGACTCGGAGGGGGCGAGCGACGCCAGGCGGAACGTCTTGGCCTCGGCCACCTTCGGGAAGGCGAGGGCGAGGCCGAGGGCCGCCGCGAGGGCGAGGTGGGCACGGGAGAGCTTGGGCTCGATCACGGCGGCGGAGACTACTGCTCGCCGGCTGCGTGCGGCAAGGGAAGGTCGGGCGATGCGCGGGGTCGTCACGCCGGATTGGACGTCCCCGTGGGTCGGAACATTCGCACAGAAGTGTCGGGGACGGCTTCGGGCGGCTCTCGGGCGATCGCTTCGAGCGTCTCCCGCAATCGTTCGACCTGGATCGGCTTGACCAGGTGATCGTCCATGCCGGCCGCCAGGCACTGCTCGCGGTGCCCGTCCATCGCGTGCGCGGTGAGGGCGATGATCGGTGTGCGCCGGCCCGTGAGCTCCCGCGCTCGAATCGTCCTCGTTGCCTCGAAGCCGTCCATCTGCGGCATCTGGATGTCCATCAACACGACGTCCCAGCGACGGCTCTCGTACGCCGCGACCGCCTCGAGGCCGTCGCTCACCACGCGGACTCGGTGCCCCATGCGCTCCAAGAGGCGCTGCACGATCCGCTGGTTGACGAGGTTGTCGTCCGCCACGAGCACGTCGAGCGCGCGGGCGGGCGCCGCCTCGGCGTGCGGAGCGAGCGCCGACGCCTCGGGTGTGCCTCGCCCGTCGAGGATGTCCACGAGCTCGCCGCGGAAGGTGGGGGGCACCAGCCGAGTCGTGGTGCTCGCGCCCTTGGTCAACGAGCGCGCGAAGCGAATGAACCGCACGTGTGAGGGCACGCCCTCCGGCTCATCGGGCGCCACGAGGATGGCGTCGGAGGGCGCATCGCGGAGCTGCTCGTCCACTCCGTCTTCGTCGTGTGCGATGTGGACCGGTACACCGAGCGCGCCGAAGTGCGCGCCGAGGTTGTCAGCGACATCGTCGCGCACGCCGTGGATGATGACCCGCGACGGGACGCGTTGCGGCGTGGGGTCCTCGCCGACGGGCGTGAGGCGCGCGACGAGCGTGAACGTGCTCCCGACGCCGACCTCACTGCGCGCCGTGATGCTCCCGTCCATCAGCACGGCGAGTCGGCGGGAGATCGCGAGGCCCAGCCCGGTGCCGCCGTACTTTCGCGTCGTCGACGGGTCGGCCTGTGTGAAGACCTCGAAAATCGACTCCAAGTGATCGGCGTCGATCCCGATGCCGGTGTCCTCGACGTCGAACCGCAGGTGGTCGTCGTCGGCGCGGCTCACGCGGACGATGACGCTCCCGGCCTCGGTGAACTTGAGCGCGTTGCCGGCGAGGTTGGTGATGATTTGCCGGAGGCGAACCGGATCTCCGGTCACGACGCGGGGCACGTCGGGGGTGACGAGGCACCCGACGAACACATCCGTGTTGCGGGCGCGGATCGCGGTGGGGGTCAGCGCGTCGCGGAGACACCGCGCGAGGTCGAACTCGGTTTGTTCGACCTCGAGGCGATCGGCTTCGATCTTCGAGATGTCGAGGATGTCGTTGATGAGGTCGAGGAGGCTGAGCGCGCTCCGGTGTGCGGTCGCGACGAACTCACGCTGCTCGCCTTCGATCGGGCCGTCCAGCACGAGCCTGGACATCCCGATGATCCCGTTGAGCGGCGTCCGGATCTCGTGGCTCATGTTGGCGAGGAACAGCGACTTCGACGCGGACGCCGCCATCGCCTCCTCTCGCGCCCGCACGAGCGAGTCCGCGCGATCGCGGAGGGCGGCGGTCATCTGGTTGAGGTGGACGGTGAGGTCGCCGAGCTCACCGGGCGCATCCTCGCGGAGCAATCGTAGCTCGTCGCCGCCGACGACGGCCTGACAGTAGGCGATGATCGCGTGGATGGGGGCGACGAACGCGCGACTGAACCGAACGCTGAGGACGAGCGCGATCAGCACGATGACCGCGATGGCGAGCGCGAGGCCGGAGAGGACCGCCTGGAGTGCATCGACGTGCTCCGTCGAGTAACCCACGATTATCTTGCCGAGTGATGCCCCCTCGATCTCGATCGGTGCCCAGGCTGCGTACACGCCCGGGAGGCGTCGCGCGCGATGGGGGGGCCCCGCGACGAGCGTGGCGACGTCGAGGTCGACCCCGCGTGCGGAGAACAGCGTCTGCTCGTTCGCGTCGCGGATCTCCACGAACGTTAGGCCATGGTGCCGGCCCACGGTCAGACTCTCCAGCGCCGCGGTGTCCTGGGTTGCGACGTAGATGTCGGCCTCGTCCGCTACGGCTGAGAGCGTGGCTTCGGACTGATCGGCGACGGCGCGGAACAAGACGGGCGCGACGTACATCCGAGTAAAGACGGCGAAGCCCACGAGGAGCGAGCCGAGGACTGCGAGGAGGGCCGCGCAGAACAATGCTAGTCGAGTGCCGAGACGCACGTCGGTCGTGTGATTCGGCCGATTCCGCGCCGCTTTGAAGCTCCAACCGGACGCGGGATGGCCGAATCCTCCAGACATGCGGTTCGTGATCTGCCTGGGCCTGGCGCTCGTCGTGTCTGGGTGCATCCTCGACGCGGAGCACCGCTGCGGACCGAACCAGGTCCTGACGCCGGACGAAGCATGCGTCTGCGACGACGTTTCGATCTGGAACAGCGACGGCACCGCTTGTGAGCCGTGTCCGTTCGACGAGGTTCCCGTCGGCGGCGCTTGCGCATGCCCCGAGGGGCTTCAGCGTGCTGCGGACGGCGTCAACTGCCTCCTCGCTCCGGCGCCCGATCCGGTCGCCGAGGCGCCGCCCGCGCCGATCGAAAATCCACCGCCGGTCGAGCTCGCCCGGTGTGAAGTCCACGAGGACTGCGAGGACGGCGCGTACTGTCGCCCCGAAGGCGAGGCCGCGAGCTGCCGCGCGATCCCGACCGGCATGGGGGAGACGTGTGCGTCCCACGCCGACTGCGCCGCGTTCGAGGCCGCCTACTGCGTTCCACAGGGTGACGTGTGCCTGGTCTCCGGGTGCTCGTCCGACCCCGACGACTGCCCGCCGGACTGGGGGTGCTGTGGCCTGTCTGCGTTCGGCTTCGAGGACGTCTGTGTCCCCGTCGGAACGTGTCCGCTCTGAGGTTCCTTCGAGATGTCCGTCGCGATCCTATTCCTGTTGGCCGCCCAGACGTCGAGCGCAACGACGGCCGATGACCTCACCGCTTACCTCGGTACGGACGAGCTGTACTACGACATCGAGGGCGAGGGGCCCAAGCTGTCGCTGTACGGTTTCATCGACTTCTCCTACGCCAAACACGTCGCTCGTGAGCGTTCGACGCTCACGGATCTGGTCGCGCGCGACTCGTTCGCGATCGGTGGGGTCAACCTGTACCTGGACGCGAACATCGCCCCGAAGTGGAGGTCACTGGCGGAGATCCGCGCGCACTACGCGCCGAACGGTGTCGAGGACCACGACTTCGAGACGGGCAACGTCACGACCACCAACACGACCTACGTCGACCTGAACGACTACACGACCGAGACGCGGTGGGGGGGGATCGAGTTGGAGCGGGTGTGGCTCGAGTATGCGGCGTTTCCGTGGCTGCGGCTCAAGGCGGGGATTTGGCTGACGCCGTACGGCATCTGGAACGTCGACCACGGAAGCCCGACCATCGTGGGTGTTCGGCTCCCGACGCTCGTGCAGCAGGCGCTCTTCCCCGAGCGTCAGGCGGGGGTGCAGGTCGACGGTTCGTGGGGCTTCGACGAGTGGACGATCAAGTACGCGATGACGCTGTCCAACGGGCGCGGCAGCTTCGACGGGATCCGCGACCTCGACGGCAACAAGGCGATCGGTGGGCGGCTCGCGGTCGAGTGGAGCGGGAGCGCACAGCTGAGCGTAGGGACGTCCGGGTACTACGGGCGTCACACCGCCGGGCGGCGAATCTTGGGCACCGTCGAGGATCCTACGAAGCAGCTCCCGACGTTCGATGTCGTCGTCGAGACCCAATCGGACGAGCTGGCCCTGGGGGCGGACCTGCGCTTCATGTGGCGAGGGCTCCTGGTTCAGGCGGAGCTGGCCGGCCAGCGGGTCGCCTACACCGACGAGGGACGGCCGCCCGCGGTGGCGGGGATTGCGGGGCTGCAGCCGGACCACCTCCGCTGGGGCGGGTACGGCCTGGCGGGGTATCGGATCGCGTTCCTGGGCCTGATGCCGTACGCGATGTACGAGTTCATCGACTTCGGCGCGCCGGTCCTGATCAAGAGGGCGTCGAGCCTCTCGCTCGGGATCAACGCGCGGCCGGTGCCGGCGGTGACGCTCAAGGTGGAGTACTCGCGACACAGCCTGTCCGAGGTCTCGATCGCGGGTCGGTCGTCGTCGCTCGTCTCCTCCATCACCACCCAGGCGGCGTGGGCATTCTGAGGCTGCCGATGCGTGGAGTCGTCGCCACGATGGTGTTGTTGGCCGCGGTGCTCGGGCCTCGTGCCGTGCGCGCCGATGGGGATTCGCTGGTGGTGATCGTGCACCCGTCGTGCCCTCTCGACGAAATCTCCAAGGCGGACCTGCGGCAGATCTTCACGCACAACCGCGTGCCGCACCCGACGGGGAAGGCCTGGATTCCGCTCAACACGCCGGTGCGCACTCGTGAGCGCGTGACGTTCGACCTGTTGGTGCTCGACAAGACGCCGGAGGAGGTGGGTCGCTTCTGGGTGGACCAGAGGATCCGCGCCCAGAGTCGGCCTCCGCGGGTGGTGCCTTCGGTGAGGATCTCGGCGCGGGTCGTCGAGCGACTCCCCACCGGCATCGCGTACGTTCCGAAGGCGCTCGTCCCGCCCGGGGTGAAGATCCTCCGGGTCGACGGCCGGGCGTCCCTGTAGAGGGAGCGCGGGCCGCGCGCCACGGCGCCTCGGTGCCGGCCTCGGCCGGGGGTCGCCGATTTGACTTGGCGTTTGGGCAGGTTTAGCGATGAGGGCGGGATGGCCAAGAAACGTGCGGCGAAGAAGTCCGCGTCCAAGAAGAAGACGGCTGTGAAGAAGTCGGCGGCGAAGAAGCGCACGGCGAAGAAGAAGGTCGCGAAGAAGACCGCAAAGAAATCCGCGTCGAAGAAGCGGGTCGCGAAGAAGAAGGCGACGGCGAAGAAGTCTGCCGCGAAGAAGTCGAGCGCGAAGAAGTCGGCGTCGAAGAAGCGGGTCGCGAAGAAGAAGGCGACGGCAAAGAAGTCTGCCGCGAAGCAGTCGGCGTCGAAGAAGCGGAGCGCGAAGAAGAAGGCGACGGCGAAGAAGTCTGCCGCGAAGAAGTCGGCGTCGAAGAAGTCGGCGTCGACGAAGCGGACCGCGAAGAAGAAGGCGACGGCAAAGAAGTCCGCCGCGAAGAAGGCTGCCCCGAAGAAGTCCGCCGCGAAGAAGGCGACCGCAAAGAAATCCGCCGCGAAGAAGGCGGCCGCAAAGAAGTCCGCCCCGAAGAAGGCGGTCGCAAAGAAATCCGCCCCGAAGAAGGCGGTCGCAAAGAAATCCGCACCGAAGAAGGCGGTCGCAAAGAAATCCGCCGCGAAGAAGGCGGCCGCAAAGAAGTCCGCCCCGAAGAAGGCGGTCGCAAAGAAATCCGCCGCGAAGAAGGCGACCGCAGCGAAATCCGCGGCGAAGAAGGCTGTCCCGAAGAAGGCCACTTCGAAGGCCGGCGCGAAGAAGCGCTCAGCGAAGAAGGCGGTCGCAAAGAAATCCGTTCCGAAGAAGGCGGCCGCAAAGAAATCCGCCCCGAAGAAGGCGGTCGCAAAGAAATCCGCCCCGAAGAAGGCGGTCGCAAAGAAATCCGCCCCGAAGAAGGCGGTCGCAAAGAAATCCGCCCCGAAGAAGGCGGCCGCAAAGAAGTCCGCCCCGAAGAAGGCGGCCGCAAAGAAATCTGCCCCCGCCGCGCGCGAGGCGATGAACCGGCCCGTGCGTCCGAAGTCGGCGCTGCCGCCCGACCACGAGCTCCTCGAGGTGAAGTTCGGCCCGGCGCAGCCGGCGGATCGTCAGGTCGCCATCGAGGCGATTCGTGCCGCGTTCGCCGGCGCCAAGAAGCACCCCGTCTCGGGTCGTGCGCGCTTCACGACGACGCGGCTCGACCCGCCGCGCGAAGGTGACATCGACTACGCGTTCGCGCAGGCGGCCCAGGCCGCCGCCCAAGAGGTGCTCGCCGTCGCGGAGAGCCTCGACGAGGACAAACGCGCCGTCGACGAGCGCATCGCCTCCGTCTATCAGCGCGACGCCGACAAGAACGACTGATCGCCGTCACTCGCCCCGAAAGGCGGACCGCTCCGGCCGCGCTCAGGTCGGGGCGTTCAACCCCAGCTCGTCCATCATCTGCCGAAGATCGTAGTACCCGCCGGCCGGCGGGAGCTCTTCGTTTGCGACGATGCGCCGCACGAAGCACTCGAACACACCGCGAATTTCCTTGGGCCCCAGCCCGCCGGACTTCAGCGTCCGAACGAACGTCACCGAGTTCGCCTGCTCGGCTTGCGTGTAGACGTCGTCCGGCGCGAGGCCATCCACGTACGCCGTCCACTCTTCGTAGCTCTGCGGCTCGCTCAATCCTCGTCCCCCGCCGGCTGCTTCGGCCCCGACTCGTCCAGGAACGCGGGACGTCGGATGCCCTCCGCGGCCGGCGTCGCCAACAGATCGATGATGCTCTGCTTCAGCCCGGTCATGCTGGCCGGCTGGTGCTCCATGTCGCTCCACTCGGCGCCGAGCTGTACCTCCTGCGGCTTGATGATCAGGTCCTGGAAGATGCGGTCCTGATTCTCCTGAACCTCACGCCGCATCTCGTCCAGCGTCGTGTAGTACTTGTTCCGGCGGCCGGAGAGCCTCACGTCGAACGTGAACTCCTTCACCGGGTCGATCTGACCGTGCCGCCACACGCGCCCGAGCCGCTGGTTCATCTTCTCGGCGTCGACGCGGTCGAAGTGCATCACCGTGTCGAACGCGTGCTGCATGTTGAGCCCCGTCCCGTACTGCTGCGCCTCGGCCGCGACCGTCAGGACGTTCGGGTCGAGCTTGATCACGTTGTCGAGCACGAACTGCCGCCACTCCGACTCCTCGTACTGCGGGTTGTCGGCGCTCTCCTCGGCGTTCGGGTCCGGCCGGTACGCCTGCGCGGTGAACGGGAGTGAGAAGGGCCCGTAGCTATCGAGCTCCTCGCCGTCGCGGAACATCCGGATTTCCTTGCGGAGCGCCACGACCTGAATCTTGCCCGGGAACTCCTCGGACATCCGCTGGCCGGTGCGCAGCAGCATCTCCCGATCCTTCTCGTGGAAGATCACCGACCGCGACTGCGAGTCCGACGCCTCGAGGCGCTGCGCCACGACCTCGATCGCCGCTTCGATCTTCGGCGACAGCTCACCGTGCCGCGAGTAGACCTGCCACGGGGTGTTCGCCAGCGTGTCGAGGAAACCCACGCGCCGCGACTGCCCGCCGTTGAGCAGACGACGCGTCCGCTGATCCTTCGCGCTCCGGTTCAGGTCCGGCCGGCCCTTCACCTTGCCACCGTCCGCGTGCAGCGTGATCGCGCCCCGCATCGGCACCTTCAGCCCATGCAGCTTCTTCTTGTACTCGCGCTCGATCGACGGGTGCATCTTCACGCGCACCGTCTCCCGTGTCAGCGGCGGCAACGGCGCCTCGGGGATCGCCGTCTTGTCGATGTACTGGACGTTCTTGTTGACCCACGCCTCGTACTCTTGGCGCGCGACCTCGTCGGCCGTCGGTCCCACGACCACGCCACCGACGCGCGACGCGTAGCGCTGCTCGAATTTCCTTCGGTCCGCCCAGTGCGCGCGTGCCTCGGACGGGTCCGTCATGTTCACGTTGTTCGCGATCTGAACCAGGTTGTAGACCTCGCGTGGGTCCGCCTTGTCCATGACCGAGGCCGTCATGAGGATCTTGCGCGGGTGGTTCACGCGGTAGGCCGACTTCGTCGCCACCCACTTCTCGTTCTTCAGCGCCTGCGCCTCGTCGAAGATCACCGAGACGTAGTCGCTCGGCTCGAACGGCTTGCCGTCGCGCTCGTTCGAACGCTCCGCCCGCGAGAACTCCGGGTACTCGACGATGTCGAGGTGACGCAGGAGGAACTCGGCGTCCTTGTTCTTCAGGAACTTCCGAACTTCGTTGCGTACGTTGCCGGTGTGTCCCTCGGGGCAGACGTAGAGGAAGCGACCGTTGTTGTCCGGCGCCGCCTGCACGCCGTCGCGGATGAGCTTCTGCATCATCGCGATCGCGATCAGCGTCTTGCCGCCGCCCGTACCGAGCCCGACCACGCCGCGGTTCCCGTTCGCCTCGAGCCGCGCGAGGATGCGCTGCTGCACGGCGTGGAAGTTCAACGTAGACCGCTTCCCGCCCGGCGTCGTGATCTGCTTGCGGAACCCACCGATCGCCTCGGCCGTGTAGAAGTCGAGGTTGTCCGAAGCCATCGCCGCGTTGAGCTTCGTCAGGTCGTCGAAGTACGCGCCGAGCACGTCGTTCGCGCCGGGTGACAACAGCACCGACCCGCCCAACGCCTCGCGCACCGCCTCGAAGTACCGCGGCTCGAAGTAGAAGCGACGGTTGAGCGAACCCTCCGCGTACTTCACGTCCGGGATCGCCTTCGACAGCTTGCGCATCGTCCGGCGCAGCGTCGTCGCCGACTTGCCCTGGCTGCCGGGGAGCTCGACCGCCATCATCTGGACCTTGCGCTTGCCGCGCTTCACCTCGGCGACCGAGATGTAGGGCTCGTACTTCGACGGGTTGACGCGGGTCGGCACCATCACGCCGCGCTTCTTCGACGGCGCCAAACGGAACGCCGTCCCCTCGAGCATGCGGCCTTGTGAGTTGATCAGGTCGTCGACCAGGACACCCTTGAAGCGCCCGTCCACGACGACGCGCTGCTGCCCCTGCTCCGTTTCGACCCAGCGCGTGGGGACGACGCGCGTCTGTCCGTTCTGCTTCGCGGCGTCGTCGGTCAGCGCGACGAACTCCGGCTCGGGCTGCTCCTTCTCGAGCTCCTTGAGCCGCTTGAAGGTCACGCTCTTGAGCTTCTTCGGATCCGCGCCCGCCAGTCGCTCCGCCTTCGCGAGGCGGCTCATCGCCTTCAGGTCGCGCATCCGCTGCCGCGACCACGCCTTCACCGTCGGCGCCTTCTCACCTTCGGCGAGCGACGGCTCGAAGACGTACGCCTGGGTGCCGCGCGTTCCGAGGTGCACGACCTTCCCGAGGATGCGCGCCTTGCTCGGCACCATGCCCTCGTCGAGGATGCGGTCGACGATGCGCTCCTCGATCTTCGCGTAGGCCTCGCGCTGGAACTGCTTCTGCTCGTACAGCTCCGGGTGCTGATCGCGGAGCTGCTTCATCGCCACCGCGGTCGGCGTCATCATGTGCAGATCCGCCCACGCGCGCTTGCGCACCGACGGCGACTTCGACTGCGTGTGCGGCGCTTCGGCCAGATGAATGCCCTGGCGCTCCGCCACCTCCACCACGAGGTCGCGGTACTTCGTCCCGATCTCACTCCACCGCTGCGTGTCCTCCGCGCGGTTTCCGGACAGCATCCCGAACAGACCCTTGAGGTCCTGCACGTGCTGGTAGATCCGGTTCATCAAGCTCGGCGGGAAGCTCCCGTTCTTGCGCCCGCGGCTCGTCGTCAACGCGATGACCACCTCGTCGAGGCGCTCCGTCAACGGCTGCGGCGGCTCCGCGCCGAGCTCCACCCGCCGCAGGTCCGCGTAGAACTCGAAGAACGCGATCCCCGGCGCGCCGAACTCCTTGAGGAACGCCTGCTTCGCAGCACCCGAGTAGACGCGCGCCGCCGTCGCGCGACGCTTCGGCGTCAGCTGCGCATCGAGCTGCGAAGCAAAGGGCTCCGCGTCCTGCCACTGGCGGTTCTTCGAGCTGGTCCGCGAGTGGTCGTCGAGACGTCGCTGCGTCGACGTCCACTTCTCCGCGTCGGCGAAGACGCCGTTGCGGTCGAAGTAGCCCGCGATCTCTTCCTTGCGCGCCTCGTCGATCTGCCCGGCCTCGACGAGCCCCGTGAGCGTTCGATCGAGCTCACGGTGAGCGCGGGCCTCGGTGTGCCCTTCGCGGATGCGCATTCCCGCCAACGCTTCGGCGACGCCGGCGTCGAGGGAGGTGATGAAAGGGCGGGGCATACTGAATGAAATTCTCGGCAGCGATGAGGATAAGTTGTCTCAATCCTACATAGTACATTCCCGACACGAATGAAATCCGTAGGGGACCCCCTCTGCGCGCCGAACCACGGTTTACACCCCGAGGAAAGTGGCCTAGCCCGTCTTGGGTGTACCGAACCCTGATCGCAGCGACCGCCGCGTTCTCCTGCCTCGCCTGCGGCGCCGTCCAGAGCGCCACGAAGGCCGGCATGAAGCCGATCCTCACCAACGGGATCGACGGCTTCGTCTCGGAGCCCGACGAGGTCATCGCCGAGGGCGCCCTCCTCGCGAACATGAAGCTCATCGAAGGCGTCGTCGCCACGTACCCCGACGACGTCGAGCTTCTCGAGATGGCCGCGATGGCTCGCGCCAACTACGCGTTCGGCTTCGTTCAGGACGAGCTCGAAGCGCTCCGCCTCGCCCACCCGGACCGAGGTGACGCCGCCGCGCTCCTCCTGTGGCGCCTCCAGCAGAGCTACGCCGCTGGCCGAAGCTACGCCGAGCGCGCCCTCGCCGAGCGCAACGGCGCGTGGCGCGATGCGTTGAAGGACACCCGCCTCGAAGACCTCTCGCAAGAGGACTTCGAAGCCGCGCTCGACACCCTCGGTGAAGACGAGGCGAACGCACTCTTCTGGCTCGCCTTCACCTGGGGCGGCGCGATGCAGGCCTACCTCGACCCCTCCGCCGCCACCCAGGCCCCCAAGGTCGAAAAAGCGATCTTCCGGGTCCTCGCCCTCGACGAGCAGGTCTTCTACGGCGTCGGACCCCACATGCTCGCGGGGGTCTTCTTCGGCTTCCGCGCCCCGGCCATCGGCGGCGACCCGGTCAAAGCCGAAGAACACCTCGACCTCGCCCAGAAGGCCGGCGACGTCCTCCTCCCCGAAGTCCTCAAGGCGCAGTTCGTCTACGCGCAAACCGAAGCGCAGGAGAAGTTCGTCGCCACGCTGACGCGGGTGATCGGCGCGAAGCCCAACCCGCAGCGCGGCCTCCTCGAAGCGCTCGCGAAGAAACGCGCGTGCCGACTCCTCGCCAACCTCGACAGCTACTTCCTCGACGACGCCAAGCCCGTCCCCGACACTTGCCGTCGGATGCCGCACAAGTACCGCCTGCGCGCGGAGCCACTCGAGCCGCCGGAGGAAGAGGAAGAAGCGCCGGCCGAAGCGCCAGCCGAGCCGCCGCCGGTCGACGGAGACGCCACGTGAGCGACACCACCCCCCGCGACTTCATCGACAAGATCGACGGCGCCATCGCCCGCGGCGAAGCGTTCATGCTGGTCGCCGTCCTCGCGACGATGATCGGCCTCGCGACGCTGCAACTCATCTTGCGCAAGTTCTTCTCGTCCGGCTTCGAGTGGGCGGACGTCGTCGTGCGCCAGATGGTGCTGTGGGTCGGTTTCGTCGGCGGCGCGCACGCGACTTACCTCGGACGCCACATCGCGATCGACGCGGTCAGCAAGCTCCTCGGCCCCAAACGCGCCGCGTGGCTGCGGGTGTTCAACTGCATCATCGCCGCGGTCGTCACCGGCATCCTGCTCGTCGTCTCGTACAACTACGTCGTCGCGGAGCGTGGTGAGTTCTTCTCGGCGCTCGGCACCGAGGACAGCGAAGCCGGGAGCATCGAGTCGTGGCCGTTCGACACGATCATGCCCTTTGCGTTCGCGGCGATCGTGTTCCACTTCGTCGTCGCCGCGAAGAACCACCTGCTCGTCGCGATCGGTAAACGCGAAGCCCCGGCCGAGGAGGTGGAGGCGTGAGCGGCGCCGTCATCGGGCTGTTGCTCGTCGCCGCCGTCGGCGTCCCGCTGTTCGTCGTCGTCGGCGGGCTCGCGATGCTCGGCTACCAATCCGAGGACATCGAGCTGTCGGTCCTCGTGATCGAGATGTCCGGCGTCTTCTCCGAGCCGGCGCTCGCCGCCATCCCGCAGTTCACGTTCGCCGGCTACCTCATGGCGGAGTCCGGTACGCCGAACCGCCTCGTGAAGGTCGCGCGCGCTTCGGTCGGCTGGCTCCCCGGCGGGCTCGCGATCCAGGCCGTCATCGCCTGCGCGTTCTTCACCGCGTTCACCGGCGCCAGCGGCATCACGATCATCGCGCTCGGCGGTCTGCTCTTCCCCATCCTCCTCAAGGAAGGCTTCCCGGAGAAGTTCAGCCTCGGCCTCCTCACCTCCGGCGGCTCGCTCGGGCTCCTCTTCCCGCCGTCGCTCCCGGTCATCCTCTACGCGATCGTCGCGGGCGTCGAAGTCGACGACCTGTTCCAGGCCGCGCTCGTCCCCGGCATCATCCTCGTCGCATTCATGGCGGCGTACTCCGCGTTCGTCGCGGTCCGCACCGAAGAGGTGAAGCGCATCCCCTTCGAGATGTCCGAGCTCATCGCGGCGATCAAGGAAGCGCGCTGGGAGCTCCCGCTCCCGGTGATCATCCTTTGGGGCATCTACGGCGGCTGGCTCACCGTCAACGAAGCCGCGACGCTCACCGTGCTGATCGTCCTCGTCGTCGAGTGCCTCCTCTACAAGGACATCAGCCTCACCAAGGACCTCGCGCGCATCACCACCAAGAGCGCGGTGCTCATCGGCGCCATCCTCATGATCCTCGGCGTGGCGAAGGGCCTCTCCGACGCCATGACGATCGCCGGCATCCCCGACGCGATCCTCGAATACATTCAATCGAACGTCGACTCGCGCATCGGCTTCCTGATCGCGCTCAACATCTTCCTGCTGATCGTCGGGTGCTTGCTCGACATCTTCAGCGCGATCATCGTCGTCGTCCCGCTGATCCTCCCGCTCGCGCAGCAGTACGGCGTCAACCCGCTGCACCTCGGCGTCATCTTCCTGGCGAACCTGGAGATCGGCTACATGACCCCACCGGTCGGCATGAACCTGTTCCTCAGCGCCTTCCGCTTCCGGCGCCCGCTGCCAACGCTCTACCTCGCGAGCATCCCGTTCATCACGGTGCTCCTCGCGGCGCTCCTGGTGATCACGTACGTGCCCGAACTGTCGCTCTGGTTCCTCGACACGCCGGAGTGATCTGTCGCGATCTTGCGCCACCGCCGCGCAATTCCCTGCAGTAGGGCTTGGCCCCGAATGTGATCTCCATCGCGACCGATGTCGCGTCGCTACACCCTCCCCACCGTCTGCGCGAGCTTCGCGCTCTGTAGCTGTGCGCAGCTCGTCTACACCCAGTCGTCCCGTCCGACCGCCGTCCTCTCGAGGGAGCTCACGGGCGTCGAGGAGCGCGTCCTGCGCAACGAGCGCACCGTCGCCCGTGACATCGCCGTAGACGGCGGCCACCTCCGCTTCGCGCTCCGCGCCGACGCGGCCTGCACGGAGGAGCGCATCTCGACGTACGCGGTGCAGGAGCGTCACGAGCTCTACTTCGCGCGACCTTCGGGCGGCGACGCGGACGGCGCGGTTCTGACCGCGGCGCTCATCGAGCTCGGCATCGGCGCCGCCGTCCTGAGTGCCTCGATCCTGTGTTGGGCCGAGTGCGGCGGCGCGGACCGAAGGACGGATCGAGAAGCGCAGAGCGAGCGTGACGTCGGCCTGTTCCTCGCCGCCGTCCCGGCGGGCATCGTCGCGCTCTTCGGCGTCCTCGATCTCGGTGCGGCGGCGGGACGCGGCTACGAGACCATCGAGAGCAGCACCGAGATCGAGCGTGTCACGGGTGAACCGTACGCCTGCCCGAACGGCCCCCTCCCCAACACCAAGGGCACCGTCGCCCTCGACGACGCCCGCGTCGGCTTCGTCACCGACGAACGCGGCTTTGCCACCGTCCCCCTCCAACCTCTGCGCGAGGCCTACGTTCCCGGGCTGCCCATCGAGCTCGTCGTCCAGACGGAGGCCGAGCGGATCGCGGTGGTCCTCGACGAAGCGCAGACCCGAGCCTTGGCCGACGGCTTCGCACCTCGTCCTTCACTTCGTGATCACGTCGTCGCTGCGTTGCCGATCGAGATGAACGGCGTGGCGGGCACGAGCGAGGACGAAGCGCTCTGGCAGATCCTCGCCGCCGAGCTCGGGCAGCGCGGACTCCGGCTCGTCCCCAGCTCACGCATCCGCACCGCGCTCCTGCAGGAGAAGGCGAGCTCCTACCGAGAGTGCGTCGATGAAGCGTGTCAGATCGAGCTGGGCCGCGCCGTCGCAGCGACCGTCGTCCTACGCACCACGGTCAGCGCGCTCGACGACACGTGCACGGTCGCTTCGGTCGCCTTCGACCTCCGCACGGAGACGACGCTCCACGGCGCCGCGAGTGATGTCGCTTGCAACGCGAAGGCGATTCGAGGCGCCCTCGCGACCATCGGTCGTCGGCTCGCTGATTAGGCGATGACGTGCTCCCGCGCAGCGGGAGGGCGCGACCGCCTAACGTGTCTTCTGCTGGAAGCGCTTCCAGCGTGAGTCGCGCAGCGGCGAGTTCGCGTACTGCTGCACGGACTGACGGCTCGGGCCGAACGCTTCGGCGGCGGCGGCGTAGTTGCCGTCCGCTTCTTCGAGGCAGCGAAGCAGCAGCAGGTCGCGGACCTCCTGCAGCAGATCGTGCGGCGCGACGCCGACGCCCCACAGAGCTTCGGCCGCCTTCTTCGTCGCTGCGTTCGCCTTCGGCGAAAGGCGACGGCGCGCGGGCGCGTTGTTCTTGCCCGACTTCTTCGCCGTCTTGGTCTTCTTCTTCGTCGTCTTCTTCTTGGTCTTCGCCACAGTCGTGTTGCCCCCCCGGGTTCGCGGCGCTCGTTTCATCCAATAGTCGGGGGGATTCCGCAACCCTGAACCCGCCTCCTTTTCGTGACGCAGGTCGCCTTGCGGACAACTCGGGAGAACGATACATCCGCTGGTCATGGCCACACGCCTTCCGCTTCGATTCGTACTCTTGGCCACCGCCTCGCTCGCCTTCGCCTGCTCGGGGGACGACGACGACAACGGTGACGACTCGACCCGCCGCGACGCCGGCAGGGTCGAACGTGACGCCGGTGAATCCGGCAACGACGCTGGTCCCAGGGACGGTGGACCCCGCGACGGAGGCCCCGGAGGCCGCGATGCGGGCCCGGAGCGCGACGGCGGCGTGAACCAAGCCCAGTCGATCGTCTTCCTGCATACGAACGACGAACACTCGAAGCTCCTCGGCGGGTCGCCGAACATCGACGACTACCCGACGCCCTCCAACATGGCGCGCATCCGTGGCGGCATCGCGCGCCGCGCGACGGTCATGCAGGCGATCGAAAACGAAGTGAACCGCCTCCCGGGCTCGCCGCCGGTCGTTCGCGTCGGCGCGGGTGACATCGTGATGGGCTCGCTGTTCCACCTCGGCAACCTGCAGTTCGGCGTCGACTACGCGCTCGCGGGCGCTCTGCAGTACGACGTCCTCACTCTGGGGAACCACGAGTTCGACTTCGGGACGGACTTCCTCGCGGGCATGCTCGCGAACGGAACGCTGACGGATCCGCTCTCGCTCCAGTTCGGCCCGCTGCAGATCCCGCTCGTCATCTCGAACATCCGCTTCTCGATGTCCGACAACGGCGACGACGCCCTCGCGGCCTTCTACGGCGGCGGGCAGGACCAGCCCATGCAGCGCACGTACATCCGTGAGTTCGAGGGTGTGCGCGTCGGCTTCGTCGGCGTCGTCGGTCTCGACGCCGCGCTGGTCGCGCCGTTCAAGCAGCCGGTCAACTTCTCGCTCGCCGTCGACGACACCACGACGTGCACGAGCAACGCCGAGTGCCCCGGCTCCGTCTGCATCCCGCCGGCGAGTGATCCGCTCGCGACCACCGGTAGCTGCGCGCTCGACCCGACCGGCCAGGACGCCAACGTGAACTTCCCCGCGCTCGTCGCGGACATCGCGGGGGCGGTGGCGGAGCTTCGCCAGCAGGGCGTCGACCTCGTCGTCGCGCTCTCCCACTCCGGGATCAACGAGCGCGAGATCGGGATGCTCCAGGCGATGAACGAGCCGCTCGAGAGCGCCACGCGCTCCGAGGAGATCGTGCTCGCGCTCGGCGTCGACGCGGCGCTGTCCGCGATGTCGATCCCCGGCATCGACCTGATCGTCGGCGGTCACTCGCACACCGCGCTGCAGGCGCCGCTCACGATCGCGAACCCGGGCAGCGGCATCAACACGTACATCGTGCAGGCCGGCTCCTACGGGCGCTTCGTCGGCAAGGTCCGCCTCGACCGCGCGGGCGCCGACGAGCCGTGGGTGCTCGACGCCAACTTCTCCGGTCTCGACACGGTCGACGGCACGACGGCCGCGCAGTCGAACCTCGTGATCGACGGCTTCATCGACGCGATCGTCGAGGGCCTCGAAGAGTCGCCGATCGCCGCGGCCGGCGACGGCCTCATCTTCCCCGGCGAGCAGTGCGACGGCACGGTCCTCCCGAACGGCGGCAACTGCAGCCCGATCATCCCCGGCGCCGTGGGCGGCACGTTGCAGTGTGCGGCGAACCGCCAGCTCGACACGTCCCAGTGCATCCTCGCCCAGGTCGGCAAGGAGGTCTGCGGTGACTCGACCATCGCCGGTGCCGAGCAGTGCGACGGCACGACGATCCCGGTCAACTGCCAGCAGCTCGGCTACGCGGGCGGCACGCTCGGTTGCCACGCGAACTGCATGTTCGACTTCTCGGCCTGCACGCCGGACTTCCCGTCGATCCTCGAGGTCGTCGCGAACTTCCAGCTCGACGTCGACGAGACGCCGGTCAGCTTCGACCCGCAGACCGACCAGCGCGGCGACCTGTTCCTCTACCCGCTCGGGACCACGACGTTCGACGTCGGCGAGACGAACGAGTCGGCGGAGTCGAACCTGTCGAACCTCGTCGCGGACGCGAACCGCTTCGCGACCAACACGCTCGACCCGTCGCGCGCCAACGATCCGGTCCGCGTGACCATCGTCGCCAACGGCGTGATCCGCGACGGCATCTACCAGGGCGAGACCGGCGTGCTCACGCTCGCCGACCTCTTCCGCGTGCTGCCGCTCGGGGTGTCGCCGGTCGAGAACACCCCCGGTCACTCGCTGATCGACTTCAACCTGACCGCGGCCGAGCTGAAGGTCGTCTTCGAGCTGGGCCTGTCGCTCGGACGGAGCTCGGGTGCGTTCTGGCTCGGTTACTCCGGTGCGCGCATCGAGTACGACCCGAGCCTCCCGGCGTTCGATCCCGAGAACCCGCTCACCACGGGTTGGGTGACGCGCATCGACCTCGTCGACCCCGCGACCACGAACCCGTGGGACGACACCAACGCGGTGTACGAGGGTGTGGCGCTCTTCGATCGCGCCAACGGTGGCTTCCCGGACATCGGTCGCATCATCCGCGTGAGCACGAACGCGTACGTCGGTCTGTACGCGACCGGCTTCGGCATCTGCCCGCGCGGTGACAACGGCGCACCGAGCCCGCTGTGCGCGCCGTGCACCGACAACGGTCAGTGCATCGCGACGGGCAGCACCTGCGACATCGCGGCGGGGCGCTGCACGGGCGGGACGCCGGTGCCGTTCACGATCCGCACCACGGTGCCGACGGCGGTCCCGGGCTTCACGCAAGAGCTGAAGGAGTTCTTGTCGCTCACGACCTACGTCCGGCGTCTGCCGGGCGACGCGCTCCCGACGGAGTACGACGGCGCGGTGCCGCGTCGCCTGTGCTGCGTCGGCAACATGTGTGAGACCGACACGGCCTGCCCGCCGCGTCCGCAGTAGCGCACCGGCCCATTTCCGCCGAGATCGAGGCCTCGTTGGGACCCCGTCCCGGCGGGGCCTCGTTCGTGATAGGACCTGGGCCCCATGGCCGACAAAATCGAATCCGTCCTGAACGAAGACCGGGTGTTCGATCCGCCCGCGGCGGTGTCGAGCGCTGCGCACGTGAAGTCGCTCGACGAGTACCGCGCGATGCACAAGCGCTCGGTGGAGGACCCCGAAGGCTTCTGGCGCGAGATCGGGTCGTCGCTCATCCCGTGGATGAAGCCGTTCGACACCGTGCTGGAGTGGAACGAGCCCTTCGCGAAGTGGTTCCTCGGCGGCGAGACGAACGCGTCGGTCGTTTGCCTCGACCAGCACCTCGAGACCCCGAAGAAGAACAAGGCGGCGATCATCTGGGAGGGTGAGCCGGGTGATCAGGTCACGCTGACGTACGGGCAGCTGCACCGCGAGGTCTGCAAGGCGGCGAACGCGCTCGAGGCGCTCGGTGTGAAGAAGGGCGACCGCGTCGCGATCTACATGCCGATGGTGCCCGAGGCGGCGATCGCGATGCTCGCGTGCGCGCGGGTCGGCGCGCCGCACAACGTGATCTTCGGCGGCTTCTCGGCGAAGTCGGTGCAGGAGCGAATCCACGACTCGCAGGCGTCGTTTGTGATCACCGCGGACGGTGGTTGGCGTCGCGGCAAGGTCGTCGAGCTCAAGGCGGCGGTCGACGAGGCGCTCGCGGACAACGCGTGCCCGACCATCCAGAAGGTGTTGGTCCTGCAGCGCACGAAGAACGACGTGACGATGACCGAGGGGCGCGACGTCTGGTGGCACGACGCCGTCGGCAACGCGTCACACCGTCACGAGGCGCAGCCGATGGACGCGGAGCACCCGCTGTTCATGCTCTACACGTCGGGCTCGACGGGGAAGCCGAAAGGCATCTTGCACACGACGGGCGGTTACCTCGTGGGGACGACGCTCACGTCGAAGTACGTCTTCGATTTGAAGGACGACGACGTCTACTGGTGCACGGCGGACGTCGGTTGGATCACCGGGCACAGCTACATCGTGTACGGGCCGCTATCGAACGGCGCGACGGTGATGATGTACGAGGGCGCGCCGACGTTCCCGGACTTCGGTCGCTTCTGGGACATCGTCGAGCGGCACCGCGTGTCGATCTTCTACACGGCGCCGACCGCGATTCGCGCGTTCATCAAGGCGGGCGACGAGTTCCCGAAGCGTCACGATCTGTCGTCGCTGCGCGTGCTCGGTACGGTCGGCGAGCCGATCAACCCCGAGGCGTGGATTTGGTACCACGAGGTCATCGGCGGGGAGCGTTGCCCGATCGTCGACACGTGGTGGCAGACGGAGACGGGGGGCATGATGCTCACGCCGCTCCCCGGCGCGACGCCCACGAAACCCGGGAGCGCGACGCTGCCGTTCTTCGGGGTGGACGCGGACGTCGTCACCGAGGACGGACAGTCGGTCGGCGCGAACGAGGGCGGGCTCTTGGTGATCAAGAAGCCGTGGCCGTCGATGCTGCGCGGGATCTACGGGGACGAGCAGCGCTACCGCGACACGTACTGGTCGACGGTGAAGAACTGCTACTTCGCCGGCGACAGCGCGCGCCGCGACAAGGACGGCTACTTCTGGGTGATGGGCCGCATGGACGACGTGCTCAACGTCTCCGGTCACCGGCTCGGAACGGCGGAGGTGGAGAGCGCGTTGGTTCAGCACGAAGCGGTCGCGGAGGCCGCGGTCGTCGGGCGCCCGGATGACATCAAGGGGCAGGCGGTCGTCGCGTTCGTGACGTTGAAGGCGGCGTCGAAGGCGGGCGACGAGATCAAGCAGGAGCTGCGCGACTACGTCGCGAAGGTCATCGGCCCGATCGCGAAACCCGACGACGTGCGCCTCGCGGACGCGCTCCCGAAGACACGCTCCGGGAAGATCATGCGCCGGCTGCTGAAGGAGATCGCCGCGGGTCAGACGCCGCAGGGCGACACGACGACGCTCGAGGACTTCTCGGTCCTCGCCAAGCTCCGCGAGAGCAACGAGTAGCTACCGCGCCCGGAAGGTCGACAGCACCGCGTCGACCTTGCCGGGGGCCTCCGCATCGCCCTCCCGCCACATCGACATGAACGTGAAGACGCGGCCCGGCACCGCCAGGGCGCGCACCGTCACGCGTTTGCCGTCCTTCGTGCCGGTCGCGACGGCGGCTTCGTGGCCGGCGATCTCGACGCGTCGGACTTCGACGTCGGTGACTTCGACCTGGTGGATCACGGTCCGCGCGGCGTGCTCCTTCGCCTCGTAAGGCGGGACCATGTTTCCGGGGAGAGCGGCAGAGCTGATCATGAGGAAGCCTTCGCCGCCGAGTGACATGACGTGCGACGGCGAGCCGCCTTCGTTCATGCGGAGCACTTTGAACGGCGTGTCGATCTCGAACCCGTCGGTGTCGGACCGGTAGGTCTCGGCCTTCGGCGCCATCACCGCGAGCACGGCGTCGGACGCCGGGCCCTCGCGCGGGACGACGTCGAACTCGGCGCCCTCGTCGGCGAGCAGCTGAACGAGTCCTTCGCGATCGACCATGTGCGCGGCGCCGACGGTGACGAACGTGGTGCCGGGCGCTTCGAAGTACGGGCGGATGCGCGCGAACATCGCGTGGTTTCGGTCGGTGATCGTGCGGCGGTGTACCGTGCGCTCGGCTTCGCTGGCTTCGGGCGGGAGCGCGACGAGCCGGGTCAGACCCGCGACGTCGCCGGATTCGTACAGGTCGATCAAGCCGAGCACTACGCCGCTCTCGACGCCGCGTAACGCTTCGGACACGAGGGTGTCCGCGTCGAGCTCTTCGAGTGACTTCAGCATCTCGAGCTGCTGCTGAATGGTCTCGAGGAACTTCAGCTCGCGTTTCTTCTTCGGCTCGGCGACGCCGAAGCGGCGGACCTGTTTGTCGAGCCCGCGCTCCGCTTCGATTCCGTTGCGGGCCATCTGGACGGCCGGGATCATCATCGTGACCATCCACGGGCGCATCGCGACGAGGCGATCGTGCGGGAGGCTCCCCGGCTTCTTGGGATCACCGAGGAACGCGGTCAGGCGGTCGATGGTCGCAGGCGTGATGAGGTCTTCGAGGGTGCGCCCGTCGGTGAGCATGCCGTTCGCCGCGATCCAGCCGGAGATGGCGCCGTCCGCGCCCTCTTCGTCGACCTCGAACACGAGCCGGTCCGACTTCGTGATCGCGTCGGTGATCGACTTGTCGAGCTTCTTGCTGGCGGAGCGGAAGTGCACCGACCCCAGCAGGTACACGACGCCGGGTTGGTCGGGCATCGTCGCGCGCCAGAGGAACGAGCGTTGTTCTTGCGCGCGCTCGAGCGGTGACGCGTGCGCGCAGGCGAGGAAGAGGAGGGGCGCGAGGAGCGCCGCACGGCGAGACATCCGCGCGGGATGCTACCAGTCGATCCGTTCGCCGTCGCGGAAGAAGCCGCCCGAGGGGCCGGCGCCGTCGAGCGTCGCGGCCCACACGATGCCCGGCACGCTCTCGTCGATGCTGCGCGTCGCGGAGGAGCCGCCCATGTCGGTGCGGACCCAACCCGGACAGATCGCGTTCACCTTCACGTCGCCGCGCGCCCGGTGCGCGAGTAGAACGGTGATCGCGTTGAGCGCCGTCTTCGACACGCGGTACGCGGGGTAGCCGTCGCCCATCTCGTTCAGGCCGCCCATCCCCGACGACACGTTGACGATCCGCCCGAAGCCCTCGCGGTTCATCATCGGCAACGCACGTCGCGCGCAGCGGTACGCGCCGAGCGCGTTGTTGTCGAACGCACGGAGGAGCACGTCCGGCTCCACCTCGAGCGCGGTCCCGCCGTCGCCGTCGAAGATGGTGCCGGCATTGTTCACGAGGACGTCACACCTCCCGTGCTCGGCGGCGAGCCGTTCGAAGAACGCATCGACGCTCGCGTCGTTCGACACGTCGAGCTCCCCCGGGACGACGCCTTCGATTTCGGCCGCCGCCGCCTTCGCAACGTCGAGGCTGCGTGCGGTGAGCACGACGCGCATGTCCTTCGCGGCGAGCTGTCGGCAGGTCTCGAAGCCGAGGCCGCCCTTCGCGCCGGTGACCACTGCGACCCTCACCTCAGCCCTCCTTCTTCACGAGGCCGATGTTGAATTCGGCCGTCCCGAGCGCACCCCACAGGCGGACCCAGAGGAGGAGGAACGCCTCGGTGCCGCGCGCGGTGTCGAGGCCGCCGAGGTCCACGATCTCTTCGGCGCGCCAGCCGAACGACACGAGGATCTCGCGGAGCGCGGCCTTCGCGTCGTCGTGGTCGCTGCTGAGGAAGGTGTGGTGCGTGCCGTCGAGCGCGCGCGGATCCACCATCACGGTGTTGGCCAGGGTGTTGAGGCCCTTCACGACCTTCACCTTCGGGTAGGTCCGCTGGATCTGCTCGGCGAGCGAGTCGGTGTTGGCGATGGACAGCGAGGGCGGGAAGCCGTTCGAGAAGTCGAGCGGGTTCGACACGTCGACGAGGACCTTGCCGTCGAGCGCCTCCGCGCCGGCGGCTTCGAGCACGGCCATGGTGTGCTCGCCCTTGGTGCAGTTGAACACCAGCGCGCCGTGGGTCGCGGCGTCGCGGAAGGTCCCGTGGGTGCCTCCGCTCTCGGCGGCCCACTTCGTCGCGGCCTCGTTGTCCGCGGTGCGCGAGCCGAGGCAGACCTCGTGCCCCAATTCGACGAGCCGCGAGGCGATTCGACGTCCGACATCTCCGGTTCCGAAAACTGCGATCTTCATGGGCGAACCATGCGCTCCGGAGCGTGGGTAAACAAGAGGCGTCCCAGTCATGCTAACGTTGACTTGAGGTCAACGAAGTGAACCCACCGCTCGATCTGTTCTCGGGGGTCGTCCCCTTCGTCGTCGCCGCCGAGACCGGCTCGATTCGAGGCGCAGCGGAGAAGCTCGGCGTGACGCCCTCGGCGGTGACGAAGGCCGTACAGCGGCTCGAGCAGCGCTTGGGCGTGCGTCTGCTGATGCGCACGTCCCGCAGCGTGCGCACGACCGACGAGGGCGAGACCATCCTGGCCTGCTACCGCGACGCCGTGACCCGGAGCCTCGCGGCGCAGGACTTCGCGTTGAGCGCTCAGCGGCGCCCTCAGGGGCTCCTGCGCGCGACTGCGTCACGCACACTCGGGCGGGATTTGATCGCGCCGGCGCTCCCGCAGCTGTTCGACCGGTACCCCGAGCTGGACGTTCGCATCACCTTCATCGATCGCTTCGTTCGCTTCGCGAAGGACAACGTCGACGTCGCGGTGCGGATCGGCGAGTCGGAGGATCTGGACTCGAAACGCTGGATCCTCGCCCGTACGCGTTGGGTCACGGTCGGATCCCCGGCTTACCTCGCGCGCGCCGGTGTCCCGCAGACTCCCGAGGATCTGACCGACCATACGTGCTCGCGGTTCCTCGCGCCGAACGGACGTGCGCGGGACTGGACGTTTCAGGTCCAAGACGACACGACCACGGTGAAGGTCGCCGGGAGCCTGCAGTCCGACGACGGCAACGCGCTGGTCGCCGCCGCCGAGGCGGGCGCAGGGCTCGTACAAGCCATGGATTTCATGGTGGTTCGCGCGATCGCGAGCGGCGCGCTGGTCGAGGTGCTCGAGCCGTTCTCCGCGAGCGGACCGCGCATTCAGGCGCTCGCGGCGCCCGGACGCCACCGATCGCCGCGAGTGCGCGCATTCATTGCCTTTCTGCAGGAGACCTTCGAGCGCGCAGGCATGTCGATCGCGTGAATTTGGTCTATTCAGTATAATATACTCCCGTATACCCGCCTTGACGCTCGTCGTCGCGTCGTCTATCACCAACCTTCGATTTCACGTTTCGACCCGCGAAAGCGGATTCTGCCGGCCTCCGCATCGACGCGAAGGGATGTGGAAGGAAGGGGAGGGGTTTGTCTGCTCAGACCAACACGCAAGACATCAGCACCGAGCGCGATCAGGAGTTCGGCGACAATCCGATCGCGGTCCGCGATACGGAGCACTATCGCGAAGAGTACGTTCACAACTTCGTCGAGAAGTGGGACGCCCTGATCGACTGGGAGCGCCGCGGCGAGAGCGAAGGCGACTTCTTCATCAAGACTCTGAAGGCCAAGGGCGCCAAACGCGTCCTCGACGTCGCCACTGGCACCGGCTTCCACTCGGTGCGCCTCAAGCAGGCTGGCTTCGACGTCACGAGCGCCGACGGCTCCCCCGAGATGCTCGCGCGCGCCTTCGAGAACGGCCGCAAGCGCGGTGAGATCCTCCAGACCATTCAGGCGGACTGGCGCTGGCTCAACAAGGACATCAGCGGGAAGTTCGACGCCGTCATCTGCCTCGGCAACTCGTTCACGCACCTGTTCAAGGAGCGCGACCGCCGCAAGGCGCTCGCAGAGTTCTACGCTGCGCTACGCCACGACGGGATCCTGATCCTCGACCAGCGCAACTACGATTCGATCCTCGACGACGGCTTCGCGTCCAAACACAAGTTCTACTACTGCGGGAAGGACGTCACGGCAGAGCCCGAGCACATCGACGAAGGCCTCGCGCGGTTCTGCTACAGCTTCCCCGACGGGTCGCAGTACCACCTCAACATGTACCCGCTGCGTCGTGGTTACGTCCGTCGACTGATGTTCGACGTGGGCTTTCAGACGGTGAACACGTTCGGCGACTTCCAGGAGACGTTCCGGCAGGAGCGTCCGGACTTCTTCATCCACGTCGCGTCCAAGGCGTACGGCGACACGTACACACCGAACACGGACGACGACCTATGAGCGTCACCGACGTCACCAAGGCGTACTACGACAGCAACGACGCCGACGCGTTCTACTTCCACGTGTGGGGTGGCGAAGACATCCACATCGGGATCTATGAACGCCCCGACGAGCCGATCCGCGACGCGAGCCACCGGACCGTCGAGCGGATGGCCAACAAGGTCACGCTCGACAAGGAGCGTCGCGTCCTCGACTGCGGCGCCGGTTACGGTGGCGCGGCGCGGTGGCTCTCGCGGACCTTCTCCTGCGAGGTCGCGTGCCTGAACCTGAGCACCGTCCAGAACGAGCGCAACCGCGCAATGACGAAGGAGGCGGGGCTCGCGCAGCGCATCGAGGTGATCGACGGCGCGTTCGAATCGATCCCGCTCCCGGACGCTTCGATCGACTGCGTGTGGTCGCAGGACGCGTTCCTGCACAGCGGCGACAAACCGAAGGTCCTCGCCGAGATCAACCGTGTCCTGAAGCCGGGCGGCGAGCTCGTCTTCACGGATCCGATGCAGGCGGACGACTGCCCGGACGGCGTCCTCGCTCCGGTGCTCGAGCGCATCCACTTGGAGTCGATGGGCTCCATCGCGTTCTACCGCGAGCACCTCACGAAGCTCGGCTTCGTCGAGAAGAGCGTCGACGACCTCACCGCCCACCTCGTCACGCACTACGCGTCGGTCTCGAAGGAGATCGATCGCCGCGGTGACGAGCTGAAGAAGGTATGTGGCGCGCCGTACCTGGAGCGCATGCAGAAGGGCCTCGGCCACTGGGTCGAGGCCGGCAAACGCGGGTACCTCGCCTGGGGAATCCTGCGCTTCGACAAACCCAGATGAACCAAGCGAAAAAGTCGTCCCTCGCGGTCAATCCTCCGGTCTTCTTCACCTCCGCTGCCGCGTTGGTCGGCTTCGTCATCTTCGGCGCGTTCTACTCGGACGTCGCGGCGGAGGTGTTCCCGAAGCTGCTGGACGCCGTCGCGACGCACTTCGGCTGGTTCTACATCCTGGCCGTCGCGTTCTTCCTCGGCTTCTGCATCTGGCTCGCGTTCTCGCGCTTTCGCCACGTGAAGCTCGGCGACGACGACGACGTGCCGGACTACTCCACGCCGACGTGGTTCGCGATGTTGTTCTCCGCCGGCATGGGGATCGGGCTGGTGTTCTACGGCGTCGCGCAGCCGATGATGATGTACGCGGGGCCGCCGACCGGCGCGGGCGGCACCGCAGCCGCGGCGCGCGAGGCGCTCCCGCTGACCTACTTCCACTGGGGCCTCCACGCGTGGGCGATCTACGTCGCGATGGGATTGGCGATCGCGTACTTCGCGTATCGTCGCGGGCTGCCGCTCACGTTGCGCAGCGCCTTCTATCCGATCCTCGGCGATCGCATCCACGGCTGGCCGGGTCACGTCGTCGACATCATCGCGGTGTTCGGGACGCTGTTCGGCCTCGCGACCTCGCTCGGTCTCGGCGCCAAGCAGATCGACGCCGGGCTGCACCACCTCTTCGACACGCCGACCGGCCCGACGTTTCAGATCGTCCTCATCGCGATCATCACCGGGTGCGCGACGATCTCGTTGGTGACCGGCGTCGACAAGGGCATCCGTCGCCTCTCCGAGCTCAACATGACGCTCGCCGCCTTGTTGATGGTGTTCGTCTTCTTCACCGGGCCGACGCTCTACATCCTCGACGCGTTCCCCGATCACATCGGTCGCTACCTCGCCGCGCTGCCGGAGCGCACGTTCTGGACCGGTCACGCCGACGGCGGCACCGAGTGGAACAAATCGTGGACCTACTTCTACTGGGCGTGGTGGATCGCGTGGGCGCCGTTCGTCGGCATGTTCGTCGCGCGCATCTCTCGCGGCCGCACGATTCGCGAGTTCGTGCTCGGCGTCCTCTTCGTACCGACCATCGTCACGTTCATCTGGTTCGCGGTCTTCGGCGACACGGCGATCTGGATGGAGACCGAGGGCGGCGGCGGTGTGTCGACGGCCGTCAACGAGAGCGTCGCCACCGCGATCTACGTGATGCTCGAACGCCTCCCGCTCGGGAGCATCACCTGCCTGCTCGCCGCGGCGGTCGTGTCGGTGTTCTTCGTGACGTCGTCCGACTCCGCCTCGTTCGTGGTCGACATGTTGACCTCCGGCGGGCACCCGAACCCGCCGATCTGGCAGCGGGTGTTCTGGGCGGTCTCGGAGGGCGCAGTCGCCGCCGTGCTGCTGGGCGCCGCGGGCAAGGCGGGGCTGAAGGCACTTCAATCCGCGGTCATCTGCATCGGCGCGCCGTTCTCGATTATCCTCGTGCTGATGTGCTTCAGCCTGATGAAGAGTCTGTTCGAGAACGAATAGGCGCGCCGTGCGCCGCCTGATCGACCGCGGCCTCGCCGCCGCCGTCTCCGCCGCCGGTCGCCGCGAGCGCTACGGTCGGGGCCGGACTCCGCACACGGCGTTGACCTGGTGGGCGAGACGCCCGCACGCCGCGATGCGCGCCGCCGTGTTCGCCGCGCTCGTCGACGACTCGCCGGAGCACCGCGCGCTCGCCGATGCGCTCGCCGTCGACGAGGCGCCGGAGGCGGAGCTTCGCCGCGCCGTCGGCGCGGGAAAGCGGCTCCTCGATCCCTTCGCGGGCGGCGGGACGATCCCCCTCGAAGCCAAGCGCCTCGGCGTCGATGCGGTGGCCGTCGACAACAACGAGCTCGCGGTGATGATCAACCGGTGCTGGCTCGAGTGGGTGCCGGCGACGTCCGACGAGGAGCGCGTCGCGACGACGACGGCATTGGGCGAGCGCGCGATCGCGATCGTCGAGCGCCTCACCGCGGACCTCTTCCCCCTGCGCGGTCGCGCCGTCGACGAACGGGTGCCGACGCACTACGTGTTCACGTACCGATCGCACTGCGCGTGCGGATATCGGTTCCACTTGTCGCGTCGTCGGTGGCTCTCCACCCGCGATCGCGTCGCGCTCACGCCCTCGATGCACGGTGACGAAGAGCGCCTGTCGTTGGGGGACGTCGCGGTCCCGCCGCACGCCGCCTGCCCGCGCTGCGGCGACGCCGTGAACGCAAAGGTGAACGAAGCGGAGGACGCGCTCGTCGCCGTCGTGTACGGAGCGCGCGGGCGCGGGAAGCGCTACGACAGCAAGACGCACGGCGCGTGTCCCCCCGACCACGTGTTGGCGACGCGTTCGTTTGCGCTGCGCGCGGCGCTCGGCGTCGACGCGCCGACCGCCGAGCTCTACGCTTGGTCGGGGATCGTGAACCCTCCGCTCCACGGCCTCCACACACACGACGCCGTGTTCACGCCCCGACAGCGCGCGGTGCTCTACGCGACGATCGGCGCGATTCGCGAAGTCACAGCGGAGCTCGACGCGGACGAACGTCGCTTCTATCGCGCGGTGCTCTCCGGCCTCGTCGACCAGTGCGTGGATTGGAACTCGCGTCTGTCGATGTGGATCCCTCAGAACGAACAGGTGGGTCGAGCGTTGAGCGGCCCGGGCGTCCCGATGTTGTGGGACTTCGTCGAGACCGATCCGGTGAGTCGTGGCCCGGCGAACCTGCACGACAAACTCACGCGCATCGCCAACGGCGTGGCGGCGCTCCCGGTGGAGCCTCGCGGTCGCGCCGTGCACGCGAGCGCGCAGCGGCTCCCGTTCGAGGATGCGTCGTTCGACGCCGTCGTCACGGACCCGCCGTACTACGACAACATCTACTACGCGGCGCTCGCCGACTTCGTCTACGTGTGGAAGCGGCTGCTACTCGACGAGGATGCGCCCGATTTGTTCGCGGCGGAGCGCACACGGACCGCGGGGGAGCTCGTCGCATCGCGGCAGCGCTTCGGCGCCGACGCCCACGCGGTCTACGTCCGAGAGCTCACGCGGGCGATCGAAGAGATGATGCGGGTGTTGAAGGAGGACGGCGCGGTCGCGTTGGTGTTCGGGCACGCGTCGTTCGCCGGGTGGTGCGCGTGGGCGGAGGCGCTGCGCGCCGCGCCGGTGGAGATCACGCAGGTCACGCCGCTCGCGATCGAACGTGAAGCGCGTCCACGGGCGATGCGGTCGCGCTCGGTCGACACGTGTTTCCTCTTCGTCGGCCGGCACTGCACCTCCAAGCCCGCGGTCTCGGAGCGCACCTGGCGTGCGCAGATTCGTCGCGTCGACGCCGACGACGCACCGACGGCGTTTGCCCGTGGACTGGCGAGCGTCGCCAACGTGTCCTCGATCGGGGCAAAAGCGCTGAGCGAGAGTATCGCCGCGCTCGAAACGCGGGTCGCGGAACGCTTCGACGGCTTCGCGCTTCGCCGCCGCCGATCGCTCTGAATAGAGAGCTTCCCCGACGTCGGGGTGCCGCGGCGCCGCCGACGCAACGCGAAGGCGCGTGCGCCCGATAACTCCGTCCGCGATGCCGGTCGGTCGGGCAGGAAACGACGCGCTGCGCGGGGTCTCCCTCGCGGCGCTCGCGCCGGCTTCCTCGCGTCCGCGTTCGTCCGGCCGCGTCGGGCTGGGGCCGGTCGGCGACTTTCCGGATCCGCGCGCCGCCGGACGCGAGGATCTTCGAACGCTGCAGGCGATCGTCGACGGACACGTCTCGGCGCACGACGGGCTCGTCCGCATCAGTCAGTCCGGCGGTCTCCCGATCGTCGTCGATGGCAAGACGGTCTTCGTCTCCGACGCGAGCGAGACGCAGCACGTGGCCGGCGACTTCAACGGATGGTCACCCACCGCGATGGAGCGGCGCGGCGAGGTGCAGGTGCTCGAGGTCAAGGGTGAGCAGACCGGGCGCTACAAGCTCGTGGCGGGATCGGATTGGCGCGCCGACCCGTGGTCGCGCCGCTACGCGTTCGACGACCACGGCGAGATCTCCATCGCGCAGCGACAGGGTGGGCGCGAGCTGTTGCGCATCCACGGTGTTTCCGGGTTCGGGCTCGCGCCGCGGACGGTGCGTTTGTTGGTGCCCGCCGGTGAGGCGACGCACCACCTCTACATGCACGACGGGCAGAACCTCTTTCACCCGAACGCGATGTTCGGTGGGTGGCGCGTCGACGAGGCGGTCGGTGACAAGACGTTGGTCGTCGCGCTCGACAACACGAGTGATCGCATGGACGAGTACACCCACGTCCGCGACAAGATCGACGACCGGGAGATGGGCGGTCGCGGTGACGACTACGCGCGCCTCGTCGTCGATCTCGTGAAGCCGATGATCGAAAGCAACTTCGGTGCGCCGCGGAAGGTCGGCGTGATGGGTTCGTCGTTGGGCGGGTTGGTCTCGTTCCACATCGCGTCGAAGTACCCCAACACGTTCGACTTCGTCGGCGCGATGTCGCCGACGTTCTGGTGGGGCGGGAGCGACAGCATGCTCGAGCGTTACCGCGCGCAGCCGTTCATGCGGCGACCGAAGTTCTACGTCGACTCGGGCGGCTCGCCGGGCGGACGCGACAACCACGACGCCGCGAAGGAGATGGCCGGCATCCTCGACCAGGCCGGGTACCGCTGGGAGCGCGACCTGTGGCACTGGCACGAGCCCGACGCGGCCCACAACGAGATGGCGTGGGCGCGCCGGGTGTGGCGTCCGTTGAAGTTGTTCGAAGGGCTGTGACCGCGGCGCCGTGCGCGCGCGTGCGGGGGATCTAGCGCTTCTTCGAGCCGCGCTTCTTGGCGGCCTTCTTCGCGGGGCGCTTCTTCGCTGCGGCCTTCTTCTTTGCGGCCTTCTTCGCGGGGCGCTTCTTGGCGGCCTTCTTCTTGGCGGCCTTCTTCGCGGGGCGCTTCTTGGCCGCGGCCTTCTTCTTGGTGGCCTTCTTCGCAGGGCGCTTCTTGGCCGCGGCCTTCTTCGCCGTCTTCTTCTTGGTGGCCTTCTTCTTCGCCGCCTTCTTCTTGGTGGCCTTCTTCTTCGGCGCGGCCTCGGGTGCCGCGGCCTGCGCCTCGGGCGCCGGCGCGCGATTCATCCAGATGCCGAACAGCGCGCCCGACGGATCGCTGAGGATCGCGATCTCACCCATGACGGAGCCGTCCGGTCCCTTCACTTCCATGTGCGGCAGCAGCGCTTGGCCTCCGGCGCTCGTCGCGGCGGCGACCGTCTTGTGAACGTCGTCGACCTCGACGTACGGGAGCCAGTGGCTCGGCGCGTTCGGATCTTGAACGCCCTGCATACCGATGCCGGGATTCATCATCTCCTCGACCATCGTGTACGCCATGCCTTCCATCGGCATGTCGATCGTCTTCCAGCCGAAGACCTTCGTGTAGAACGCCTTGGCGCCCGCGGCGTCCTTGGAGTTGAGCTCGATGTGAACGAAGTTACCCATCACGAACCATCCTTTCGGACGCGCTCCATAGCACGACGTTGCGCGCGCCACATCTACCCCGATCTCAGTTCCCGATGACGACCTTCCGTCCCAGCTCGCCGCGGAGCCAGTCGGCCGCGCGCTCCGTTTGGTCGCCGGCCAGGATCACGTCCTCCCCCTCCACGGATCCGCCGCAGCCGAGGGTTCGTTTGAGTGTATGCGCGAGGGACTCGGTCGCCGCCGCGTCGAGGTCGAGCTGCGAGACGCGCGTGACCGTCTTGCCGCCGCGGCCCTTCCGCTCGCGCGCGACCACGACCTTGCGACCCGAGCCACGGGGCTCCTCGGCCGCGTCCGGCGCGTCCGCCACGACCGGCGCGGGCGCTTCGGGCGTATCCGGGGCGTCGCCCATCTGGGCGCGGAGCGCCGCCAGGCCGCCGAAGGCGTTGTTGAAAGGGCCCTTTTCGGGCGCTGTAGTGGAGGCGTCGACGCGCTCGCGCTTCTTCTTGGCCACGGACCGCGTTCGACCCCGAGGGGGATGGGTCGGTCAACCGTCGGACGAATTGACGGCACCCTCCGCAGCGGTCAGACTCCGCATCCTACCGCAATCATGAGCGGATCCGTTCTCATCATCGACGGAGATCAGGCCTTCGCCGAAAGCGCGCAGAACGCGCTGGAAGCCGCCGGACTCACCGTCTGGGTTCGCCAGGACGGCACCTTCGATACCGTCCGCGAGCTGCGTCCCCACGTGCTGCTGCTCAACGTCGAGCTGCCGCGGGGGTCGGGCTTCGCCATCTGTTCGCGGATCCGCCGCGACAAAGCGCTCCAGAAGATGCCGATCTTCCTCACGAGCGCGGAGGCGACGGCGGAGGCTCTGACGCGCCACGCCGCCACGGCGGACTCGGCGAACGAGTACGCGAAGAAGCCGATCCCGATCGACGACGTCGTGGACCGGGTCGGTCGCCTCATCGCGACGCGCCCCGCCGAAGAGGCGCCGACGAACGGCGCGGTGCCGCCGCCCATACCTCCTCCGCTCAAGAAGACGCGCGACGTCGAGGAGACGCCGCCGCCGCTGATGACGTCGCCGGAGCTGACGCCGATACCCACGAAGGGGCTCGGCTCGGACGAGCTGTGGCCGTCCGCGACCTACGACGAGCAGATGCGGAGCGCGCTCGCGCAGGGGGAGGAGTCGCTCCCGAAGGGGCGGGTGTCGCCCGAGGAGCGGTTGCAGGCGCTGCGCGCGCTGGTGAAGCAGCACGAGACGCAGCGGCGCGGCTTCGTCGAGACGTGGCAGCAGGCGAACGAGCGCGGGCAGGAGCTCGCGCGTCGGATCGTCGGGCTGACGAGTGAGCTCGAGAACCGCACCGCGCGCATCGAGGAGCTCGACGCGCAGCTCGCCGAGACGCAGGAGCGCCTCGACACGGTCGGCTCGGAGTTTCAGACCTTCCAGGACGAGATCACACGCATCTTCCGGGAGAAGGACGCCGAGGAGTCCAACCGGGCGTCCTATCTCAAGGAGCTCGAAGAGACGAAGGCCGCGCAGGAGGCTCAGCTTCAGCAGGCGTTCGAGCGGCAGACGGACGACGAGCGTCGGCTGGAGATCATCCAGGAGGACCTCGACCTCCTGCAGAACGAGAAGGACAGCGCCGTCGCGACGCTCGCGGAGGTCGAGGAGGCGCTGGCGATCGCGCGGGCGGACATCGAGGAGCGCGACAAGCGCCTGGAGATGACGAACGCGATCGCGACGGAGCGCGCGGAGGAGGTCTCCGAGCTCCGCGATCGGATCGACGAGCTGGCGTTCGAGCACACACGCGAGCGCTCGAAGCTCGAGGACGCGCACGAAGAGAAGATCGAGGCGCTGCTCTCGGAGCACGTCTCGACGATGGAGCGCGGTCGCGCCGAGCAGGAGGCGTCGCTCGCCGACGCCGAGTCGCGCTACGAGCAGATGCAGGCGCAGCTCGAAGCGGCGAAGGAGGACGCGGTCGCGCAGCTCGAAGCCGACCACGCCGCCGCGACGCACGCCGCGGCCGAGCGGCACGCCGCCGAGATCGAAGCGCTCGAGGCGTCGCACGAGGATGCGTTGGGGGTCGCGGCGAACGCGCGGCTGGAGCTGGAGGGTGAGAACGCCGAGCTCCGAACCCGGACCGAGGAGCTCGAGACGGCGTACGCGCGCGAAGCCGAGGAGCACCGCCAGACCAAGGCGCAGCTCGAAGCCGAGCTGGAGGCCGAGCGCGAAGAGGTCGAGCAGCTCCAGGCGAGCCTCGACCGGGCGACGAAGAACGAGATGGAGCTCGAGCACCGCCGGGCGACGCTCGAAACGAAGCTCGCCGAGGTCTCTCGTGCGCGCGACGAGGCGGAGGTTTCCCTCGCGGCGACGCAGGCAGAGCTGGAGCAATCCACGGAGGAGGGGGCGGCGACGTCCGAGCGCCTCCATTTGGTGGAGGCCGAGCTCGACACCGCGCAGGCGGATCTCTTCGAGCGGAGCTCTCGTGTCTCGCACCTCGAAAAGCAGCTCTCGGCTCTGCAGGCGCGCGCGACCGAGCTCGATACGGCGCTGCGGGTCAGCGAGAAGGCGCTGAAGACGGCCGAGAACCAGGGGCGCGCCGCGGCGACGAAGGCGGCGGAAGCCGAGGCCGAGCGCGATGCGCTCGAGCAACAGGTCGAGCTGCTCGAGGAGCAGCACACCCGCCTCGAGGACAAGGTTCGTGACACGGAGACGATGCTCGAGCACGAGCGCGCTCGGCTCACGAAGGCCGAGGATGGGCTGCGGAAGGCGCGCGATCACGTCGCCGCGCACGAGGAGATGGCGGACCGCCTGAAGGCGGAGCTGCACGAGGAGCGCGAGGCGCAGAGTGAGCTGGAGGCGTCGGTCGCGGCGCTGCAGGGCGACCGGTCCTCGCTGTCGGCGGAGGTCGAGGAGCTCGCGAGCAAGAGCACGGACCTCGCGCAGATCGTCGAGCGCATCGACCGGGAGAAGGCCGACCTGGAGGCGCAGCTCGACGCCGAACGGTCCGCGTCCGACGCGCAGGTCGCGCAGCTCCAGCAGCAGGTCGAGGCGGCCACGGCGCGGTTCGAGCAGACCGAGATGGCGCGGCGCGAAGTCGCGCGGGCGGCGGACGAGGCCGAGAAGCAGCTCGCGAAGGAGCGTGCGGCGCGCGAGAAGTTGCAGCGCGCGCTCGAAGAGGAGCGCGGGGCGCGACACGATCTCGTGGAGACGTTGGACTCTTCGCGGTCCACGCAGTCGGAGCTGGAGATCATCGTCGAGACCGAGACGAAGTCGCGCGAGGAAGCCGAGCAGGCGCTCGCGGCGATGTCGCAGCAGCGCGAGGCGCTGGAGGAGGCGCTGTCGCGCAAGGAGGCGGAGCTGTCCGAGGCGTACGCGGGGCAGACGGATGCGCAGCGTCGGTTCGAGTCTTCGGTGCAGGATCGTCAGGACATGCTCTCGGAGCTCACGTCGAACCTCGAGCGCGAGCGCAAGCGTGCGGAGACGCTCGACCTGACGGTCACGAGTCTGAACGAGGAGCTGGAGATCCACCGCGCGCAGGCGCAGGGGCTCAGCCAGAGCGCGGATCGCGCGGAGCAGGCCAGCTCGGATCTGTCGGCGCAGCTCGAAGCTTCGCGGCGGACGCTCAAGACGCTCGAGAAGAGCGAGCAGTCGTTGATGAAGCGGGTGTCGGATCAGGAGGACGCCCTCAACGAGTGGCGCTTCGCGACGGAGAGCATGAAGGGGACGCTGTCGGCGCTGCAGCGCGATCTCGAGACGGCGGAGGCGATGGCCGACGACACCGCCGTCGGCAAGAACTACGGGCAGCTGCTCGAGCGCATCGCGCGCGCGGTATCGATGTGTATGGAGACGCTCGAGGAGAGCGACGAGTCGATGGAGCCGCCGGTCCTGGACGCGGCGATCCTGCCCCCGTCGAAGCCCGCCGCCGCGATGCCCGAGCTCGATCTCACGGACGACGACGTCGACATCCCGATCTACACCGGGGAGGTGGAGCCGCTGGATCCGCTCGCGGATCTCGAGGCGGACGGCCTCCACATCGTGCAGCGCACGCCGGTCACGCCGCTGCCCACGCCGGCTCCGGCGCCCGCGCCGCGCAAACACACGACGCGTCGCCCGGCGCCGGCCACGAAGCAGGGCGGCAGCGCCGCGGAGCCGTTCGCGCAGTTGATGGCGGAGATCGCGGAGGTCGACGACAGCACGGCGCCGCTGCCGGACAACCCGGGCTTCGGGGTGTCGTTCGACGGCGAGCAGACGTCGACGGACACGCGAGCGGTGACGTCGAAGTCGGCTCAGATTCCGATCGTCGAAGAAGAAGACGAAGACGAGCGGAACGTCACCGAGATCATCAACATCAACGAGCTGGAGTAGCGCGGGGCCACTCGTCGACGGTGTCGACGGAGGCGCGCCTCGGCCACGCTTCGCGTAGCGACGACAGGCTCACCGACGAGAACCCGACCGCGTAGAGCGCGAGGAACGGGAGCGCGCCCCACAGCGACCAGTACAGCGCGTAGACGATCGTCGCGCCGAAGTAGAGCGCGAACACCAGCTCGAGGAGCGCGGTCTTGTGTGCCGTGACGGGTCGGTACCGGACGAGCGCGCGCGTGAGTTGCTCGCGGCCGCGCTTCGGCGTGCGCACGAACTCGCTCTGTTCGGAGGCGAGGCCGCGGAGCACTTCGCGGGCGTTGGACAGGCTCATCCCGGCGCCGAGGCAGAGCGCGAAGACGACGTCGACGATCCGTCGCAGCGAGAGTCGCCCTTCACACGCGCGCGCGGCGGCGAAGTAGAACACCACCATCGCGAACGTCCCGGCGGTGAGCATCGTGAGGTCGAGGATCGACAGGAGCGCTTGGCCGCCGGGCACGCGCCAGCCGAGGTCGTCGCGGAGCCACACACACGCGGGGAGGAGCGCGGCGAGCACGGCCATGAACAGGTAGGCGAAGTTGTTCGTGAGGTGGATGGCGGCGTCGAGTCGTACGCCGAGGGGGAGGCGGCTCCTCCACACTTCGCCGAAGAGCAGGCGCGTGGTCTCGATGCTACCGCGAACCCAGCGCGCTTGTTGTGCGCGGAACGCCGCCCAGCTCTCGGGGAGCTCGGCGGGGGCGGTGACGTCGTGCGCGTAGACGAAGCGCCACCCCTTCAGCTGGGCGCGGTAGGAGAGGTCGAGGTCTTCGGTGATCGTCGCGGAGCGCCAGCCGCCAGCGTCCTCGATCGCCTGTCGACGCCACACGCCGGCGGTGCCGTTGAAGTTGAAGAAGTGTTTCGTCTGCGCGCGGGCGCGGTGCTCGACGCCGAAGTGGCCGTCGAGGAAGACGGCCTGGGCGCGGGTGAGGAGCGAGGTGTCGCGGTTGAGGTGGGTCCATCGCGCCTGCACGAGACCGACGCCGTCGTCGAAGAGCGGGACGGTCTTCTTCAGGAAGTCGGACGCGGGGACGAAGTCGGCGTCGAAGATGGCGACGAGCTCGGCGTCGGTCTGCGTGAGGCCGTGCGCGAGGGCGCCGGCCTTGTAACCTTCGCGGTCGTCGCGCCGCACGAGCTTGATGTCGACGCCGGTGGCGGCGAGCTCCGACACCACGCGTTGGAGGGTGGCGGTGGTCTCGTCGGTCGAGTCGTCGAGGACCTGGATCTCGAGCGCGTCGTAGTCGAGCGCAGCGGCGGCGCGCACGGCGCGTTCGGCGACGAAGGCCTCGTTGTAGATCGGGAGCTGCACGACGACGCGCGGTGAAGCGTGGTCGGCGGGCTTCGGTTCGCTCGCGCGCGAGGCCCAGAAGGTGAGCAGGAGGCGGTACACGCCGAGCCCCGCCAGAACGGCCAGAGTGGCGAAGTAGCTGGCGAGGAGGACGTGGGTCATGGGCGGCGCGGTACGGGTACGGCGTCGGCTCGGCCGTGGTTACTCGGACCGTTGTCGGGTAACACGGGCCGCTCGGCGGCGTCACGCTTGCGAAAACCGTCCCGCGCGCGTTTGATTGCCGGCCGATGGCTGAGCTGCGCTGGGCGACCCCCGAGGACATCGAAGCGGTCTCGACGCTTCTGGAGGAGTACCACCGCCAGGAGGGGTTGCGCGGCCACGCGCGCAACCGGATCCGCGCGGTCCTGGAGGACCTGTTCGAGGTGAAGAACCGCGGTCGTATCGTGATCGCCCAGTCCGGCAAGGACGTGGTGGGGTACGCGTTGGTCGTGCGTCGTCCGAGCTTCGAGTACGCCTCCGACATCGCGGTCATCGACGAGATCTTCGTGCGCGGGAAGGCGCGCGAGCGGGGAATCGGCCGGCGCATGATCGCGTTCGTCGAAGACTACGCGGCCTCGGAGGGCCTCCCGGCGATCACCTTGGAGGTCAACGCGCGCAACGTCGCGGCCCGGGAGTTCTACCGGGCTGTCGGGTTTACCTTGATCGATCGGGAGATCTACGCTCGCAAGGTCAGCGGCCCTCGGTGACCCCCCGCTGGGTGAATCCTGTGCGACCACGGTCCTTTGATTGACGCCGTTTCCAGGAGCGTGTTGCATCTAGGACCGTGACCGGTTCCCCACCTCACGGTTCGGGCCCAGGGGGCCCGCGTGGACCTGGTCCATCCCAACTGGATGCGGAGCGCGCACTCTTCGCGGAGCCCGACAGCGTCCCCGAGTACGAGAGCGTGAGTCAGGGCGTGATGCCCTCGCGCGTCGGAGACTACGACATCGTCGGACGTTTGGGGGGCGGCAGCATGGCCGACCTCTACATCGCCCACAAGGTGTCGCAGTTCGGCTTCGTGCGTCGCGCGGTCATCAAGACCGTGAAGCGATCACGCTCGGACTACAAGGAGCTGCAAGCGCTCTTGCTCGACGAGGCGCGCGCAACGGCGTGCTTCGACCACCCGAACCTGATCGCGCTCTACGACGTGGGGGAGTCGGACTACGGACTGTACCTCGCGTTGGAGTTCGTCGAAGGGTCCGACCTCCGCCGGGTGAACAGCAAGCTCCGCCAGCGCAAGGAGGCGTTGCCGTTCGAGCTGGCGTGTTACGTGGTGTCCGAAGTCCTGCGCGGCGTGCACCACGCGCACACGGCGACCGGACCGGACGGTCAACCGCTCGAGATCATCCACCGCGATGTGAACCCGTCGAACGTGCTCGTGGCGTCGAGTGGGCACGTGAAGCTCGCGGACTTCGGCGTGGTGCGAATGCGGGAGCGTATTCAGCCCAAGACGGAGCCGGGGTTGGTGAAGGGCAAGTATGCGTACCTCGCGCCGGAGTACATCGCGGGCGAGCCGTGCAGCGTGCAGACCGACATCTACGCCGCGGGGATCATGTTGTTCGAGCTGCTCTCGGGGCGTGAGTGTTTCAGTGGGAACACCGCCTACGAGGTGATGTGGAAGATCGTGAACAAGGGCGTTCCGATGTACCGCCTCATCCGCGAGGGCGTGCCGGAAGACCTTCAGCGCATCGTGCAGCGCGCGACGAGCATGGTCCCGGAGCGTCGGTACAACACGGCGCAGGACATGGCGAACGCGCTCGAGGCGTGGCTGATGCGGAGCGGTCGTCACGCGACGCCGTGGGTGCTGTCGGTGTTCTTCAACCGTCACGCGTTGTTCCCGGACCGCACCACCGAGCCGCCGCCTCCGCCGCTGCAACGCAGCTTGCCATCGAAGGTGCCGAAGCCGGTGATGCGCCCCGAGGCTGCGTCCGAGCAGCGGCAGATTCACGAGCAGATGCAGACGTCGAGCGCGGCGCGGTCGGTGGACGGGTCGCTCACGCCCGCGCCGGATGTCGCGTTTTCGTTCCCCGGCGACTTCGACGTGCCGATCCTCGCGCCCGATCTCGCCGAAGCGCCGACGGACTCGTCGATCGCACGCCCCGCGGAGCTCGACGAAGTGGCGCGTCCGTCGGTGCAGGACCACCGCTCCGGTCCGATGCGGGACGCGGATCGTCACTTCGCGCCGACGCCGCGCCCGCAGGTGTCGACGTCGTCCCCGGGTGAGGAAATCGACGTTCGCGCGAACGGGATGAACATCCCGGTGGGGCCGACGGTGCCGAACTCGCCGCCGCCCCACATGGGTTCGCACGACGCGCCGCCGCCACGCCTCCCGCCGCGTTCGGCGTCGACGCCCGGTCAGATCGCCGCGTCCGAGCTCAAGACACCCGCCGCGATTCGCACCGGTCCGGACGTCAGCGATCTCGCGGTGCGGCCGCCGCCTGGCTCGGGCTCGGCGGGTCGCGAAGACTCACCGCGCAAGCTCGTGTCGCGCATCGACGAGAGCGGGCCTCAGGAGCCGGTGCTCGGGCGGCCCAAGAAGAAGAAGAAGCCGAAGGCCGAGGTCCCCGAGGGGGTCCTCAAGTCCGGCAAGCTCGAGGACGCACCCGCGGCGATCGTGCTCCGTCGTCTGGTCGACGCGCGCGCCGAGGGGGTCGTCGAGTTCAGGTGTGGACTGATCTGGAAGCGCGTCTTCATCGCGAACGGCGCGCCGACGGGCATCACTTCGAACATGGGGATGGAGCTGATCGGCGAGCACCTCGTGAAGGCGCGGCAGATCTCACGCAGCGCGCTCGACCGTGCGCTCGCGGCGTCGGAGCGCTCCGGTCAGCCGCTCACCGTCACGTTGATCGAGCAGGGCGCGATGGATCGCGGCACGCTCGAGGACGAGCTCGGCAAGAACCTCGCGGCGCGGCTGCAGGAGGTCCTCGAGTGGCGCTGGGGCACCTTCGAGTACAAGGCGGAGTCGGTCGCGAACACGGACATCCTCCCGCGCCTCGATCTCGACGCGCTGCTGCGAGAGGCGACCGAGAACCGCGTCAACGAGAGCGGCGACTTCGACCCGGCGGAGTCCGGCGACGACAACCCCCAGAAGAAGCTCAAAGAAGCGCTTCGGGTCGCGCGGTCCATCTCCAAGAGCGGCGGCAAGGGCCGGGTCGAGCGGCCCTGGCGCAACAGCAAGCCCTGACCGTAGAGGCCCCTTTTCGCGTCCAACCTGCTAGGTTCACGGGCCCATGGCCGACGACCGCGCATATCGAATCCTCGTTACGTTCGACGCCGAAGCCGAGCGCTTCACCGCACGGGTCCCCGAGCTCGGCGTGTCCGCGAAAGGTGAGACGCGGAGCGACGCCATCGCGAGCTGCGAGACGGAGATCGAGGCGCGCGTCGCCGAGGCCGCGAGCGCCTCCGAGTCGCTCCCCGCGCCGGCCGACGCGACCGAACCGGAGCCGGGCGAGATCACGATGAAGCTCGCCGGCCCGCTGATGAAGGACCTCGCCTATCACGCGGCCCGCAACGAGATGGAGGTCGACGAGTTCGCGCGGCAGCTTCTGTTCCGAGCGATCGGCGCGCTCCACGGCGAGGCCCCGCCCCGTCGCTCGCGCCCGAAGCGCGAAGCCGACGAAGAGCAGCAGCCCGACAACAACGAGCGCGGCCGCGGCCGCGGTCGCGGGCGAGGGCGAGGGCGTGGTCGCAACGAGGGTTACCGGGGCGACATGGACGACCAGGCGAACTTCCTCGCGTACGTGCGGGATCAGGAGAAGGGCGGCCGCGGTCGTCGTTAGGGTCGTCAGGCACGCACGCGGAGCGAGCGCAGGAGTCGTCGCTTCGCGACGTCGATCGAGATCAGCCGGCCGCGATCGTCTCCGACGAGCAGCAAGTTGCCTTGCACGCGGACGCACGCGTTCGTGGACTCCTGGAGGGAGATGCTCGCCACGCGTTCCTCCTGGGTGTCGGCGTAGACGAGGACCTGGCAGCCGAGCGGGGTGCGCGCGACGACGGCGCACCAGCCCGGGGCCACCGCGACACGTGCCCCGATCGTCGACGGTGCCAGGTCGATGTAGCGCGACGACGTGTTCGTCCCGTGTGAGGTGTCGAGGCGGAACTCGCGGGTGAGGGTGACCTCACCGTCGCCGCCGGCCTCCTCCCGGGCGAGGGTGACGACTTCGCCGGTCGGGAGGAACGCGTCGCGTCCGACCACGCCGAACGGCACGCCTGGGTACTCGATGCGGCTCCGCAAGGTGAGTTGCGGGAGCTGGTAGCGCCACACCTCCGCGGTGCCGGACGCGAGCGGCGCGACCGCGGCGAGGACCTTGTCGGAGCGCACGATCGCGCGAGCAGCGCAGTCCGGGCTGCGCCACGTCGACGTGAAGCGGCGGGCCGTCGCGTCGATCGCGTCGAGCCCCTGGCCGCTGTTCACGTACCAGGTCCACCCGTCGAACGAGCTCGCTGCCGTGGACAGCTCGGCCTCGCACCAGTGTTTCGACTTCTGACGAACCACGTCGAAGCGCGCGAGGCGCCACACGTCGCCGCGCCGCGCCGCGACGATGGCGCGGTGACCGCCGTCGGACGGGACGATGTGGTGCGTGGGCTCGTCGAAATGCTTGGCGACGCGACCGTCGCGCGTGAGGAGTAGCGCGCCGTTCTCGCCGAGGCCGACGAGGAAGCGCCCGTCGGGGAGGAGCACGACGTCCTCGATCCCCCAGGTCGTCGCGTCGGAGGCGTCGACGTACAGGTCCACGGGACCCGACGCCACCGCACGTTTTTCGCGGCGGGGTCGATCCGCTTCGAGGACGCTGTCCCCTGAGAGGCGGCCCAGCGCGCGGTAGGTCGTCGCGTCGGCGTGCGCGCCGAGGGCTTCGTCGCGGTAGAGCGATCGGAGGGCCGGCCTCGCAAGCACGCGGAGCGGTGGGGTGGCCTTGGCGCGGGAGAGCGTCGCGCGGAACGTGTCGCGCGCGGGTGCGGTGTCGGGGCCGTCGTCGTCGAGCAAGGCGAGCGCGCGGGCACGCAGTCGTTCGTAGTCTTCGGGGATCAGCTCCAGCGCACGAACGATCATGCGGGCGCCGGGCGGTCCCCCCACCGCGACCGCGGCGGCGATCCATCGGTGCGCGATGTGGCGTCCCTCCTCGACGGGCCACGCCGTGTCGACGGCCCCGACGAAGTCGCCAGCGTCGGCGAGCGCGTCGGCCCACAGGAGTCGCAGCGCGTCGGCGGCGGAGCGATCCGAGCGTTGGAGGCGGAGTACGGCGCCCTCGAAGGCGTCGTAGCGTTTGGCGATCCGAACTGCGCGGTCGTAGCGCTTCGCGAGGAACCACTGGCGAACGATCAAGTCCGGCGCGAGCGACCGCGCCTCGGCGAGCTCCGCGGCTTTGACGAAGCGATCGTGGTTCTCGAGGAGCTGCACCGCCTCCTCGTCCTCCTGCAGGAGCTCCGCGAGCACGAACGCGGCCTCGTCGATGCGGTCCTGGCGGACGAGCCGTTCGACGAGCCGCCGGTAGCGCTCGCGGAGCAGCTCGAACACGTCGAAGCCGACCACCATCGAACGCCCGCCTCCGCCGAGCCCGCCGCTGCTGATGCGGAGGTCGTTGCGTGGTTTAGGGAGACCGAAGCTCGGGCGCGACAGCGCGTCGCCCAGGCTCTTGCTCAAGGGGATTGCGTGGCGCAGCGCCTCGTCGTCCTGGTCGTCGAGCATTCGCAGGAGGCGACGCAAGTAGTCCGCCTGACGCCGACCGAAGAGGCGATGCAGGCCCGACGCAAACGTGAGCGCGGCGAGGGCGTTCTCGATCCGTGCGACGAACCGGCGCCACGCGCTCGGAGGCTCGGCCGTGGATGCACGCGGTTCTTCGCGGAACGCCTTCTCCGCGCTGCGCAGCGCGCGCCACCAGCGCGCCCACCACGGGAGCCGCTTCGAGGCGCCGGCCTCGGAGGTCAGCGCCGCGAGGACGGCGTCGCGCTCCTCGGTCGCGTCCGGCACGTCGAGGACCTCGCGTGTTTCGGCCTGCCTCGGCGCGACGTAGCCGGGCGGAGCGGGGGCCTTGCCGAGGGACTCGGGTTCGATCGTCTCGAAGTCGGTCAGGTCGAACCAGTCGTCGATCGCGATCGAGGTCGCGACGTCGAGGTCCGTCTCTGCGACGCGTCCGCCCGCGAAACACGCCGCGACGTCGGGGGGCGGTGGGTCGAGATCGGGCGAGGCGACGAGGCCCTGCTCCGTGCGCACGAAGGGGAGTCCGGGCACGTTCTGCGTTCGCATCGAGCGCGGCGGAATCAACGTGACGAAGTACGTGCCGCGAACCTCGAGGAGTCGGGAGTGCAGCGTCCACACCGCGAGCACCCGCTCGCGCGCGGCGCGTTCGCCGACGAGGCGCGGATCGACGGCGAGCGCGGCGACGTCGATGCGGCCGCGGTGCACCAGGCGCTCGACACGTTTCATGCGCCGACCCTCGCGGCGGAGTAGGACCGAATGATGCGCGCGCGCTGCGCGTCGATCACGACGATCTGATCGTTGGCCAGGTGAAGGACGACGAGGTTCCTGAAGTACGCGGCGCCGACGAACGGGACCTCCTCCGTCCACAGCTCGTAGGGCGGCATGTGTGCGCCGTACACCAGCACGCGCGTTCGTTCGGCGTTCGCCGCGATGACGCGCGCCTCGATCTGCCGGCCGCCCACCGCGAAGGCGCCGATGGCCTCTTCCGCGCTGGGCACCGTGATCGGCCCCCAGTCCGAGGTCGTCCGTCGGTGGAACCAGTTGGCCTCCCAGCGGTTCGCGGATCCGATGGGGTGGAACGCGTCGCCCTGGCGCATCACGACGATCGCGTGGTTGCGGCAGAAGAAGACCTCGCCGGTCGGGAACGGGAGGTACCAGTCGGGTTGGCGTGTCCGGCTCCAAGGTTGGAGGCGCGACTTCGTCGCGTCGCGCCCGCGGAGCGTCCACAGACGACCGGCGCGCCGCGCGGCGCCCAGGACGTCCGTGGCGATCCTTTCGATCGATCGCAGCTGCAGGTCGATCGCGAAGACGTCGCTCTCCAACTGTACGAAGCAGTAACCGTGCACGTGGAACATGCCGGCGATCGGCGCGTCGGCGCCGGGAGGCATGAGGGTGGTCTCACCGCGTTCGAGCTCCAGCTGATCGATGAGCTGCCCACGTTTGTTGCGCACGCTGAGGACGGGTTGCAGGCCGTCGACGCTCAGCACCCAGTAGCGTTTGTGCCACCAACCCACCGCGACGATCGGCCCGCGCTGCGCACCGAGGTGCCGAGGCTCGGCGTGGTGCTCGAGCGGTTTGTGGGGGAGCCCGAGCGCGAGCACGCCGGCCTGCGTGCGGAGGAACAGGCGCCGCCCGCCGTCGGCGATCGCGACGCCGCCGCCGGTCGTCGCCATCGCCACGCGGACCGGCGCAGGCTTTCGAACCTCGAAGGGATCGCGGAGCAGTCGCACACAAACGTTTGGGTGCGGGAGCTCGAATCGCACCGGGTCCTTCGGGGCGAGGCGAACGTCGAGCGCGCGGTCGCCGATCTCCATCGACTCCACGACTTCGACGGTTTGACCGAGCCGCGCGAGCTTCGCCGTTCGGTTCCCGCCGACGAACCACAGGTCGTCGAGTCCGTCGTCCCCGGGGTCGAGTCGTTCGAGGAACGCATCGACGTCCTCCGGCTTCCCCTCGTGCGTCGACCGCCCCTGTAGCAGGTTGAGCACCGACTGGGCGTCGAGGTGTTCGAACGTTCGCCGCTCCGGGTCCTGCAACACGCCCCACCTGAACGCGACGCCGGCGAGCCGCGCGCGGCGCGCCAACACGACCAGCGTCGCGAGGTGGACGAGGCGCGGTGCGCCGATCTGATGAGGCCCCGCGTCGAACAGCGCGATCGAGTGCAGCGACGCCGAGGGCGCGCGACGTTGAAGCTCGAGGAACGTGTGCTCGGTCATCGCAGCGCGACGCAGGAACTCGAGCGGCGCCTCCTCCGCGATGGCCCACTCGGAGAGCAGCAGACGCTCATACGAACCGCGGCGCGTGAGCCCGCCGAAGCCGTCGGGGGTGCCGTCGCCTTCGCGCGTGCTTCGTTTCAATGGACCGAACGTCGCGGCGAGGCGTGGGAGCCAAGGGAGCAGCGTGTGTACGACGTCCGGCGGGAACATCGACAGCTCGTCCTCCCACCCCCGCAACGCGGGCGGGAGCCTCGTACTCGGCGTGGCCGGACGCCGAGCGGATTCGCGATTCACGTCAGCGCCTCCAGACGGGTGCGCGCGATCGGGCGAAGTTTGTCGAGGCGAACGATGCGCCCCGGGAGCACGGCGGCGTGTCGCGCTTCGATCAGCGCGTCGAGCACGGCCGGAGAGACGCTGGGCGCCTCCCGCGTGGGCACCAGGAGGCGCGGTGCGTCCGGGTGGCGTCCGAGGTACTGAACGCCGTCGACCCAGGGGAGGTCTTCGCCGGCGCCGCACACGATGATGAGCCCCGGCGCGACGACGCCTTCGAGCCGCTCGAGGTCGACGTCGCGGACCCCGAGCAGGCGCGACAGCAGGCGGGCGACGACCTCGCCCTCCGCCCACGCGCCGCACGGCACCAGCGGCTCCGGGCGCGGCGCCCACGTGATTCGCATCGGCTTCACGGCAGCTCGATCGCCGGCGCGACCTCCTCCACGATCGCGGTGCGCACCTTGGCGACCGCGTCGGGCATCGCGTCCGGCGCGAACGCCGCGTCGATCTCCCGCGCGACGCCTTCGAGCTTCAGCAGCCAGCCCTCGCGTTCCTTCGGATCCTCCGGCGGCGCGTCGAGGAGCTGCTGTCCGTCGCGGGCGATGCGCTCCGCGCGAGCGAGCGGCCCGAGGGAAGCGTGCTCCGCCGCGGCGGCGAGCGCGGAGCTCTTGGACGCTTCGAGCAGCTCCGCAATCGCGTCCCGCGCGATCTGCTGTCCGGCGAGCGAGGGCACCGCGTAGACGATCGGCCACAGGTCCGCGGTGGTCGGTGTGGTGCGACCGTCGAGCGCGGCGGCGGCGGCGACGAGGCGCTGGAGCTTCACGGCGCGTCGGTCGGAGAGCAAGATGCCGTTCTTCCGGAGCGCGCGGATCGCGTGAGCGATCTCGCTCCGCACGCCGGACAGATCCGCGGCGCGCGCGGTCTCGGCGAGTGCGTCGACGTGCGCTATCTCGATCCCTTCGATCGACTGCGACTCGAGCGCCCACCCACTCTCGAGCAGATCCTCGATCGAGGGATCCGGGATCCCGTCCACGAAGAACCGCACGAGGAAGCGGTCGGCGAAGGCGTCGAGGGACTCGTCGTCGGGGAGCGCGTTCGTCGCGCCGACGCAAACGCGGAGCGGCACGTCGATCGCGGTGTGCCCACGCACGAAGCGCCGCTCGTTGAGGAGCCCGAGCAACGTGTTGAGGATCGCCGTCGAGCCCAGGAACACCTCGTCGAGGAACGCGATCTCGGCCTCGGGGAGCATCCCCGTCGTCTCCGTCTCGACGACCCCCTCGCGGAGCTTCCGCAGATCGACCGGGCCGAAGATCTCGTTCGGCTCGGTGAACCGCCCGAGGAGGTATTCGAAGTACCGCCCGCCCAGCGCCTTCGCGACGCGACGCACCGCCTCGCTCTTCGCCGTCCCGGGGGGCCCGACGACGAGCACGTGCTCGCGCGCGATCGCCGCGAGCGCGACGAGCTCGACGAGCGCCTCGCGGTCGATGAGGTTACGACTGGCGCGGCCGAGGGCACCGGCGACGAGATCCGCTGAGTTCAGAATGTCCCGAGGGTAGCAGTCGAGCCGACGACCGTGGACCTCCCGCGGTTGACCCGCGACGCCGCCCCACGAACGCTCTTGGGCGACGTGCACCCCTTAGAGGAGGTCTTCGAACGACGTGCGCCTCGGCTCCTTCGTGGCCGTCGAGCGCAGAGCATGTTCGGCGTGCCGCAGACCGTGGCGCTGCTCCGGTCACTCCCCGCGGACGTTTGCTTCGCCGACGTCCTTGGACACCACGGCGGCATCACCGTCGAAACGTCGGGCGAGCTGCCGGCGGAAGGTCCGCTCGTCGTCGCCGCGAATCACCCGTACCCGATCCTCGACTACTACGGCCTGGCCTTCGCGGTAGAGCAGCGCCGCGGCGGGCGTGTGCGCGTCGTCGTCGATGCGTTGTCGAAGCCGATGCGCGAGCTCCACCCGTTGCTCGCGTTCGTCGGCGACAGCGACGAAGAGCGCGATGCGTTCTGGCGAGAACAGTCCGCGTTCCTGCGCGACGGCGGCGCGGTGGTCATCTTCCCCGCGGGACAGACCAACTACCGCGACGGGGAGGGCGTCGCGGTGGAGACGCCGTGGCGCGGCGGGGCGCTGAAGCTCGCGAGCCTCGCGGACGCGACGCTCGTGCCCGCATTCGTTCGCGCCGAGACCAGCTTCGGCTACAACCTGCTGCGTCGCCTGTTGCCGCGCGGGGTCGTGCAGAACCTCAACCTCCGCGAAGCGCACACCCGGAGCGCGACGGTCGACGTCACGTTCGGCGCGCCGCTCGACGTCGCCGCGCTCAGCACCGACGCGCTCCGCGACGCGGTGTACACCGTGGGTGGCGTCGGCTTTCGACTCGGGTAGGCGGCGCCCGAGTATCTTCAGTAGACGGCTTCGCCGTCGCGAAGGAAGACGCGCCCGCCCTTCATGACGAAGTCCACCTCTTCGAGGCGCTTCGCGTCCGCGGTGGCGTCGCCCTTCACGGCGACGAGGTCCGCGAGCTTGCCTTTGGCGATCACGCCGAGGTCGGGTTGGTCGAGCAGCTCCGCGGCCCGGATCGTCGCGGCCTGGATCGCCTCCATCGGCGTCATGCCGCCCTCCACCATGTACGCGAACTCCGACGCGTTGGTGCCGTGCGGAGAGACGCCGCAGTCGGTGCCGAACGCGATCTTCACGCCCGCGCGGTGCGCCTTGGTGAAGGTGCTCTGGATCTGTGCGCCGATCACCGCGGCCTTGGGGCGCACGACCTCGGGGAAGAAGCCGGCCTCCTCCGCCTTCTTCGCGACCCACTTCCCCGCGCTGATCGTCGGGACGTAGAACGTGCCGCGCTCCTTCATCAGCGCGATGGCTTCGTCGTCGAGGTACGTGCCGTGTTCGACGGAGTGAACGCCCGCGCGCACCGCTCGCTTGAGCCCCTCCGCACCGTGCGCGTGCACGGCGACGCGGAAGCCGTAGTCCTTCGCCGTCGCGACGACGGCCTCCAGCTCCTCGTCGGTGAACTGCGGGTTCTGGCCGCTCTTCGCGAGGCTCAACACGCCGCCGGTCGCGGTGAGCTTGATGAGGTCCGCGCCGTCCTTGTAGCGCTGGCGCACCGCCTTGCGTGCGTCGTCCGCGCCGTTGACCACCCCCTCCTTCGGTCCGGGGTCCTTCTTCAGCTCCGCGTTCAGGCCGTTCGTCGGATCCGCGTGGCCGCCGGTCGTCGCGAGCGACTTCGCGGCCGTGAAGATTCGCGGCCCGACGATCCACCCCTTCTTGATGCTGTCGCGCATCGACACCGTGATGTTGTTGCGGTCGCCGAGGTCGCGCACCGTCGTGAACCCCGCGAGCAGCGTCCGCCGCGCGAACTCGGCGCCGCGCAGCGCGACGTCGGCGTCGTTCATGAAGAACCGCTCCGAGTAACTCTTCGCGCTGAGCTGGAACGTCAGGTGCGTGTGCATGTCCATGAAGCCGGGCATCACGGTGTGCGCGCGCAGGTCGATCGTCGACACGCCCTTGCCGGCCTTCGCGAACCCCTTCTCGACGCCGACGATGCGGTCGCCTTCGACGCGGATCGTCACGTCCTTCTGCGTGGTGCCCTTCGCCACGTCGACGAGCCGCCCCGCGTGGACGACGTACTTCGGCTTCACCTCGGGGGCGGCGGTCGCGGGGGTCGCGCAGGCGAACGTGGTCAGCAGGAGGAGGCTACGCACGCCGGCATCATGGCGAACGGCGTCGAGGGCGTCACGCTTTCAACGCCAGTAACACTCGGGCCAAGCGCGGCACGCGCTCTCGGACGTGTGGCGACTGCACTGCCACGCGCCGCCCGTGCACTCCGCGTCGCGCCAGTAACAACCGCGCTGCGTGTTGCACGAGCCGCTCGACGTCCGCGAGCCGCAGGACGCGGAGCCGCCGACGCAGCGGTCGTCGTAGTAGTCCCAGCGGCATCCGAGCTGGTAGCCGCACTGTGACGGCGAGTAGAACGACTGACACGCCCACGCGGAGCCGAGGCAGATCTCGTAGCTGTAGTAGCAGCCCGGGTTCTCGGTGCAGGACGCGGAGGAGTACCGCGCGTCGCACGCGGTGACCGCGCCGTAACACGCGCCGCCGGATCCGCCGGAGCCCGTCTGGTTGTTGCTGTTGTTCGAGCCGCCCGAGTTGTTGCCGCCGGTGCTCATGTTGCCGTTGCCGTTCGGCGTGGGCGTCGGGCCGTCGCGCTCCTCGCGGATCTCCGTACCGTCGCGCGGGTCGTCGTAGGTCGGGACGACACCGGTCGGTACGTCGCCGGAGCGGCAGTACGCGAGCGCGTGATCGATCGTGATGAACCCCGTGCCGTCGTCGAACCAGAACGCGCAGTCCCCGGCTTGGCAGCACATCTCGTAGGTCTGGCCGTTCGGGCAGTTGTTCCCGAGGAGCGTGCACTCCACCGGATCTTCGACGGGGGCCTCGGCGGCCGGATCGGTGACCTTGGAGAGCGGATCGGGGCCCCCACAGGCGGCGAGCCCGAACAGGAGGACAACCGCGGTAAAGCCCCGCATCGCGCATCGGTTATCGGCGAGCGAGGGCGTGTGTTGCCTGAAAAGACCTACAGACCGATCTGGATGAGCCCGGCGGTGATGTCGCCGAACCCGAAGTCCGTCGACACCCGCAGCGTGCTCCCGCCGCCGAGGTCGAACACGATCGACGGGACGCCCATGTGCTGCAGCGCCGAGAGGTCACCGAGCGGCCGCTCGCGGATGGACTGCTCGAACGCCGCGAGGTCGCCGCCCGGGACCGTCCGGGCGTCGTAGATGCGGTCGTACCCCTCCCGGGTCGCCTCGCCGTTGGGCTCTCGGTAGCGCGTGTTGGTGCGCTGGGTCGCGAGCTCCTCCACGCCCAACGTCGCGTCGTCGTTGGCGTAGGCGGCGACCACCTCGGCGTTCGAGGTGATGTCCATCTTCCCGTCGAACACGAAGTGTGTGGCCTCGTGGAAGATCGCCGAACCGAAGGAGATCGGACCGAACGATCCGTCCTCTCGCAACGCGCGGAGGTTCGCGACTTCGTCGGTGTTCACGGACAACACCATCTGCTGGTTTGCGTTCCACGCGGCGCCCGTGACGCCGCCCTCCGCGGTGACGTCGACGACCGAGATCGGCCCGTACTCCGCGGAGAGGTTCTGCAGGACGTTCCAGCCGTCGGGGTCGAGCCGCGGGAAGTCGTTCATCACCTGTCGGATCGCCGCCGCGTTCTCCTCCGAGAAGGCCTGCGGTCCCGCTTCCGGGAGTGCGTAGACCTGACTCGGATCCGCCGCGAGGTTGTCCGGCAGCGACACGTCGAGCGGCGCACGCACGGCGGGCAGCAGGCTCGGCGCGACTTGGCTGGGATCGAGCGCGTAGTCGACGAGCGCCGCGCGCTGCGTCGGATCGTCCACGCCGTAGTACGCGCTCAGCGCGCGCAGCGGTTGGTCGCCGAACATCGGGAACTTCTCGGAGAGGTTGCCCGCGCCGTCCCCGGGATCCCACGGGCGGTTCAGGAACGCGAGGTACCCGGGCAACGATCCGTAGACCGACTCGAGCCCGGCGCCTTCGTAGGTGTCGATCGCCCGGTCGAGCCACGCCTTGTTGCCGCTCGCTTCGAACGCGTCGACGGCGTCCGACGTGTACGGGGGCGCGGGGGGCCGGTCGCCGAGGCCCTGGAGGACCTCGGTCTCGATCCCGTCGAGCTGCGACCTCAACGCGGGGTCGTTCGCCCAGGGACCGCCGGGGCCGGTCGCCGCGTAGCCGGACTCGAGGAGCTGGCCCCAGGCGCGTGCGGCGTCTGGATCCTGCGCGGGATCGAGGGAACCGTCTTCGCGACGTAGCCCGAGCTGGGCGACGGCGTCCTGTCCGCTCGCGTCGAGCTGCGCGAGGCGGTCCGGGTTCGCGTGAAGGAAGTCCAACGACGCGCCGAGGCGCGCCGCACGGTCCGGTGGCTCGACCGACGCGAGCTGCGCGTCCAGCCGTTGCCGCATCTGCATCGTCTTCGGATCGTTCGCGGTCACCAGACGCGCGTCGTTCGCGGTCTGCAAGGTAGGTTGCGCGACGGGGTCGGGAGCGGCCGGGCCGCCCGTCTGGGTCGTCGGGGAAAGAGGTGGTTTGGTTTCTTCGGCATCCGAGTCGTAGTCGAACTGCTTGGGGGGCGACTGCAGTCGGATGTTGTTCTCGGCGCCGCTCTTGATGAGCGCCATGTGCTGCGCCGGCCACGCAAGGCGCGGACCACCCTCACCGAACGGCGGGAATTCGCCGGCCCTGTCGAGTCCGCTCGACGATGTGTCCTGTCGGGTCGACGCTCGCACCCGACACGATCCTCGGATCCGCGGATCGGGCAGATCATCCCGCGGATCGGCCATGGTTCGATCCGCGCCCCGCCGACTACCGTAGACCGCATGAACAAGCACGATGTCGTCATCATCGGAGGCGGCCCCGCCGGCCTGACCGCTGCGCTCTACCTCGGCCGCGCGCGCCGTTCGGTGCTGGTGCTCGATCGCGGGGAGCCCCGCCACGCGGTCACGGCCGGCGTGCACAACTTCCTCACGCGCGACGGGTTGCCGCCCGCGGAGCTGCGCTCGATCGCGTGGTCGCAGATGGCCACGTACTCCACCGTGGAGCGCAAGGATGCGACGGTGCGCCGCCTGGTTCGCGAAGGTGAGACGTGGCGCGCCGAGACCGACGCCGGCGACTTCACCGCGCGTGCGATCCTCCTCGCGACCGGCGTCGTCGACGAACACCCCGACATCCCCGGGTACCGCGAGCGTTGGGGGCACGCGATCCACCACTGCCCGTTCTGTCACGGCTGGGAGTCGCGCGACCGACCGCTCGCGGCGCTCGTCGCCGGGGAGTTTGCCGCGCACTACGGGCCGCTGCTGAAGAACTGGTCCGACGACGTCGTCGTCCTCACGAACGGCGGCGCGCTCCCCGACGAAGCGCGCGGCGCGCTCGATGCGGCGCGTGTGCCGATCTACGAGGCGAAGGTCGAGGCCCTCGAAGGACCCGGTCGTGAGCTCGCGCGGATCCGCCTCGCGGACGGGACGGTCCTCGAACGCCAAGGCCTGTTCGTGAAGCCCGACCAGCACCAGACCGCGCTCGTTCAGTCGCTCGGCGTCGACCTCGACGACGCGGGGTACGTCGCGGTCGACATGTTCGGCGCGACCTCGGTCCCGGGTGTGTGGGCCGCGGGAGATCTCACGACCGGAATGCAGCAGGTCGTGGAAGCCGCCGCGCAAGGCGCGCGCGCAGGGGCTATGCTGGTGAAGACCTTGTCCGCGTGAACGTCCGCGTCACATCGCACCTCGCCGAGCCGCACGGCCTTCGCGTCCACCGCATGGAGGACGGTCGCATCGACGCCGCGAGCCCACCGACCGTCCACCCACACGCGAGCCTCGCGTTCTACGAGCGCGGCCGCGCCGAGCTGTGGTGCGGGGCGACGTACACCGTCGGCCCCGGCGACATCGTGCTCGTACCGGAGGGGGTCCCGCACTACGCGGTGTCGGCGGAGGCGGTCTCGGGCGTCGGGCTGTCGGCGTGTACGTCTTGCCTCAACGGCACCCCGGTTCGTCACCTCGCGGACGCCTTTCACGCCGTCGCGCAGGGTGCCCCCGCGGTGCGCGCCGTTCGAGAATCGGATCGCGAGCGCCTCCGCGACGCGTTCGCGGGCCTCGAGGCCGAGCTCTCCGCGAACGCGCCGTGGCAGTCGCTGGCGGTCGACGGATACCTCGCCGTGCTCACCGCGATCGTGCTCCGCGCCGACGCGACACTCGACGTCCCCGCCGGCGCCACCGTGAGCGCCCGCGCGCTCGCGTACATCATGCGGCACGCGACCGACGGCATCTCCCTCGCCGACGTCGCCGAGCACGTGCACCGATCCGCCGCGCACACCGGCGCGGTGGTGAAGGCCGAGACGGGTCGTACGGTCGTCGAGTGGATCACCCACGCGCGGCTCGCGGCCGGGCGTCAACTTCTCTTGCGGAGCGATGCTTCGGTGGAGGGCGTCGGTGCGCGTATCGGGTTCGAGAGCGCGTCGCACTTCCACCGGGTCTTCAAGCGGCACCACGGCGTCACCCCCGCCGAGTGGCGCCGCGTGCATCAGCGGTAGCGGTCGTCGTCCCAGGGCAACGCGGTCATGCTGTAGCCGCGTACCTCCCAGAACCCGGGTTGGTCGCCGACCAGCAGCTCGATGCGGTTCACCCACTTCGCGCCCTTCCACGCGTAGAGCTTCGGCGTCACCACACGCACCGGGCCGCCGTGCGGTCGCGGCAGAGGTTGGCCGTCGACGGTGTGGGCGAGGAGGACGTCGTCGTCGATCAGCGCGTCGAGCGAGACGTTCGTGGTGTAGCCGTCGTACGCGTGGAGCATCACGTGCGAGGCGTCGTCGTGCGGGCGCGCCAGCGCGAGGGCGTCGCGCACGCGCACGCCGCGGAACGCGAGGTCCATCTTGCTCCACGTGGTGACGCAGTGGAAATCACTCGGCTCGTCGACCTGCGGGAGCGCCATGAACGCGGACCAGTCGAGTGTGACCCGCTCCTCGACCGCGCCGTCGATCGTGAGCTGCCAGTCCTTGGGATCCACGATCGGGTGGCGCCCCAGATCCAACACCGGCCACTTGTCGACGGCGTGCTGTCCGGTGGGGAGCTTCGGCATCCCGTGGCGGTTCTCGGGCCCCGAGCCCCGCGCCCGATCCGTAGGGGTGGTCGGTGCGCGTCCCGCCAGATGCCGCTCGCGCAGCTTCATCCGCGCGGCGACGATCCGGTCCTCGTCGCTCATGGTTTGGGGGTGACGGCGAGGAAGACGGCGTCGGCGTTCTTGCCCTTCACGGCGACGAGGAAGGTGCCGCCTTTTCTGTGCTCGGTCTCGGCGCTGAAGGGGATCGACGGTAACGCGATCTTCAACCGCGTCACCTCCTTCTTCTTCTCGAGCACCGTGACCTTGAGCATCTGGCGCTTCTTCTTCTCGTTGGGTTTGGAGCGGAACTCCACCGACACCGAGGCTTCGTTCTCGACGCTCGCGGTGATGCGATCCGACACGCGGATCGCGGTGAAGCCGAAGCTCTCGAGCTCCTTGACGACCTTCGCCGAGACGCCCTTGGGCGCCGGCGACTTGCCGGTCTTGCTCGCCTCGATGACGACGACCTCGAGCTCGACTTTACCGGCGGCGTGGGCGTTCGATTCCGCGGCCACCGTGGTGAGTGCGACGAGCGCGACCGGCGCGAGTGTTCCGAGGTGCATGGCCTTTCCTTACCTCGAAACCACCCGTGCGTCGCGCCGGGTTCCTCCTCAGGGGACCCCGGTGCGTCAGCTACTGGCGTCGTCCGACAGCCAGACCACGGTCACGCCGTCGTTCGGCATCACCGTCACGGTGCCTTCGAAGCTCAGTGATTTGACGCTGACCTCGCCCGTAATGTTCTCCGCAATCTGCGTCCCGGGCTCGGTCGGCATTCCCGTGATCGTCACGATCGCCAACGCCGCGGCCATCGCCCCGGCCCAGCCGACGCTCCAGCCCACGCGCTCGCCGAACGCGCGGTCGAAGAAGCCGCGGACGCGGTCCATCACGGTCGGCTCGCGGGCGGCGTTCCAGATGCGCTGCTCGACGCCTTCCTTGAAGCCCTCCTCGAAGCGCGGCGCGAGGTCCGCCAGCTCGCCGGCGACCTCCTGGCGGAACAGGTCGATCGCCTGGTCCTCCATCGGCATCCGCGCGACGCCGAGGTCCTCTTCGTCGATCCGCGCGAACACCGCGGATGTGAAGGCGTTCCACTCCCCTTCGCGCTGCGCGATCTCCTGCGCGGCGTCCTCCGTGAGGAGCTCTTCGACGGAGGCTTCGATGTACTTGTCGTCCTGACGCTTCGTCACTTCGTCCTCCTCACGCCGTCCTGAGCGCGAGCTTCAAGCTCTGCGGCACGTCTTCGCCCTTCTTCACGTAGGGGGCGAGGAGGGTTTGCAGGTTCTGTCGGGCGTGAAAGAGGCGGCTCATCACCGTCCCCTTCGAGATGCCGAGCACCTCCGCCATCTCTTCGTACGACAAGCCCTGGATCTCGCGGAGCACGATGATCGCGCGGTGTTTGTCGGAGAGCTTGCGCATCGCGGTCTGCAGCACCGTCGACAGCTCGCGCCGCGCCGCCATCTCGTCCGGGTGCTCGAGCGGCCGACGACCGGCCTTCGCGAGCGCCTCCTCGAGCTTGCGGTTCTCGTCGATGTCCACCGTCTCGCGGCGGGCCCGATCGCGGAGCGCGTCGATGCTGAGGTTGTAGGCGATGCGGTAGAGCCACGTGTAGAAGGCGGAGTTGCCCTCGAAGCGGCCCAGGTTGCGGTAGGCCTTCACGAAGGCCTCCTGCGCGACGTCCCACGCGTCTTCGCGCTGACGTACGATGCCGTAGGAGAGGGCGTAGACTCGCTGCTGATAGCGCTCGACCAGTCGGCCGAAGGCCTGGCGGTCGCCCTTCTTGGCTTGGGCTACGAGCTCGCGATCGATCGCGTTCTCGCGGGCCCGGGTCTCTTTGCTCTGTCGTGAATCTCGGTTGCTCATGAAGGTTTCGTCCTGCTCGTTGATAGGGACGATCGAATCGGCAAAAAGATTTGATTCAGCCTTCATTTCGGGGGGTTGCGTGATCGCGCTCTCACCTACGTTGTACCCCGGGGACCGCGGATGCAAGCCCGCGGTGCCCCCGATCCTCTCGGAAGACCCAAAAGCGCTCATGCGTTGATGCGATTCAGGCCGAAGGCGGGAACACAGGCGCTCACGAATGGTATCTTTCGACGACGTGCCCCACGACGGGTCCAGCTCGGGCGCTCGCGCCCTGTTCGACCGGCTCGACCGGGTGCGAGCGGCCCTCCGCCGGGCCGCCCTCGTGGAAGCCGTGGTGGTGCTCGTCACCGGCGCGGTGTTCGCGGTCGGGGTCGGCGCGGTCCTGTCCGCGCTGTCCGTGTCGCCCACCGGGACCGCGCTCGCCGAGATCTTGGTGCTCCTGGGGACCCTGATCTTCGTCGGCATCAGGTATGGGCCGCTCGTCTTTGCGTACCTGAACAGCGACGAGGGAGTGGCCGCCTACGTCGACGAGGCCTCGGCGGCCGCCGGCGATCCCCTCCAGCTCCTCTCCGCCGTGGAGCTCGCCCGCGACCGCGGCAAGTTCGGCCAGAGCGAGCTGCTCGCGGATCTCGCCGTCTCGGACGCGGCCGAGATCGCCGAGGCCGTCGACGTCTCGGCGCTCATCCGGCGCACCACCCGCCGCTCGCTGAAGCGGACGCTCCTCCCGCTCGTCGCCGCCGCCGGGCTGATCGCCGGGTTCGCGCTCCTCGCGCCGCGCTTCATCGCGTCGGCGTTCGAGGCCCCCCTCGCGATGGGCACCCTCGACGAAGCCCTCCGGCGCGTCCCCCCCGAGCCGCGCCTCGGCGACATCCGCCTGTCCTACCGCTTCCCCGCGTACGCCAACCGCGCGCCGCGCACGGTGGAGAGCCCCAGCGGCCGCATCTACGCGCTCGCCGGGACCGAGGTCGTCATCGAGACCTCCGCGCGCCGCTCCGTGCGGGAAGCCGCGCTGCTGTTGAGCCACGGGGACCAGGTCGACGAGGAGGCGCAACAGATCGCCGTCGAGGTGAGCGGGCGGCAGCTCCGCGCGACCGTCGTGTTGTCGCGCTCGGGCCGGTACCGCTTCCGCGTCGTCGACGTCGACGGCGAGCTGATGGAGGAGCGCCGCGGTCACGAGATCGAGCTGGAGGTCGACGAGGCCCCCGCGGTCACGCTCGACGCGCCGGTGGAGTCGCCGCTGGAGGTCAACGAGCGCGACCGGCTGACGCTCGAGTTCTCCGCGAAGGACGACTTCCTCCTCGGCGAGACCTTCGTGGTGTGGCGCGTGCTGCAGACCTCGCGCGAGGGGCGCGTGCGGCTCACCTCCGCGACCAACGGCGAGCGTCGCTACCGCGGGCAGGCCGAGCTGGACCTCGCCACGTTGCAGCTGCAGCCCGGGGACCGCGTCGCGTACAGCGTCGAGGTCCGCGACAACGACACCGTCAACGGACCGAAGGCCGGCGCGAGTGAGACCAAGGAGCTGCGCGTCTACTCGAAGAAGGCGCACCACGCGCAGGTGCTCGCGCTCGAGGAGCAGTCGCTCGACGAGCTGGTGCACATCCTCGGTGACAACCTGGAGCGTGCGTTCGCGCTCGCCGACGACGCCGCGAAGTACAAGGCGCTGCTGGAGAGCTCGAACAAGATCGTCGAGCGTGCGATGGCGGCGGACGATCTACTCAAGCGAACGGTCGCCGCGATCCGCAAGGATCCGATGGGGCGGCCGCAGGTCGCGGACGCCTTCGAGCAGGCGCGCCGCGAGCTGAACAAGGCGACGTCGCGGAAACGTCGGGCGGTGCGGAACGCAAAGCGCAGCTTCGAGCGGCACGAGCGCCCCGACAAACGCACGGGCCGCGCGGTGACGCGGTCGCAGGACAAGATGGTGACGACGCTCGAGAAGAACGTCGTGTACCTCGCGGACCTGCTGAACGATCAGCGCCTGATCGACGCCGAGGCGCTGGCGAAGGAGCTGCGCGAGCAGCAGCAGGCGCTCCGGCAGGCGTTGGAGGACTTCAAGAACGCGCCGACGGAGGACAAGCGGGCGCTGATCTCGGAGTCGATCAAGGCGATCCGCTCGCGCATCCAGGAGATCATGAAGGAGCTCGCGAAGCTGAAGAGCTCGATCCCGCAGGACTTCGTGAACCAGGACGCGCTCGACGCGAACGACAGCCAGGAGAAGCTCGACGAGATGCAGCGGATGCTCGAGCAGGGTGATCTCGACGCCGCGATGCAGGCGCTCGACCGGATGCTCAACCAGACGGAGAAGATGCTCTCCGAGCTGCAGGGCGGGCGCGAGGAGCTGCAGTCGCGCGAGTACTCCGAGATCACGCAGACCGCGAACCGGCTCTGGAAGAACCTCGAAGAGGTCGCCGAGGAGGAGCGTGAGCTCGCGAAGAAGACCGAACAGCTGTCGAAGAACGTTCTGGATCGCATGCGGTCGCGGCTCGGGGATCCGAAGGCGTTCATCGAGAAGCAGAAGAAGCGGCTGCAGATGGCGGCGAAGTCGATGGAGAAGGTGCGGCCCGAAAAACACATGCCGGACTACGATCTCTTCGAGCTGACCGAGCGTCGCCTGGAGGACGGCCTGCGTGCGTTGGAGGCGCAGGACTTCGGCGCGGGCAAAGAAGTGCTCGACAAGGCCGCGCAGCAGATGGCGCAGCTCGAACGCGACGCCGCGCGGCGCGTCGACAGCGCGCGGCGCTACGGGGATGTCTTCGGGATGAGCGAGGAGGCCGAGCGCACGGAGCGTGCGTTGCGGCGCGCGCGTCCGGCGGTGGACGCGGTGCTCGAGGACATCGAGTCGTTGATGCCTTCGCCGGAGTCGCTCCTCTCCGAGGGTGAGAAGTCGATGCTGTCGAAGCTGCAGAAGAAGCAGAACCAGCTCGAGAAGCGCACGCAGCAGATCGGCCAGGACCTCGACAAACTCGGGCAGCAGCTCCCGATCGTCGGCCCCGAGGTGCAGCAGATGATCGGCGACGCCGCCCAGTCGATGCAGGAGGCCGGGCAGAGCATGCAGCAAGGCGACGCGCCGTCCGCGCTGAGCCAGGAGCGCAACGCGCTCGACAAGCTCCAGCAGCTCCGTCAGGAGCTCGAGAAGATGGGCAACCAGGGCGGCGGCGGCGGTGGCGGCGGAGTGCCGCTCCCGTTCGGGCAGCAGCCCTCCGGCGGTCCCGAGGGTGACGGTAACGGGCACGACCCGCGCGACAACAAGGTCGAGATTCCGAAGCCGGAGCAGTACAAGGCCCCGGCCGAGTTCCGGGAGGACATCCTGGAGGCGGCGAAGCAGGGCACGGTGGAGCAGTACAAGGACGCGGTGCGCCGCTACTACGAGGAGCTGGTGAAGTGAGGATCTTCTTCGCGCTCCTCCTCGTCCTGGCGATGCCCAGGGTGGCGTTCGCCGACGACGTGGATCTGAAGTCCGCGAAGGACGTGCTCGACGGCTTCCGTCTCGTCGAGGCGTGGCGTATCGACGAGGCACGTGAGATCGCGGAGCGGCTCCTGAAGAAGAAGCCGGACGACGCCATGACGCTCGCGCTCGTCGGCGAGGTGAAGATGCACCTCGGCGACTACGCGGGTGCGGTGCACGCGTTCCGGGAGGCGCGTCGAAACGGTGCGCCGGAGGCGGCGCTCGGGAGCGAGGTCGCGGCGGAGGCGGCGCGCGTCGCGACGCAGGGCTACGTCGAACACATCTCGGACAGCTTCATCATTCGGCACCCGCCGGGGAAGGACGCGGTGCTCGTACCGTTCGCGGTGGAGACGCTCGAGGCCGCGATGGATCGCATCGGCGGGTTGCTCGGGTGGCGGCCGAAGTCGCGGATCATCGTGGATGTCTACCCGACCGCGGCGACGCTCGCGGCGGTGTCGTCGTTGACGAAGGAGGACATCGAGAACTCCGGGACGATCGCGCTGTGTCGGTGGAACCGTTTGATGGTCACGACGCCGCGCGCGGTGGTGTTCGGTTACTCGTGGCGTGACACGGTGGCGCACGAGCTCGCGCACCTGATCATCGGGGGGGCGTCGAAGAACACCGTGCCGATCTGGTTGCACGAGGGCATCGCGAAGTTCTCGGAGACCGCGTGGCGCGGGGAGCCGGGGCTGGGCATCACGGTCGATCAGCAAGTTCGCTTGCGCGAGGCCGCGAAGAAGAAGGAGCTGATCCCCTTCGCGAAGATGCACCCGTCGATGGCGAAGCTCCCCACGCAAGAGGCGACGAGCCTCGCGTTCTCGGAGGTCTTCACGTTCATCGAGTTCCTCGTGGAGCAAAAGGGCTGGGCCGGGATGCGTCGCACGCTGACGCTGATGTCCGGCGGCATGACGGACGCCGAGGCGATCGAGGAGGTGCACGGCAAGTCCCTCGCGAAGATGGAGCGGCTCTGGAAGAAGGCCCTCCTGACGCGCTCGATCAAGAACGACAAGACCGGCCGCCCGGTGAAGGGTGACAAGAAGATCGTCCTGAAGGATCGCGCCGAGACCCCGGACGACAAACTGCACGGGCTCTCGAAGGAGGGCCGCCGTTTCGCGCGCGCCGCGGATCTGTTGTTCGCGCGCGGTCGTGTGAAGGCGGCGCAGCGTGAGCTGGAGAAGGCGTTCGACGCCACGCAGTCGCCGCTGATCTCCGCGAAGCTGGCGATGGTCGCGTTGGCGAACGGCGACCTCGACCGCGCCGAGAAGGCGGCGCGCGCGGCGATGGACGGCACCGCCGATCTCGCGGGCCCGAACGTCACGCTCGCCGAGGTTTTCGTGCGCGCCGGGAACCCGTCAGAGGCGCGGCTGCCGCTCGCGCGGGCGATCGACATCAACCCGTTCGACCCGCGCATCCACCGGCTGACGCTCGCGATCGAAGGCGGCGAGGGCGGTGACCCCGACAAGGTCGCGCACGCGAAGCTCGCGCTCGCGTACTATGAGGGCGGCAAGCCGTCGCTCCCCACGTTGGGGCAGGGCGGGCTGATCGAGGTCGAGGGCGCGCCGTTCTCGCGGGTGTTCCTGGAGCGCGACGGCAAGCAGATCGCGACGAGCCTCGTCACGCCGACGCCCCCCATCGCGCTGTTGCCCGGCGCCTACGAGTTGGTTCTCGTACCGCCCACCGGGCCGGTGCAGCGCCAATCGATCGAAGTCCTGCCGGCGCCGAACGACGGCACGCCGCAGGAGATCCTCACGACCGCCACCGGAAGCTGAATGAACGACATGAACGAGGACCTGACGCTCGAACACCCCACCGCCCCGGACTCCGCGGGGCCCACGGACGAACAACTCGTCGCCGAGCTCGCGGAGGCCGTGAAGGCGGCCAAGGCCGGCATCGGCCAGCGCATCATCGGCCAGCACGACGTGATCGAGCACTTGCTGATCGCGCTGTTCTCGAACGGCCACGCGCTGTTCGTCGGCGTGCCCGGGCTCGCGAAGACGCTGCTGATCCAGACGCTCGCGCAGGTGCTGGACCTGTCGTTCAACCGGATCCAGTTCACGCCGGACCTGATGCCTTCGGACGTCACGGGCACCGACGTGTTGGAGCAGGATCAAGGGACCGGGCGGCGCTCGTTCCGCTTCGTGAAGGGGCCGATCTTCACGAACCTGCTGCTCGCGGACGAGATCAACCGCACACCGCCGAAGACGCAAGCTGCCTTGCTCCAGGCGATGCAGGAGCACCAGGTCACCGCGTCGGGCGCGACGCACGAGATGCCGGCGCCGTTCCACGTGTTCGCGACGCAGAACCCGATCGAGCAAGAGGGGACGTACCCGCTCCCTGAGGCGCAGCTCGATCGCTTCATGTTCATGCTCGACGTGCAGTATCCGGAGGAGGCCGAGGAGGTGGAGATCGTTCGCTCCACGACGGGCGAGGCGCGCCCGCCGCTGCCGAAGGTGCTCTCGCCGGAGCGCATCCTCGCGCTGCAGGCGTTGGTGCGTCGGGTGCCGGCGCCGGAGAACGTCGTTCGCCACGCGGTCGCGCTGGTGCGTGCGACGCGCCCCGACAACGCTTCCGAGCAGCTCTCGGGGGCGGCGATCCAGCGGATGAAGGAGTTCGTCGCGTTCGGCGCGGGACCGCGTGCTTCGCAGTACCTCGTGCTCGGCGCGAAGGCGCGCGCCGCAATGCACGGGCGGCCGGCGGCGACCGTCGAGGACGTCCGCGCGATCGCCGTGCCGGTGCTCGCGCACCGCATCGTGACGAACTTCCACGCGGAGGCGTCGGGCGTGCGTTCGGCGGACCTCGTCCGCACCGTCCTGGAGTCCGTGAAGGGGTCCTAGTTTGGCGACCCGCGGCGCACAGCCGGAGCCCGAGCGGAAGCCGGGTGAGATCGAGCCGTCCGTCCTCGCGGACATCGGCAACCTCACGTTGCGCGCGCGTGTCGTCGCCGACAGCGCGCTCGCCGGGATGCACCGTTCGCGGCACCACGGCACGAGCGTCGAGTTCGCGGAGCACAAGGAGTACTCGCCGGGCGACAACGTTCGGCACCTCGACTGGCGCGCGTTCGCGCGGTTCGACCGCGACTACATCAAACGCTTCGAGGACGAAGCGAACTTGCGCGCGCTGTGCGTCGTCGATTCGTCGGGGTCGATGGGTTATCCGCAGGAGGCCGAGCGCCTGAACAAACTCGCGTACGCGACCACTTGCGCCGGCGCGCTCGCGTACGTGCTCGCGCGCCAGGGCGACGCCGTCGGGCTCGCGACGTTCGCCGACAAACTCGACATCCGCGTCCCGTCGCGGGCGCGGCGCGGGCACCTGCAAGAGATCTTGTCGGTGCTGGAGGCGCTGAAACCCGACGGGCCGTCGCGGTTGAAGGTCGCGCTCGACGCGTTGTCGGAGGGCCTCACGCGCCGGTCGATCGTGGTGATCTTCTCGGACCTCCTCGACGGCGGGCTCGACGCCCTCGAAGCCATCGCGCGGCTGCGCGCGCGCAAACACGACGTCGCGTTGTTCCACACGCTCGACCCCGACGAGCTGGAGTTCCCGTTCGAGGACAGCACGCTGTTCGTTTCGATGGAGGACGATCGCAACGTGCAGATCGACGCGCGTGCGATCCGTGACGCGTACCTCGAAGAGGTGAAGAAGTTCATCGAGACCGCGGAGTCGCGCTGCCGCTCGTCGCGGGTGGAGTACCACCTCACCCGAACGGACCGCGCCCCCGGGAAGATGCTCGCGGAGTTCCTCTCGCGGCGCACGTCGATGCGGAGCCTGGCGCGGTGAGCTTCACCAACCCACTCCTCCTCGCGGGGCTGATCGGCGCGCTGCTGCCGATCATCATCCACCTGATCCACAAGCGCCGCCCGCGCGAGCAGAAGTTCGCGGCGATCGAGCTGGTGCTCCAGAGCGTGGAGCGCGTGGAGCGCCGCTGGCGGCTGCGTCGCATCATCCTCCTCGCGGCGCGGGTGCTCTTGCTCTCGGCGCTCGCGATCGCGGCGGCCGGACCGCTGCTCGGCGGCGCGAACGAGCTGGTGACGACATCGTCGGGGCCGACGCGACTCGCGATCGTCGTCGACGGTTCGATGTCGATGCGCGCGCGCTACGACGGCGTCACCTCACTCGCGCGCGCGGTGACGCAAGCGCGCAACCTCGTGGACGCGATGGGCCCCGAGGACCAGGCGCTGATCGCGGTGGCGGAGCGTCGTCCGCGGCTGATGATGGAGCGGCCGACGCCCGACAAGGCGACGCTCTACCGCGCGCTCGACGCGATCGACGCCAGCTACGAACACGCCGATCTCGGGGAGGCGGTGTCGCTCGCGACGAAGGCGCTCGGCTCGCTCTCCGCGGAGGAGGCGCCGCCCGAAGGGGAGCTGCCGAAGCTCGCGGCGCGTGTCGTGGTGCTCTCGGATCTCGCGGAGCCCGCGTTCGGCGCGGCCGCGGAGCTCGCGGTGCCGGGTACGCAGTCGGCGGCGCAGCTCGAGCTGGTGGACGTGTTGGAGGGCATCGATCGCGAGCAGCGAAAGAACAGCGCCATCACGAACGTCGAGACGCTGAACGTCCCCGGGGAGGCCCCGCGCACTGTGGAGGTTCGGGCGCGGATCGTGAGCCACGCGAAGGAGGCGAGCGAGGGCCCGCAGCCGCGCGACATCACGCTGCGTCGCTGGGACGAGGATCTGGTCGCGGGGAGCGTCGACGTGGTGCCGGGGACGATCGTCGACAAGGTGATGCGCTACGCGTTCCCGGAGCCGGGGCGGATGCCGGTGCGGGTGGTGCTGGAGGCCGACGCGCTCCTCGAAGACAACGTGCGCTACGCGATCGCAGACGTGCGGCGACAGGTGCGGATGTTGATCGTCGACGGCGCCCCGTCGGGGGTTCCGAAGGAGGACGAGATCTTCTATCTGGAGCGCGCGCTCCAGGCGGGGGCGTCGGATCAGCCGCTGCCGCGCGTCATTACCGCGGACGATCTCTCTCGCGCGGATCTCGCGGCGTACGACGTCGTGATCCTCGCCGGTGTCCCCGCGTTCGCGCGCACCGACGGCGCGCGGCTCGCCGACTTCGTCGAGAAGGGCGGCGGCCTGATGATCACCGCGAGCGAGGATCTCGACACCGAGCTGTACAACGCCGAGCTCGGGCGGGTGCTGCCGCGTCCGCTCCGCGGGCTGAAGGTCGTGGACGCGGAGGCGGTCGGTTCGGGCGGTATCGTCGCGCTCGCGAACCCCGCGCTCGAGCACCCCGTCATGGAGGTCTTCTCGGGCGACGCGCTCGGCGGCCTCCTCTCCACGCGGACGTCGGCGTATCTGCTCCTGCAGCCGGGGGCCTCGCGGCCGATGCAGGTCCTCGTCGAGTACGACGACGGTCAGCCTGCGGTCGTCGAGGCGGACGCCGGGAAGGGTCGCGTCGTGTTGTGGACGACGTCGATCGACCGCGAGATGTCGGACTTCGCGATCCGCCCCGCGTTTGTTCCGCTGATGCGTCAACTCGTCTTGCGGCTGGGGCAGGCGCTCGGTCGCCCCGACACGCGCCACACCCTGGTCGGCGAGCCCCGGACCATCAACGTCCCCCGCGGTGCGATGGCGCTGCGCGTGACGGCGCCCGACGGGGCGGAGACCACGTGGGAGCAGTCGGAGCTGAACCAGGCGACGATGCGCTTCGACGATACACACCTCCCCGGGAACTACGCGGCGGAGGTGAGCTTCACGGGGGCGTTCGAGCCGCTGCCGGCGGAGTCCTTCGTGGCGAACGCCGACACTCGCGAGTCGGACCTGAGGCCGCTCTCGGTGGAGGAGGCCACGTCGATCCTCACGGGGACCTCCGAGGGGGCCACGGACGAGCAGATCTCGGCGCTGGCTCGCGCCCGCGCGCTGACCGGGGCGATGAGCCCCGAGACGCTGGTGGGGCTCCTGCTGATGCTGATGGTCCTCGCGTTCTTCGTGGAGAGCATGATCACCGCGCAGCGGATCGGACGCTGATCCGCGTCACGCCCTGATATTGCGCTGGGTCTCGGCCGATGGGATGGTCGATGAAGTCTACGATGCGTCGCTGGCGGTCCAGCCTGTTGGTGTTCTTTCTCCCCATCGCCATCACGTGCGGGGGACTGGACAACTTCCTGATCGAGGAGCAATCGCGTGCGGTGATCCAGAGTGGATCACTGCTCGAGCAGTTCGCGGGTGCGGCGGGCTTCGGTGAGTTCGCCACCGTCGACATCACGCAGAACCAGTCCCTGCAGAACCAGGGCGTCGAGCGGCATCAGATCGACTCGGTGAAGATCCTGTCCCTCACGATGACGATCGTGGATCCGCAGGGCGAGGACTTCACGTTCCTCGACTCCATCGAGTTCTTCGTGGAGGCCGACGGCCTCCCCAAGGTTTCGATCGCCACCGGCGGGCCCTTCCCGTCGGGTGCGTCGACCGTCGAGCTCACCATCCCCGACCAGGACCTCGCGGACTACGCGGCGTCCGAGTCGATGAACATCACGACCGAGGCGCGCGGGCGCCGACCGGACCAGGACACCACGATCGACGCGAACCTCATGCTCGATGTCGACGTGAACGTGGAAGGCGCAGCCTGCGGAGGCTAAGACCCGTTCGATGGCCGCAGGACACTTCATTTGGCACGAGCTGCTCACGCGCGACGTGCAAGCCGCGAAGAAGTTCTACGGCCAGCTCCTGGGCTGGAAGGCGTCGTCGTTCGCCATCGGCGACCTGGGTGACTACACGATCTTCATGGACGGCGACCGCCCGGCCGGGGGGATCGTCGAGCTCCGGAATCGGTGGGCCCCCGCGAACTGGACCCCTTACGTTCGCTGCGACGACATCGCCCGCGCCGCGAAGGACGCGGTGTTCTGGGGCGGCAACATCACCGGTGGCCCCGTGAAGGTGCCCGGCGCCGGCGAGGTGCTGATGATCGTCGACAACCAGGGCGCGGCGCTCACGTTGATGCGCCCCGAAGATCCGAAGAAGTACCCGCCGGCCAAGCTGCGCGTGGGCGCGTTCTGCAACCACGTCCTCAACGCACGCGACATCAAACGCGCCGACGACTTCTACAACAAACTCTTCGGCTGGAAGCTCAAGATGGTCGACGTCGGGCTGCCGAAGAAGGCGATGGTCTTCGTACACGAGCGGACGCGCGTCGCGACGCTCCACCGTCTCGCGGAGGACGCCAACGAGCCGAACAGCTGGCTGTGCGGCGTCGGCGTGAAGGGCCTCCCGGGCGTGCACCAGCGCGCGGTGGGGATGGGCGCGAAGTCCCTCGTCCCTCCGCGGCGCGGCGGGAAACTCGGGGCGATGGACGTCCTCTTGGACCCGACCGGCGCCGTGTTCAGCCTCTACGAGCCGGCGAGCTCGCGCCGCTGAGCGGCAAGGCCTGCCGTCGGCCAGTCCGGGAGCGGCAGGGCTCGCGGATCGGTGCGGGTCGGGTCACGTCGTCTGGCGAGGTTCGGCGTTGGCATCGGACGTGCTCCTACGTCGGGCATGACTCGCATCGAAGCCCGAGCCCCCGCCCTTCCACCGCCGAGCGCCGCGTCCTCGCCTCGGATCGCGCAGGCCACCGAGCCCGTCGATTCGGGTGACCGCGCCGAGAAACACCCTGGCGTGAACGGCGTGCGTGAGGCCGTGCACGATCGCCTGCCGCAGCTCGACCTCGGACCCCTCGATCTGGGGGATCTCGACGGTGCCTTTCAGACGCCGCTCGCGACGCACCTGTCGGGCGCGCGCGACCGGATCGAACGGAGCTTCGGGGAGCGACTGTCGCCGCGGCAACACAAACTTCTGAAGACGCTGGAGGAACGCACGTCGCACCTCGAAGGCGCCGAGTTCGCCGAGGCGCGCGCCGCGTACGCGAAGAAGCTCGACACCCAGGTCGACGACACGGTCGTCGCGTTCGTCGACGAAGATCGGATCGTCACCAGCAAGGACGATGCGCACACGCTCACGCACGAAGCGGTGCACCTCGTCGGCGACGAGGACTTCTCGAAGTTCTTCGGTGCCGAGATCTCCGAAGGGGTGACGGAGTACCTCGCGCTGCGTGCGCTGCGTGGCGACGCGGAGGGGCAGTCGAGCATCTCGAAGGCGTTCGAGAAGGCGCAGCTCTACCCGGACGAGGTGCGGACGATCGAAGGCGCCGTGAAGCGGGGCTTCGTGAGCGACGATCTCCTGGAGCGGGCGTACCTCTCGGACGATCAGGTCGCGCGCGCGAAGCTGTTCGTCGGCCTCGAGCGGGCGGGTGTGAAGATCGACAGCGAGATGGCGAAGGAGCCGGGGATGGTCGACTTGGTCCGAACCCTCGGGAAGTAGCGCTACTGGCAGGCGGCGGCGTAGCGGATCGTCACGTCGGCGCCGGGCGCGATCAACGCCTCCGAGATCGTCACGCGCCGGTTGAAGGCGTCGTAGTCGTACTCGGTGTTCGGCAGGAGCACGAGCCCGTCGACCTCGACGACCAGCGGCAACACCGGCGGCGCCGTGAGCGGGAACGATCGTGTGAATCCGAAGGCCCGCGTCCCGAGGTCGGTCATCATCCGCGACAGGTCCGCTCCGCAGAGTGAATCCACGATGCCCCCGGTCGCTCGCGCGACTTCGATCTGACGGTTGGTCACCGGGCTCCCCGGTCCGTTGCAGAGCGGCGGCGATAGATCCGCCAACGCGGAGGCCGAGACCGAGAACGGGCGACCGGGCTTGAGGGCCCGGAGGAAGTCGGCGTACAGGCCGGACGTGTGCGGCGACTGCTCCTCCTCGGAGTCGATCATGTAGATGACGTTGAGCGAAGCCTCCGGACGGAGGAAGCCGAGGTTGTAGCCGGTGAGTGATGCGCCCGAGAGCCCGAGCACCGAGGTCCACAGACCCATCTCGACGCTCGATGCGCCCATCGGAGGGTCCAACGCCATGTAGAGGAGGCCGCTCGGGTTCCGCGAGGCGCGCGTGATGATCTTGTTCGCGGCCGCCCCACCCGAGTTGTTCCCGCCGCTCGGGTGGATGAGTCGACCCAAGTCACCCGCGTCCGCGGTGATGACGCCGACCTGATAGTCGACCGTATTCGACTCGACGTAGCTCAGGAACTCGTTGACGGCCTTGGCCATCGCGGCGCGCTCCGTGGACATCGAGCCGCTCGTGTCGAGCACGAACAGGACGTCCGCGGGGCCTTTGCCGACGTCGGTGAACGCGTCGACCTGCTGCCCGTTCGGAGCGCGTGCGCCACGGAGGCTCACGTAGCGGACGAGCGCGCCGTCGCCGTCGGTGGCGTCGATGCGGATCGCGCCCGCGTGGTCGCCGCTGGATCGCGGTTGGTACGTCGCGTCGAACACGAGCGACGCGCCCGGCGCGAGCTCGACGGGGAGGGTGGGGAGCGTGACCGAGAAGTCGGCGTCGGCCTCGACAGTGATCGCGTCGACGTCGAGCGGAACGGCGCTCGCGTTGTGGAGGCGAATCGATCGCGTGGGCGTCGTGCACGTCCCTGGCACTCGACCGAACCGCACCTCGGAGGGTTCGACGACGAGCGGGCGCTCTTGCGCCGCCCCCGCCAGACCGATCACGGGGATCGGCGTCTCGGTGCTCGACACCCACAGCAGGACCTCGCCGGTCGACGACGCGGCGGCGCGCGGGGTGTACGCGACCTCGATGGCGTGTGACTCGCCCGCCGGGACGAGCACGGAGTCGGGGGGGTCGACCAGCGCGAAGGGGGCGTCCGTGCCCGGCTGGAGCGCGGCCTGATTCACGAGGCAGTCGGACTGCCCCGTGTTGCGGAGCTCGACGGCACGCGTGTGCGTTCGTTCGAGTGGCGCGTTCCCGAAGTCGATCGACGAGGGGGAGAGCGCATAGGAGCACGACGGGAGGTCGACGCCCTCGCCGCGCAGACACACGGTGATCGCCGGCTCGTCGGGATCGTTCACGAGGATCGTCATCGAGGACTCGTAGGGCCCGGCTTGGGGCGGCGCGAACTCGACGTGGAACGAGAGCGCATCGCCCGGTTGCAGCACCGCAGCCTGGGCGTTCGGGGAGCTGAAGGCTCCGGTGCCCTCGACGTCCACGTTGACCTGCGTGACCTCCCCCGGACCGACGCCACCGTTGCGCAGCAGCACGCTCCGCTGGACGGGGACGCGCGTCGACACCCGTCCGAAGTCGATGCACCCGGTGGGCAGGGCCTCGATGTCCGGGCCTCCGCCGTCTCCTTCGAGGGGGACGTTCAGGTAGCGATGGACCGGGTCGGCGTTCGTCGTCTCGATGGAGAGCTGCGCGGTCTTCTGTCCGAGGGACGTCGGGCAGAAGGCGACCTCGATCTCGAAGCTCTCACCTTCTTCCAGGACGACGCGTGCGGACGGGGTCTCGGCTTCGAACGTTTCGTCGTTGCTCGGACCCGACGGGACGACCTGCCACCCCGCGACGGTCACCGTTTCGTTCGCGAGGTTCTCGCAGGTCACGCGCTCGAAGGCGCAGTAGCCGGGGGAGACGCTCGCGAAGTCGAGGATCTCCGGAGTACATCGGAGCCCGGACTCGACGCCGAGCCCGGACACGATGATCTCGGTCTCACACTCGGGGCGGTCGCAATGAGCGAGCACGAAGGAGCCACGTTCGCGTGTGCCGGCGATCGTCGGCGAGAACGTGACTTCGAGATCGAGGTGGGCGCCCGGTTCGATGACGATCGATCCGCTTCCGGCTTCGAGACAGAATGTCGCCGGGTCGTTCGTGAGGATGCAGTCGCGGACGTTTGTCTCCCGGATGATCTCGAGGGTCAGCGGTTCCGAGTCGCAGTTGTCGATCGGTACGGTCAGGACGTCGCGCGTGCCGACGACGACGTTGCCGAACGACAGCTCGCTCCCGTCGATCATCGGGTCGCAGAAGGACGCTTGTCCCTCGCCCTGCGCGTCGACCGAGGCCAACGGAGAGCCGTCGGTGGGGACGAAGTCGAAGGTGGCCTCCACGACCCCCTCGGCCTCCGGCTCGAACGCGAGCTCGAGGCGTTCGGAGGCGCCGGCCGCCAAGGTGAGTTTGGATTCGAGCGCCCAGATGTCCGGGTGGCCGTCCGGGCGTCGGACGATGTCGACGACGAGCTCGGTGCTGCGTCGGTTCCGAACGGTGACCTCTTGGAGGTCGAACGCACCGACACGTACTCGACCGAAGTCGATCTCGGCTGGTTTGACGGTCACCCAGCCGCCGAGCGGGAGCTCGTCTTCCGTGCAGCCGGTCGTCGTGGTGATGAGGAGTGCGAAAGTGAAGAGTCGGAGTCGTTTGTTCCTGTGCAAATCCAGGGACCTCTTTGCGTGCGAGACAAAAAGGTTGGTTGCGTGCGCGAGGGAAGACTAGACGATTCGGTCCGAGCTGGCCAGCGTTCGCTTCAGAAGAACTGGCCGACGTTGATGTACAGACCGCTCGTCCCTTGCGTGGGTGAGTAGCCGTAGTCGGCGCGGATCACGAACGTCTCGCCCCAGTGGTAGCGCAGCCCGACGCCGGTCCCCAGCTCGAACGCCGAGAAGGGCGTGTCGAGCGGCGCGCCGTCCACGACGACCTCGGACCAGTCCGACCACACGCGCCCGACGTCCGCGAAGAAGACGGCGCCGACGCGGTGGCGGACTTCGCCGAGGTGATAGGAGAGGAGCTGACTCCGCAGCTCGAGGTTCAACAGCGCTTTGAGTTTGCCGTGGAAGCGTTGGAGCAGGATGCCGCGGAGTGAGCGGCCGCCGCCCGGGGCGTCACGTCGCGCGAGCGCGCCGATACCGCTCAGCTCGTAGAACGGTGGGTCGCCGACGATGAGGTCGACGTCGGCGCGCACGGCTGCGACCAACCGCTCCTTCCACAACGCGGCGAACCAACTGGAGCCGAGGTAGAGCGCCGCGAGTTGGGCGTCATCGCCGGCGGCTTTCGCGAGGCGCACGGAGAGCTCGGTGAAGGTCCCGCGCGTGGGTGCGAACTCGTCGTCGCGGGTGTCCCAGAGCAGCCCGGTGTGGAGCTGGACGAGGAGGTGATCGTCGAGGCCGTGCAGGTGCGGCTCGAGCTCGGGGTCGACGATGTCCCGCGAGAGGAGGCTGCCGTCGTAGGGGCGGGTGAGGTTGTACGTGATGCGTGTGCCGACGAGCAGCTCGAGGCGTCGCTTCCCGACGTCGACCGGCGTGTCGACCAGCGCGTAGCGCCCGTTGACGAGGAGGCTCGGGAAGATGCGGTCGTAGCGGTAGAACTTCGGCGGCGCGTCCGCGCGTTCTTCGGCGGCGCTCCCGAGGCCGTACCAGCCGGCGTTCGAGAAGCGCCGGAAGGCAGCTTCGCCGTTCACGCGCAGCGCGGGAGAGACGAAGCCCGGGAAGTCGAATTGGAGGTAGTGCGCCTGGAACGGGATCTCCAGGTCGCCGGTCTCACTCTCCTTCGCCGCGGCGTAGAGTTGAAGCTGGAGTCGCCACGCGTAGGGAACGTGGTTCGGCGACAGCTTGGCGACGTTGCCGATCGCACCGAACCCAAACCCGAGATCCGAGTCGTAGTTGATGGCGGGGACGCCGCCCCACTCCAGGCGGTTCGGGTTGGGCGCTGCGGCGAGCGCGACCAGGATGAGCAGCCCGCCGTTCACGCAGAGAACCCGGTGGGTGTGATGAAGGACATGGTACTGAAGTCTACGGTGAACAGCGTAAGTGGGGTGGCGAGTCGGCACTCACGCGGTCGCAGTCGTCACCCGCGCGCGAAAACGCAGGTACACTTTCGGCGGCACATGATCTGCAAAATAGTGTCGCCCATGCGAATGCACCATGCCGTCCTCGGGTCACTCCTCCTATCGGGTTGCGTCGGCGAGACGCTGGATCTCACCGGAGAGGGCGGAGAGACCGCGACGGCGTTGGCGTCGCTGACGGTCGAGACCTCGGTGTCTCCGTCGAGGTGGGGATCGACGCCCTCGATGGCAATCCTGGGCAGCGGGCCCGACGCCCGCGTTCAGATGCTCGACGCCCAGGGACGCACGGTCTTCGACCAACCCGGCGTGCCGCCGTTCGCGGTGACGATCGCGGTGAGTCCGGGGCGCCACTGGACGAAGCTCGGCGTGCGTTCCGAGCAGGTCGTGTTCGAGGATCGGCGTGCGCAGTACTCGAATGAACCCATCGACGTCTCGGGTCGATTCATCGACATGCCTGCCGGGGACTCGGTGCAGGTCCTCGTGCTCGACGGAGCGGAGTCACACCACGTGACCGACCTTCGTTTGGAGGCGGACGGAAGCTACACGTTCAAGGTCGGGGACGAGCTGTTCGGTCCGGCGGTGATCGTCGCGACGGTGCTGCGCGATCGAGACCCGATCGCGCACGGCGTCGGAGCGCTCGACCTCGCGACGAATCGAGCCGACGTGGTGTTCGACCATCTCGTCAGCAAGACGGCGGACATCGTGGTCGAGGGCGTCGCGGAAGGCCTCACCGGGGCGCTCGTCCGAGCCGGCTTCGGCATCGAAGACCTCGTTCGTTACACGGACTACGTCCCCGAAGGGCACGACTACCGGGCCGTCCCTCGGCTCCCCGTCCCCGAGTCCGCTTTTGCGTCGTTCGAGACGTACGTCGCCATCGATGGGCTCCCGTCGCGGCGACGACAGGCGGGCCAGTGGCCGGTGCGCGCCGACGGGAGCGTCGAGGCGCTCCAGCTTCTGGAGCTGCCGACCCTCGGGTTGGACGTGGGGTCCACGGCGTCGGCCGTCCGGTACGACGAGGTCCCGACGATTCGATACGAGCTCCCGTCCGGCGCCGAAGGGACCGTGGTGATCGCGGAGGCGCTCATCACGGAGGTGCTGCTTGAGGAGCAGTGCCGGTCGCTCGAGTGGCGGATCGACGTCGACCCGCTCAAGCGTGAGCTCGACATCCCCGAGCTGCCCTTCGTCCCGGGGTTGCGTGCGCTCCCGCGTGGCGTCCCGCTGACCGTCGAGCTCGAGGCGCGCAAGGACGACCGTGTGTCCGCCACCTCCGGTACGGTGATCTTCGGAGGCACGCCCGACTGCGCCAACCACGAACCGCTGCCCGAGTGGGCGGTGGGTTCGTACGTCCACAACCCGGCGGAGGGGTGCTGGCTCCATCGCTTCACTGTTTCGGCGTGTGGTGAGTACCGCGCGGAGTACGATGTCATCGGCGTCGTCGTTCACGACTGCGGGTACTTGAACAGCGATCCCAACCGCGACCTGCTCGAGTTCACGACCCTGATCGGCTCCGGCGGGACCTTCGACTTTCACCCCGCGGACATCGCGTTCGACATGTCCGTTTCCGAGCAGGGCCGTCCGCACGTCAAGGTGGGGGCCCTCGAATCCGCGTCGGTGCCGAACGCGATCGTCGGGCGGTGGGTGGTCGACCGCATCACGTCCGTGCTCGTCGACGTCCCGGACGACACCCCCCTCGCCGGTGACTTCCTGCCCGACGAAGCGATCTCGGCCCAGGGGCACTTCGAGATCGACCACCGCGGTCAGCTCTTCGCGAGCCGCAACGACTTCGGGAGCCCGCGCGGTGCGATTACGTCCTGGTCGAACGGCACGGGGACGGTTCAGTACATGAACAACGCGGGCATGTGTTCATCGGTGGATCGGAGCGCTCGGCTTTCGATGATCGACGCGGAGCACCTCGTGCTCGAGCGTATCGAGCGCCTGCCCGACAGCTACGACCGCGATGGCGACGGCGCGACCGATGACATCGTCGCGTACGAGCGCCGGATGTTCCTGGTCCCGTTCAGCCTTTGACGCCGCCGGCGGTGAGCCCGCCGACGAGGTGTTTCTGGAGCGCGAAGAACAGCGCCATCACGGGCACACTCACGAGGATCGCGCCGGCCGCAAAATAACCCCAGTCACTCGAGAACTGGCCGACGAGGAGCTTGAGTCCGACGGGGAGGGTGTAGCTGCTCTCGCTGTTCATGAACATCGCGGCGAGGATGAACTCGTTCCACGCGGTCATGAACGAAAACAGCGCGGTGACACTCACCGCCGGTAAACTCAGCGGGAGCATGATGCGCCAGAAGATCATCGAGGTGGTGGCGCCGTCCATGAGTGCGGCTTCTTCCAGCTCCTTCGGGATCGTGTCGAAGTAACCTTTGAGCATCCACACGCAGAAGGGGATCGCGGTGGTCGCGTAGACGAGCACGAGGCCGATGAGTTGGTCGAGCAGACCGAGCGCGTCGACGATGTAATAGAGCGGAATCATCATCATCACGCCCGGGAACATCTGCGTGACGAGGAACGACAGCATCGCCGTCGCGCGGCCGGGGAAGCGGAACCGCGAGAGCGCGTAGGCGCTGGTGCAGGCGAGGAAGACACCGAGGATGGTCGTCGCCAGCGAGACGAGCGCGCTGTTGAAGAGCCAGGTGAGGAACGGCAGCTCGAACACCAGGTGCTCGAAGTTTGCGAGTGATGGGTTCGGCGGAATGGGGCTGAGCGAAGTGTCGAACCCTTGTGAGGGCGTGAGCGCCATCTTCACGACCCACAGCACGGGGTACATTACGACGAACGCCGAGAACGCGAGGAAGGCCATCTTCGCGAGGCGGCCGGGGCTCCAGGGGCTGCCGGTCTCGTTCATTCGAAGGCCCCCTTCGTCGCGCCGGTGATGCGGTTGGTGGTCATCGAGAAGAGCAGGAGCACGCCAAAGATGACCGTGGAGTAGGCGGCGGCGTAGCCCCACCGATCACGTTCGAAGGCCCAGCGGAACGCCTCGGTGATCAGGATGTCGGTGGCGCCGTTCGGCTGCCCCTCGGAGACCAGGTAGATGATGTTGAAGTTGTTGAAGGTCCACACCGTCCCGACGATGACGGCGGGGACGAGGGCCGGCATGAGCAGAGGGAGAGTGATGTTCTTGAAGCGCTGCCACCGCGAGGCGCCGTCGACGATCGCGGCTTCGTAGAGATCGGAGGGGATGCTCTGCAGCGCGCCGAGTGAGACGACCATCATGAACGGGAACCCGAGCCAGACGTTGGTCGCAAGGTTCGCGGAGAACGCGGGCCAGAAGGTTTGGAACCACGAGATGGGTTCGAAACCCATCGTCTCCAGCGCGAAGTTGATGGCGCCGAACTGCCGGTGGAACATGCCTTTCCAGATCAGCGCGGTGATGTAGTTCGGGACTGCCCAGGGGATGATGAGTAGGACGCGAAAGACGCCACGCGCCTTGAGCATCTTGTCGTTGAGGAGCAGCGCGAAGAACAGGCCGATGACCACGTGGAGCGTGACGTTTGCGAACGTCCACCAGATCGTGACGATGAGTGTGAAGTAGAAGTTTCGTGGGTCGGAGAGATCGAAGTCCGAGAGGATCGAAGCAAAGTTACCGAGCCCGATGAACGTCAGCTCGTTGTACTGACGCTGCATGAACCCCAGCACGATGCCGAACGTGACCGGGACGAAGACGAGCACCAGCATCCCGACGCCCGCGGGGAGCATGTACGCGTAGGCGGTGCGGTGATCTACGGCGGCGCGCCAGCCGCGGTAGAGGCGGCCCGCGAGGCCGAGGTTGAAGACGAGCAAACCGAAGGCGCCGAAGATCACTCCCCACCCGGTGAGCGCGCCTCGGTCGTTGTCGGGTGAGCGCCAGCTGCTGGCGAAGGTCACGGTCGCCGGGACACTCGTGACCTCGTTCTGACCGATGAGGTGCGCGCGGGGATCTCGGATCTCGTTGGTGCCATCCTTGGGGAGGAGGTCCTCGATGGACGGACGCGCGACGGTCGACGAACGCACTTCGAGGACGTGGTGCTCGACGACGCCGTGGTCGGAGCGGTTCACCGCGGCGAGCGCTGCGCTCTTCTCGTCGCGGGTGGCCTCCGCGAACCATCCGGCCGCCCAGAGCTTCCCGATGGTCTCGGCTTCGAGCGCGAGGTGCGCGTCTCGTTCGACGGCGCGGTGGTCGATCACCAGCCCGACCTGCGCCGCGACCACCGCGAGGAGCACGAGGCTCCCCGCCGCGTGCGCCGCGACGCCCTCGACCTTCCACGTGATCCCTGCGAACACGAACACGCCGAGGAGCGCTGCGAGGACGACCGTCCATGGCAGCCCCGAAGCCGGCGGGTCCGCCTTCATGCGCACCGCGGTCATCGCGCGGAAGCGATCGTCTACGACGACCGGCGCGCGCACCGTGGTCTCGCTCTCGAGGCGGTCGACCTCGATCTCCGGGTACGGGCTGCGTTCGATCTTCGGGTTCTTGGCGCGCTCCTCTTCGTTTTTGTCGAGCGTCGCCTTCAGGCGCTTCGCGGTGTCGTAGAGCGCCTTGTCGGCGAGGCTGTCGCGGTCGAGGCGTTTTCCGCTCCGCTCCGGATCGCTGTGCGCGACGAACTTGGTGTTCTTGAGCACCGCGATCGACTCGACCCTGCCGAACCCCTTCGCGACGTTGTCCACGAAGGTCGCGACGTCGGCGTCGCGCACGACGTTCTCACCCGCCATCCACGCGACGGCGCGGGCGATCTGCTTCGCGCGGAGGATGTCGGCTTCTTCGGCGGCGTGGGTTCCGCGTGCGCCTTCCAGCGCGAGGAACGTGACCGACACGAGCGCTGCGGCGCCGGCGAAGTAGGCGACGCGTGTCTTCACGAGGCGAGGACCGTCTCTTTTGAATCGGCGTCGAACAAGTGGATGAGCTCCAGGTCGACGCCGAGCTTCACGGCGTCGCCGACCTGGACCTTGGTTTCCGGATCGAGGCGTGCGGTCATCGGTGTCGCGTGCACGCGGCCCAGTGCGAAGACGTCGGCGCCGAGCGGCTCGAGGACTTCGACGCTCGCGTCGATGGCGTCGCCGCCCTCGTGCATGTGCTCGGGTCGCACGCCGAGCTTCAGCGACTGCCCGGCCGAGACGTGCGCGCGGAAGCGCTCCGGGAGCGGGAGCTTCACGCCTTCACCCACGATGGTCGTGTCCTCGATCGTCACGTCGAAGAAGTTCATCGAGGGGCTCCCGATGAACCCACCCACGAACGTGTTCGCCGGGTTGCGGTAGAGCTCCAGCGGCGCGCCCACCTGCATGATCACGCCGCCGTTCATCACCACGATGTGTTTGGCGAGGGTCATCGCCTCGACCTGGTCGTGCGTGACGTAGATGGTCGTCGTCTTCAGCTGCTGGTGGAGCTTCGAGATCTCCGCGCGCATCTGCACGCGGAGCTTGGCGTCGAGGTTGGAGAGCGGCTCGTCGAAGAGGAACACCGCGGGTTGCCGAACGATCGCGCGACCCATGGCGACGCGTTGGCGTTGCCCACCGGAGAGTTGTTTGGGTTTGCGTTCGAGGAGCTGACCGAGCTCCAGGATCTTCGCGGCGTCCTCGACCCGTTTATCGATCTCCGCGCGCGGCATCTTGCGGAGCTCGAGTCCGAAACTCATGTTCTCCCGCACGGTCATGTGCGGGTAGAGCGCGTAGCTCTGGAAGACCATCGCGACGTCACGGTCGCGCGGCGACAGGTCGTTCACGACCTTGTCGCCGATCTTCAACGTGCCGCTCGATATGGATTCCAGCCCCGCGATCATCCGCAGGGTCGTCGACTTGCCGCACCCGCTGGGGCCGACGAGCACGACGAAGTCACCGTCTTCGATGTCCAGGTCGATGTCCCGGACGACCTCCGTCTCACCGAATCGTTTGTGGACGGACTGGAGGGCCACCGACGCCATTTTCGGCGCTACCGTCGTGCTGTCTTCACCAGCTTGGCAACCTCGTCCTGCGTCGCCTTCATCGTCGACGCGGCGTCCGCCTTCTGGTTGATGATCTTGTTCATCGCCGCCGTGACCGGCGACCACACCATCCGCATCGCGGGGGTGTTCGGCGTGGGCCGCGACACGGCGAGCTGCTTCTTGAACACGGCGAGCACCGGGTCGTTCTTCACCTTCGCGTTGGCGTAGGCCGCCTTGTTCGCGGTGGGCTGCCGACCGATCGTCGCCATCGTCACCGCTGCGTCCACGCCGGTGAAGTAGGTCATCACCGCGAACGCCGCCTTCTTGTCCTTCGCCTTTGCGCTCATCATCAGGCCGTCGGCCGTGAGGAACGGGCGCGCGGGTTTACCGCCGGCGTCCACGATCTTCGGCAGGGGAGCGACGCCCCACTTCACCTTCTTGTCGATCTCCCCGATGAACCAAGGCCCGTTGACCACGAACGCGGCCTTGCCCTGGTTGAACAGCGAGGTGACGAGCGTCGACGTCACCTCCTGTGGCATCACGCCCGAACCGTGCGCGAGCTTCTGCGCGAACTTCATCGAGTCGATGACCTGCGGCGAAGCGAGGGTGGGTTTGCCGCGTTTGTCGAACACCGCGCCGCCGAAGCCTTGCAGCCACGTGCCCTGGTACCAAAAGCTCGTGTTCTCGTAGACGAGCCCGAACTTACCGCCCTTGGTGACCTTCTTCGCCTCGGCGATCAGCTCGTCCGTCGTGGTCGGCGCCTTCTTTACGAGGCCCTTGTTGTAGAAGAGCGCGAGTGTCTTGAACGCCATCGGCAGACCGTAGATCTGATCGTCGTAGGTCAGCGCTTCGAGCGTCGGCTCCAGGAACTGGTCGCGGGTCTCGTCGGTCACCCAGAAGTCGATCGCCTCGATCGTCTGGCTCGCCGCCCAGTCGCCGAGCCGATCCTGCGCGAAGATGAAGAGGTCCGGCCCCTTCCCTCGCGGGATGGCCGCGGTGATCTTGTCGCCGAACGCGTCGTACGGGATCGCGACGAGCTCGACTTCGACGTCGCCCTGCGACTTGTTGAAGTCCGCCGCGACCTTCTCGAGCGCCTTCTTCTCCGTCGCGCGGTAGGCATGCCACAGCACGACCTTCGTCTTCGCGACGGCGGGGGCCGCGAACATCGTCGCGGCGAGAGCAAATGCGAGGGTTCGAAGTTTCATCGTTCAGCTCCCCGGGTACACGAGCGGGACGACCGCGAGGTCCTGCGCCTTCGGCTCGGTCGCGTCCTTGTTGTACTTCGCGAGCACCGCGTGCTGCGCGTCCTTCTCGGCGCTGTCACCCTTCGCGGGCGCCATGAAGATGTCGATCACGTGCGGGTCGTTGTCGTAGTCGGTGCCGCCGCCGAAGCGGTGCTCGCCCTCGTACTCGTTCACCTTGCGCGTGAGGAGGTCGTTGCCCTCCGGGTAGCCCTCGTTCGCCTGCATGAGGACCTGGTAGCCCCACGTCGCCGAAGGCGTGCCGCCGAGCTCCTTGGTGTCGACGACCGCGATGATCTTCTTACCCGTCGCGCGCGTCTGCTTCGGGATGACCACGCGCTGCGCGACGTACGCCGCCTTCGACTGCACCTCGGTGTTGAGACGCGCCGTGCCCTGCGGGCTGAGGATGACGACCTTGTCCCACGCTTCCTTCTCGTCGAAGCGCACGTTCGTCCCGGGCAGACCGACGACCTCACCGGAGCCGGGCGCGTGATCGGTGTCGATGTGCACGAACGCCATCTGCAGGCTGAACCCATTCCCGTTCCAGGCCTTGCTGTCCCACGGGTCATCGATTCGACGGTTCACCGTGAGGTGGAATTCGACGACGTCACCCTTCGGGATGATCTCCAGCTTCCGCATGTCGAAGCTGCCCGGCGTGTAGTCCGTCTTCGTCGGGTAGATGTACGTACCCGGGCCGTTGTCGTCCCCGCTCGGGTCCATTAGCGTGATGCGACCGTCGGCCGCCTCCTCCGCCGCGCCGCCGCCGCCCGCGCCGCCGGACTTGCACCCCAGCGCCGCGGCGCAGAGGGTCGTCAAAGTGAGCATCCCAACCCGGTTCGTCATGGTGCGCGGCAAGGCGCCACGGCCCACCAAATTTAGTCAATCAGTTTTGAGACACGTTTTCGGCGACCGCCGGTTCAGGGGGCTCGAGGGCCGTCGTGCGTAGGCTCGGATCGCTTTTGTTCTTCGTGGGTTGCGCGGCGTGTGCCGGCCGCGCCGAGCCCCGCGCACCGGCCTCGGACGTCCGACCGACCCCGTTCACCTCGACTGAACGCACCGCGTCATCGCAGGCGCGGCGCTGGTGGTACGACGCGACCTTCTACGAGGTCTTCGTTCGCAGCTTCGCGGACGCGGACGGCGACGGCGTGGGCGACTTCGACGGCCTCACCGCGCACCTCGACGACCTCACGGCGCTCGGCGTCGACGCGCTGTGGCTCATGCCCATCCACCCCTCGCCGAGTTACCACGGCTACGACGTCGTCGATTACCGCGCGGTGCATCCGGACTACGGCGGCGACGCAGCGTTCGATCGTTTCATGGTCGCCGCGAAGCAAGCTGGCTTGCGCGTGGTGATCGACTTCGTGATGAACCACAGTTCGACGGAGCACCCGTGGTTTCGCGCGGCGCGCGCCGGGCCGACCGCGCCGACGTCCGACTACTACCTGTGGCGCGACACGATGCCGACGAAGGGGTTCGTGCGCCCGTGGGACGGCGCGCCCGCGTGGCACGCGTTGGGCGACCGCTACTACTACGCGTTGTTCTGGAGCGGGATGCCGGATCTGAACCTCGGCAACCCAAAGGTCGAGGCCGAGCTCGTCGGCGCGATGCAGAGCTGGATCGATCGGGGCGTCGACGGCTTCCGCGTGGACGCCGCGCGGCACTTCTTCGAAACGGAGGACGGCGTCATCGTCGATGCACCCGAGACGTTCGAGTTTGTGAAGCGCATTCATTCGAAGGTGGACGCGCTCCTGATCGCGGAGGCGTGGGCTTCGGTGGAGCAGGTCGCGCCCTACGCCGACGGCTTCGATCTCGCGTTTGGTTTCGACACCGCGGGTGCGATCAAGACCGCGCTGCGCGATGGCGCACGCGCGGAGATCGTCCAGACGCTCGCCCGCGCGAAGAAGACCTACGCGCCGACCTACGAAGCGCCGTTCCTCTCGAACCACGACATGCCGCGCGTGATGCGGACGCTCGACGACGAACGCAAGATGCGCGTCGCCGCCGCGCTCCTGTTCGCGATGTCCGGCACGCCGTTCGTCTACTACGGCGAGGAGATCGGCATGCGCGGCGGCCCGAACCCGGACGACCGCGACAAACGCACGCCGATGCGCTGGACCGGCGAGGCCCCCGGCTTCGGCTTCACGACCGGGACGCCGTGGCACCAGGCCGAGGAGGTACCGGGCGTCGACGTCGCGACGCAGCGACGCGACCCCGACTCACTCTGGAACCTCTACCGCCGCCTCATCGCGCTGAGGAAGGAACACCCCGCGATGCGCGGCGCCGTCGAGGTGCACCGCGTCGGCGGGGGCCGCGGCGTCATCGTGCTGGAGAAACGCCTCGGCGAGGAGTCGATCCTCTTCGTCGCAAACGTCCACGACGGTCCCAGCGAAGCGTTCACGCTCGAACACAAAGGCGAGCCGAAAGCCCTCCTCACCGAAGGCATCGCCGCGCCGAAGTCCTGGCGCTTCGACGCGCTCCCCCCGCTGTCGTTTGGTTTCTTCCGCGCGGATTAGATCCCGCGTCCGAACAGTCGCAGCGTCAGTGTCTCGTCCCAACACCCCGCGCCGAGCACGTCGATCTGGTGCAGCCCTTCGAGCCCACCCGCCGCGGTCGGCGTCATCGTGAGCGTCACGGCGGCCGTCCCGTCCGGTGGGATCCTCATCGACGATATCTCGAGGATGTCGAACCCGGCCGTCGTGAACGGATGAGACAGCTCGGCGGTGAGGCCGCCCCGGTTCTCGAGGAAGGCGGTCGCGGTGCTCGTCGTGCCCATCGGCACGTCGCCGAACTCGAGCTGCGCGCGATCGAACATGACCTCCGTGTAGAGGAGCGTCAGCGCCTGCACACCCGCGTCCGGCCGCACGGGGCACCGCGCGGGGTCGTCGTCGCCGCACCCCGCGAGCGCGACCACCGTCAAGAGCCACGCGGCTCTCGAGGCTGCGCTCCGCCGTCCGGGGGGAAGCGCGCGAGGTGCCCAGGGGGCGCGGCGTAGCTGCGTGCTCAAGATCCCGCCCCCCCGAGCACGAGCGTCGCCGTCGTCGACCAACATCCGGCGCGCTCCCCGTCGATCTGGTGCCCACCTCGAATCGCCTCGGCGACCGTCGGCGTGATCGTCACCTGCACATCGATCTGGTCGTACGCCGGTAGCTCGAACGGAAGCGCCCGCGGGTACCTGACGTCGAACGCCGCAGTGGTGAGCGGACGCGTCAGCACGGCATCGACGTTCCCGTTGTGCTCCAGCCGAACGGTGCGTGTGCTCGTGGTTCCCAGCGGTACCTGTCCGAAGTCGAGCACGTCCGGCACGAACTGGAGGTCCACGACCGGCGGCGCCAGCGCGCCGGGGAAGCCGGCGTCGGGTCGCGTGTCACACAGGTTCATCGGAGTCTCCTCCCCGCACGCCGCGGCCAGCACGACCAGCGCGAAGAGCCGCTTCACCCTTCGATCCCTGCGCGCTTCATCAGCGCGTACAGCGCGTTCCGCGACATCCCGGCTTCTCGTGCCGCCGAGCTCACGTTCCCGTCGTGCCTCGCGAGGAGGCCGCGCACGTAGCGCGCTTCGAACTCTGCGATCACCTGGTCCTTCCGGCTCTTGAAGGTGAGTGCATCCTCGGCCCCATTCTCATCACCAAAAAGATCCACCGCGCTGATCCGCCCCGACTGCGACAGCGCCACGGCCCGCTCGATCACGTTCCGCAGCTGCCGCGCGTTCCCCGGCCAGTCGTAGGACATCAACGCGTCGACCGCGTCGCGCGTGAGCGTGATGCGCCCGCCGCTGATGCGCTCGGCGGCGTCGGCCGCGAGGAGCGGCACGTCGTCCGGACGGTCGCGCAGCGCCGGTATCCGCGCGCGTACCACCGCGACCCGGTAGAAGACGTCACCGCGGAACTGCCCCTTCGCGACCATCGACTCCAGGTTTCGGTTCGTCGCCGCGACGAAACGAACGTCCACGCGACGATCCTCCACCGAGCCCAGCCGACGCACGGTGCGGGCCTCCAGAACGCGGAGCAACTTGGGTTGCAGCTCCAGCGGCAGCTCGCCCAGCTCGTCGAGGAACACCGTGCCGCCGTTCGCCGCTTCGAACGCACCCGCGCGCGCCTCCGACGCGCCGGTGAACGCCCCCTTCTCGTGCCCGAACAGCTGCGACTCGAGCAGCGAATCCGTGACCGCGCCGCAGTCCACGACGATGAACGGCCCGTCCGCTCGCGCGGAGTGCGCGTGGATGGCGCGCGCCAGCAGCTCCTTGCCGGTGCCCGTCTCACCCTCGATCAGCACCGTCGCTTCGGTCGGCGCGACGAGCTTCATCTGCGCGAGCACTCGGCGGGCGCTGTTCGTCTTCGTCTTGAAGTCACCGAACGCCTCCGCGCCGCCGACGCGCACGCGTTCGTCCTCCGCGCGCACCGCGAGCTCGGTCTTGCCGACGCGGAACGTCCCGCCCGGTGGCACCAGCGCGCGCTCGACGCGCACGCCGCCGACCTTCGTCCCGTTGCGTGAGCCGAGGTCGACGACGAACACCCCCTCGGGCAGCAGCCGTAGCTCCGCGTGGTAGCGCGAGACGGCGGGATCACTCAGCGTCAGATCCGCGTCGCGGTGTGCGCCGAGCACGATCGTCCCGCCGCGTCGCTCCATCGACTTGCCCGCGTCGGGTCCGTCGACCACGACGACCTTCCACTGGCGCGCGACCAGGTCACCGCTCGCGGAGTCGGTGAGCACCAGCGTCGATGGACGCTTCGACGAACCACTAGAACTGGCAGCAGCCATCCACACACTCGATGGGCCCGCACGTCGAGCTGTCGCGACAGGGCAGGCGGCAGAAACAAACCCCGTAGCGGGTCGAGCACTGCAGGTGGAACTCCGGGCAGTCGCTCTGGTCGACGCACGACCGGAAACACGCGTTGTTCACGCACATCTCGTCGTCGCCGCAGACGTCCGAGCCGCACGGCGTCCCCATCACGCCGCCGTCCGGACGCGCCGGTCCGGCGTCGCGCGGCGGGCCCGCGTCGCGCCCGACGACGACACCGCCGTCGCGCACGGGGCCGGCGCCGCAGAAGTACTCGTCGGGCGCGCGTGGATCGTCGTCGTCGCAGTCCGCCTCCGCGCACCCGAAGCCGACGCCGTAGCCGTCGTCGTCCGCGTCCGTGCACGCGCGTGGGATCGCGAGGGACGCGCGCGCGAGGCCCTCCTGCGGGAAGTCGAGGGAGACCTCGCCGTAGCCGACGACCACCGACGGCTGCCCCGCCGTCGTCACGCGCAGCTCGCCGGTGAAACGAACGCGTTTGGGGAGCGTCGTCTCCGCGACCACCGGCAACGTCTGCGGCCACTTGTCGCGCGGCGCGGTGCCGAGCGCGTAGGCGTCTTCGGAGGGGGTGCCGTCGGCCTCGAGGCGGACGACGAGGTTGTTGGTCTCGTCGGGGATCTGCAGCTCGGAGGAGATGTCGATGAGCAGCGTCGGGCTGTCGGTCTGGCACCCGGCGATACACACCACCGCCACGATCACCCCGGTCCGCCGCATCTCGGCCCCAAAGTACCGCGCCCGATGACCTCCGCGCGACCGTCAGCTGCGCTCGGCGAGCGCGACGACGTAGTCGTAACCACGTTTTTTCGGCCAGCCGGTCGCCGCCCGGATCGCGGCCGCGATCGCCTTCGTCGGGACCCGCGCGGCGAGCAGCTCGCGGCACATCGGCTCGAGCCAGTCCGGGGTCTCGTCCGAGGCGGCCTCCTCGGCGGCCCCCGGGAGCACGACGGTGATCTCCCCACGCAGCCGATCCCCCTCCGTCAGCGCCGCGAGGATCTCGGCCGCGGGCGCCCGGAGGATCTCCTCGTTCGGCTTCGTCAGCTCGCGCGCCACCACCACGGGTTGCTCGCCGAACACCGCCGCGATCGCGTTCAGCGTAGCCTCCAGCCGGTGCGGCGCCTCGTACAGGATCGACGCACCGGGTCGTGACGCCATCCGCGCGAGCGCTTCGTCGCGGGCCTGCGCGCCCCGCGGCAAGAAGCCCTCGAACGTGAAGCGGTCCGTGCCCAACCCCGACGCCACCACGGCGAGGAGCGCCGCGCTCGGGCCGGGGATCGGCGATACGATCGCCCCGACGTCGTGCGCGAGATCCACGAGCCGGTGCCCAGGGTCCGCGACACCCGGGACGCCGGCGTCGCTGATGACCGCGATCCGCGCCCCCTCGCGCAACGCACGTTCGAGCTCGCGGGCGCGCTCCTTCTCGTTGTGGTCGTGGTAGCTGACGCGTCTGGCCTTCGCGCCGATCCCGTCGAGCATCGGGCGGCTCGTTCGTGTGTCTTCGCAGGCGATGATGTCGACGCCCGCGAGCACGCGGCGCGCGCGCGGCGACAGGTCTTCGTCGTTCCCGATCGGGACCCCGACCACATAGACGACGCCTTGCGTCGCGTCCTGTCGGGACACGGCTTCGATCGTCAGCTCGGCGTCCGGTTCGCGGAGCGCGTCGACGATCGCGCGGTCGAAGTCCGACGCGGCGTGCCGGCAACCAATCGCGAAGCTGTTCCCCTTGGGGAGCGGGTCTTTCCGAAAGATGAAGGGGTCACCCGCGAGATAGAGTGGGTTGATTGTCCCTGACGTCGTCTGACGTACCGACCCGCAGGACAGCGTGATGTCGACGTGGCCGCGCAGGGCGGCCGGGTCGCCTTCAACGGTGCGCGCGACCCCGAGAATGCACGTACCGGCTTGGGTGATGGCTTCGTCGGGGGTCACCTCGAACGTCTTGCCGTGGGACGCGCGGACGTTCGGGTGTCCACGGGCGCGAAGGAGGACGCTCGGTCGGTCGGACATCGTCAGCGCGCTACGCTACCCGACCTAGGACGCGGCCGTCACCTTCGCCTAGACTCTCCGTCCAGATGCGTCGCGTCGCGATCATTGCGGTTGCGCTCCTCGGCGCCTGTGTGGGCGAGCCCGACTACGACGGGCGCCCGTGCGGCGCGGGCCGCGCGTGCCCCGACGGCTTTGCGTGCAACCTCGGCGACATCTGCCGACGTGCGTGCTCCGACCTCGTCCCGTGTCCGCAGTCGAACCAGACGTGTGAAGGTGGCTTGTGTGTCACGCCCGGCACGCGCGACGCCGGCGAGAACACGATGATGATGGGCGAGTGCGAGGGGCCCAACAGACTCTGCACCATGCCGCCGCCGCCGGTGTGCGAGGACGACGAGTACAAGACGTACGCGAGCGAGGGCACGTGCGACACCGCGACGAACACGTGTGTGTACCTCGAGTCGAAGCGTCCGTGCCCGGGGTGTGAAGAGACGTGCCTCGGCCCGTGCGCGAACCTGACCTGCGACGACCTGCAGGGCGGCTGCCGTTCGAACGGGCGGTGTGAGCCGAACGGCGCGGGTGGCGTCGAGTGTTTCTATACGATCGCGTCGAACGGAACGACGTGCACCAAGTCGGGCGGTGGCAACGGCATCTGCACCGACGGCATCTGCGGCGACTGCGGCAACGACACCGACTGCCAGGGCGCGGACCTCTGCGTGACCGGGAGCCAGTGCGTCGGCGGATCGTGCACGATGGGGACGCGGACGATCTGCGAGTCACCGCCGATCGCGTGTGTGGAAGAGATCGGCATGTGCAACCCACTCACCGGTTCGTGTGAGTACCCGCCGCTCGTGAACGGCACCGCGTGTGACGACATGAACGTGTGCACGACGGGCGAGACGTGCCTGAACGGCGTGTGCAGCGGCGGCACGAGCATGAACTGCGCGGACACGAACCCGTGCACCGACGACCTGTGTGATCCGGCGATGGGTTGCCAGAACCCACCGAACACCGCGCCGTGTGACGACGGCGACCTGTGCACGTACGGCGACGTCTGCGCGGGGGGTACGTGCGGCGGCACGACGGTGACCTGCAACAGCACCGACTGCATCACGCGCTCGTGCAACGGCACGGCGACGTGTGATCAGTCGTTCCGCCCCAGCGGCACCGCGTGCACCGCGGACGGCAACCCGTGCACCAACGACCGCTGCAACGCGAGCGGCACCTGCACCCACCCGATCCTCGCCAACGGCACCGCCTGCGGCGCGGTACCGGAGGATCGCTGCTGCTCCGGCACGTGCGTCGACATCTCCTCCGACACCAACAACTGCGGCGGCTGCGGCCTCTCCTGCGCGGCGGGCCGCTCGTGTGAGTCGGTCTTCCTCACCACCGAGTGCCCCGACCGCCCCGCGAACACGACCGGCCGCTGCGTCTGCAACAACGCCAACGCGGAGTGCCCCGGCACGCAGATCTGCCGCACGTTCACTCCGCACAACAACCGGTGCGCACCGGTCGACGCGGGGAGCTGCGCCCCGGGGGGCGTGTTCGTGGACGTCGCCGCCTGCCCGAACTACTGCTCGTATTGAGTGGGCCCGTGGGTCGCGATTTTCGCTCCTCGATCGTCGGGTGTTTGCTTGGTGGTGCGCTCGGCGACGCCTGGGGTGGCCGCTACGAGGGCGTCGACTCCCCGGTGGTGGTCGACGCGGACCACCCGCTCGTCGTCTCCGACGACACGCAGCTCACTGCGGCTACCTGCGAGGCGGTCGTCCGCGCGGGCGGGCTCGAACCGGAGCGCATCGCCGAAGCGTTCGTGCGGTGGTTATCGCGCGGGGCGGCTCACAGGGTTGGGATCGAGCACGCTGTCTGCGCTCCGCAGCCTCGCCGCGGGGAGTCACTGGGCGCTCGCTGGCGCGTCGGGAGAGCGCGCGGCCGGGAACGGCGCGGCGATGCGGATCGCTCCGGTCGCGTTCCTCGTCGATCCAAGGTCGTCGTCCGGACGGCGGATGATTCGTGACGTGGCCTCGGTGACCCACCGTAACGACGCGGCCTACGCGGGTGCGCTCGCCATCGCTCTGGCGATCCGCCTCGCTTCGGAGGGCGTCGATCTCAAAGGCCTCCCCGAGGAGGTGGCGGCATATCTTCCCGACACGGCGGTGCGCGATGCGGTGGTCGCGTTGATGAAGCTCCACGTCGGCCTATCGCCGGCCGACGCCGGGCACATCGTCGGGAACAGCGGTTACGTGGCGGAGTCGGTGCCACTGGCCATTCACTTCGCGCGACGGGGCGACGATGGCCTGGAGGCGTCGGTGCGTCGTGCGATCGAGGCGGGCGGCGACTGCGACACGATCGCTTCGATGTGCGGACAGATCGTGGGCGCGGCGGTGGGGGAGTCCGGGCTTCCTGACCATGTGAGTTGCGTCGAAGGCGTCGATGACCTGCGTGAGGCGTTCGAGACGTTTGCGGCTCTCGTCGCGGGCGAGGGTGGGGGGTAGGGGACGGCTAGACCCAATGCCGTTCAACTGGCGGACGGGCCTGCCTCGAGTCCCCACCAGGCGGCGAGGGGCGCCTCGACGTAGGGCAGCGCGCCGGCGCCGCGGAGCGACTCGGCCCTCCGCCTCTGTTTCGCCGGGCTGGTGAAGGAGGGGGTCCGCGGACGGCAGTACTCCCAAGGACGGCCGCGCTCTCGAACACCGGCTGGTATCGCTCTCACGGGCTGCCCTCCGCGCGTGCCGGCGTCGTCGGATGCGCCTCACGTCGCCGAGGACGCTCAGGACACGCGTCTGGCCTGGGCTGGGTACAGCGGCGCTCGTGAATCCTCCGATCGATGAAGGCGCGACCCAACACCTCCCGCGCCGCGTGAAGATTGTGCGCGCGACATAGCAAGCGGAGCTCCCCGACCACGCTCTTGGCCCCCAACGCGCGGCCGCCCACGTGATCGAATTCGAGGTTCGACCGTTCGCTGCATCGCCGACCGTCCGGGCTCACGTAGGTGCACTGCGCGCCGTCGCGCTCGACCACCGCGCGGCGCGTTGCGGCCGGGACGTACGCTGCACCCGCGGGTGCATCTTCGGCGGGTCTCGATCGCGGACGGCTCGCCTTCCCGTTCTTCCTCCTCTCCAGCTTCTCCACGTAGAGCGCGAGCGCCGCTTCGAAGATCTCCCCGATGTCGGTCCCGGGCGGGGTGAGCTCCTTGGCTCGAGCCAAGAGCGCCTTCGCTTCGGCGCTCCCGTCGAAGTGAAAAGCGAACGTGTCGGGCGTCGCCGCCTCGACGCGATCGTCACTGCTCTTCGCTCCGGGGAACTCGGTAGCGATCAGCATCTCGACCTCGGTCTTCGACTTGTTCCGCGCCTGCTCGACGAGGCTGTGGGCGTTGTCGTCGTTCATGAACTTCGAGAGCTTCGCGATGCCCGTCATGTGCAGCTCACCGGTCGCGAGCATCCCGAAGACATCGGGCACCCGCCGTGCCGCGCGCACCACTGCGACGCGCCGGCACGCCTGGTCCTCGGTCAGCCCGAGCCCCTCGACGCAGAACCGAAACAGCGAGCTGAAGCCGCGCTCGCGCTATACGTCGAGAGGCTGGAGAAGCGGAAGAATGGAAAGACGAGTCGTCCGCGATCGAAACCCGCCGAGGATGCGCCGGCGGGCGCAGCGTACGTCCCGACTGCAACGCGGCGTGCAGTGGTCGAG
>JAVJQW010000068.1:0-13490 GCA_040218735.1 Deltaproteobacteria bacterium
GGTGCACGACCTCGCGACGCGCCGAGAGACGGTCACGAACCGTCTCGGCGACACGACGTACTTCGACTACGACGTGCGCGGCAACGTGGTGCAGGAGACCTATCCGGACAGCACGTTCATCACGCGCACGTTCGACCTCGACGACAACATCACCACGATGACCGACGAGCTCGGCCGTACGACGACGTACACCTACGACGCCTACGGAAACGTGCTCACTGAGTCGAACGCCCTCGGCGAGACGTCGACCACGACGTACACCGCGCTGGGGGACGTCGCGACGGTCACGGATCCGCGCGGTGCCGTGACGACCTACGGGTACGACGGCAACGGCAACCTACGGTTCATCACGGACCCCGAGGGCAACGAGACCGAGATGCGGTACGACAACTTCGGGCAGGTGATCCTCATGATCGATCCACGCGGGTTCCGACGTCGCTACCAGTACAGCGGCTTCGGGCAGATCTCACGCGAGGTCGACGAACGCGACGTCCCAACGCTGCGGACGTACGACGCCAACGGCGTGATGCTCACGGAGACGACGACGCGCTCTGTCGGTGGTCAGGTCGAGACGTTGGTCACGACCTACGTGCCGGACGCCCTGGGGCGTGTCGTTCAGACGACGTTCCCGGACGGTGCGACGACCTCGATGGCCTACGACGAAGCGGGGAGCGTGACGCAGCGAACCGACGAGCTCGGCCGCGTCACGGGCATGGTCTACAACGCCCGCGGCGAGCTCGTGCGCACCGACTACCCCGACGCGACCTTCGAAACGATGACCTACGACGCCGAGGGCCGGATGCTCACGCGGACGGACCGCGGCGGTCGAACGCGGACGATGATCTACGATGCGCTGGGGCAGCTGATCGCGGAGGTCGAACCCGACGGCGCGACGACGGACCAAGAGTATGACGCCGCCGGACAGATGACGGCGTTGGTCGACCCGAATGACAACCGTACTGAGTACGAGTACGATGGCGTAGGGCGGCTATCGCTCATCCGCGATGCTCTCTCGAACGAGAGGACCCGAACCTATGATGCGGCCGGGAACGTTGCAAGCGACACGAACGCGAAGGGGCAGGTGACGACATACCACTATGACTTGCGCGGTCGTCGGACGCGCGTCGTCTACAACGACGGCAGCGAGGAACGTATGGTGTACGACGCCTCTGGGAACGTCGTCACGAGGTACGACGCAGAGGACGACACCATGACGTACGCGTACGACGGTGCAGGACTTCTAACGGCCGTGACGGACGGGCGCGGGGACACGTGGACGTTCGCGTACGATGAGCTCAGGAACCGCATCAGCCAAACGGACCCGAATAACCACACGACGTCGTTCACTTTCGACACGCGCTCACGCGAGACCGCACGCACGCTTCCGGACAGCCTGTCCGAGACGCGCACGTACGACCTGCGCGGAAACCTATCGACGCGGACGAGCTACTCGGGCCTGACAACGACGACCCACGACTACGATGCGAACGACCGCCTGGCCTCGCGGACGGCGACGGACATGGCGACGGTGTCGTTTGGCTACACGCCGACGGGCCGACGCGATCAGGCCATCGATGCGCGCGGCCTTACCGACTACGGCTATGACGCGCTGGACCGGATGACGTCGATCGTCTACCCAGATGGCTCGAGCATCGGCTACACATACGATCTGGCGGGGAATCTCGTTGCGATGCAGTCGACGGCAGGCATGACGAGCTGGACCGAGGAGTACGGCTACAACGCTCGCAACGAGCTGACGAGCGTCGCGACCGACGGCCTGACCTTTGCGCTGAGCTACGACGCGACCGGCCAGGTTTCTTCGATTGCATACCCGAACGGAATGACATCGACGTACACATACGACGCCGTCGATCGCCTGGCGAGCATCGTGACGGCAAACGGGCAGTCCGTCGTGCTCGCGAGTTACACTTACACACGATACCCAGACGGCAACGTCGAGACCATGGCGGATTCCGATGGGGACCTATACGCATATACGTACGACAGCGCGAACCGCCTTACGCAGACGACGGTGACTTCGAGTGTCGGACTGCTGCGCTACGCGGAGGGATACGATTATGACTCCGTCGGAAACAGGTCAGAACGCTACTTCACACCCGCGGCCGAAGGCTCCACGACTCAGACATACACCTATGACGAAAGAGATCGGCTATCCGACGATGGTGTTGCGTCCTACATCTTCGACGAAGATGGACGTATGACGTCGAGGTCGGGTCCTTCGCCTTTGGTCTTGGGGTGGAACTCAAGAAATGAACTAACGAGCGCCGCCTACGGCAGCGGAGGCTCTCTATCAAACACCTATGATGTGGACGGTCTGCTTGTGAGAGGCGTCAGCACCTCGTCGATCGGTGGCGCCACTGATTCGAGCTACCTTGTCGACCCCCGAGGTCGTTTGAGCCACATTTTGGCCGACCTAGACAACTCTACATCGAACGTGAGCGCCCGGTATGTCCGAGCGGGTGACATGCTCCTGAGTTACGTCACCCCATCTGGAGCGCGATACGTGATCCCAGACCTCGTAGGCTCGGTCCGTGCCGTCGTCGACCAGAGCGGCAATCTCGTGGAGGAGTACCAGTACGGACCTTTCGGCGACGTTCGAAGCGGGCCCACAGACGGAATCCCCTACCTGTTCGCGGGCGAGCGACATGGACCCCGTCGAATCCTGGGTCAGAACCGTGCCCGATGGCTACTTGCGGACACTGGCCGCTTCATCTCGCCTGACCCATGGCTAGGCGCATCAGCTAGGCCTGAGTCGCTTCACCGTTACACCTCGTCGTCGAACAACCCGATTCGGTTTACTGATCCGACGGGCTACGCCACGCTCAATGAGATCCAGCTTGGTAATCTTGTTCAGAATAACCTGAAGAACGGAACGACTCAGACTCTACGAATCACGCTGAAGCGAACGAAGAAGAAGGTGCTGTGCATTCTGGTTGAAGAAGCGAAAAACTATGCCGAAGAGGCCGCGTTGAGCATGATCGCAGATGGATTTTACTTTCTCGCTCTCGATCATGCGCCGGGCACCTCCTACGCCGGGCAGACTAACAAATTTGGTCGACGGCTCCCTGAGCATCGAAGGAAGTATGAGAAGCAATTGGGGCTCGCGGCAAAAGATCTGGTTGGCAAGATCAACTATGCTGTGAAGTTAGCATTCGGATCGAACATCCAGCAAATCAAGGGGCTTACCCTGAGAGACCAGAAGCGGATTATCGAGACATTCCTTATCGAGACGATCGGGAAGCAAATCAGCCTCGATAACAAAAGTCTCCCAATCAGCGAGACCCCGGGGAGCGCAAACAGCAAGAGGCTACGACGACTTATTCCTGGTTTGGACTTCTGCAAGTAGGAGTATGATTAGCGTCGTCGATGGGAACTTCATCGAAGGGTCGGAGGGAGCAATTGGGCAAGGAATATTTGAGCAGAGAAATGGAAGATGGTCTGGGCGTCCGTCTGTTTGATGGCGAAGTTGGTTTCGCGAGAAAGGTCTTCAAGAAGCGGCAGTTCGAGTATATTGATATTTCAACAGGTGAGTGGCCGGATCTGGACTTCCTAGATGATCAGAGCCACTCGTTGAAGTGGATCACGGTAAAGACGCCAAAGATCAACTGGAAGCGACTGGTGACGATCGAGGGTTTGCAGTGGCTAACGCTCGACTGCAAGCCTCCTCGCGCATTGAGTCTGGATCGGTTGCCCAACCTACGGGTATTGGAGATGAAGGCTGGAGGGCGATTGGTTGTCGATGGAAGCCCATGTGAATCCCTGCTTGACTTGAGCTACAACAATCTGACGAGCCGCGATCTGGGTTTGCTCTCGATGTTCCCCTCGCTCAAGCATCTTAGTCTTAGGCGAGCTCAGAGCATTGAAGATCTGTCGGGCATCGGAGAGTGCCAGGACCTGCGCGGACTCTACCTTCAGGCATGTCGCAAGCTGAATGCGATCGGTGATGACGTACCATCGTCACTCGTTCAACTTGGCATCCATAGCTGCTTGAGTCTTCGGGATCTCAGTGGGTTGCGGCGCGCAACTGAGATGAGGCAGTTGGAGTTGACTGGCTCAGGAGAGATCGAGAGTCTCGGCTTTGCTGCTAGCATGAAGAAGCTCGAGTATCTTTGCGTGGAGGAGAATGTGCGCGTCAGAGACAAAGATGTCGCCTTCCTTCGAGAGATCGCCTCACTCAAGCATGCTGCGTATCATGGCGACCTCCGTCCCAGTGCCGACGAAATGCCGAATGCGTTCAGGTCCGGGGAACGCCTGTATGATTTCATTCCTTGCGCCCGCCATCTGCCGAGCAAAGCTGGTATTCTTTCGGATCCGACCTACGATTGATGGCCGCCGCATTGGTCCTGATATCAATCCCAGTCGATCGATGGTTCCGTGTCCCGTATGAACTGAAAGAGTGCACCCTCGTCCTTGAGGAGTTCGTGGACGAGCACCTTATAGGATCGCATCACCTGGATGTTCTCACGTGAGTACGCGAGGCTGAAGGAGGCCAGCCCAGCCTCCGGGTCACGCTCCACCTTGTTGGCTAGAGCTGGATTCCGAGTTCGGACGTACGCTGAAATAAGGATATCCCAGTTGTATCCATTCATGTAGGCGTCCTCGAACGCTGCGTTGATGCGCTCTCCCAGCGCCGCGAGGGCGCCATCCTCAACATAGAGACAGACCGAAACGAAGTCGTTCTCCTCGTCTTCGATGAACTCAATACACTCGTCGTACAAAGGTGCTCTCCTTGAGGCTTGCCGGTTGACGTTGTGTCCTGATCTGGTTCAGCAGGCCACTCGTTCAATTCGGACTGTGAACCGAAGTAGGGGAGCCCCGCAAGAGAAACCCAGCTACCTCCATCCAAAGAGGGCGGCGAAGCGCGCTCGTCGTTCTCAATTGAATGGAACCTCCACCTTCGCCGCGGCATCCTGCAGCGCCCGGTCCGTTCGGCGATCGTAGCGCGCCGTGGTCTGCACGTTGGCGTGGCCGACCTGGCGTGAGACCGTCGACAGATCCACGCCGCCGTCGAGCAGGTCCGAGATGAACGTCCGCCTCAGATCGTGCGGCGTGAACCCGTCCAAGTCCGCCGCCGCCTGACGCTTGAGGACCACGCGGTAGACGAGCTGCGCGCTGATGCGCTTCAGGCGAACCGCACCGGTCTTGGCGACGTGCCCGAACAGAGGCCCCGCATCGAAGGTGCGGTGCTCGAGCCAGCGGCCGAGGGCCCGAACGGCGCCTTCGGGCAAGAAGACCACGCGCTCATTGTTGCATTTGCCGTCGTCTCGGACCGAAGGGCCGGGCTCGTCGTAGTCCTCGAGGGCGAGGAGCGTGATCTCCGCGCGCCGCAGCCCGAGGCCGTACAGGAGCGCGAGGATGGCGGCGTCGCGGGCGCCGGCGGCGCGGTTGTCGTCGACGGCGCAGCCTTCGAAGACGGCGCGGAGCTCGTCGGCGAGGACGGCGCGGCCGCGGGGCTTGCGTTCGCCTTTGATAGTGGGGACGTCGAGGGCGCGAGCGATGGTCTCCTGGTCGACGAGCTCGAGGCGCCAGCAGGCCTTCAGGACGGCGCGTATGGCCGTGAGGTAGCGGTTCGCGGTGGCGGGCGCGTAGAGCTGCTGCAGGCGCCCGCGGAGCGCGCTGACGTGCTCGGCGCGCAGCTCGTGCCAGGCGATCGCGCGGGCGTCGAGCTTGCCGGCGCTGAGGATGTCGGCGATCGAGTCGAGCGCGGAGCCCATGACGCGCGCGGAGGCCTCACCGAGGCCCGACAGGTACACGTCGACGGGGTGCTGGCCCTCGGCGTAGGCGTACGTGGCGGTGAGCCGAGCGCGCTTGGGGGCGGCTTTGCGGCGCGCCTTGCGTTTTGGGGCATTGGGCGCGGCAGCCGAGGTACCGGGTTTGTGAGGCATCCTAGGGTGCCCTTCTACCATGATTGACGAAAATTAGTCTTTTCGTACACAACGAATCCAACCACTGTCCGTACGACCAGGTCGCGAGCGTGGCCTCTGCGCCGTAGAGTAGGACGGGCTCGCTAACACGGGGGCACCAACCCCTTTGGGTCGAGTTCAGGCCGGCATGACCGAGCCCAGCATCGATGAAACCACTCGCGTCTATTTTCCTCGCCCTCCCGAGCGTGCTCCTTCCCCACCACGGCCACGCCCAGACCGCTGGGCAGATCATCGGTCAGATGGAGGCGGTCCGAGATCGATGCGTCGAGAAGTTTCCGGACCTGAAAAAGACGGCGGCGGTTGATTGTCTCGACTTCGTTCGACGTGATGACGTCGTCACGTGTCTTCAAGGCGGGGACGCGGCTGTCTGCCGCGATGCCGCTCACAGAGAGCGTGTGTTGGCAGCCACGGGCGCCAAGGTCGCGCACCTAGCAAAAGGCCCTTTCGCGCGATCCGAAAGCGAGAGCTGCCGTGCGCGGCTGACGGTGCTGTCCGTGGAGGGCTCCGAGCCGGACCCTCGCACGGTCTGCGAGTTCGCCTTGGTGTTTGCCTCGCTCGCTAAGGAGATTGGCAGCGCAGAGAAACGTGGCACGCCGTACTTCGAGCTCTTCCAGGAGTTCGCGCGCGCCTATCGCAAGTACGTTTCGCGGGAAGGCTTTCAGTCTGTGCGCTGGGGGGAACGACGGCGACGAGTGGCCAAGAAGCTGAAGACCCGTCCGGGAGTAACGATCACGGAGCGTCGAAAGATCGCGGGGCGTGACGCGACGATCGAGTACCACTTCGTGAACGACAAGCTCGCACAGGTCGTGGTGCAGCTCAGCACTTCGTCGATGCAACCAGAGCTCGACGTCCGAGCGTTCGACGAACTTGAGCGGCTCCTGAAACGGAGGTACCCCGATCTAGAGGCCGCCCATGACTCGGACCACAGCGACGATCCGCTCGCGGACCCGATGGAAGAGGTTGGCGGCCTCGGCAGGACTGTGCGCCACGGTAGTCGGACGCTGCGGACGACGCGGGCGACGCGTGAGACCGAGATTGTGCACACGCTGTGGGCAGTCGAACTTCGAATGATGCATCAACTCGACTACCGCAGCAGCTACCTTTATCCGCAGCTTTCCGACGCGAGAAAGCAGAGCAAGGCGGACGACCTATAGAGACGCGGAAGGCGTCAGCAGGATGGCATTCTCGACGAACTTGTGCCGCGATGCGATATTCGCGACGGCCGAACTCCAGAGGCGACCCTGTCTAAACTAACACTACTGCGTCACGCTTCTGCGGGGCGGGTGGCAAGTTTCTTGCGGCGAGAAGTTGGATCTTTTCGATCGGTTAGCGGCACACGGCCTCGACGCGGCCGTTCGCCCGTAGCTTCGCGATCTCGATCATGATCTAAGCGCGCGGGATGGATCTTGATGGCGACGTAACGAAGCGACTCGAGGCCTACCTGGGGGACATCGGCGAGATCCTGAAGTACCCAAAGCGCAAAGCGGCGTTCGCCACGTACGTCGTCGGCCTCTTCAGCATGGTAGAGCGCAAGACCGCCGAGGGCCTTGCTGCACTCTCGGTTCCTGATCCGAACCGGGCGGATGCTGAGCATCAACGACTTCTGCATGTCATCGGACAGTCACGTTGGTCCGATCGCAACGTGCGGCGTCACGCGGCGAAGTATGCTCTCGACTCGATTGCAAGCACCGGGAAGGTCGAGAGCTGGATCATCGACGACACGGGCTGGCTGAAGAAGGGCAACCACTCCGTGGGCGTCCAACGGCAGTACACGGGAACGTCGGGCAAGGTCGACAACTGCCAGCTCGGCGTGACGCTCGCCGCCGCAACCCGCGATTGGCAGCTCCCGCTGGATTTCGAGCTGTACCTCCCGGAGACGTGGATCGAGGATGAAGCGCGTCGCCTCGAAGCGAAAATACCAACCGATCGACGCTTCAAGACCAAGGAGGAGCTCGCGCTCGAGATGATCGACCGGGCTGTCGCGGACAATCTCCCACGTCCGAAGATCGCTCTTGCCGATTCGTTCTACGGTCGTTCCTGTGGGTTTCGGGCAGCTGTTCGCGCGCACCAAATTCACTATGGCGTTGGCGTTCGCCGCGACATCAAGGTCCGCCGAATCGACAGCAAGGGAACTCTACGAGGTCCTGTAACAACAGCCTCCGCGATCGCGAAGAAGGTGCAGTTTCGTCGCGTCAAGTGGACAGACGGTTCCGACGGCGACCTCTCGTCGCACTTCGCATTCGTTCGCGTTGTTCCGCAAGCCGACCTCAAAGCTGACCCGAGTGCGGAATCGGTCTGGCTCGTGATCGAAAGGGCGCACGACGACGAGCCCTGCAAGTACTTGCTGTGTTCCATGCCGAAGACCACCCCTCGGCGTGAGCTTGTCCGTCTTCTCCATCAGCGCTGGCGAATCGAGCGCGTCTACCAGGACATGAAACAGGAGTTTGGGCTCGATCAATATCAAGGACGCTCCTTCGTCGGATGGCACCATCACGTATCCGCCGCAATGGTGGGCTACGCGTTCGCAGTCGCCGAGCAAGCTCGGCTTTTTCCCCCTGGGGCTCTCAGTCTCGCCGAGACCCGTCCGACGTTCGTTCGTCCGGCCGCAACGCCATTTCGCCGAGTCGATGGCCATCATTCGGCGCGAGATACTGCTGCGAATTCTACACTGGTTACCGCACTGTCCGTCCTGCCGACGACGGATGCCGAAACGGGCCGAGTCCGCCTACGCTCAAACGTGACGCAGTAGTACTAATCTCTCTGCTTCACGGGCAGATTGCTATCGATAATGGGTTCTTATCGATACCAGCGGCCGAGTTCCGGTCCCAAGAGTCGGCATAAGTTATGGAAGTTCGAGGTGCCTGGCTGTGGACGCCTTGAAGCGGGACAGGCCCAGTTGCTGGCCGGCCGCTGATGTAAAACCTCCGAATCGTGCCGCATTCCAAGCGGTTCTAAAGGCTCCAGGGTCGACCTTGAGCCCCGCGCAGAATCGTTCGATAGCGTCGTCGTTGCGAAACAGCAGGCGCAATCCGATCTTCAGGTTGTTGTGGTCTGAGTAGCCGCAGAGCGGCAGTACAACCGGCTGGCGCTGGATTGTGTGGTCCAGGCCACGATCTCGAACGCGTTCGGCGAGTTCCACCGCTGCCAGTGTTAGGTTGTACGCAACAAGGGCCGATTCGAAGCTCTCAGGGGGCACGATTCCAGCGAGCCACGACCGATCGACCGGTAGTTGGCAGAGGAAGTCCCAGGACGACCGTTGCCAATGACGGAGCGTAGCCGGAAGTGATACCAGTTCAGCATAGTTCGTTAGAGTGAAGCTGGCATCGACCCTGGGATTGGGATCAACGACAATCAGCGTCGCGAGCTCCGTCGCCGAATCAAACCGACCGTGGAACAGACTGACGGCTCCGAGGAGGTAGTTCACCGCCCACGCAGCTACCCACGGACCGCTGATCGAAAGGGACCCTGGCGTTCCACTCATTGGTAGCGTGATCAAGTTGTCGAGGAGTGGGGTCGCGTCGCGAAACGGCAGGTTGCCTCTCTCAATACCTACGCAGGCGAGTGCGGCGGCCGGCGACAGCCGATCCAGTGCATCTGAGACAGCCGATAAGAGAACCTCCGCAGAAGCGGTCGTAACCGCAATCGCATCGCCCACGTCGCGCCGCCATTCTTCAAGTCGCGCTGAAACGAACGGAGCTTGCGCCGCCGCCAGCCGTCGCCAGTCTCCTTCGTCACACTGCTTCGCCCATTCGACGATCGCCATGGGCGTCGATCGGTCCAGTGCAACCTTCGTCGCGGCTGGTCTCGGGCCGAACTCGCCGCTGGCTATAGACGCCCTAAGCTTCGGATGTACACGGACGACCTGCTTGTGAGGCCCTCGCTCTTTGCTTAGCCGAACGAAGTCCATCTCGTCGTACCAACGAAGAATATGAAGGGCGATGTCGTCACTGATTCCGAGCGCTTCGCCTACCTTAGGAACGTCGAGGCGTTCGTCGTCCATCAACAAGTGCGCGACCGCGTCGCGATGCTTCGGATAGTCTGGCTGTCGCCACCGAAGAAACATCTCGTACCCGTAGAGTGTACGGCTAACGAAAGCGAACCGTGAAGGTCCTGCGACGGTCGAGACTTTGAGGAGCCCTTCGCCATCGAGTATCTCAAGAGCGTCCAGGGTCGACTGGTCGTCGATGCCGAGCTTCTTCGTCAAGGGAAGTAGAGTCTTAGCTTCGACTCGTGACTGTGGCATTGAATAGAAGCAGTCGAATGCTTCCAGGTGCTGTGAGGATGCGTACTCGAATCCGAGGACTTCTTTCTCGACGGTGGTAGAACCCGAGCGAGTAGCGCCGAGCGGGGCTGAGTTTGGATGAGCGACGTCGATGTGGAGTGGTGGCAATGTGGCGATAAGTTCACGGACGCTCGCAAATCGCTCGGTTGGCTCGTATGCTGCGGCCCGGTCGATGACCATCTCAAGGGCTCCCGCCGCGGCACGAGAGAGGGGGGCGGTTCCTGCGAGCGAGATGCGGTTCCCCTCAGGGCCTCTGCCTGTCAGGAGCCAAAGAAGCATCCAGCCGAGACCGTAGACTTCACTCTGGGGCGACGCGGCGGATCCGCGCCTAACCTCGGGAGCTCTCCAGTCTGGGGTTCCGACGGCCTCGTTCATCTTTGTAACGCCGACCTGCCCCGCCGACTTTGCGATCCCGAAGTCCGTTACAACCAGTCGCGATGGTTCCTCTTCCATCCAGAGGAAGTTGTCTGGCTTTATGTCGCGGTGGAGTACCTGTTCCGAGTGTTCATGAAGGAATGCGATGCACTCACAGGCTTGGCGGAAGATCTGGATTGCAAAGAGAGGCGAGCGATTCACGTTGGGTAACGCTGGGAGAGGGACTCCGAGGTCGGCCACGTACCAAGCTAGGGCAGTACCTCCTTCCGAAGGCTCCCACGATGTGTCGGCATCATGCACGGTGGGGACGAACTGGCTCTCGCAGGACCGAAGAAGCGCAACCTCCCGCTCGAAACGCATTCGTTGCTGGTCATCGGAGGCAGTACAGAGCTTGAGCGCTCGGGGGATCTGATGTGTGGCCGCTGAAGAGCGAACTCGCCACACGGACCCCTGGCCACCAGCGCCGAGCTTCTTCTCAAGGCGCCACGCCCCAAGGACGGCGCCGTTTTTGGCTTTGAACTCGACTAGACTCATGGAGGCCTTGGGCACTTCAGGTGGGCACCAGCTGCACCGTGCGTCGAGTTACATGCCTGATCCTGGAAACTTGAATGAAGAGACCCACGTTCCCTCAAGGTCGAGGGGGCCACGGCGCTGCGTCGCGAGGATTCGTTCCGCCTCCTCACCTACTCGCTGGTCGTCATTGGACCAGTTGCTCGTGTCGTAGAACGCGAGGTCTTCTGACCGTCCGGGCTCAGGTTTCAACAGCGGTTCCATGGCGAGGCCGACGAAGCGATCGCCTTTCCCGAGCTTAGCCCTCAGCGCCATGATGTACATGAGCAAGCGCATCAATCGCTCGTTTCGATAGCCCTCATACCCGTCGTTCCCGTATATCTCGGCCTCGTACGGGACCTGCCAGAAGACGTAGGCTGTGTGTGCTGGCGACGGCCCGAGCATAGTTCGGTAGAGGCCGGTCGCGGCGTCAGGGTGATGGGCGGCGTCAATGATAGCTTGGCCGAGAAGGCGGCGCTGAAGTCGGGGCTCGCGTGCCATCTCGCGAACGCCGCGTTCGTGCATCCGAAGGTCGAGTTCACCATTTCGAACGATTGAAGTGCCAGCCAGCATGTTCTTGGTGAACTGCCCGATCAGGTCATCCCAGATCTCTGACGACCGATCGACTCGCTGCTTGGCGGAGTATTCGGGAAGCGACTGCAGGCGCTCCCACGCTCCCGCACCAACCCGAACGACGTGTTCGCTCTCCTCCGAGAACATCGGAAGTCGGAAGGCACAGGATTCGCTGAGGTGGTTTGAGGCGAGATAATAGGCAAGAAAGTCTTCCTCTCCTGGCGCGGAGATCAAACGACCATTTCGTACAAGGTCCTCCTTCGTTTGAATGTACTCGACGAAGTCGGCGACCGTGTCGAGCTCGCCCAGCAGGATGGGAAGAGAGCCCTCGTCAAAGACGTGAACGAACGAATTGCGAGATGGGTTTCCAACGCGGAACAGAACGTCCGAGGGGTTGTGCTCGTAGTCGAGCATCAGGCTCCCGGAGCCTCTGCCGAAGTGCCGCCGGCAGCTCGCACGAGCACCAGAGGCAACCACGACGAGGTGGTACGAGGCCTCATCAGGCGAGGGGATTGCGAGAGGAAAGCGCTGCGTACAGGCGCGATCGAGGAAAAGGCGATCCGGATGGGTAGCGATCCATCTTCGCCCACCCTCAAGTTGTGCAGCGGACCGAGCGATCGCCTTCTTGTACCAACGCTTCCATGCGACGGTGGGGTCGGAGCCATATTCAACGTGTTTGTCAGAAAAGATGATCACATGGTGATCGAACACAACCAGCAGGTCGCACACCTCTTTTCCGAGGCCCCGGTCGTCGCGAAAGACGTTCGGGTATGACCACAGATCCATGAACGTCCCTTCACAGAGGCGCGCTAGGCGCCGCTCAGACTCGGTGGTCCCTTCGGAGCGTTCGGTGGCGTTCATTGCTGCACGTTCCCCGAGCGTCCCCGCGGGAGGCGAGGCGCCTGTGGTCTCCTGCATCCTCGGCGCGGCGCTCATTATACCGCAGAAGAACCTCGCGAACGACTTGCTGGATGAACGCCTCTGCAACAAACCGACGATGCTGTGCGCCCGCTAAGGTGACGTCGTCGTTCCTTTGGTTTAGCAGCTGAACGAGAGTCTTGTGGACACCCTTGCTCAGGATCTTCACGTTCGGTGCAGAGTCCAGGACGACCCGATCCGACAAACGATGCGTCAGGCCGATCCTGTACACGCCCGAACAAACCGATATTCAGTCGACGACGGACCGACATTCGAAAGATGACGGACTCGAGATCGCCCGCGGTAGCGTGTATAGGCGCTCGGGCGCGGCCCTACTGTATGGAAGCAGGGGTTTTCGTACCCTTGCCCTACTCCACCGCTGAACGCTCAAGCGAGCAGCCCCGCGCTCCGGCTCGAGACGGGAGAACTCGCCATCGGCGCTCGGGCGCGCTCGGCGACGCCATCACACGCCCCACGGAACGAAGTCGGATCGAATTCTCGGTGCACCCCTATGGCCACCACGGCGCCGACGCCCACGCGAGAAACGCCTCCCGGTGCGGCACGTCCCAGATCGACAGCGCCTCCATCACGTCGAACCGGCCGCAGGCCCATTCGTGACTCGGGTCCCAGACGGCGAGGAGGAACTGCGCCGCGAGCTTCTCGCCGTGGCTCGCAGCGGCAGCCCAAGAATCGAGGTCGCGTGGCCGCCAGGGCTCGATGGCCTCGGGGCGACGCACGAACGTCGGGAACGTCTTGGCGAGTTCGATCATCCGCCGTTCGGTGGGGCTGAAGCTGAGGGTGCGATTCATCTCGGCGCTCCTTGCGTTCACTCCGACCCCGGCATCGTC
>JAVJQW010000069.1:0-70030 GCA_040218735.1 Deltaproteobacteria bacterium
GGTGCACGACCTCGCGACGCGCCGAGAGACGGTCACGAACCGTCTCGGCGACACGACGTACTTCGACTACGACGTGCGCGGCAACGTGGTGCAGGAGACCTATCCGGACAGCACGTTCATCACGCGCACGTTCGACCTCGATGACAACGTCACCACGATGACCGACGAGCTCGGCCGTACGACGACGTACACCCACGACGCCTACGGAAACGTGCTCACCGAGTCGAACGCCCTCGGCGAGACGTCGACCACGACGTACACCGCGCTGGGGGACGTCGCGACGGTCACGGATCCGCGCGGTGCCGTGACGACCTACGGGTACGACGGCAACGGCAACCTACGGTTCATCACAGACCCCGAGGGCAACGAGACCGAGATGCGGTACGACAACTTCGGGCAGGTGATCCTCGAGATCGATCCGCGCGGGTTCCGCCGTCGGTACCAGTACAGCGGATTCGGACAGATCTCACGCGAGGTCGACGAGCGCGACGTTCCGACGCTGCGGACGTACGACGCCAACGGCGTGATGCTCACGGAGACGACGACGCGCTCGGTCGGCGGGCAGGTCGAAACGCTGGTCACGACCTACGTGCCGGACGCCCTGGGGCGTGTCGTTCAGACGACGTTCCCGGACGGCGCGACGACCTCGATGGCCTACGACGAAGCGGGGAGGGTGACGGAGCGAACCGACGAGCTCGGGCGCGTGACGGGCATGGTCTACAACGCCCGAGGCGAGCAGACCCGCATGAACTATCCCGATGGCACGTCGTCATCGATGACGTACGACGCCGAGGGCCGAATGCTCACGCGGACGGACCGTGGTGGTCGCACGCGGACGATGACGTACGACTCGCGGGGCCGGATGACGACGACGGTCGAGCCGGACAACGCAACGACGACGCGGGAGTACGACAGCGCAGGCCAGATGGTCGCGTCAATCGATCCGAACGGAAACCGGACCGAGTACGAGTACGACGATGCCGGTCGGCTCGCGCTCACGCGCGACGCCCTTCTGAACGAGACGACGCGGACCTACGATGCGGCCGGGAGTCTCGCGACCATCACGAACGCTAAGGACCAGGTGACGACGTACTTCTACGATTTGCGCGGACTTCGGACGCGCGTGGTCTACAACGACGCGAGCGAGGAGCGTATGGTGTACGACGCCTCGGGGAACGTCGTCACGAAGTACGACGCAGAAGACGACACGATGACGTACGCGTATGACGGTGCCGGGCTGCTGACGGCCGTGACGGACGGGCGCGGGGACACGTGGACGTTTGCCTATGACGAGCTTAGGAACCGCGTTAGCCAGACGGACCCGAACAACCACACGACGTCGTTCGGGTTTGATGTGCGCTCGCGAGAGACGGCGCGAACGTTGCCCGACAGCCTATCGGAGACGCGGACCTACGACGTGCGCGGAAACCTGTCGACGCGGACGAGCTACTCGGGTCTGACGACGACGACCCACGGGTACGACCTGAACGACCGCCTCATCTCGCGTACGGCCACGGACATGGCGACGGTCTCCTTTGGCTACACGCCGACGGGTCGGCGCGACCAGGTCATCGATCCTCGCGGACTGACCGACTATGGGTACGACACGCGCGACCGAATGACGTCGATCGTCTACCCGGACGGATCGAGCATCGTCTACACGTACGACGCCGCAGGAAACCTCGCGACGATGCAGTCGACGGTGGGCTCGACGAGCTGGACGGAGACGTACGGCTACAACGAACGCAACGAGCTCACGAGCGTCGAAGTCGACAGCCTGGTCTTCACGCTGAGCTACGACGAAACGGGGCAGGTCTCGTCGATCGCGTACCCTAACGGCGTAACGACGACGTACACGTACGATGACGTGGACCGCCTAGCGAGCATCGTGACGGCCAACGACCAGGCCACCGTGCTCGCGAGCTACGCTTACACGCGGTATCCGGACGGAAACATCGAGACGATCACCGAGGCGGACGGAACGCTCTACGACTACGCGTACGATGAAGCGAATCGGCTGGTGCAGGCGACCGTCACATCGAGCACCTCCGCGTTGGTGTACGCAGAGGGCTTTGCGTTCGACGCGGCAGGAAACAGAAGCACCCGCTTCTATACGCCGGCGTCCGGGGTGCAGGAGACATACTCATACAGCTACGATTCGAGAGACCGCATTCAAAGCGACGCGACGGACAGTTATGCGTTCGACGACGATGGACGCATGGTGTCCCGGGGTGTGCAGGCCCTAACATGGAACTCCCAGGACCATCTGGTGTCGATCGACTATGGTGACGGGCGCTTCGCGACCAACTCCTACGACACCGATGGTGTTCTTGTGGCCGCGCAACTAGCCGGCACGTCGGGGACAAGTAGTGCAACTCAATACCTCAACAGTTTGAGGAGAGACCGGCTCCCGTACACAATCGCCGACATCGATGCGAACACAGGCGCGGTGGTACGACGGTTCGTGAGGGCTGAGGGGACTCTGGTCGGTGTGCTTGGTGTCGGTGGCAGTGTTGCATATATTCACACCGATCATCTACGCTCAGTACGCGCCACTACGGACGCGACAGGTGGTGTCATGAACGCTACAAGCTATGCGCCAAACGGATCACTGCAGAGCGGCGCACAGGAGCCATTCGGCTATGCGGGTGAAAGAGCCGATGAAGCGAGCGGTCTAGGTTACCACCGGGCGCGGTGGCTGGAGCCGAATCTCGGGATGTTCCTGTCTAGAGACCCGGCTGGTGGTCTCGCGGGAAGGCCTGCGTCCTTGGGTTCCTACTCCTACGCAAATGGGGATCCTACCAATGTGGTAGATCCTTCAGGAGAGTTTGGGCTTCGCGAAGTCGTCCTGGTGGCCGGCATCGCCGCCACGCTCGCCGAGATCGCGTACGTTAATTGGTCGGCCGTTCGTTCGGTGATAATCGGCGGCAAGAAGATTAGCTTGCAAACACAAGGTATCCCTTCGGAGGCAGTCTTCTCCGCCGCGGCCGTTGCTGCGGAGAACGAACTACGGAGCGTCTATGGACCATTCGGCTTCGAAGTCAACCGCAACGGTTCGACATTTGGAGGGCACACAGTCCAATGGTCACGCGGGGAAGGTGTCTGTCATGATCGCGGCTTCGATGCCGTTACGCCTGTCGGATCACGCAGAAGTATCATCAAGGTTGAAAACATTCGCGCCTGTCTAAGAGATATTCGGGGTACGCAGCGCTCGATGGCGACTGAGAACGATGAGTTGATTGGACTGCTGACGCTGACTTCGGTGCATGAGACGCTTCATGGCCTTCGCGGGGATCAACTGCACAGAGATAATGGTTCACCCAACCTGCTGATGAGTGGTCCGCGCGCACTCGGGATGGTGCTTGATGCAGGCGGAACGTTTACGCTGTCGGGCCTCAAGGGCGCTGGGTTCTTTACTCTAGAGCCAGCCGATGCGGATCGGATCTCCACGAGATGAGAGGAGGAGGCAGATGTCTTCTCGGGGGGCTTGCGGTGGTTGTCTGGATGACAACCCCCAGTCCGTCGTTGGCATGCTTCGCGATGGTGAAACAGGCAACGCCGGAAGAGCTGGTAAGAGGGTCGACATCGATTGTCCGGGCAGAAGCGGTCGAGTTTGTGGGCCGGCCTATCCACGTTCCAGCAGGAGACGAAGGGCTCGCTTTGCTGCAGTTGTTGATGGGAGTGGGCGTTTCGAAGGGCCCATCTCAGTTCCCCGGTGGACCCCCGTGGTGGCTGGCGCCGTACTACTGGGTGTCGGACTCGGAGTACACCTTGGTTAGGCTGAGAGTCGTTGAGAGTCTGAAGGGGGCATTTGAGCATGGGGAGTTGCTAACGGCGCTCGCTCGAGATGATTTTCTGGGCAGAAATCAGGGGGACGTGCCCTACAAAACTGCGAGGGTTGGGGCTGGCGCACTATGTTTTGCGTTGGATTATCGGCTGGGTAGTCAGTATCTCCTGTTGATAAGAAACGATGTTCTGTATTATCAAGCAATGGCTCCTACGAACGAAGAGGTAGATGGAGCGACGGATCCTTGGGTTGTATGGGTTCGGTCAACAGTCAGGAGTCAGTCTCTTGGCGAGACTCCCCGCCGCAATCGTTAGAGCTGAGACTGAGAACAGGAATTGTCGCGCGACGGACACAGTCTCTGACGGTGGCCTACTTGAACGGAACCTCCACCTTCGCAGCGGCGTCCTGCAGCGCGCGGTCGGTGCGGCGGTCGTAGCGCGCGGTCGTCTGCACGTTCGCGTGGCCGACCTGGCGTGAGACCGTCGACAGGTCCACACCGCCGTCGAGCAGGTCCGAGATGAACGTTCGCCTCAGGTCGTGCGGCGTGAACCCGTCCAAGTCCGCCGCGGCCTGGCGCTTGAGGACGACGCGGTAGACGAGCTGGGCGCTGATGCGCTTGAGGCGGACGCGGCCGGTCTTGGCGACGTGGCCGAACAGAGGCCCGTCGTCGAAGGTGCGGTGCTCGAGCCAACGGGCGAGCGCCCGGACGGCGCCCTCGGGGAGGAAGACGACGCGCTCCTTGTTGCCTTTGCCGTGGACTCGGATCGAAGGCGCGGCTTCGTCGTAGTCCTCGAGGTCGAGGAGCGTGATCTCCGCGCGCCGCAGCCCGAGGCCGTACAGGAGCGCGAGGATGGCGGCGTCCCTGGCGCCGGCGGCGCGGTTGTCGTCGACGGCGCAGCCCTCGAAGACGGCGCGGAGCTCGTCGGCGAGGACGGCGCGGCCGCGGGGCTTGCGTTCGCCTTTGATGGTCCGAACGTCGAGGGCACGGGCGATGGTCTCCTGGTTGACGAGTTCGAGGCGCCAGCAGGCCTTGAGGACGGCGCGGACGGCGGTGAGGTAGCGATTGGCGGTGGCGTGCGCGTAAAGCTGCTGCAGGCGGCCTCGGAGCGCGCTGACGTGCTCGGTGCTTAGCTCAGGCGATCATGTGGGCGTCGAGCTTGCCGGCGCTGAGGGTGTCGGCGATCGAGTCGAGCGCGGAGCCCATGACGCGCGCCGAGGCCTCACCGAGGCCGGACAGGTATTACGTCGACGGGGTGCTGGCCCTCGGCGTAGGCGTACGTGGCCGTCAGCCGAGCGCGCTTGGGGCGCGGGTTTGCGGCGGGTCAGCAGCTTGCCACGAGTTGGACGAGGTGAAGTGCTTCGGTCGTCGAGTCCGCCCCGCTCCGACGAGCGAGGGTCGCCCGAAGGCTCACGGAACAAAGCCGAATCCATTCAATGGACAAGGTCGAACTCGGCGAAGCGAATTGGGTGGTTCGGACTGGGTCACGGAGTACGAGAGCGAAAATTTTCCCAGCTCAGGATGCGGGGAGGCGACGATCCGCGATGCGTTCACTGTGCGCGTCGGACGCAGATGACTTCCCCGAAGCCAATCATGGCTTACGTTATGTTCGAGCAGCACCGGCGACGTATTCATCGGAAACGGACCTTGGTGGAAGCCGACCGGTCGATGCTCAGGTAGAGACTCGCCGCGGCGGCGACGATGCAGCTGATCTCGAGGCCAGCTTTCGGCAGCGCCGCAAGACGTGCAGTGGTTCTCCGCGTTGGTAAACAAGAGCGTCCTTCGACAACTCGGTCTTGCAGTCGCGAGTGCGACCGCCGCAATGGCGTGCTCGCCGTCGCCGAATCCAACGAACGTCGATTCGTCGAAAGCGGCACTGGGCACCGTCGAAGATGTGGTCGTCTTCGGTCGTAACTCGGTCCGCATCGAGCCGTCATCTGCGGTGCTCGGAGGTGACGTTGCGGTCGAGGCGACGGAGGGCTCGCCGTATCCGACGTCGGGGACCCTCGCGGATGGAGCGCGCGTCTCCGTGGGCGCGTGGTCGACTATCGGGGGCGACGTCGTCGCGGCGACGGGGCTGTTCGAGTATGGCAGCGAACTCGTCGACGGAAACAACTTCGACCGCTACGCGGCACTCGACGGCGTCTTCTACAATGGCCTTCTGCGCGGCGGTGTGAGTCTGCCGATGTCGCCGCTGCCGCCAGCGTTCCCAACGGTCGCGCCGGTCACGCCGGGCATCGGCACGCTCACGGTGGCAGCCGGGACAAGCCAAACGCTGACGGCGAGCACAAGCTACGAAGCGATCGTGGTCGAGACGGGCGCAACGCTCTACCTCGACACCGGCGCGCATCGGGTCGCCACGGTTACGACGAGCACGAACGCGACGATCATCGCGCTCGATCGGGTGGACCTGCGTATCGCGGATGCGCTGCTGCTCGGCGCGGACAGTGTGCTCACGACGACGACGGGCTTTTCGGCCGGCGACCTTCGAATCGACGTCGCCGGCTTCAACAGTCCGCCCGACCCGCTGGCGACGGTTCGTGCGGTCGAGTTCGGTGACCGTGCCGAGGTACGCGCGATCATCTTCGCTCCGAATGGCACCGCATGGGTCGGCGAAGACGCCGTCGTCGACGGTGTCATCTTCGCCCGCGATGTCTGGGTCGACTTCGGTGCGACCGTTGCGTTCGAAGACGGCCGCGATCCCTACGCCAGTGACGCGCCGGTCGCCTTCTCGGACCGCTTCTCCGTGAGCGAGGACGCCACACTCGACACAGGCGCGCCGGGCGTTACGTGGAATGACTACGACCCGAACTCCGGAGACACGCTGACGGCTGAGCTCGTATCGGGCACGACGAGCGGTACGGTCGCGCTGAGCGCTGACGGCAGCTTCGTCTACACCCCCCACACCAACTTCACGGGCCAGGACTTCTTCACGTATCGCGTCACGGACGGCACCTACGACTCGTCGACCGCGACCGTGACCATCACCGTCGATGACCAGGACGATGCGCCCCTCATCGTTTCCGAGCCCGTGCGGACCGCCTTCGTCGGGGCGCTGTGGCGCTACGTCGTCGACGTGACCGATGCCGACACGGACGAGGTCCTGACGTTCAGCCTCGACTCGGGCGCGCCATCGGGCATGACGATCAGCAGCACGACGGGCGTCGTGACGTGGACGCCCGGCTCGGGTGATGTGGACGTGCACGTCTTCACGGTGCGCGTGACCGACTCGACAAGTCTGTTCGACACACAGACGCGCGCGCTCGAAGTCACGGCGACGCCGCTCGTCGAAGACTTCACGGTGTACGGCGCCGAGAGCGTGCAGCTCGACGCCGCAGGCAAATTCGGCGGCGACATCGGCGCAGGCGTCGTCGGAAGCGGGCCGTACCTCGGCAGCGGCTGGTGGGGCACAGCTCGCACGACGATCGGTGGCTTCGTCGACGGGCGCACGTTCGGCGAGTCCGTGGCGCTCGATTACGGCGTCTACGTCGAAGACATCTACGCGACCGACCTGGTCCACGACCAGGCGTCGGTGCGCGGCGTCCTCACGTCGCTACCGTCGATGCCGAGCCTTGCCGGTACGACCACAGTCGCGGTCGCGGGTACACTCAACGTTGCGGCGAGCACGACGCAGACGCTGAGCGCCGGCGCGGCGACTGCGACGATCACGATTGGCGCCGACGCTTGTCTCGAGCTCGAAGAAGGCACGCACGCAGCGGGTCACATCGATGTGGGGGAGGGCGGCTGCATCGTCGCGTTGGGCCCGATCGTTCTTCGCGTCAACGGTCGCATGGATCTCGCGCAGGGCGCGTACCTTGGCCAGGCTGACGGCGCGAATCTGTCCGCAGAGCAGATTCAGGTCTTCGTTCATGGCAGCAACGGTGGCAGCGGCGGCCCAACGGACACGCCGTACGCGTTCGAGGGCGGCTACGAAAGCTCGGTCAACGCGCACGTGTCCGCGCCGAACGGCACCCTCTACCTTGGTCAGCGCTCGGTGAACTGGGGGTCGTTCACGGGGCAGCACGTTTACGCGGGCGTGGAGTCCTCGACCCACTACGAGGGCGACGACGGAGGTGCATTCGCGGGTTCGCCGGTGTTCCTGACGACGGAGCTCGTGACCGTGAACGAGGGTCAGACGTACACATACGACGCCCATGCGGTCGACTACGACCCGGGCGATCGGGTGACGTATCGGCTGATGGTTCGTCCCTCATCCGAGATGAACGTGGATGAAGACACGGGCGTTGTCACGTGGGCTACGACATCTGCGGACGTTGGGACGCATCCGGTCATTCTTCGGGCGGAGGACCTCGCGGGGAACTATGTCGACCAAGACTACGACCTCACCGTCGTCAACGTGAACGACGCGCCCTCCCTCGCCGGCAACACCGACGTAACGGTCGGCACCGTCGGACAGCCCTACGCCTACAGCATCGACGCCACCGACCCCGACCTCGCCGTCAACCCGAGCGAGGACCTCACGTTCTCGCTGGATACGTCCCCCGCGGGGATGAGCATCAACGAGAGCGACGAAGACACGGCGCTCATCACCTGGACGCCAGCGGCCAACCAGGCCGGAACGAGCACCGTCACCGTTCGCGTGACGGACGCCGGCGGGCTGTTCGACACGCGGACGTTCTACATCGATGTCGCGTCCGGCAATCAGCCGCCGACGATCACGTCCTCGCCGGTTCTTACCGTCTCGGCGGGCACGGGCTGGACCTACCGCGTCGAGTCCACCGACCCCGATCCGGGCGACGTGCCGACCTACACGCTGACCGAGAATCCGGACGGCATGGTGATCGACGAAGACTCCGGCCTCATTCTATGGCGCAACACCGTCGAGGGCTCGCACGACTTCACGGTCGTGGTGACCGATGTACTCGGCGCGACCGATTCCAACGCGCACACGCTCGTTGTCGAAGCGGTCAATCGGCCGCCGCAGATCGTCTCCACGGCACCGACAATGGGCATCGTTGGGGCCGAGTACTCCTACGACGTCGATGCGTCCGACCCGGACGGCGACACCTTGATCTACGCCATCGTGAGCGGCCCGCAGAACGCGCTCATCGATCGCGACACAGGCATGCTCACTTGGACGCCGGCGGTCGGAGACCTCAGCGGTGCATCGTTCGTGATCCGCGCGCAGGATCCGGATGGCGCCGAGGCGCTCGATTCGTTCCCCATCTCCGTGTACGCGCCGCCGTCTGCGGCGCCCATGGCGGCGTTCACGACGGCCCGCGGCAACAACGTTTCGAGCTGGGTCGACGGGGCGCGTGTGGTCGCGGTATCGGCCGGAAGTCTCAACTTCGCGCAGCAGACGATCGGCAATCCGTCTGGCAGCACGGGCTGGCGGCCTCTCTCCAACGCGAACGAATGGATGGAGGTCGACCTTGCGGGCGATGAGCTCGAGGTGATCGACCGCGTGCTTCTCTCCGGCTACTCGGCTTCGACCACGCAGAGCATCAACCACTTTGAGGTTGCGGTCTCAACGGACACGGAGCCCGGCGGCGCGTTCACGACCGTCTTCGCGGGCCAGCTCGAGGCCGACGCCTACCGACAGGAGTTTACGTTTGCGCCGGTGCGCGCGCGATTCGTTCGTCTAACGATGATCAGCAATCATGGCGCCCCCACCGTGAGCGCGCTCCCGTTCCTCGAGATTCGCAACCGCCCGCGCAACGGCGGCGTGGTGTCGCTCCTCGAGGGCGGGGCGCAGATCGTGTCGGCGACGGATCCCGACGTGGACGACGCATTCGATTTCAGTGCCTCCAGCTACTGGCGGCACCCTGCGAGCACGGACCCGATCGTTGCGACGCTACAGCTCGCGACGGCAGCGCCGATCGCGATCGACAAGCTCACCATCGGTCCGGAGAGCTTTGGTAACAGCATGCGCACGTTCGAGTTGCGCGCATCGGCGACAGGCAGCGCCGACGACGATTTCGTGACGCTGCTACGGGACGAGTACGACTTCAATGGAGCAAACTCAGCCGCGCTCTGGACGCGACGCTACGACTTCACCGCAACCGACGCTCAGTTCGTTCAGCTCGTTGTCTTCGATAGCTGGAGTCCGGGCATTGATGTCCCCATCAACAACGTTCGCGTCTACTCCCCAGCCCTCGGCGGACTCACGGTCTCCTTCGACAACGTCACCGATCTGAGTGATGCACTGAACTACAGCTACGCGTGGGACTTCGGTGATGGGCGCACGTCGACGGAGACGCACCCGACGCATACCTATGCCGATGGCGGTACGTACAACGTCACACTCACCGTTACCGACGCAGGGGGCCTCACGTCGACGGCAAGCGCCGCCTACACTGCGATTGAGCCGCCGGTGATCGACTTCGAGTCCAACCCGGACCCGATCTACGAAGGCGATGTCGTCGCGTTTACGAGCTTGGCGACGGCGCCGAGCGGCACGATCGCGGCGTACGCCTGGTTGCGCGGGGACCAGGCGCCGACGGAGCCCACCTACGTGTCGGCGGCAGGCGTGTCGCCGATCCCCTTCGGCGGGCAGTCCTATCCGGTCGACGGGACCGTGATGCTCGAACACCGCATTCTGGACGGCTACCTTGTCGAAGGACGGGGGACGCTGCCGGTCGAAGTGTTGCGCCGGGCGCCGACCTCGACGGTCGATGGCGCGCACGATCTGTACTGGGGCGAGCCTTGGCGCATTACCTCTGCCGTCGACGATCACCTGGATTCGATCAGCTGTGTCTGGGTCTTTGGCGATGGAACGCCGGATGCCTCGCTTTCGCCCTGCCAGGAGGGCTACGAGCAAGACGTAGTCCATGCCTACGACCAGCCAGGTGACTATGTCGCCCGCTTGAACGCCTACGACGAGGACGGCGTCGTAGGATACGGCGAGTTCGAACTACGGGTGCATCGACGCCCGTCCGCGATTCTGATCGCGGGAACGTCGACGGTGGTCGGCTCGAGTGTCTACGTCGAAGCGTATGTCGTCGACGAGTATGACGGGCGCGGACGCCGAAACGGTTTGGCTGTGGTCTTCGACTCAGGCGCCACGTCAGTGGCGACTACGACGGATGCCAACGGTCGCGCGAGCGCATTGATTCCATTCTCGGCGTCGACGGCGTTGCCGGTGACGGTCACGTTCGACGGCAACGTCGACTACGAGGCGTCGAGCGGGGACTACACGTTCACAACCTACGACGGCTCGGGGGTGCCCATCACCCAGACGCCCACGTGGAGCGGCAACGAGGGCTCGGAGTTCTACGCTGGTATCCCGTCGTGGAGCTGGGAGCCGCAGCGGATTCCGGAAGAGGATCGGTTGACGCAGTTCCAGTTCGCGTCCCGCGTACCGACGATCGCAACGGTCTATGGTCCGGCCTTCGGCACGGCACACGTCGCTATTCAACCGGGCGTCGTCACGCAGCTCCAGCTCCCACGCGAGATCGACCCAGGGCCATTCGACGTGGGCGGTCGCCTGTCCGTTGGTGGTGGCTTTCGAATCACGTCTCCGCACGCCATCAGTGTGACGCAGCTGCAGGGGTTGCGGGCGGCGCTCGACTCGGCGCTCTTGATTCCGCGTCCGCGGCTCGGTTCCGACTATGTCACGCCGACGTTCCCTGCGGTCTCGTTCTCGCAAGAGTCGTATGCTGGCTATCTGAACGCGGTTGGGGTCACGGACAGCACCACGATCTACGTCGATCACTCGACAAGCGCAGGCTCTCCGTCTGGCCCAACGGGCTCCCCGTTCAACGTTGCGATGAACGCGCTCGACTTCCTGCAGGTCTCTGGAGCGGCCCTGACGGGCGCACGAGCGACCTCGACAAACGACTTCGCGTTCTACGGGGCCCACGGCTGCCTCTTCAACCCAACATCCTCGCCATGTAACGGCGTCATCGAGCAGGTCGTACCGGTGTCATCGCTCGGCCAAGACTTCCTCGTGGTTCCGTTCGCGGGTCGCGCGTCCGGGTCGACGATCCGCGTGGTCGCGGCGCACGACAATACGACGGTTTCGATCGATGGCACGCAGGCAACGACCCTGCAGGCGGAGGAGTTCTACGAGTTCACCCACGACCAGACCGAGTACTTCCACGTGACGACGAGCCAGCCCGTGCTCGTGTACCAGGTCGCGTTTGGATCCCTCGAGGAGCCGGACTTCAACCTGGGGACAACGCTGGGCGACCCCACCATGGTTCAGGTCGTGCCGACGGAGCAGTTCGGTCAGCGCTACACATTCCATTCACTTCAGGGCTTCGAGGCCTTCCACCTCGCGACAGGCTCCTCGGTGAACTTCGAGAACCATGCCACGATCATTGTCCCGACCGCTTCAACGGCGGGCGTGCTCGTGGATGAGCAGCCGGTGACCTCGACGTGGACGGCGATCGGGTCGTCGGGCTACGCAGCCGCGCACGTCGACCTCGGGCAGGGATCGCACACGGTACGTCACGTCGTTCCGAGTGTTCGCGTGGGCACGTACGCGTACGGTTGGGAGCAGGCCGACGCCTATGCACACCCGGCCGGGATGCACATTGCCCGTCTGCACGGCAGCTGCCAAACGTCGTCGACCGTGGCCGGAGATGGCTACGACAACGACTGCGACAACCTCGTCGACGAGGAGCTCGCCAATGGCATCGACGACGACGGCGACGGGCAGGTGGACGAGGACCTGGCGCTCGAGCTGCCCACAAGCGGCAACGTGCCGCTCGCGTTCGACCAGACGCGGGCAGTGGCGATGAACACGCCCTCGTCCGGCATCGTCATGGGGGCGTTCGACGCGGATGGCGACACGCTTCGCTGGGACATCGTGGCGATGCCAACCAACGGTTCGTTGGCGCGCTACGAGGGCCTCAAGGGCATGTTCGCGACGCAGACGATCACTTCGACGACAAACGTCGGCCCGATCGTTCGCTATGTCCCCGACACCGACTACGAAGGGGCGGACAGCTTCACGTTCGAGGTGACGGATCAGAACGGGACGTCGAACGTGGCCACCGTTTCGATCGACGTCCGTCGACCGAACACCCGCCCGGTCATCACCAGCGAACCCCCGACCACCGTGGTCGAGGGCTCGATGTACACGCATCAACTCACCGCGGACGACCCGGACCAGGACAACTCGACGCTCATCTTCGGCGCGCACAACGCACCCGAAGGGATGACGGTCTCAGAGAGCGGGCAGGTCTCCTGGGCCCCCGAAGATCCCGACGTAGGCGAGTACCCGGTCTCCTTCACGGTGACGGACGCCGAAGGCTCGAGGTCGAGCTACTTCCTCTTCATCACCGTCCAAGACCTCGCCGAGCCGCCCGTCTACGTCTCGAACCCGTCCACCATCGCATACGCGAACACGCTCTACACGGCGACGGCCACGGCGATCGATCCCGACGTCGGATCGACAGTGCGCTACACGGTCGTTTCGGGGCCAAGCACGCTGAACTACGACTTCGTCACGGGAATGCTGTCCTGGGTGCCTTCGCCGGCCGACGTCGGATCGCCGATCAGCGTTGTCTTGAGGGCGACTGATACCGCGGACCAGCTCTATGACGAGCTTCCGTTGACGCTCAACGTGCGCCCGACGAACACCGCGCCGATTCTCGATCCGGCGAACCCGCCGCTCGCGCTGGCGGCGCCGTTCGACGACTACGACGAGCAGCTCGTCGCTCTCGACCCGGACGTGGCCTACGGCGACACCGTCACCTTCACGGAGGTGTCCGTCCCCACCGGCATGAACATCTCGTCCACCGGCGTCGTGACTTGGCAGCCGACGACAGGGCAGCTCGGCACGCATCAGGTCTCGGTGCTCCTCACCGACGACTTCGGCGCGACGACACTGGAGTACTGGTACATCCACGTGCGCTCGCTGAACCACCCGCCGCGTTTCGTCTCGACGCCGGTGCAGGCCGCTTTCGACGGGGCGACCTACAGCTACGCCGTGCAGGTTGAGGACCCGGACAACGGCGACACGCCGACGTTGGCCCTGGCGACCGCCCCGAGCTGGCTCGCACTGAACGGCAACACGCTGAGCGGTGCGCCCGCCACCGCCGACGTGGGCCAGACGCACGCGGTTTCGCTGACCGCGACAGATCGCGAAAGCGCGGTGACGCCGCAGAACTTTGTCATCTACGTGAGCGCGTCGAACAACGCGCCGACGATTACCTCGAGCCCGCCGCTCGTGGCGACCCAGGGCACGGGCTACATCTATCCGCTCGTCGTCGACGACCCGGACCCGCTCGACACGCTCACGTACGTCGTGTCCCCGAACCCGGGCGGCATGACGGTGACGGCCGCGGGCACCATGCTGTGGACGCCCTCGGCGACGCAGGTCGGTCCGCAGATTCCGGCGGGTATCACGGTGACGGACAGCGGTGGTCTTCAGGACATGGACACCTGGAACATCGACGTCGCGAACGTGAACGACGCGCCGACGATCACCTCCTCGCCGGTGGCGACGGCGAGCGAGGGCCAGCCGTACCAGTACGTGGTCGCGGTGACGGATCCCGACGCCCCGAATGACGACTACATCCTCATTCTCGAGGACGGCCCGCCGGGGCTGCAGCTCGACGCGACGGCGGACACGTTGTTCTTCACGCCGACGACCTACGACATCGGCTTCCACCCGGTCGCCCTGCGCGTGATCGACAACGCCGGTGCGACGGGCGTGCAGACGTTCACGCTGAACGTGACCGACACGAACGACCCGCCGGAGATTACGTCGACGCCGAGCCTGCTCGCGCGCCAAGGCGAGTACTACGAGTACCGCATTCGCATGCGCGACCCGGACGCGAACGAGACGCACACATATTTCCTCGACCAAGGCCCGGTCGACATGAACGTGGACATCCTGACCGGCATCCTCGACTTCACGCCGACGATCGCCCAGATCGGCCAGCACACCGTCACGGTGCGCGTGAACGACAGCCACCAGGCGACCGTCACGCAGACGTTCACGCTCGACGTCGTGGCTGACACGACGGACCCGGAGGTGACGGTCACCTTCACGCCGCCGCTCGTGACTGCGGGGCAGTCCTCGGTGGTGGCGGTCGTCGCGACGGACAACGTCTCCGTCGCTTCAATCACGCTGACGGTCGACGGCCAGGCCGTAGCGCTCAACGGCAACAACCAAGCGACGATCCAGACCTCGACGACGTCGACGGGCGTACTCACGGCGATCGCGACCGCGACGGACCCGGCCGGCAACCAGGCCACCGACACGGCTGTGCTCGGCATCAGCGACCCGAGCGACGTGACGGCGCCCGTCGTGCAGATCGTCTCGCCGGCCGAGACCAGCACCACGGTTCCCACCATCACCGAGCCGACGGACATCTTCGTGACCGTGACGGATGCCAACGTCTTGGAGTGGCACCTCACGGTGCGGCCGACGTGGGGAACCTCGACGCCGGTGGAACTCGCCTGGGGAACTTCGCAGGTCACGGACGCCGTCGTGGCGGAGTTCGATCCGACGGTGCTCGAAAACGGCATGTACATGCTGGAGCTGACGGCCACCGACCTCGGCGGCCTGGAGACGACGGACGAAGCGACGCTGCAGGTGGAGGGCAACATGAAGATCGGTGTGTTCACGCTGAGCTTCGTGGACCTCGCGATACCGGTGAGCGGCATCCCGATAACCGTCACGCGAACGTACGACTCACGGGTGAAGACGACCGAGGACTTCGGTGTCGGCTGGACGCTCGACGTCGCGGCGGGTCGCTACTTCAACAACCGTCGTCCCGGCGACGGTTGGGAGATCGTCGCGTCCGGGCCTCCCAACTCGCTGCCGTGCCAGGTCGACCAGGAGCTTCTACAGCACCGCACGGAGGTGAGGTTGAGCGACCAGGAGTTCTATAGCTTCGTGCCACAGCTCATCAACATGCGCGCAAGTGTAGGGACCTGTGTCGCCGACTGGGTCTACGTTCAGAGCGGCGGAAGTTCTCCAGGTGCGACGCTCGAGCCCCTCGACACGAGCCCCATCGAACTCTTCAACAACGGGGGCGCCCTGATTGACACCAATACGGGTGCGCCATTCGATCCCCAGATCGTCCAACTGACGACGCACGACGGGCGGATTTACGACGTCGACCAGGACGATGGCGTCGTCCGCATGGAGGACCGCAACGGCAACGAGCTGTTCATCAACGCGAGCGGCATCGTTCACGAGAGCGGCCAATCGATCTACTTCGTGAGGGATACTGCAGGGCGCATCACGCAGATCATCGATCCGATGGGCGAGACGCTGGGCTACGTCTATGACGCGAACGGAGACCTCGTGTCGTTCACGGATCGCGAAGGGAACACGACCTTGTTCACATACGCCGCGAACCACTACCTCGAAGGCGTCATTAATCCGCTTGGCGTTCGCGCGGTGCGCTCCGAGTACGACGCGACCGGCCGCCTTGTCGCGACGATCGATCCGGACGGCAATCGCATCGACCTCACGCACAATGTCTCGGCCCGGATCGAGACGACGCAGGACCGGCTCGGGTACACGACGACGTTCGAGTACGACGCTCGCGGGAATGTCACGCGGCGAATCGATGCCCTCAGCAACGAGACGACGTACACGTATGACGCGAGCGACAACGAGCTGTCCGTCACGGATGCACTCGGCAGAACCTCGACCAAGACGTATGACCAGTACAACCGGGTGCTGACGTTCACGGACTTCGAGGGACACACAACGACGCTCACGCGGAACAGTGCGGGCCAGGTGCTGTCATCGCTGGACGCGCGCGGTCGCCTCATCACGAACGTCTACGATGCCCAAGGGAACCTTACGTCCACGACCGACGGGGAGGGCGCGACGACGAGCTACGTCTACAACGCCGCCGGGAACCCAACCCTCGTCACCGATGCGCTTGGTCAGACGACGACGGTCGCCTACGACTTGTACGGCAACGAGACCTCGAGGACGGACCCGCTCGGCAACGTGACGACAACCGCCTACGACGTCAACGGTCAGCGGACATCGGTATCGAGGGTTAGGACTCTGGCCGATGGGAGTCCGCAGACGCTCACCAACCTCTTCGGTTGGAGCGCTGACGGTAAACCGACGACGACTCAGGACGCGGCAGGCTTCACGACCGAGATCGTCTACGACGCTCTCGGAAAGCCGTCGTCCGTGATCGCCAAGAATGGCGCGACGACGACCTACGTCCAGGACGCTCATGGTCGGCTCACCGAGATTCGCTATATCGACGGAACGTCCGACATGTACACCTACGACCTCGAGGGTCGAACCCTCACCGAGACTGACCGCCTAGGCAACACAACGTCGTACCAGTACGACGCCCTTGGACGCCGAACGCGTGTCACGCACCCGGACTTGAGCTTCCGAACGACGACCTATGATGCGATCGGCCGCGTCCTCACGGAGACGGACGAGCGGGGCGGAGTGACGAGCTACGCCTATGGTCCGTCGACGGTGACGGTGACCGACCCGAACAGCAATGCGACCGTGCGCGAGCTCAACGAGGACGAGCAGCCCTGGCGCATCACCGACGCACGTTCCAACGTGACGACGTTGACGTACGACTTCGCATCGGACCGACATGGGGGAGGGCGCCTTGTGCGAACCGACTTCGCCGATGGCACGCATGTGTCGAGCGGGTACGATGCACTCGGGCGGAAAACCTCGGACACCGATCAGGCCGGTCGGACGACGCACTTTGGCTTCGATGCGCTCGGACGGTTGACGAGTGTCACCGATACGAGCACGCAGACGTGGACGTACGGATACGACGAAGCCGGAAACCGCACCTCCATCACGGACCCACTCAGTCGCGTCACCCTGTTCGAATTCGATGCGATGGGGCGTATGACGCGCCGCGAGCTCCCGCTAGGACAGTTCGAGACGATGACCTACGACGCGATGGGGAATATGGTGTCGAAGACCGACTTCAACGGCGCCACCACCACCTACAGCTACGACATCCAGAATCGGATGCAGGTGCGCGCACTGCCCGGCGAGGCTCCGGTGAGCTTCGGCTACGACGCGCTCGGTCGACGCGTGTCTGCGAGCACCGGACGCCAATGGGTGTACGATAGTCGGGGGCGCGTGGTGGAGGACCATAAACCTACCGGAGACGTGCTCGCGTACGGCTACGATGCGACAGGCAACCGCACCTCGCTCACCGGGCCGCACGCGACGGTGACGTATGCGTTCGACGCGGGAGGGCGCCTGTCGACCGTGACCGGCCCGACGGGGACGTTTACGTATGGCTATGATGCGAATGGTAACGAGACGAGCCTCGCGTTCCCCAACGGCGTCGTCACGACACGTGGCTACGATACGCTCAACCGCCTATCGCTTATCGAGACAGTCGGACCGGGGAGTTCGCTCGTCGCAGCGTACGACTATCTGCGAGACGCGACGGGACGAATCATCGAGGTCGACGAGGGGCACTCGGGTCGGCTCGTGGCGTACGGCTACGATGCGGCTTACCGGCTCGACGGTGAGACGATCACGGAGTCATCGAACAATATCAGAGTCGTAACGTATAACTATGATGCGGTCGGAAACCGCGTATCGCGCAACGACTCGGTCCGCGGAAGCACGACATACACCTACGATGGCAACGACCGCCTCACCAGTCTAACGTCGAGTGTGGGCACGATTAGCCTGTATTACGATCAGAACGGAAACCTACTGCAGCGCGGGTCGGACGCGTTCGGCTACGATGCGCGAAACCTCATGATATCCGCGTCGGACGGCACAGCTGGATATGGATATGGATACGATGTCGATGGTGCTCGAGTAACAAGATACCAGAATGGTCTTGTCGTAGAGGGATTGCTAGTCGACCATCAGATGCCGAACCATGAGGCCGTTCGGAGGACGGACGGATCCGGAACTGAGATAGAGGCAACGGTCTTCGGAGCAGACCGACCACTAATGAACGTGTCAAGCGTAGACGGAATCCACTATTTGCATGCGGATGCCCAGCGATCGGTTCGCTTCATGACATCGGATGCCGCAGCCGTTATTGAAGCGTTCTCCTTTGACGCTTTCGGCGCACCATTGCCCGGTGGACTGCCTGTCGCGTCCTCAAATCAAAGGCTGTTTGGTGGCGAAGTACATGACTCCGAGACAGGTTTGATCTACCTCCGAGCACGTCAATATAATCCAGAGGACGGCCGGTTCCTCGGTGTGGATCCATTTCTTGGTGTTCGGACGTCCCCAAGTTCTTTGCATAGGTACACCTATGCGTCGTCAGATCCAGTTGGTCAAAGAGACCCAAGTGGTATGGTGTCGATCTCCCAGGTATCTGTGTCGATTGGGATAGCCAGTACGTTGTCGGCTCTTTCCTTGGATGCCTTCGCGTCTGGTGCCCCCAAGAAGAAGGCGTCCCTTAGAGATGTCGTTCGAAAGGTCGAGAAGGATGCAGCCGTGAAAGTGCGGGAGCTTGCGTCCAAGTTCACGCACGGGATGTTCAAGAAGTACTTCTATCGAGACGCCAAGGCGAGCGACACATCTGGTGTACGACAGGTGAAGAGTGTACTTCGGAAGATCGCAGAGAAGCTCGAGTCCGAGAACGTGACGCGTATCTTCCCTGGTGATCCGACCTACAGTGGATGCAAGGGGAATGCAAAGACGGTAAGAGCAACGCAGACCATCACATACTGCAATGTAGGGGCCTTTACTCTCGCTCCGGAGTTCGTGGCTTCGTCCGTTGCTGTTCATGAGCACAAGCACCTGATTGCCCCAGACGAGCCAGATTCGAACCATGTCGCGACCTACGGATCGCAGGCCGGGGCTGCGGCGTTCTTCTGGGGGCTACCATCATCGGCTAGGGCTATGAGGAACGCGACAAATTATGAAGCCGCGTACAGCCACGAGACGTTCGGGGAGGGGATCGCTCAGTCATGGTGGGAATAGTAGTAGTGCTATTAGGGGTTCGTGATTGTGCGAGAAGGCGTTTGACCGTCGGTCTCTGTCTGGCCGCCGCGGCCTCTCTGCTCTTCTCTGTGAAGAGTGCCCAGGGTTACGAGGCGCCCATGAGCGAGTGCCCGACGGCTTTGAGCGGTTGCCTGCATGAGTTGGGGGGAGGCCTCGTTGTCCGTGTACGAGGTGATGTTCTCGTCAAGATTGACCTGCGAACGGGCAAGGAGTTGGCGTGGCGAACGCTTCCGCAGAATGCGGTATTGGCGGCTGACCATGAAACCGAACGCATATGCGTGGCCGCCCCGTCTACTTTGGGGTGTCTGGATCAGCGGTTGGGGTGGCTCTGGCAGAAGCCGGCTGTCGCCAAGGTGAGTACAATCAGCGCCGGAGCGGGTCTATTTATCGTGAGTTATCGACTTGAGCACTCAGCACGGACGCGTTGGCAATTGTTGGTTATGGATGTGACGGACGGCACAACGAAGTGGAAGGATGTTTCGTCCGATCCGGTCCGGCCCGACGCTAGTGCAGAGGTCGTTTATCGTGACGGTGAGGGGCGCCTCGTCGCTCGAGAGGGGGCGTCGGGGAAGGTCTTGTGGAGAAGTCTGCTACTGGGCGGATTCGGGAGAATAGGGGTTGACGCCGAACACGTTGTCGTTGGGGCCGGAGACGGGCAGGTATATTGTCTCTCGCGAAGGACGGGCGACACGGTCTGGAAGCATCGGGTGCACGAACCATTCGAACGTGAGTCGGGTGTAGAGATACACGTCGCAGTCGGCGGAGATCAGACGGTGGCCTCAACGGTCGACCCGATGGGCGAAACACGGTTTCATGCCTTTCGCGCGAGAGACGGCCTGCGTCTCTGGTCGTCGGACGCAGTCGACTATCCAGGACTGCCGGAGTTGGTGGAAGATAATTGGCGGGTTTCGAGTAACCCAGGAATTTTGTCCCGGGCTTGCTCTAGCCAGCTACCGCCGCTGGGGCTAATCGACGACTCTGGCCGAATTAAGCAATCCGTTCCGGGCGATGCTCCGCAGTACCGCGAAATGACGTCGAAGCACGGCGCGCGTGTTCGAATGTACCTTCTGCGAGAAATGGCCCGGGTTGAGAGTCGGGACAGGGGCGGTCGTGTGTCGTGGGTTTGGGAGAGAGCAGAGCCGTGGCCGCCGAATTGCGTCGGAGGCCACTGATGATACGAATCGTTGCTTGCGTGAGAGGGTAACCTCAGAGTGGGCCGAGCAGTCTCTGCTTTTATTCTCGACGCGCGCTACTCAATCGGAACCTCCACCTTGGCCGCGGCGTCCTGCAGCGCGCGGTCGGTGCGCCGATCGTAGCGCGCCGTTGTCTGCACGTTCGCGTGGCCGACCTGGCGTGAGACCGTCGACAAGTCCACGCCGCCGTCGAGCAGGTCTGAGATGAACGTACGCCTCAGGTCATGTGGCGTGAACCCGTCCAGGTCCGCCGCGGCCTGGCGCTTGAGGACGACGCGGTAGACGAGCTGGGCGCTGATGCGCTTCAGGCGAACGCGACCGGTCTTCGCGACGCGCCCAAACAGAGGCCCCGCATCGAAGGTGCGGTGCTCAAGCCAGCGGCCGAGGGCCCGGACGGCGCCGGCGGGGAGGAAGACCACGCGCTCCTTGTTGCCTTTGCCGTAGACTCGGATCGATTCGGCGGCTTCGTCGTAGTCCTCGAGGTCGAGGAGCGTGATCTCCGCGCGCCGCAGGCCAGTCCCGTACAGGAGCGCGAGAATGGCGGCGTCCCGGGCGCCGGCGGCGCGATTTTCATCGACGGCGCAGCTCTCGAAGACGGCGCGGAGCTCGTCGGCGAGGACGGCGCGGCCGCGGGGCTTGCGTTCGCCTTTGATGGTGGGGACGTCGAGGGCGCGGGCGATCGTCTCCTGGTCGACGAGCTCGAGCCGCCAGGAGGCCTTCAGGACGGCGCGCACCGCCGTAAGGTAGCGGTTCGCGGTGGCCGGGGCGTACAGCTGCTGCAGGCGCCCCCGGAGCGCGCTGACGTGCTCGGCGCGCAGCTCGTGCCAGGCGAGCGCGTGGGCGTCGAGCTTGCCGGCGCTGAGGATGTCGGCGATCGAGTCAAGCGCGGAGCCCATGACGCGCGCCGAGGCCTCTCCGAGGCCCGACAGGTACACGTCGACGGGGTGCTGGCCTTCGGCGTAGGCGTACGTGGCGGTGAGCCGGGCGCGCTTGGGGGCGGCTTTGCGGCGCGTCTTGGGCTTGGGCGCGGCGGCCGAAGTACCGGGTTTGTGAGGCATCCTGGGGGGCCCTTCTACCATGATTGACGAAAATAAGTCTTTTCGTACACCACCGACGTGGTCCCGAGGAGCGCCTGTGTAATGGTTATACCCCATGCGGTTGTCGCCAACGGGCCTGCTTTGCCTGTGCGCATAGCGCAACTCGATACGCACGTTGGACCTAGTTGCGTTTGTGTCGACTAGAGTCGATAAGGATAGCTAGCAATGCACGCGCTCGACCCCACAACGATCGAGCGTCGACTCCGGACCAACGCGCCGGTGTCGGCGTCGCCCGAGGAGCAAGGCGAACTCGTTGAGCTCCTGCGGTGCCTTCCTCAGTGCAAGCTGGTCGGGCCCGAGGGCGAGGAGATTCACATCCCCGAAGCGACGTTCCGCATCCTCGAGCGCGTCGTCGAGCTGCTCGCGCGCGGCGACGCGATCACGCTCGTGCGCGTCGGCAAGGAGCTGACGACGCAGCAGGCCGCCAACATCCTCAACGTGTCGAGGCAGTACCTCGTTCGGCTGCTCGACGAAGGCCGAATCCCGTTCACCAAGACCGGCAAACATCGTCGACTTCGTATCGAGGACGTCCTCGAGTTCAAGCGCGAGCGCGACCGCGAACGACGCGCCGGCCTCGACGAGCTGACGCGCATGAGCGAGGACGCGGGCGGCTACCAGGAACTGAAGTAGGTATTACGGTAACAGAGCGTCCGTGCTCCTTCCGGCGCCCTTCAAGGTCGTGCTTGACGCGAACGTTCTGTTTCCGTTCACGCTGCGAGACACGCTGCTGCGCGCAGCGGCCGAAGGCTTCTTCCAGGTCTACTGGTCGGATCGAATCCTCGACGAGACCGTGCGGAACCTCGTCGCAACCAACACGACGACGGCTGAGCAAGCGGCAGGTCTGCGTGCGCAGATGACGAGGTTCTTTCCTGAGGCGCTCGTGACGGACTACGAGGTCCTGATCGATGCCATGCCGAACGACGAGAAGGACCGCCACGTCGCGGCCGCAGCAGTGAAGGCCGGCGCGCAGGTGATCGTGACGAACAACCTGAAGGACTTCCGCAGCCTCCCGGAGAACCTCGAGGCGCAATCCGCGGACGAGTTCCTCTGCAACCTGCTCGACCTCGCGCCCGACCAGATGCTGGCGCTCGTGCGGACCCAGGCCGCCGCGTTGCGCAAACCGCCGCGCACATTCGACGACATCCTCCGCGGCCTCGGCAAGTCGGCACCCTCTTTCGCCGCTGAGCTCCGGAACGCCGCCAAACGCGCCAGATGAGGCGTCCTTGGCGGATCGTACAAAACGGTCGTACCCCGGCATAACGGGTATACTCCACCCCGCCGCGAAGCTCACGCTCGGCGAGGGCTTCGGGGGAGTTTTCGGCGTACGCGCCGAGGCATGGTTCCGCCCCAGATGATGCGAATACGAAAGAAGCGAACAGGTGGTGGTGTCTGTCCGGCGGACGCGCCCGACATCGAGCTTTGTTCGGGCCATCAAGGCAAGGAACCCCTCGGCATTCAGGGGCTCATTGCGTTTCGCGTTCTGGTCCGCAATACACCGAAGGGATGCAGAATCGTCTCAAGGCCTTCTTGACCAACGCGGCACTGCTCGTCGTCACGCTAGGATGTGCCGAGGTTGTCCTGCAGATCGCCAATCACTACTCGACGCGGGCGGCACGGGTGTTGGCGCACCCGAAACATCGGGACAGCCCGTACGTATTCGATGTGGATCGTGGCTTTCGTGGAAATCCGAGGCGATTCGACCACGACGGGCGTGGTTTCAGAAACGCTGGAGGTATCGAACAGACCGAGATTCTCGCCATCGGCGACTCCCAGACCTACGGAGTAGGTGTTGAACGTCAGCGTGCCTGGCCATATGCGATCCACGAGGATTTCGACTACGACGTCTACAACATGGGGCTCGGCGGCTACGCACCACCACATCACCTGTTCTCGTTGGACCAAATGCTCGATCTGAAGCCGAGGGTCGTGGTGTACGCGGTGTACTTCGGCAACGACCTGATGGAGTCGTTTGCGATTGCACGTGATCACCCAGAGCTTCGCGCCCACATCGACGATGGGGTTTGGGCCGCGGCCATGCTTCAGGATGACGCCACGCCACTCGAAGACGCGATCGACCTTTTCGTTCGCCGCGGTGCGCCCGCCCCGGAGGACGAGACGGATAACCAGAGCACCTTGACAGCCTTCCGGACATTCGTTTCGGAGCGGGTGATGATCTACGCGTTGGCGCGGGCTGCCTTCCATGTGACTGACGAGCGCTACGTGCCCGGATTGCTCAGCCGGGATTTCGAGAAAGCGAAGGCCGCGATCACATCGCGTGAACGGGACTACTGCTCAGTCTACGACGACGGGAGTTGGCGAACGATCCTGACAGCGCCATACCGCGGCTTCATGCTCGACTCGGAGGACGCGCGAGTTGAGGCGGGCTTCTTCGTAATGGTTCACGCTCTGGAACGGGTCATTGCGATGGCGGACGGCGTGGGTGCGCGGACTGTTATCGCCCTCATTCCCACGAAGGAGACGGTCTTCGCTCAGCGGATGAGTGAGCTGTCCGAGCATCCGAAGCTGACAAGGCTCGTCGAGGATGAAGCGCGATATAAGGCACGGCTGGTCGCGGCGCTGCGAAACCGCCGGGTGACGATCGTGGATACTCTTGCGGCCCTCGCGGGTTCGACGAGGCCTCCGTATTTTGAGGATGCGGATGGTCATCCGAACATGTACGGACACGGCGTCTTGTCGAGTGTGATTGGTCCAGAACTCCGGGGGCCGGAAGCGGCTCTCCCGCGCTTCGCCTTGGAGGACGTTCGGCGTGAAGCCAACGCTGGAAAGCGCCAAGCACCGTAGGTCTGGCTTCTGCCATACATCGTCTGCAAGGGTGTGGGGATGATGTACGGCACGTGTACCGCGCCGAATGACGGGGTTGCATCGTACGCGATGGCCCGTGTGTTCGGACGATCGAACGACGCTGGGCGGCAGATCGTCTAGGCATGCGGGTACTGGTTGTCGATGACGATTCCGAACTCTCCGAGCTATTGGGGCGGGCTCTTGAGCGCGACGGTCACGTGGTCTCGTTCGCGCTTCGGATCGAAGATGCGAAGAAGCGTCTGCTCGATGGCCTCGACCTACTCGTCCTCGATATTGGTCTTCCCGACGGATCGGGTCTCGCTTTCTGTGAGGAGATCCGCGCGTCCGGCAACGCAGTGCCGATCCTCGTGCTTACAGCACAGTCCGCGGTGGCGCACCGAGTTGAAGGGCTCGATGCTGGCGCCGACGACTACTTGACCAAGCCGTTCGCGATTGCGGAGTTGCGAGCTCGCGTTCGTGCGCTGGCACGACGTAGAGACCGCATCGCAATTAGCGTTGTCGACGTGGGCGCCGCACGTCTCGACTTGGGGCGGCGGCGAGCAACTCGCGGCGGTGGAGAAATCGAACTCACGACAAGGGAGTGGGGGATAGTTGAAGCTCTTGCGGCGCGGCATGGCCGAGTGGTCGCGCGCGAGACGATTCTCGAAGAGGTCTGGGGAAGCTCGACGTCGTCTGGTGCAGGCAGTCTAGAGGTTCTGGTTGCGCGGATCCGGCGCAAACTTGGACGACAGGTCATCAGAACGGAGCGTGGGATCGGGTACGCGCTTGGCTGAGCGAACGCTTAGGACCCGGTTGGGCTGGATTGCGGCTGTAACGGCACTCGTCGCTTCGAGCACGACGCTTTCAGTGGCTCTCATCGCTACCGATCGGGGGGTATCGCGGGCCGCAGAGACTGCGCTTCTCGATCGAGCGCGGGCGCTGCAGTTCGAACTCGAACGAGAGGGCGACTATAGTCCGCCGCACGTCGACGAGGAGCTCTCCGAGTTCGTTCATGGCGATGTCACCGTCGCCGTCGACGGCCCCTACGGCATGCTGGCGGGATCGCCTGACCTACCAAGGCTTGGCGAAGAGAGGTGCGAAATCCTCGGCGGCGATCCGACTTGGATTGTCTGCGCCGCGAAGGGAGAGCGCGGCGTCTGGGTCTATGCAGGACGTCCACGGGCCTTGGTGCTCGCGCACCGGGACCTGCTCCTCTCCGCGGGGTTGGTCGCGCTCGTTGTCGTTGTGCTGGGGAGCCTCATTGCTGCGCTGATTGTCGTTCGCACTTCGCTAGCGCCACTCGTTCGATTGGTGGCAGCGGTCGATGCAATGAGCCCGGACTCTGCGGCACTGCCGCGCTCGGGGCTCGCCGAGGTGGACCGGCTCGCTGCCGCGCTCGAGAGCGCGACCGGTCGACTCACCGACGAGCTTCGCCGTTCGCGTGCGTTCGCAGCCGATGCTGCGCACGAGTTGCGAACGCCACTCGCTAAGCTCCGAACGACGCTCGAGTTGCGGGGCGAGACGCTTGCTCCGAACTCCGAGGCTGCCGCCGAGAATGATGCGTTGGTGATGCGCACAAAGTCCTTGGGCGAGCTGGTCGACCGCCTGCTGTTGCTCGCATCGCCTCAAGAGGCGTTGCAGGCGGCGACGCTCGTCTCCCTCGCAGCAACCGTCGACTCTGTAGCTGAGGAAGTGGGTCGCCCTGGGCGACTCGCGCTTCATCTGTTGGATGACGGTCTGGTGTATGGGGACGCGACGATCCTGGCCGCGATGGTCTCCAACGCGCTCGACAACGCATTGAAGTACGCTCCTGGTCCGATCGACGTATCCGTGCGCCGGCAAGATTCCGATGTTGTCGTCCGTGTAGACGACACGGGTCCTGGGCTCGAACCAGAGCACTTAGAGCGCGTGTTCGAGCCGTTCTATCGCGCGCCTGACCGTCGAGGCGCCCCGGGCTTCGGCATCGGATTAGCGCTCGTCGCACACGTTGCAGCGGCCCACGGAGGCGAAGCCCGCTTCGTAACCGAGGATTCCGGCGCTCACCTCGTGATTTCCATCCCTGCTGCGTCCCCCTCGTAGACGAGACTTCGTTCAGGTGTCGTTCAGGTTGGTGTCCTACAACGGCGGGGACGGTCGCGACCGTCTCTCGCACTCGGATGCTATCGCCGCGGCTAATGATCCAACGTGGGCGCGCTCGGCCGAGCCTCTTCTTCGTTCTCCCGCTACTCCTCGGTGGCGCTGCCTGTGCGACATCGAATCGCGATCAGGGGTGGGTCGAGCAGCAGATCGCCTCGCGAGTGAGGGCGAGCGTTGTGGACGGCGTTGACGTGAAAGATGGCATCTCAGAGGACGAAGCGGCAGCGCTCGCCTTGAGTAGGAGCCCCACGTTTCTCGCCGACCTGACGAGGCTTCGCGCTGCGCAGGCCGACCTCGAGGAAGCGTCCCAGCCGACCAACCCTCGGCTCTCTGTGCTGGGCCCGATTGGCGTGATTGCTGCGGCGGTGAGCTTGCTGGCACCGGTGATGAGCTTCCTTCAGCTCCCGTGGCGCACTGAGGCAGCGGCGCGGCGCGTGGACTCGGTCGCGGAGTCACTCGTCCAGAGCGGACTCAACACTGTGCGTGACGCGCGGCTCGCACACATCGAGCTTGCCAACGTCCAGCGGCGTCTGCAGCAGCTTCGCGATCTTCATGACGTGGCCGAGAAGCTCGGCGGCCTCGCTGATGTCCGGGCCTCCATGGGAGACATCAGCCCTGCCGATGCGCTGGTCGTGCGCGCTCAGGCCGGCGTCGCGGCCGACGCGGTCGAGGTCGCCGAGCGGGATCTTGTTCTGGCCCAGGCGGCTTGGCGCATCGCGATTGGCTGGGGCGATGCGGTGGCGCCGGCGATCGTTTCGAGTCGCCCCCTTCCGTCGATCGCGCCTCCCGTCATGGATCTGATAACCGTGGCTCGCCAGGCGCGCCCCGATGTCCGAGCGGCGGAGCTCGAACTCGAGGGCGCGGGAGCTCGTGCGGGACTCGAACGCTGGCAGATCGTCTCGCTGTCAGCGCAGGCCGATCTGCAGTGGACGGCGGGAGAGATGGGCTTGCGTGTGGGCGGGGTGCTGGACCTACCGGTGTTCAGTCGCAACGAAGGCGCGATCGGGCGCGCCGAGGCGGCTCTTCAGGGCGCCGTCCATCGTCTCGAGTTCGTTCGTCAGCGCGCGGTCGCAGAGGTGACCACCGCCCGTGTTCAGCTCGCTCAATCGATTCGGTCCTACGCCCGATACAGAACGGAGATTGTCCCGCCCCTCACGCGAGCGCTCGAAGCGGCTCGCGAGCAGTACGAGCGTGGCGACGTTCCCTACCTAATTGTTCTCGACGCCCTCAGCCGTCTGGGTGCTGCTCAGCTGCGGCAGATCGAGCTCGAGGCAGAGACGCGCCGCGCGTACGCCGAACTCGAACGCGCGGTGGGGGCTCGGATCGAAATTTTACCGCAGCCAGAGGAGCCCATCCCGTGAAAGCGTCGATCGGTATCGTCTTGATCGTCTTGTGTGCGTGTCGCGGCGAAGTGCCCCAACCGCACGCATCTACGCCGTCGTCCGTCGAACACGGTGTCGCGGAGTCTGAGATTACCCGCGTGCATCTGACGGAAGAAGCGATCGCACGACTGGGTATTCGGACCTCGACCGTCGGCGAGCGCGCCGTCGCGCAGCGACGACGCGTCGGGGGTGAGGTCATCATCCCTCCCGGACACACGCTGGCCCTAACCGCTCCCGTCGCAGGGCTCGTCCGCATGCGTCCCCACATTCGACCGGGAGCGAAGATCGAGGCAGGCGCGTCATTGCTCCGGCTCGTGCCCTTCGCTCCAACGGATCGGGACACGCGAGCCCGGGCGCAGCGCGAGCTCGCCGCAGCCCGCGCGACACTGGAGGCGGCCCAGGCTCGGCTGACACGAGCCAAAGCGCTCGCGGAACAGCGGGCGGGCAGTGAACGCGCCGTCGAAGAAGCGACAGCGACGCGAGACACCGCGCTGGCCGACGTCGAGATGGCGCAGGCGCGTGCGCGAGCGACAACCACGACGCCGCTACTTTCCGACGTCACGATGGACGTTCGCGCCCCCCAAGGTGGCGTCCTCCGAGCCGTGGCCGTGGCCGACGGACAGTCCGTGACGGCCGGTGCGCTGCTTGCGGAGGTGGTCGCAGTGCAGCAGCTCTGGGTTCGTGTACCGCTGTTCTCCGGTGATCTGGCCCGGCTCGCGCCCGGGAAGGTGTTGGTCAGGTCCCTGGCCCGAGACGCGCCGCGTGAAACCGAGGCTACGGCAGTTGCCGGACCGCCCACTTCGAACCCAACGCAGGCCACGGTCGATCGTTACTACGCACTCGATGAAGGAGCTCGTCTTGCTCCCGGCGAGCGCGTTCTGCTGTCGCTTCCGATGTCTGACACCGCGCACAGACGAACGATTCCGTCGTCCGCTGTGCTGTACGACGCCAGCGGCGCACAGTGGGTCTACGTCGCCGACGAACCGAACATCTTTCGCCGAGCCCGCGTACAGACCCTGTTCCGCGACGGCTCCTCGGCGGTCCTTGCGAGGGGACCCTCGCTGGGCGAGGCCGTCGTCAAGACGGGCGCCGTTGAGATCTTCGGCGCCGAGTTCGAGCCGGGACACTGAGGCATGAAGGCCCTCGTAGAACTCTGTCTCCGCCAGCGATACGTCGTCGTTGGTCTGGCACTCCTTTCGGTTGCGCTCGGTGTCGTCGTGACGGGGGGGGCGTCGTTCGATGCGTTCCCGGAGTTCGCGCCTCCGCGAGTCGAGGTGCAAACGGAGGCGCCTGGACTCTCCAGCGAAGAAGTCGAAGCTCTCGTGACGACGCCGCTCGAAGGGGTCCTCGCGGGCACGCCTTCGACGCAGGAGCTTCGGTCGAAATCCGTTCTCGGTTTGTCTTCGGTGGTCCTCGTGTTCGAACCCGGTACGGATCTGCTCGAGGCTCGCGCCCTCGTGGCAGAGCGGGTCGCCCGCGCTCCACTTCCGGTCGTCGCACGCCCGCCTGTCGTGCTGTCCCCACTGTCTTCGACCTCTCGCGTTCTGAAAATCGGTGTGTGGTCTGCCGAGCACACGCAGATGGAGCTGAGCGACTTGATTCGATGGGTGGTTCGCCCCCGACTCATGAGTGTACCCGGTGTCGCCAACGTCGCGATCTGGGGTGAGCGAACCCGTCAGCTTCAGGTACTCGTCGATCCGGAGCGACTCCAGGCGAGCGCCACAACGCTGGATGCGTTGCTCGCGGTTAGCCGTGAAGCCGTTACGCCACGCTCGGGTGGGTTCGTGGACACGACGAACCAACGTCTCGCGGTGCAGTACGCACCTGTAGTTCGCAACACCGATGAATTGGCGGCCGTACCGGTGCGTGAAGGTCTCGCTGTCGGTGATGTCGCCGAGGTCGTCGAGGGTCATCCTCCCGCCATCGGCGAGGCACTCGTTACGCGAGGTGTGGGCTTGCTCTTGATCGCGGAGAAGCAGCCCGGGGCGAACACGCTCGAGGTTACGCGCGGGCTAGAGGCTGCGCTCGAAGAACTTGCCCCCGGCCTTCCCGGGATCGAGCTGGACACGACGATCTTTCGGCCAGCGGGCTTCATCGAGCGCGCGCTGGCGAACCTTGCCGAAGCAATGCTCATCGGCACGAGCTTGGTCATCCTCATCCTCATCCTGTTTCTTTGGGATTGGCGCACCGCAGTCATCAGCGTCGTCGCGATTCCTCTTTCACTCTTGGCGGCATCGACGATCCTGACGCTCCTCGGCCGCACGCTCGACACGATGGTTATCGCGGGCCTCATCATTGCGCTCGGCGAGGTGGTGGATGACGCAATCATCGACGTCGAGAACATCCATCGAAGACTCCGCGAGTGTTCAGATCGTAGTCCGTCCGAGACGCTGAAGATCGTCCTGTCCGCCTCGCTGGAGGTCCGTAGCGCCGTGGTCTACGCGACGATGATCGTCGTCCTCGTGTTCGCGCCGGTCCTCGTTCTTCCCGGCGTCGCGGGCGAGTTCTTCGTGCCGCTGGCGCTTGGGTATGGGCTCGCTGTCTTCGCCTCGATGCTCGTCGCCCTGACGTTGACGCCGACGCTGGCCTTGTTGCTGCTGCCGAACCACATCCAGGGCGATCGTGAGCCTATTCTGGCTCGGCGGCTCCGCGCGCAGTACCGAAGGCTCCTCGCGTCGGTGCTCAGGCGCCCCAAGCGCGTCCTCGCGTCCAGCGCAACCGTCGTCGTGATGTCGATGGTAGGGCTCGCGGCCCTCGATCAGGCATTCCTGCCGGACTTCGCCGAGAACGACTTCCTGATGCACTGGATTGGCAAACCGGGAACATCGTTGGAGGCGATGGCTCGATCCGCTGACCTTGCGCGAGAGGAGTTACTAGCTATCCCCGGAGTTCGAAACTACGGCGCCCACATCGGGCGTGCGGAGGTCGCCGATGAGGTCGTCGGGCCGAACTTCGGCGAGCTTTGGGTGAGCGTCGACCCGAACGCCGATCTCGAAGCCACGCTGAGTCAGGTTCAGGCCGTGGTTGACGGCTACCCGGGAATCTACCGCGATGTGCAGACCTACCTACAGGAGCGCATGCGAGAAGTTCTCAGCGGCGGCTCGGGGGCGATCGTCGTGCGGGTGTTTGGGCCCGGGCTCGAGGAGCTGAGAAGACGAGGCCGTGCCCTTGCGAGTGAACTCGAGGCGCTCGATGGCGTGCGGCACGCGAGCCCGGAAGCCCAGGTCGACGTGCCGCAGATCGTCATGTCGATGCGGCTCGATCGCTGTGCAGCGTTGGCGGTCGATCCCGGTACGGTTCGGCGACAGGCTTCCGTGCTTCTGCAGGGCGAACGGGTTGGTACGATCGTTCGTGGCCAACAACCCATCGATGTCGTCGTCTGGGGTGTGCAGAAAGCGAGGCGTGATGTGGAGGCACTCCGAGCTTTGATGCTCGATGCCGGGAGTAATCGGATTGTGCGGCTCGAGGACGTCGCCGACGTTCGTGTCGGTCCGGTGCCGAATACGATCGCACATCACGGCGGATCGCGGAAACTGGATGTCACCATCGAGCTAGAGCCTGGCGCGGACCTCGGGGCGCTTGCGCGCTCGGTCGAGGACCTCGTTCGAGCCCACCCCTTCGAGGCCGGCTACCACGCGGAGACACTGGGAGAGCACGTCGCCCGACAAGATGCTCAACGCACGCTCCTCGCGGCGGGGGCGTTGGCCCTCATCGGCGTGTTCCTCATTCTGCTCGCCGACTTTTCGAGTTTTCGCATGGCTGCACTCGTGATGCTGAGTTTGCCGTTGGCTCTGGTCGGTGCCGTCATCGCGATCGTTCTCACTGGCGGGGTCGTCTCGCTCGGCACGCTCGTCGGACTGGTTACGGTTATGGGGATCGCATCACGCAACGGGATCCTTCTCATCGCGCACTACCGTCACCTCGAAGAGGTCGAGAAGATGCCGTTTGGGCTTGAGCTTCTTCTCCGTGGAGCGAGTGAACGGCTGGCGCCGATCGTCATGACGGCGCTGTCGACGGGTCTTGCACTGGTACCACTCGCGGTCGCCGGTCACACCGCGGGTCACGAGATCGAGCACCCAATGGCAATCGTGATCCTCGGAGGCCTCGTGAGCTCGACGCTCCTAAATCTGTTCGCGATGCCGGTCGTCGTCTTCTTCAGCCGGAGGCCCCAACTCCGGTCCGAGGTCGGAGCAACGCCGTGAATCGGACCGGTTGGCTCTGCGTGCTCGCGGCAAGTTCTTGTGCTGCGAATCCGCGCGGGCCAATGCCCGAACCGCGCCTGACCTCTTCTTCGAGACCTCGACTCGCGCTGTCGAAGTCGGAGTTCGACGAGCTCCCGGAGGACCTTCGCATCGATCTGAAGGCGAAGCTGCACCACTACTACCGGTACGTCGCGCGGCGGTTCGCCGCGCTTGCGTGTGAGCTCGGCGTGCACGGCCCCGTTGTAAATCTCCACGGAGATGCCCACATCGAGCAGTATCTGGTCACGAGTCTCGGGCGCGGACTGGGAGACTTCGATGAGGCAACGACCGGACCCGTGGACGTCGATCTGCTCCGCCTCGCAGTGTCTATTCGACTCGTCGCGGCCGAGAGAGGGTGGAACGCAGACCGCTTGTGGTCTCACTTCCGTGCTGGCTACGTGCGTGCGCTGATGACGCCGGACTGGCGATGCGCCACGCCGCGATTTGCGGTGCGCGCGGCGGCGTCCTTCAGAAGGGACCACGGTGCTCTGCTCGACTGGAGCATGTCCCTGATGCAGCCTGTCTCGGAGGCCGTAGCGCTCGAAATCAAGCGGGCGATAGCGGCCTTCGCAGAGCAGCAGATTGACGGCGGAGCCCAGCTGGGCGCCTCCGCGTTCGAAGTTGTTAAGGTCGGGCGACATGACCTCGGCGTGGCGAGTCGCGCGTCCGTGAACTACCTACTGAGAACGCGAGGGCAGAAACGTCGGGACCCGTCGGATGATATGATATTCGAGGCCAAGGCTGCGACGTCCAATCCTGCGGCTTGGTGCTTGCCGCTTTCGGGGGAGCCAGACGCCGAGCGAATTCTCGTTGGAGAAAAACGACTCGCGTATACGACGTTCCGGTACATGGGTCAGATCGAAGTCGAGGGTCGCTCATATTGGCTTCATGAGTGGGTCGACGACTACCATGAGTTGAGCGCGGAGGATCCGACTCTCGACGAGGCACTGATGCGCGAGGTCGTGACGGACATCGGGGCGCAGCTTGGTCTCGGCCACCCGAGGTTGGCTGAGACCCCTGCTCGAGACGAACTCAGGCTAGCGCTTCTCCGCTTCTTGGGTGCCGAGCAACAAGCGCTCTGGACGCAGGCGCAACGACTTGACGAGGAAGTGCGCCGGAGCTGGGGAGAGATCCAGTCGTGGTAGGCCATCCGGTCGAGATCGACCAAAGCCAATGTGCGCATCGAAGGACGTCTCACGTTGGGGGGCAAGTGCACGTCGAGCCCAGACGCCTCTTCGAGGTTTCGAGCAAGCGCGGTCGGTTCGAACGAAGCTGTGCGAAGGAGAGTCAAGTCGTGAGAGTAATGCTCCTAGCCTCATTGTGCGTGGTCGCATGGGCCTTCCCCGCAGCCGCCGTTGCGGATGTGAGTACAGCTACCGTTGGGCAACATCTGACACGGATTTCGGTCGACCCTGTCGCCGATACCGCGTTTGTAGCGACGACGGCAGGCTTCGCGCTTCTGAGTGAATTGATCGTTCGTACGGGGGAGCTTCGTCCGCAGGCGCCCGTCGATCCGAGCAATCTCTTGGGTGTCGATCGCGGGATCGCCGACGCAGAGGAGGTCGAGACCAGCGGACGCGTTCTGAGCGACATCACGCTCGGACTTGCCGCAGCCTACGCTCTCTTCGACGCGAGCCGCGCCGCCTACCAGGGCGACGATGCGTGGTGGGGAACGAGCTTCGTGCTCTACACGGAGACCGTTGCGCTGAACCTGGCGCTGACGAACATCGCGAAGATCGCGTTTCGTCGACCGCGCCCGATCGCATATTTCGAGCTGCGTGAGACCGGCGCGGTGAGCGACGATACGAACTCGGCCCTTTCATTCTACTCGGGGCATACTGCGACAACCGCAGGCCTTGCCGCGACGGCGTCATACTTGGCATTCGCACGACACGGGAGCAGTTGGAAGTCGTGGGTAACGCTGGCGCTCGGGACGTTGTTTACCACATACGTCGCGGTACAGCGCGTTCGCGCACGCGCCCACTTCCCGACCGACGTCATTGCTGGCGCGCTGGTGGGCGGGGGCGTCGGTGTGCTAATTCCGCATCTTCACGTGAGCAGGAAGACACCTCTTCGTTTCGGACCGTCAATTGCGGGTGGAGCGCCAGGGCTCACATTGACCGGTCGGTTCTAACCGAACCTAGTGTGCCGCCTGAATAGTTCGATCATGAACTCGCGTTCCTCCGCGCTCGCTTGATGGCGGCAATGATGGAGTCGGTGCCTCGCGTCCACTCGAACGGCGACGCGTAGTTCCTGTTGTGGGGCGACGTGGTCGCGAATCGCCTCTTGAGGGCGGGGGCGCACCGGACTCGCCGAGCAGCTCGTCCATTCTGGCCCGCACGGATAGTGTACTTGCTCCCCTCAGCACCTCCATGGCAGAACAGGTGGGGCATTCCCCGTCGCTCCGCCGGGCGGAGGGGTGGGTCAGTTTTGGAGCGGCGGGATCACGGGGTGCGCGCAGCCTCCGCGGCGTGGCGTCGTCGTATCCGATGCGCCTGGCAGCGCGCGGGCGCGCGTTCTTTTGGTGGGGCTGCGACGGAGCTTGCGGGACGCGGCTCAGCGCAAGGCAATGACCGTTTCAGTTTCCGAAGCGCTTCAACGCGCTCTGAAGACGATGAAGGCGCCCTCGAACGCTGGGGTTCGTGGCCGATTGCAGATAGAAGGGACGTACGAAGGTCGACCGCGCTGATCCAGGGTTACTGTTCGGTCGTACAACGGTAGATGTCGAGGAGCTACCCCACAACAGAACGACCACGCCCCCGAGACTGTAGTTGTGGAGATTGGCGGTGGAGCGCGCGGGTCTCCTTGAGGTCAGGCGCAACGCTTTTGCGGATACTCGTCCTGGGAGTGATCTTCGCGGTCGTCAACCCGTCGGGCGCGTTCGCGCACGGGGGTCACGGTGACGGTGCAAGGAGGGTTCGGGCGATCATGGGAGACACCGCCTATTTCGCGCCCGTCGCTGGACTCGAGGCGGCCGATGCCTTGCGCGGACGCGGTGTCTATCGAGCGAGGTGCATGGGCTGTCACGGTGCAGACGGTCGCGGCGGTGGATTGGAGGCGGCGAGCCTTGACCCACGACCCTCCGATCTTGCAAGTGCCGAGGAAATCAGTTCCTACTCGGATGCTGGCCGCGTGTATGTCATCGAGAACGGCTTGCCGAGCACAGCCATGCCCGGGTTTTCGGAGGTGTTGACCCGTCGGGAGGTCGTCGATGTGTACGCTTACGTTCTGGAAATGCGAGGTGGATGCTCGTGTTCGGGGGCTGGTACACGCGGGTCGACGTTGGTTGGGGTCCCGATCCTTGTCTTGCTTGGGTGGTCGACGAGATGGCGACGTTGAGCTAAACCACTCAACCAATGGCTTTGGCGACTTTCGTCCGAATTCTCTTCGTCGCAACGATTGCGTTCGGCGCCTGCAGGTCCGCTCCCGTGCAACATGGTCAAGCCCACGAAGACGACCACTATCACCGTCCGGCGACGCAACCCGCAAGTCAGCCGGCGGTCTCGGTGCCTAGTGTTTTCGATGGGCCGCCAGAGAATGGCACGAGGGCTCGATGCCCGGTCAGCGGCGACGTCTTCGTTGTCGACGCGAAGACGGTGCGTGCCGAGCATAATGGCAAGTATGTAGCGCTGTGTTGTGCGGGGTGCGTCGATGAATTCGAAGCGAACCCGGCGAAATACCTTTCCAAGTGAAATTTCGTCAGCGCCGCATCGGCAATCTCGCGACGACCGGGCTCACGCGCGTTGCCCAAAGAGTCGAGGAGGACAAGGCCGACCACGGATGCGCGGCGCGCAGTGCTCGCCGCGGCGTGGGTGCGGTGGACGGCGATGTCGTCCGCAACTGCCATAGGGGCGGGGTAGGGGTGGTGCTTGCGCAGCACGGCAATATGGGGGTGTTGTAGAGCGATGAGACTCTATACATATGGTATGATAGCGGTGGCAGCGGTTGTTCCGACAACGGCGGGCGCGCACCTTGAGGTCACATCGCCGTCGAGTCGTTATGGCGGTCAGGTTCTAAAGGAAGGCCCGTGTGGCCAGCGGAACGGTGCTCGCAGCCAGAACGTTGCTACGTTCCGCGCTGGTGAGACGATAACGGTCGAGTGGAACGAGTACATCGATCACCCCGGGCACTACCGCATCGCGTTCGATGACGACGGCGACGACGACTTCGTCGATCCACCTTGCGTGTCCGGATGCAACACACGAAGCCCAGTCGTCGAGTTCTACAGCAACGGCACGGTTCTCCTAGATGACATTGCCGATCGCAACGGTGGCGACTATTCCGTCGACGTCACGCTTCCGGATGTGGAGTGTTCCAACTGCACGCTCCAAATTATCCAGGTAATGTACGACAAACCCCCGTACACGATCCCAGGAAACGAGATGTACTACCAGTGCATCGACCTCGTGCTGACTCGAGCGCCTGCGCGGGACGGCGGAGCGTTGGACTCGGGCGTTGCGCTCGATGCCGGGGGCGGCGTGGGGGACGCGGACGGGGGGGAGGGCCTCAGCGCTGGTGCGGGCGGCGACGAAGCTTCCGACGGCTGCGCCTGTGTTCGCATGGGAGAGGCACAATTAAGCGTGATGCTGGTCGCGCTTGCGCTCGGGCTGCCGTGGTTCCTTCGTCGTCGACGTCAGGATGGCGTTCGGAGTCCGAGTAGTTGAAGAACTTTCGCGAGGACAGCGTTGTTGCCCAGCTCCTGATTCGATGCGAACGCATCGTTCACTCCGTTCTGCGTTCCCGTGGGATCCTGCTTGAGTAGGTTTCTCAGCGCATCCAGCGTGGAGCGTGCTCCTTCGCGATTCGACGGAGAGCAGGGGCAGCTTTCGCAGGCCTGACAGGCGCCCGTGCGACAACATCCGGTTTGTCTGGAGATCGACGCGGTATTCGTGTTGCTCGTAATTTGATTGAGATTCGGCACAACGCCTTGCAGTCGCAACGTCCGTGCCTAGAAGTTTGGGTGAACGCAGCGCGATGCGCCGCACATGACGGTGGGGCATGTGCACCAGCAGAGAGGCGCTATCGCGGCAGCCCGGGCGGGCCCGACTGGTGTTCCTCAGGTGTATTCGGAGTATAGCCGAGTGTTGCGAGGTCCGGTCGACGGCGGCTAACCGTTGACGAGAAGGGCCTCCGCCGAGTTGTCTGCGATCCATGTCGAACCTGTACTGCGCGATGGCGTTGAGCCTGGTGCTCTCGGCCTGCGGCGCACCCGCTCCGATATCCCCGGTCGGTACCGCGCCCCCCCCAACCAACGAGCCGGAGCCGGAGCCCGAGCCCACCGCAAACTGGGTTCCACCGGAGTTGTGGGGCGCATCAACCCTCGAGGATCTCGACGACGATCCCAATGTCGTCGAGGTGCGGCTGACCGCGGCGCCGATTTGGATTGATCTGACGGACGAGATTGGCTTCGAAGGCTACGGATACAACGGTCGCTGGCCTGGTCCGACCCTCCAGGCCAAAGTCGGCGACGAGGTTGTCGTCCATTTCGAGAATCAGTTGCCGGAACCAACGACCGTTCATTGGCACGGGCTTCGGATTCCTGACGCGATGGACGGGAGCCCGCGTATCCAGGCCCCGGTGCAGCCGGGCGAAACGTACACGTACCGGTTCGTGGTCCCAGAGGCCGGCACGTTCTGGTATCACCCTCACGTTCGCAGCAACGAACAGATCGAGAAGGGTCTGTATGGCACGTTCGTGGTGCGCGAGCCTGATCATCCCAAACTCGACGCGGAGCGCGTGTTCGTGCTCGACGACATCCTCGCCAACGGTTCGGGGCTCCCACCCTTCCTCGCCTCGCATCCAGAGCAGGTTCACGGCCGGAGCGGAAACGTCCTCCTCGTGAACGGACGTGTAGCCCCGCCGAGGTTCAACGTTGAAAAGAACCGGGTCGAGCTGTGGCGCATCGTGAACACCGCCAACGCACGGACCATGATGCTCACGCTCGAAGGAGCGACGTTCGCCGTAATCGGAACTGACGGGGGGCGGCTGCAGGAGCCATACTATCCGGACCGCATTGAACTGCCGGTTGGGCAGCGGTACGACCTTCTGGTCGTCTACGACCGCCCGGGGCCCGTGCGTCTGTTGAGCCACGTCTTCGTGGTCGACGAAAACGAAGAGGTCGTGCGGCGCCCGTACGAGCTTGCGGTGGTCGAGGTCGCCGAGAGCGACTACGTCGGCGGGCCGATTCGATGGCCCGCCGTGACGCCTCGGTCGGCGCGCTCCGTAGATCGCGAGGTTGTCGTCGAACTGAGCGGCGCCAACACGCCTAACGGGATCGAGTGGACAATCAATGGTCGGCGCTTCCCCGAGGAGCCGATCTTCACGTTCAACGAGAATGAGACCGTCCACCTGACGATCACGAACCTCGCCGGTCCGGAGCACCCGTTCCACCTGCACGGGCAGTTCTTCGAGGTGCTCGACGAGGCGCAACCCGGGCTCAAGGACACCGTCCTCGTCCCGGGGCTCGAGACGGTGGAGATTGTGGCGTACTTCGACAACCCCGGGCGTTGGATGGCGCACTGCCACATCCTCGAGCATGCAGAACTCGGGATGATGTCAGAAATCGTCGTCGAGCCGCGTTAGCGAAAGCGCACCCTATTTGAGCAGTTGGTCGACGAAGTCTGCGAAGGTGGAGTCATCACCGGTACGCCGGTGGAAGATTCGCGCTCCTCGCTCGAGGATGATGTGTTGATGTGTCCCGCCCAGCCCTGCAGCATCCAAGGCTCTGTCCGGGTCGTAGACGACGTTGGTCAGTCCGGTTTCAGCCTGCATCTGCCGACAGAAGTCCTGCGTTGGCGAACCGGCTGCTGCATCTTGCCAGAGAACGAGCCTGTAATCGAAGTCTTCGCCTTGCCATCGGTTGTAGATTGAGTTCGCCCCCCGGGCGAACGAACGACAGCTCCCTCACCAACCCGCCATGATGAACAGGTGGGCAGCTCTCCTTTCGCAGAGGTCGTGAAGTTCCACGGGGCGGTCGTCACAATCCAGCAGGATTACGTTCTCGATGACGTCGCCTTCTAGGGAGCCCGTTGGGCCTGGCCAAGGACACGGACCGGCATCCATAAGTCCCGCGTCGCGGGGGCTCCCCGCGTCTCGCCCCGTTCCGCCGTCGATGAGCGATATCGCGTCGCCGCCATCGCGTGCACGCTCGTGCGCGGCGCCCGAGCCGCCGCAGGCGGCAAGAAAGAGGAGGGCTGGCGCAAGCGCGGATGCGGAGTGGGGGGTCACGTTGAAGCGAAACATATACCGGCGTGGGACGAGAGTCATCTTGATGCTCTTCTTACGGCCCCAGTCGTGAGCAGCGGGTTCGGTGTCGTGGGTCGCAGATCGGGTCATCGTGATCACGCGAGCGAGCGGCTCTTTGGTGACCTCGGGCGCTAGACTCGAGCGTCGTGGCGACAGGGAGAGGCTGATCGGCGAGGCGACAGCCTCCCAACGTGGGCCTCAATTCGTCGCCAGCCATGTGACGAAGTCGTGCTGGCGCGCAAGGGTCAGCGGTCCCCCTGGGCGGACCGCGCGCGTCAAACCTTCGCCCGGCGAAGGCGCAGCGCGTTGGCGATCACCGACACCGAGCTGAAGCTCATCGCCGCAGCGGCCAGCATCGGGCTGAGGAGCACGCCGAAGAACGGATACACGACGCCCGCCGCAACGGGCACGCCGAGCGCGTTGTACACGAACGCGAAGAAGAGGTTCTGCCGGATGTTAGCCATCGTCACGCGCGACAGCCGCCGCGCGCGCACGATGCCGCGAAGGTCGCCCTTCACGAGCGTGACGCTGGCGCTCTCCATGGCCACGTCCGTACCCGTGCCCATGGCGATACCGACGTGTGCCTCTGCCAAGGCTGGGGCGTCGTTGATCCCGTCGCCGGCCATGGCGACGGTGCGACCTTCGTCCTGAAGCCGCTTCACGACGGCCGCCTTCTCGTCCGGGAGGACGTCCGCGACGACGTCGTCGATCGAGAGCTTCTTCGCGACGGCCTTCGCGGTGGTGGCGTTGTCTCCCGTCAACATGACGACACGGATTCCCTCGGCATTGAGCGCAGCGATGGCGTCGGGGGTGGTGTCCTTGATCGGATCGGCGACCCCCAAGAGCCCCGTGACCGCCCCGTCCACGGCCACGAACATCACGGTCTGACCATCCGCCCGCAGCACGTCCGCACGCTCGAGCACGCCCTCCGTGTCTGCGCCGATGTCGTCCATGAGCGCGACGTTCCCCAAGGCGACGCGGTGCGCTTCGACGGTGCCCGTGACCCCCTTGCCGGTCACCGATTCGAAGTCTTCGGCCTTTGTGACCGCCACGTCGCGCTCCCGAGCGCCGGACACGATGGCGGCCGCGAGCGGGTGCTCGCTCCCTCGCTCAAGGGTCGCCGCGAGCCTGAGGAGCTGCGCCTCGTCCGTGCCCTCGAGCGCGGTGATGCTGACCAGCCGCGGCCGGCCTTCGGTGAGCGTGCCCGTCTTGTCGACGACCAGCGTGTCGACCTTTCGTAGGACCTCGATCGCCTCCGCGTTGCGAAAGAGGAGCCCGAGCGCCGCCCCCTTGCCCGTGGCGACCATGATCGACATAGGCGTCGCGAGCCCGAGCGCACAAGGGCACGCGATGATGAGGACGGCCACCGCGTTGATCAGTCCGTACGCCATCGCGGGCGCCGGCCCCCACACGGACCACACGACGAACGTGAGGAGCGCGATGAGGACGACGATCGGGACGAAGTAGCCGGAGACGACGTCCGCGAGCTTCTGGATCGGCGCTCGACTGCGCTGCGCCTCGGCGACCATGTTCACGATCCGGGCGAGGAGGGTCTCTGCGCCGACCTTCTCGGCGCGCATCACCAGAGCTCCGGTGCCGTTGATCGTTGCGCCGATGACGGCGTCGTCGATGGTCTTCTCCACCGGGATCGGCTCCCCGGTCACCATCGACTCGTCGATGTGCGAGCGCCCTTCGACGACGACGCCGTCCACAGGAACCTTCTCGCCCGGGCGCACGCGGAGCAGATCGCCCGGCAGGACCATCTTGAGCGCGACGTCCTCTTCCGTACCGTCGTTGCGGATCCGGCGCGCGCTCGTGGCGGCCATCCCTAGAAGCTTCTTGAGCGCCGTGCTCGTCCGGCTGCGCGCGCGTAGCTCCAAGACCTGGCCCAAGAGGATCAGGGCGACGATCGCGGCGGCCGCTTCGAAGTAGACCGCCACTTCACCGCCGTGGCTCCGGAAGGCGTCGGGGAATACGCCTGGAGCCAGGGCGGCCACGACGCTATACGAGAAGGCCACGCTCACGCCGAGCCCGATCAGCGTGAACATGTTCAGGCTGCGGTTTCGGATCGACCGGACCGCCCGCACGTAGAACGGCCACGCGGACCACAGACAGACGGGCGCCGCCAGCGCGAGCTCGACGAATGTCCGCGCGCGCCCCGGGAGGAGCGACGAGATCGGGTGCTCCGGGAGCATGTCGAGCATCACCACCGCCACGAGAGGGACGGCCAGGGCCGCTGCGAACCAGAACCGCCGGGTCATGTCCATGAGCTCCGTGTTGTCTTCGGGCTCCGCCGAGACCCCGCGGGGCTCGAGCGCCATCCCGCAGATCGGGCAGTCGCCTGGCGCCGTGCGAACGACCTCGGGGTGCATGGGGCAGGTCCACTCCGCCGCCGGCGCCGGGGGCGTCTCGCGCTCGAGCGCCATGCCGCACTTCGGGCAGTCGCCGGGCCCGGTGGCGCGAACCTCGGGGTGCATGGGACAGGTATGAGCGCCCCCGCCGTGCGCGTGCGGGGCCTGGGCCGTTGCGTTGGGGGCCGTGCCGCGGCCCGGGTCTCGGTCGGGGGCGTTCGGAAGGTTCGTCTCGGCGTGCTCTGACATGCGTCCTCCGCGGCTTCGAACAGCAGGAGTCGTGCCGATCCGTCGAGGGCCGATCGCGATGGCTTCTTCGTCCCGGGCGACGAACGGCTTCGCCTTTCGTGACCACTTGGGATACTGAATGGTTCAGTCAGTTACGCAGCCGCCGGTCCGGCCGCCAGGATGCTCATGTTCGACGAGTCCCGGAGCCTCGATGCGAAGAGTCCACGATTCATCGGGCGCCAGCTCGCCTTCGGCTTTGGCTCGGTGAGCGTGGTGGCGATCGCGATGTGCGCGATGCTGGTGCTCGTGATCCAGGAGGTTGCGGGTCTCGTGGAGTCGATGCGCCACGACGAGAGCTCGATCCGCCAGGGGATGGAGCTGTCCTCGTCGGTGCGGGAGATGTCGCTTCACATCGCCCGCACCGTGATCGACGGGGACGACGCGCACCTCGATCAGTACGAGACGTGGCGCGCCCGGGTTCGTTCGAGGATTCGGACGCTCGCTCCGCGCGTCCCGCCCGAAGAGCGCGATCGGCTCGAAGACCTCGGGGAGACGACCCGAAAGATGCACGCGCTGCTCGTAGGCTCGGCGCTACCCGCGGCGCAGCGCGGTGACGTCGAGGCGGCGCGCGAGGCACACCGAGCCCTCGAGCGCCTGGGCGAGGAGGCCGCCCGCGAGGCTGATCTCCTGGCCACCGCCACGACGCAGCAGATGGCCCACGCGCACGATCACGCCACACGGTCGACGCACTTGGGCCTGCTAGGCGGGGGGCTGTGCGCGCTGCTCATCGTCGCGCTTTCGGTGGGCTTCACGGTGCGGCTTCGCTCGGTGGTGCTCAGACCTCTGCATCGTCTCACGGACGCGGCGCTGCGCTACGGTCGAGGTGACTTCGCATTCCGCGTCGAGGACGTCGGCCGCGGCGAGCTCGCGGCCGTGGGCGACGCGTTCTCCCGCATGGCGGATGAGCTGGCCCGGCGCGAAGCGCGGCTCCTGCACAACGAGCGCATGGCGGCGATCGGGCAGCTGGCTGCGGGCATCGCGCACGAGCTGAACAACCCCATCGGCATCATCCGCGGCTATCTCAAGACCATGAGCGCGGACCAGGCGCCCGAGACCCTCCGCGAGGAGCTGGCGATCCTCGACGAGGAGGCCGGACACTGCCAACGCATCGCGGACGATCTCCTCTCCTACGCCCGGTCGGATCTGCTGAGCTATGAGCGCATCGACATGAGCCTCTTCCTCGCGGAGACGGCGAAGCGCTACGGCGTCGGTGAGGGCGCAAAGGCCGTCGAGGTCGTTGCCGACAACGCGGACGTGGAGGCCGACGCGGCGCGCCTCCGGCAGGTGGTCGTGAACCTCCTCAACAACGCCGGGCAGGCGTCGCCCGGAGGCGAGCTGATCCGTGTGGTCGGGGCACTACGCGGCGATGCGTACCGCGTCGAGGTGCTCGACAAGGGGCCCGGCATCGACCCCGTGGATGCGCAGCGCCTCTTCGAGCCGTTCTTCTCGAAACGGAAGAACGGCAGCGGGCTCGGGTTGGCGGTGTGCCAGGGGATCGTGCGGGCGCACGGGGGCGTTATCGAGGTCGAGAACGCGCCAGGCGGCGGCGCCATTTTTCGGGTCGAGCTCCCCCTTCGACAGGCCCCGCAAGAGAACGGGCCTCCCCCGCGACCGGACGCGCCGAGGCAGAGGCCCGCATGACGGACACTCGACCAACGCTCCTCGTCGTCGATGACAAGAAGAACATGACCCGCCTCATGGCGAAGGTGATGAAGGCCGACGCGATCGTCTGTACGGCCGACAGCGGGGCCGAGGCGCTTCGGATCCTCGCGAGCCGACACGTCGACGCCGTGCTTTGCGACCTCCGGATGCCGGACATGGACGGCCTCGACGTGCTGCGCGCGTGTCGCCGGCTCCGACCGCAGGCCGAGTTCGTCCTGATGACGGCCTACGCGACGGTCGGCACAGCCGTCGAGGCACTCAAGCTGGGCGCCTACGACTACTTGACCAAGCCCTTCGAGCCCGACGTGGCGAGGAACGTCTTGCTGAGAGCGTTGTCACGCGCCCACCTCGCCGAGCCGGCGTCCGACGCGGCGCGAGAGGTGCTGCCCGGCGTCCTCGCCAAGTCCCGCACGATGGAGGATCTCGCGGACTTCGTGAAGCGCATCGCGGACAGTGATGCCACGGCGCTGCTGCTCGGAGAGACCGGCACGGGGAAGGAGCGCCTCGCGCGCGCCATCCATGAGCTCTCTCCACGGGGCCAGAGCCGCTTCATCGCGCTGAACTGTGCAGCCGTGCCGGCGGAGCTCTTGGAGAGCGAGCTCTTCGGCAGCGCGAAGGGATCGTTCACCGGTGCGACCGCGGACCGGAAGGGGCTCTTCGAGGAGGCGGACGGCGGGAGCCTCTTCCTCGACGAGATCGGAGACCTGCGACCGTCGCTGCAAGCGAAGTTGACGCGGGCGCTCGAGGAGCGTGCGGTGCGCCGTGTCGGCGAAGCCAAGGAGAGATCGGTCGATGTTCGCCTCATTGCCGCGACGCACCGTGACCTCGAGGCGATGGTACGCGAGGGCACCTTCCGAGAAGACCTCTGGTACCGCCTCAACGTCGCGTTGGTCCGCATCCCCCCGCTGAGAGATCGCAAGGACGACGTCGAGCCGCTCGCCCACCACTTCTTGAGACAGCACGCCGAGAGAAACCGCGGGCACCCGATCAAAGGCTTCACCAAGGTCGCGCTCGAGGCGCTCGTCGCCTACGATTGGCCCGGGAACGTGCGGCAGCTTCGCTCCGCGGTCGAGCGCGCGTGTGTGGTCGCGCGCGGCGAGGAGATCGATGCGGTCGACCTGCCTCCCGAAGTGCTGCGCACCGATGCTTCCGCGATCGACGACCCCGCGCTCGTCCACTGCACTTGGGCGCAGGCCCTCGAGCGCGGCCGGGCCGACGTGGGGAGGCGGTACCTCGAAGCGTTGATGCGCCGCTTCGACGGACAGGTCACGGAGGCGGCGGCCCAGGCCGGGGTTGAACGTGAGAGCTTCTACCGCCTGCTCAGGAAGCATGGGGTCGACGCCGCGGCCTTTCGGAGCGCGTCGCCGAAGTAACCAACTCGGTCACCCGGGGACCCGTGCGGTTACGGACGGGCCGTTCAGAGAGGTGCGGCCGAGTGGTTTCGGCAGTTGGTGGCTTCGCTGGTTTGGGCCCGCGTCGTGCAGGGGCGAGGAGGCGACATGAAACATCTCTCCCTCTTCGTTGCCATCGCGCTCTTGGCTGCCGCCTGCGAGTCCAAGAAGGGCGAATCGACCCCTCCAGACTCTACCCGGGTCGCGTCCGACCCCGCTTCCCCGTCCGATGCGCCGCGCCGAGTCGCCGTCTCGGTCACGGGCTCAGGTTACGAACCCGATCGCATCGATGCGCGCGCCGGCGAAGCGCTCACGCTCGCGTTCAAGCGGACGAGTGAGGAGGGCTGCGGCGACGAGGTCGTGTTCCCCGGGCGCGACCTTCGCCGAGCGCTGCCCATCGACCAGGAGGTCGAGGTCGAGCTGACGCCGAAGAAGGACGAGACCATCGCGTTCACCTGCGGCATGGGGATGTATCGGGGCAGCGTCGTCGCGTCGACGAGGTAGCGCGCGTGCGACGGGTCTCCACATGGGTGTTCGCGCCCCTCGTCGTGGCCGCGCTGATCGGGTGCGCGGGTCCGCACGAGTCCACGCTCCGTCGTGATCTCGCGCGCGCCCGCGTCGCGTACGCGTCGTCCGCGACGGTCGAGGACGGGCGATCGCCGCCCTTGGCCAAAGGCGGCCTCTCGGCGTACCTCCGTCTCGCGCTCAATAAGAATCCGGAACTCAGGGCGAGCTTCGAACGGTGGCGGGCCAGCGTCCACCGGATCTCAAGCGCGCGTCGCCTGCCAGAGCCGACCCTCGGCTTCGGATACTTCGTACGGTCGGTCGAGACGCGCGTGGGCCCGCAGCAGGCACGCATTAGCCTGCAGCAGGCCTTCCCTTGGCCTACGCGCCTGACCGCGGGGGCGGACGCCGCGTCCGCCCGCGCGCGCTCCATGCAGCGACGCTTCGAGGCGCAGGCGCTCTCGGTGGCGCAGCGGGTTGAGGTCGCCTACTGGAACCTCTGGCAGCTTCGGACGACCCGCCGAATCCATCGCGAACACCTCGACGTGATCCGAGGCTTGTCGGAGGTCGTTCGGGCTCGCGTGTCGGCCAGCGCCGCGTCGTTGGCCGACCTCCAGCAGATCGATCTCACGGCGGCGCGGATCGCGGACAACATCCGCGGGATGGACGAAGCCGAGCGCGGCGCGGAGGCGCTCCTTAGGGCCGCGATCGGCGTGCCGCCCGCGGCGCCCGTTCCGACCCCTGACGAGCCGGGGCGCGTGGTCATGCCCTCCGACGCGGCCGAGTCGCTGGCCGCGTCGGTCCGGGCGCATCCGATGATCGATAGCGTCGGGTTCCTCGCGGAGGCGTCCGAGGCGCAGGCGCGCGCGGAAGGCGCCGACCGGCTCCCCAGCTTCACCGTCGGGGCGGATTGGATCGTCACGGGGGAGGCGGCGGCGCCCGATGTACCGGGGAGCGGACGTGACGCCGTCATCGTCGGCGCGGGCATCCGCGTCCCGCTCTGGCAGGGCAGCTACGGAGACAGCGTCGAAGCCGCGGAGGCCGAGTCGCGCGCGCAGCGGGCGGAGCAAAGGTCCCTCGTCGACCGCGCCGAGTCGGAGCTAACGGTCACGCTCGCGAACCTCCGGGACGCACAACGCCGGGTCGAGCTCTACCGGGTAACGCTCGTCCCGCAAGCTCAGTCCGCGTTCGAATCCGTGCTCGGTACCTACACCGTCGGCCGAGGGACCGTCGCGCAGACGCTCTTGTCGCAGCGGGACCTCTTGGAGCTGCGGATCGAGCTGGAGCGCGCCCGCGCCGACCACGCGCGAAGCTGGTCGAGGCTCGAAGGGCTCACCGGGCGCGAACTCATACCCGATGCCGAGACCTCGCGTCCGCCAGGAGCAGAACGATGAGCAGAGTAGATAGGAAGCGTTGGATCGCCGGGCTTCGAGGATGGTTTCGGTCGCACGCCTCCCAGGGCGTGGTGCTGATCGTCGGCCTGGTGATCGGTGCCTCGTGGGCGGGTGCGCGATCGTGCGGGGCACCCGAGGTCGAAGAGGCCGAGCACGCGCACGCATCGAGCGGCGCCGCCGCGACGATCTGGACCTGCTCCATGCATCCCCAGATTCGGCAGCCGGAGCCGGGCCAGTGCCCCATCTGCGGCATGGATCTGATCCCGGTGACCTCGGAGGGCGACGACCGCGCGCCCGACCGGGTGGTGCTCTCCGAACGCGCGCAGGCGCTCATGCGGCTCCGCACCGAGGAGGTTCGGCGCCAGGCCGACGCCGCGTCCGACCTCCGCCTCCTCGGCCGCTTCGAGGCGAACGAGACCACACTAAAGACCGTCACCGCATGGACGGGTGGGCGGATCGATCGCCTCCGCGTGAACGTCACGGGCGAGCGCGTGCGCGCCGGCCAGGTCATCGCGACGCTGTACAGCCCCGAGGTCTTCGCCGCTCACCAGGACCTCCTCGTCGCGAAGCGACAGGTCGACCGTATGCAGTCGAGCCCGGAGGCGTCGCGGATGGCCGCGCGCGCCGCCCTGGAGGCCGCACGCGAACGCCTCCGTCTCCTCGGCGTCCCCGACGACGAGGTGTCACGCATGGAGCGGCAGGAGCGGCCGACCCGCGCCGTCGCGATCCGCAGCCCGTTCGGCGGGACCGTGATCGAGCGGATGGCCACGGAGGGTTCGTACGTCTCGACAGGTACGCCGCTGTACCGCATCGCTAACCTCTCGTCCCTGTGGCTGCAGCTCGATGCCTACGAAAACGACCTCCCGCGCCTCGCGGTCGGACAGGGCGTCCGGGTGACGGTCGAGGCCATCCCCGGCGAGGTCTTCGAAGGCGAGGTGACCTTCATCGAGCCGACGCTCGACCCGCGACGCAGGACGGCCCGAGTACGGGTCCAGGTCGACAACCAGGAACGTCGCCTTCGTCCAGGGATGTTCGCTGAGGCCACCGTTGCAACCGGCGAGACGAAGGGCGAACAGAGCCCGCTCGTCGTCCCCAGGACGGCGCCGCTCTTCACGGGGCGCCGCTCCATCGTCTACGTGGAGATCCGTTCCGAGGACCGCGTCGGCTATGAGCCGCGCACGGTCCGCCTCGGCCCGCGTCTCGGGGACGTCTATCCGGTGGTCGCGGGGCTCGCCGAAGGTGAGCGTATCGTCGCACGCGGCGCCTTCGCGCTCGACGCGGATCTTCAGATTCGCGGTGGCCACAGCATGATGGCGCCCGAGGACGATCGGAGCGAGCACGCGTGGGACGAAGTCATCGACATCGCGCCCGCCGTCCGGCGGTCCTTCGCGCCGCTGGTCGTGGCGTACCTCGACGTGCAGAGCGCGCTCGCCGACGACGACCTCGACGCCGCCAAGACGGCGGCCGCGAAGCTCTCGGACAATGCCTCGAGCATCCGCATCGAGCGACCTCGAGACGCGCACGCGGCGTGGTCCGAGATCGCGGACCCGTTGCGAGGCCACGGTCGACACGTCGCCATGGCCGCGAGTCTGGAGGGGGCGCGCGAAGGGTTCGAACCCTTGAGCGAAGCGATCATCGATCTCCTCACGCGGTTCGGTAACCCGCTCGACGAGCCCCTCCGGCTGGCGTTCTGCCCGATGGCCTCCGGGAGCGATGGTGCCCGGTGGGTCCAGAAGGGCGAGGCGATCGACAACGCCTACTTCGGCGCCGCGATGTTGACCTGCGGCGAGGTGCGGCAGGAGGTGCCGCAGGGTGGCTACTTGGCGGTACCTCGGGGGCGTTCTGCAGAACCGCGCCGCGCGGCACCGGCGGGAGGGCACGCACATTGATCCCCGAGTCGAACCGTATCGGCGAGCCGCCGCGGGGCGCTTGGGAAGCCCTGGTGGGTTGGTTCGTCGACAACAAGCTGATCGTGTTCCTGCTCGTCGCCATGCTCGTGAGCGGCGGGATCTACGTGGCGCCGTTCTCCTTCGAGAGCGGGAGCTTCCCGCGAGACCCGGTGCCGGTGGATGCGATCCCGGACATCGGCGAGAACCAACAGATCGTCTTTACGGAATGGCAGGGGCGGTCGCCGCGGGACGTCGAAGATCAGATCACCTACCCACTCACCACCGCGCTCCTCGGGATCCCGGGCGTGCGCACCGTCCGAAGCTCCTCCGCATTCGGCTTCTCGACGATCTACGTCATCTTCGAGGACGACATCGAGTTCTACTGGTCGCGTTCGCGCGTGCTCGAGAAGCTCGCGTCGCTACCCCCGGGGACCGTGCCGGATGGAGTCACCCCCACGCTCGGGCCAGACGCCACGGCCCTGGGACAGATCTTCTGGTACACGCTCGAAGGTCGGGACTCCGAGGGACGCACCGTCGGCGGCTGGGACCCCGATGAGTTGCGCAGCATCCAGGACTGGAGTGTTCGCTACGCGCTGCAGTCGGTCGAAGGTGTTAGTGAAGTCGCGTCGATCGGTGGGTTCGTCCGTGAGTACCAGGTCGACGTGGATCCGGAGGCGATGCGTGCCCACGACGTGAGCCTCGAGCAGGTCGCCAACGCCGTCCGTAAGAGCAACCTCGACGTCGGCGCGCGGACGCTCGAGGTCAACGGCGTCGAATACATCGTCCGCGGGCTCGGGTTCGTGAAAAACCTCGACGATCTCGAGGCCACCGTGGTGGTCGCGCGCGAACACACGCCGATCCGTATCCGCGACGTGGGCCGGGTCTCGGTCGGACCGGCGCTCCGCCGGGGGGCGCTGGACGACGAAGGTGCGCCTGCCGTCGGTGGGGTGGTGGTCGCTCGGTACCTCGAGAACCCGCTCATCGTCATCTCCGCGGTGAAGGACAAGATCGCGCAGATCCAAGCGGGTCTTCCGAGCCGAACCCTCGAGGACGGGACCGTCAGCAAGGTTACGATCGTCCCCTTCTACGATCGGACGACGCTCATCGAAGAGACGCTGGGCACGCTGTCGACGGCGCTCTACCAGCAGATCCTCATCACGATCATTGTCGTGCTGATCATGCTGAGAAACCTGCGCAGCTCGATGCTGATGTCGTTGATGCTGCCCCTAGGCGTGCTCGCTGCCTTCGTTGTGATGAAGGTCTCGGGCGTGGACGCCAACATCATGGCGCTCGGAGGCATCGCGATCGCGATCGGGACGATGGTCGACATAGGCATCGTGTTTGTCGAGAACATCAACCAGCATCTCGACGAAGCGCCGCCGGACGCGCCGCGCGCGGTCGTGGTGCGTCGGGCCGCCGCCGAGGTCGCCCCGGCGGTGATGACCTCGGTGCTCACCACTGTGGTGAGCTTCCTGCCGGTCTTCGGGTTATCGTCGACCGAGCTGAGGCTCTTCGCGCCGCTGGCGTTCACCAAGACGTTCGCGATGAGCGGTTCGCTCGTGTTGGCGGTGTTGGTGCTCCCGGGGGCGGCGCTTGTCGTCTTCCGGGCGCGACCTACGGCGCCCACGACGACCGCTTCGGGGGCCCGTCGGGTCGCGCGTTCGTTCCTCCGGGCGGAGCACCTCCGCGACTGGGCGCTCCTGGCGCTCGGCCTCGCGCTCGCGCGGTACACGCTGCTCGGCGGGCTCTTCGTCGCGCTGCTCGGCGCCTACCGGCTCGCGCGGCCGCTCCTGACCACCGCCGTGAATCGTCGGATGATGCTCGCCGAGAACGTCGTCGCGGTCGTGGTCGTGACGCTGCTCCTCGCCCAGGATTGGCTCCCGCTCGGACGCAGCGAGGGGCTCGTCGCCAACATCCTGTTCGTCGGCGTGCTCATCGCCGCTGTCATGGCCTCGTTCCGCTTCTTCGAGTCGGTGTACCCGAAGCTCCTCGCGGGGATCCTGCGGAAGAAGGCGCTGTTCCTCATGTTCCCCGCCGGGGTCTTCCTGTTCGGTACGACGGCGTGGCTAGGCTTCGACGACGTGTTCGGCTTCCTCCCTCGCGGCGTACGCAACACTCGGCCGGTGGCGGCGGTGGCGCACGCGTTTCCCGGCTTCGGCCGCGAGTACATGCCGGCGTTCGACGAGGGCGCGTATCTGTACATGCCGACGACAATGCCGCACGCGTCGATCGGCGAGGTGCTCGAGATGCTCTCCGCGATGGACGCCGCCATCGCGCAGATCCCCGAGATCGATCGCGTCGTCGGCAAGCTCGGGCGCGTCGACAGCGCGCTCGACCCGGCGCCGGTCTCGATGATCGAGACGGTGGTCACCTACAAGCCGGAGTACCGAGAAGGCGAGGACGGCGAGCGGGTTCGGCAGTGGCGCGACCACATCCGGACGCCGCGCGATATCTGGCGCGAGATCGTGCGTGCGGCGGAGCGGCCCGGGGTCACGAGCGCGCCGACGCTCATGCCGATCAACGCGCGCATCGTCATGCTCCAGAGCGGGATGCGCGCGCCGATGGGGATCAAGGTCTACGGTCCGAGCCTTGAGTCCATCGAAGCCTTCGGCCTGCGCCTCGAGGACGTCCTCGAGACGGTGCCTTCGGTCAGGCCCGAGACGGTGTTCGCCGATCGCGTCGTCGGCAAGCCGTACGTCGAGATCGAGCTGGATCGCGAAGCCATCGGTCGCTACGGGCTCACGATAGTCGACGTCCAGAACGTGCTGCAGGTCGCGCTCGGAGGCATGACGCTCACGCGCACCGTCGAGGGCCGCGAGCGCTATCCGGTGCGCGTTCGCTACATGCGGGAGGAGCGCGACAACCTCGAAGCACTCGATCGGGTGTTCGTCCCGACGCCGAGCGGAGAGCAGATTCCGCTCTCGCAGCTCGCCGAAGCGCACTACGTCCGCGGACCTCAGGTCATCAAGTCGGAGGACACGTTCCTGACCAGCTACGTGCTCTTCGATCGGCAGCCGGAGGTGGCCGAGGTCGACGTCGTCGAGCAGGCGCAGCAGATCATCCAGAGCAAGATCGACAGCGGAGAACTCGTCGTTCCGGCCGGAGTCAGCTTCGAGTTCTCCGGCTCCTACGAGAACCAGGTGCGCAGCGAGAAGCGCCTGATGGTGCTCATCCCCGTCGCGCTCGCGCTCGTGTTCATCCTGCTCTACCTGCAATTCCACCGCGTCTCGACAAGCGTGATCATCTACACGGGCGTCGCCGTGTCGGTCTCCGGGGGCTTCGCGCTCCTGTGGCTCTACGGGCAGCCGTGGTTCCTCGACTTCGCGATCCTGGGGACGCCGGTGCGCGACCTCTTCCAGGTCGGCACGGTGAACATGTCCGTGGCGGTCTGGATCGGCTTCATCGCGCTGATCGGCATCGCGACCGACGACGGCGTGGTGATGTCGACGTACTTGAAGCAGCGCTTCGAGCGGGAGCCGCCCGCGAGCGTGGACGAGGTTCGCGCGCGCACGCTCGAGGCCGGTTCGCGGCGCGTGCGACCCTGCCTCATGACCACGGCGACCACGATCCTCGCGCTGCTGCCCGTCATCACGTCGCAGGGGAGGGGCGCGGACATCATGGTGCCGATGGCGTTGCCCTCCGTGGGCGGGATGGCCATCGAGCTCGTGACGCTGTTCGTCGTCCCCGTACTGTACTGTGTGCTCGAGGAGCGGAAGGTGAAGCGACAGCTCGGCGCCACCACCCGCTAGTGTTCCGCCTGATTAGTCCAGCATGAACGCGCCCTTCCTTACCTCCTCCCAGGAGATGCTCCGTTGATCGGCCTCGCGAGTCGGTCGCAGGTCTTCGCGTACGGGGGTGCGTGCGCGAACGTTTCATCGCCCGATCGAAGGTCCACGCGCTCGGCGGCGTCACACCAACCCGCGCGGCCAACATCCCAACGGACAAAGTTGAACACGAAATCCACTGTGCCACGGCGCGTCGACGCTCGCCTGAGGCATTCCTGAGAACCCGCTCAGTTCGCGATTGCGGTCCGTCGCGCAGCGCCATCTTCACCGACGGCGACAGAAGCAGTACACGAACGATTGCGTCGCGCCCCACGGCGTCTGATGTTGTTCGTTTGCCTCGCCGACCTTTTCGAACACGTCGCCGAACGTCGCGTGGATCCCTTGCGCGTCGTACCGCGCCACCGGCAGCCCGCTGCAGCGCTCGGGCCCGTCGAGCCCAAACGTCGCGACCATCACGTGTCCTCCTGGCTTCACCGCTCGGTGGACCTGCGCCAAGTACGCCGCGCGGGGCGAGGCCGCGGTGAGGAAGTGGAACACGGCTCGGTCGTGCCAGAAGTCCACCGAGTCAGGCGCCAGCAGCTCGGTCGTCACGTCGCCGATGATCCAGTCGACATCCGCCGCGCGGTTGGCGAGTCGTTCCTGCGCCGATGCGAGCGCCGGTTCGGCGAGGTCGACGACCGCCACGTTGCGAAAGCCCGCGGCACCGCCGCTTCAGCGGAAGCTCGAATGCAACCGCGCAAGCCGTTCTCAGGGAGCTGCTGCCGTAATGCGTGTGATCGTCGCCGGCAGCCGCACCGCAACGGAGGCGCAGGTGAACGAAGCCTTGGGTCGGTGCCCATGGATCGGGTTCGCGACCGCCATCGTCTCGGGCACGGCCCGAGGAGCGGACCAGTTCGGCGAGCTGTGGGCGACCGAGCGCCGCCTGCACATCATTCGGTTTCCGGCGGACTGGAAAACGCGCGGGAACGATTCGCAACCGGCGGATGGCAGAGAACGCCGATGCACTGGTAGCGGTCTGGGATGGCGAGAGCCGCGGCACACGAAGCATGATCGAGCTCGCCCAACACTACGGTCTGCGCGTCCTCGTTCTTCGAACCGACACCGACGAAACCGAGGACACCGCTCCAAGCGGCGACCTTGAGGATCCATGGGATGAGGCCGAGGAACGCGCGAGCATCCTCGAGTTCTGCGCGATGCTCCCGCGAGCGGAGGCAGAGTTCAGCGCGGGGACGCGAGCAGCAGAGCGCCGATGGCGGGGCGCCGACCGGGCGGCCGAGCGCACTCGAGCAGATCGTCAGTCACCAAAAAGCGTGCGCGAGCCCGCCTAGGCGTCGCCTACTCGCACATTGCTCGACCTCTCGCCCGACCAGATGCTGGCGCTCGTGCGAGCTCAGGCCGCCGCGCTGCGTAGGCCGCCACGCACTTTCGACGACATCCTCGGCGGCCTCGGCAAGTCGGCGCCCTCTTTCGCCGCTGAGCTCAGGAACGCCACAGAACGCGTCAAATGGGTCGTTCTGGCGCAAATAAGTCTTTTCATACAAGAAGGTGGGCATAGGGGTATATGCGATGCATCGTGCATGGGGGCGCTTTGGCTGTTGCTTACAGGAGGCATGGTCTGTAGATTACAGACCATGGCCAAATGGATCCGTCAGTCGCAGGCGTCATCCACTTCGAAGACATCGCAGCGGCGCGTGGAGTACCTCTCCGAGTTGACGTCCGAAATCGACGAACTGCTCCTCGCGCACCATCGCTCGCGTCCCGACGCGGAGGACTACACATTGGAGGTGCTACAGCGCCTCGGTCGCGAGCGACTCGTCGGTATCCGGGGAGAGGGGCGACTCGATCGGACGAAGCAGGACGTCGGTCTCCTCGTTGCCATTAGGCTGTCGCACGTCTTTGGGTCCAACAACGTTCTCACGTACCGTGAGAATAACGGGAAGAGAGTCTCGACTCGAGCTGCTCGTCGGGCCGGTCTTGAATGGGTCTCGCGATACACCCCTCATCGTGTCGTCCGCCGCTTGCAGACCCCGAGAGTAGTCCTAGATGCGAACATCACTCGGTACCTCATTCAAGGGAGTACGAACCCAGAGAATATCCTCGATCTTACCCATCTAGGGCTTGTGCGCGGTCGACATCCCGTCTCGATTGCTGATGCCGCTTGGGCTGAGATCCTCGCCGCGCTTGTTCGTGGCAGCATTGGTCTCGACGACTGGAGGGCGAGGATCGGTGCGCTCGATGCGGTGTTGTGTTCTGAGCTACCTATTGTGCCGACGGGTCGAGAGTTGGCACACCTTAGCGGCCTCATTCCGATGCCGGGTTACGATCCGATTGAGAGCTCGGCGTTCTACGCCGCTGCCTGGCGGTTTACCGCCGATGCTCAGTCGCTCGACGATTTACGTGCCAGACGCATCTATGAAGCCAGGGATGGGCGCCAATTCGAGATCCAGCTAGACCTTGATCGACCCCGTATTGAGCTCGCAGAGCGTGGCCGCGGATGGGCAGGATGGGTTGAACGTATCGCTGCAGCGTTCAGTGGATCCATTTCACTGGAAGAAGCCCAAGCACTTGTGCGCGAGAATCTCCTCAAGGACATGCCCGAGTCCGCTGTCGACCGGCTGGCCGGTCTTACTGATGCTGTCGGATACTACGCGACTCGGATCGCCACCAAGGAGTACGAACCGAGCGATAACGACGCCGTTGATCTCGACGTTCTCTTCGCACTCGCGATGCCAGGCATTGTTTGCACGAGCGACAGGCGGCTGCGAAATCTGTTGAAGCACGCGGAATCGTCAGACGCCTGGCGGGTAATGTCTCCGTCGGAGCTGATTAGCTGGCTGAAGGAGCGCAGAGAGCAACTTTGCCCGACCTGCGGTGCAGAACTGAGAAGAAGGGCCGTGCGCGAACTGGCGATGCCAGACGACGACGCCACTGAAGGCCAGTTTGCGGACTGGATCGGTGCCACAGAGAGTGGGGACTTCGGAGAGTGGGCCGTCGAGTACGAGGAGCTATTCTGTCCACGATGTGAGTCGCCGATGATGCGAGCACTGCGAACGATGACAGGCGCGCGTCGGTAACGGTTCGAAGATCTGACTATCGATAATGGTATCTTATCGATAGTCAGGTGCGTTTCGCTCCGTCTCGCTCAGAGTCCGGTCGCCACTCAGCGCGAGACTCGAGGTAGTTCAAGCCCACGGAAACTCCGCGCGCATTGGCGCACATCTTCGAGTAGCCACGAAGAAGGCTGTGGCGGAATCGGTACCAGCTCCTCCGACTGCTGATGAGCGCTGGTCCATGAGCCGCCTTCTTAAGCTGATTCAAAGCAAACGAGAACTTCTTCCGCGGTAGGGCTTCGACTTCGAGGTCTGAGCAAATGCGAACGTATGCTGGGTACATGTGCTCCGTGGAACGCTCTAGCTCCCAGTGATCTGCAACGGACCAAAGGACTGGTTCATACCGATCCTTGTACTTCTGAACTGCATTGTCATAGGCCGATTTCAGCCAAGCCTCGGAGTCCTCGATCGCATCGATCAAGCCAGCCTCGTAGTCCTGAACGCCAATCTTCGGATCTGCATCGGATTCCCTGAGGAGTTTGCGAATTACAGTTTTGAGGCCGATGAGGTGCGCGTAGTGCGCGAAGCCGTCGGAGATGCATGCGATTCGAAATGCAATATCTCGCGACATGCTGAAGCCAAGTCGGGCAACCCCCTGGACGAGAATGTCGTGTATTGCGTCAAGTGGGAGTCGCTCGAGTTTGATGGTGGCCATGTAGCGCGAAGCGGACTCGTGGTGGTCAAGGAGCTCGTCCACCGTATCCCCGATGCCTACGAAGATGAACTTTATGGGGCAATCGCGGTCCCCGAGTTGCTTAAGAAGAAACGCGATGTCTCGTCTCACATCGGTGGATTGGACGCGGTCCAACTCGTCGACCACGACAACGGTCCGTTCCGAGGCGGGTGCGCGCGAGGCGATTTCGTTGAGCAAGTCCACCGCATCGTTGACATCGATCTCGTGCGGCACATTGCCCGGTTCGGTCTCGATGCGGTGAAGGAGCGAAGCTCCGAACGCGCTGGCTTTTGCTTCTGTGGTGTGTCGAAGGCGGCGTGTCGAATATATTGGCAGCCCGAGGAGACGTCGCGCGATCTGAGAGACAAGTCGTGGAAACGAGATCGTGGGGTGGCAGCTGATGAGGATTGGATCGGAGTCGGAGGAGTTGAACAGGTACGCGGAGGTCTGAGCCAGGGACGTCTTTCCGACTCCGCGCTCTCCGAACATGAAGACGGATCGGCCGGGCGTATCAAGGCTTTCAAGGGTCCGTTCTACTTGTCGATCACGACCGTACAGGAGTTCGCGCTCTTTCACCGGTTGGGATGGACGGAATATGCGTGCCGCAAGATTCTTGGTTGCTTCATCCACGGTGCCCACCACGCTATCGATAAGGGGGCGCTTTCGATAGCCAAAAACTGGACGGGCGCCCTGCCCTGCCGCTTCATCGGGGTGCGATGCCACCCCACGAAAGCCAGTTCCCCTCCTCTGCCCTCGTCCTCGACGGCTCCGAGCTCGCGCTCGCCGAGCTACTCGAGGACGTGCAGCGGTACGCGCAGGCCGGGACCACAGAGGGGACGAAGGCGGCCTACGGACGGTACTGGAAGGGCTTCATCGCGTGGGCGGATGCCCACGACGCCCAGCCGCTGCCCGCCGCGCCCCAGACCGTCGCCCTCTTTCTGGCCGAGCTCGCGAACCGCGGGCTCGCCGCGGCGACGCTGGACTTCGCGCTGGTCGCCATAAGTCGCGCGCACAAGCGCGCCGGCTTCGACTCGCCGACGTCGTCCGCCGTCTTGAGCGAGGTCCGCAAGGGCATTCGGCGCCAGATCGGTACCGCCCAGGACCAGAAGGCTGCGCTCCTGATCGAAGATCTCCGTCGGATGATCGAAGCCCTCCCCTCCGGTCTCCAAGGCACCCGCGATCGCGCGCTCCTCCTCGTTGGTTTCGCCGGTGCCTTCCGGCGCTCTGAGCTCGTCGCGCTCAAGGTCGGCGACGTCGAGATCGTCTCCCAGGGTATGCGGGTGCACATCCGCCGTTCGAAGACGGACCAAGAGGCCGCTGGGCGAATCATCGGCATCCCGAACGGCCGCGCTGAGCTGACGTGCCCGGTGCAGGCGCTAACGCAGTGGCTGCAGGAGGCCCGGATCCATGAGGGGCCGATCTTCCGCGGCATCGATCGCCATGGGCGCATGAAGCCGAAAGGACTGACGCCGCAGTCCGTGGCGCTCGTCGTGAAGAAGGCGGCGAAGCGCGTTGGTCTCGACCCAAAGCGCTTCGCGGGGCACTCCTTACGCTCCGGGCTTGCGACTTCGGCGGCGCGCGCTGGTGTCCAGGATCGCGTCATCGCGCAGCAAACGGGGCATCGTTCGATGAAGGTGCTGGGGCGCTACATTCGCGAAGGCAAGCTGTTCGAGGAGAACGCCGCCGGCGAGGTGGGCTTGTAGGCGTGGCAACAAGGAAGAAGACCGATACGAAGCGACCCACTCGCAAGACGAGCACGAAGGCGAGGAAGCCGAAGCCGAGCAAGTCCGATGCGAAGGTGACGAAGCCGAAGAAGCGCTCCGCTTCGGCCTCGTCGCCTACGGCGAAGAAGAAGGGCCCGGGCCCGGCCGCGGACGATTACGGGGCCGTTCTCGAGGAGTTGGTGGAGATCGTTGATACCGCGCGGCGGATGGCGGTCCGTTCCGTGAACGCCGTCATGACAGCGGCCTACTGGCAAATCGGTCGCCGGCTTGTTGAGCATGAGCAGTCCGGATCTCGCCGTGCAGAGTACGGACAGGCGCTTGTGGAGCGCGTTTCTGCGGAGCTGACGGCTCGGTTCGGGCGAGGATTCGGGAAGAGCAACCTGTTCCAGATGCGCGCCTTCTACCTGGCGTACCGCTCGATGTTCCAGACGGTGTCTGGAATATCGAGTGTCGTCGATCCGGGCAGTGCCGCCGACCGATTCCCGCTGTCGTGGTCTGCATACGTTACCCTTCTGCGGGTCGAGAACGAAGCCGCGCGACGATTCTACGAGGAGGAGGCGCTTCGCGGCGGATGGAGCGTGCGCCAGCTCGACCGCCAAATCGGCTCGCAGTTCTACGAGCGCACCCTACTCTCGAGAAACAAGGCGGCGATGCTTCGCAAGGGCTCCAAGCCGAAGGCCGAGGACGCAGTCTCGATCCAGGAGGAGACCCGTGACCCGTATGTGTTGGAGTTCCTCGATCTGAAGGACGAGTACTCCGAGACTGATCTCGAAGAGGCGCTGATCCGACACCTCGAGTCCTTCCTGCTCGAACTCGGTGGCGACTTCACTTTTGTCGGCCGCCAGAAGCGCCTCCGGATTGGCGACAACTGGTTCCGCGTCGACCTTGTATTCTTCCATCGCGGGCTCCGATGCCTCGTGCTCATCGACCTAAAGCTCGGCCGGCTGACGCACGCCGACGTTGGGCAGATGCACACGTACTGCAACTACGCCCGCCGTCATTGGATTCGCGACGGAGAGAATCCCCCCGTCGGCCTGATTCTCTGCGCCGACGAGAACCGTGCGTTGGCCGAGTACGCCCTCGAAGGACTCCCGAACAAGGTGCTCGCAGCGCGGTACCGAACCGAACTCCCCGACACGAAGATGCTCGAGCAGGAACTCTCGCGCACCAAGCGGCGCCTTGAGCGAGGCTGAAGCCGGCCCACGGGGCTCAGATCACCCTATTCGGCTCTAGGAGGAACGGCTTTGGTGGCGCAGATAGACATTTTCATACTCAAGACCCCGCTATCTGGGTGTCCCCAGCCTCTTCTGTGCTGCGAGTCTTACGTCGTCACGAGCCGCCGCGACTTTTTACGGCGGCGGGGCAACGCACGAACGTCGGCTCGGCATCGCGGTCGGTGTTGGGTTTTTGATGTCGGCCGACGATCCGATGATTCAGCGACACGGATATTCCGCGCGACGACTGTCTGCGAACGCCTCAGAAGCGGTCTGGATCACCGCACGCACGCGATTGTCTCGTCGCACCGATCTATCACCGGCACGATCTCGTCAAGAAGGCGGCGAACCTCGGTCGGCGACACGTCGACGACGCGTCCCGTTGCACCTATCCCAGTTTGCTTCACGAAGCGGTCGTCGATAAGGCCGAGGTTGTGAGTGACGACGTGACGCTTCGCCATCGCGATGCGGAGGAAGGCGATGTCCTTTGGTGTGAGGTCGGCAAAAGGATCAATGCCGAACGGGGCGAGCTTTTCGCGAGCTCGATCGATGTTTTGAAAGGCATTGCCGACGTTCTTCAGGGTCTTCGTCGCCGCAACGTCATTTTCCCGTTGGCGGACGACGAACGCGAAGAAGGTCTTCAAGAAGGCCTCAACGATAGATACGACGTTCTCATGTGTGTCCGCAATGCGGCGATGAGCATGCTCATCTTCGCCTCGACGAATCAGGCGCTCTGCTTCCCGAAGGTCGTCCTCGATGAGCTCGCGCTCACGTATGAGGTGCGTGGTGAGGTTGGGACTTCCGCAGTCGGGGCAGAAGAGCCCAAGCGCGAAGACGCCGTAACTACGGTCGCAGATGTGGCACTGCACGTTGCGAAGCTGATCTTGATGCTTCGGTGGCTGCGGCCTTTGGCGAGGAGGGGTCCGAGCTTGGCTGCGTGTCTTGATCTGAAGGGAGTTTCGCCCTCGTCCGCGCCTCTTCACGGACTTCGCGAGTTGCCCCAGTAGGTTATCTACGACCTCCTCCGCGAACTCTTCGGCTTCGTGATTGATGCGGCTATCGACGTACTGCGCTACGTCGGCCGGCAGGAAGTCGTCATCATCACCATCGTACCCACAGTACGGACACGTCGTTCCGGCTGTGTTCGGTCGCCGATGGAGATCAGAAGGTAGCTCGTCGTCGCGCTTCGTGCCGCCTTCGCCGAGATAGAACTCGCTCCCCGGGCATTCTCCACGGGGACAGGCTCTTTTCTGTTTGCCGCTCGGTGTTGACGGCAGCGGAATCGGGACTCGCCTACTGGGCGGTTGGAGCATCTCTCGGTTTTTGACACGCACGTTGGTGCCGTCAAGAGGGAGCAGGTGTGCGCAAGAGCGGACACTCAACTCTCCTAGTGGTGCTCACGGACCTGCGGCTCACGTACACCGGCGACGCCATAGGACGCGGAGCTGCACCGGCAGCTGCTGCAACCCTGCCGCGAGAGGGGACCCACGGCCAAGACGGTGGCGCCGACCTACGTCGGACGGCAAGTTCGCGTTCACCGTTCGACTCGGGAGCAACTTCGTTGCTACCCCTCGGATTGGAGACCGTGAGTTCGCGGCTGCGCGGCCGACCGGCGCATACGCAAGGGCTTCGACTCGCTTGCACGCCTGGCAGGGGCAGTTGCGTTGAGCACCGGGTTTCGGCGTCAAAGTAGCCCGTCCGCCGCATTGTCCCGCCACGGATCCGCCAACCTCACGTACTCCCGTACCTGCAGCACCGACTTGTGGCCCGTGTGGTTGCGGATGACGTCCTCGCTCTTGCCTGCGAGCGCGGCTGCTGTGATGAACCCGCTCCTCAGCGAGTGCCCGGAAAACTGACGCGGGTCGAGGCCGACGCGCTCCACGGAGCGCTTGATGACGTTCGCGACCGCCTGCGTGGAGAGGCGCTTCGGCCGAACGTTTCCGTGCCGATCGACGCCCCGGAAGACGGCCCCTTCGCGGATGCCGGCGGCGGAGAGCCAGGCCTCGAGGGCCGCGATGGGACACAGCTCGGGATGCCGTGCGGGCGGAATCGCCACCACCCTGCCCTTCCCTTCTTGGTCGGTCTTGGTTCGGCCGAGTTCGACGATCAGTCCATCGTTGGTCCTTGTGAGGCGCTCGAGGTCGAGGCCCACGAGCTCGGAGCGCCGAAAGGCGCCGATGAAACCGATCAGGAGGAGCGCCTGGTCCCGGAGCGCAAGGCGCGGGTTGCCGTCGGGGAGCGCCTCGAGGACGGCGCGGAGGTCCTCGACGACGGCTGGCGTCTTCTTGGCCTGCTTCGTTCCGATGCTGCGCCGAATCCCCTGGCGGACGGCGTGAACGCGGCCGTCGCCGCGCGGAGAACGTAGGCCGGCGGTGCGGTGCGCGGCGCCGATGGCGGCGAGGACGAGGTCGATGCCGGCGGCTTTGCGTCCGGCGTCCGCGAGGTGGGTGATGTAGCGCGCGACGGTCTGGGGCGCCGCGGGCAGCGGCGAAACCTCGGGCGTACGCGCGCGGCACCAGTCGACGAAGGCGCCCCACTCCTTCGTGTACGTACGCTTCGTGGCGTCGGCGAGGGAGGCCTCCGCGTACGCGATGGCGCGTTCGTCGAGGGGGCTGAGGCCCCCCTCGGCTTCGGTGCCGTTCTCGGCGGTGGCGAGACCGCTCTGCTTCGTAGGGAGGGACATTTGAGAGGTCTCTAGCTTGCGGTAATCTGAAGTTACCACAAGTTAGTCTGGTGTCCAGATCGGTTCACCGCAACGCACAGCTAACGCGATGGGCAAGGACGGCCGGAGGGGCCTTTCGACCGCAACCGGTCCAGCGAACGCCGGTGCGAACGCGGGCTCCGGGGGTCAGGTCCAGGTCGAACCAGGGCAGTTCCAGGTCGCAACGCCCGGTGCGCCAGCAAGCACCGGGTTCAGGAAGGCCGCGGCGGCCGTGTGCACGTCGCCGAGCTCCGGCCACGGCAACGCGCTCGCCCGGGCGATGACGCGGTACGGGCCAGCCCAAGCCGCTGGCGGCTCCGGCAAAGCAGCGGGCAACGGATGCGTCGCGCGATGTTCGAAGGTGCGGGTGAGCGCGGCCCGGAGCCGCGCGGCGTCGACGTCTTCGACGGTCCCGAGGAGCGCAAGGTCCGGAAGGTCCTTCACGCGCGTGTTCGGTTGAGAGCGGGGAAGCGTGTACGCATGGAGCTTCTCGGCGACGTGGCTGACGACCGGATAAAGACGAAGCTGCGGCGGCGGAATGCTCGCGAACCCGAGCGTGTCGCTGGCGACGACGATGTCCGGCTCACCCACGATCGGGTCGCCGAAAGCGACGTCGACGCCGAAGGGCTGACCGTAGATCTTTCCGGCGAGGCGACACTCTGCGCGAAAGCGATGGCCCTCGTACTTCATGCCTTCGGTCTGGATGTCGGGATGCCGCGGATCGGGCGCGACCTCGAAGCGCATGAAGTCGCCCAGGTCGAGGCGACCGGCTTCGGAGAGCTCCTCGCGAACGTTCGTCGCCGCGCCCATCATGCGAAGATCGACATCCTTCGTCGTGCGCGCCCGCGCGAGTCGCAGCTCGAGGACGAGGCCGCCCTTGAGCGTGACAGCGTCGCCCACCGTCTGCGCCACCCGCGCAAGGAATCGGTCGAAGACGAGCAGCTGTCGCCGGCGTGCGAAGTCGGCCCCCGAAGAAGAGGCCTCCTTGAGCCGCGACTCGAGGGCCTGCTTGAACGCGAGCGGTGTCGCGTAGCTTCGGGGCGGCATCAGGTGCCTCCGAGCGCGGCGGCGAGCCGACGTCGAAGCGCCGCCTCATCACGGCGCGAGAAGAGACCACGACGGTGTGCGTCGTTGATGGCCGACTCGATGAGCTCGGGCGAGACGTGGGCGTCGATGCAATCGACGATGGTGCGGCGAGGACCGCTCACCGGTACCGGACCGACCCAGTCCTGCTCGGTCGCATCGATGGCGGCGTAGTGAAGGACGAGATCGGCCGGCACGCGAAGACGCCGCGTGCACCAGGACTCGGGAACGGTGAGGTGGGCTTCGACCGGAAGGACGTCGGACAGCTCGTGGAGCATCAACGCGGTCTCGTGCGAGAAGACGCCCGCCTGCCCGCTCCAAAGCCAGAGGACGACAAGCGCCTCGTGCTCCGACGACGGGAAGTGCACGAGGCGGTAGATGCCACGGCGCTCGCGGATCACGCGCCCGTTCTTGAGGTACTTGTGCAGGAGAGGCAGCGAGAAGCCTGCGGCGTGTGCCTGGGCCGTCGTGAAGAAGCCTGCCTGGGTCTCGGCCGTAGCGTAGAGGGCGGTCCAGTCGGGACTCTCCGTCTTCGCTGCGCCCACACACGAACATTCACCCGTGGTTAATGTTTGTGCAAGTGGTTCCGCTCCCTGCGCCCGAACTCCTCGCGGACGGGAGCGCTCATGGAGCGCGACGGCGGCCTCGCCCTACCCCCACCATGCTGCAGACGCTGACGCAAATGGACCTTTTCGTACGCGACGCAATGATAGAGACCACGCCTTGACGACGAGCCCACGGACGGGCCGCTCATCCTACTGCAAAAGCTGCTTCTTCAAGCGAGCGACCCTCGAAGAACCTGAACGCCGTTCCTGAACAGGAACGGAGACGGCTCAGCATCGACGACCTGGCCGTTTGCCTTCGTTCGAAGGGTGCTGCAGTACAGGAGGCAGACCTTTTTTGCCCGGGTGATTCCGACGTAGTGCAGATTGAGATCTTGAGTTTCGTCGCCCTTGTACCTCGGAAGAATCCACTTGTAGAGATCAAGGTGAACCACAAGATCGAACTCCAACCCCTTCGCCTTGTGCAGCGTCATAATCTGAACCTCGTTTGGCTGAGCCGCACTGAATGCCTCTACGGACTTCGGGTTTCCAAGAACAGCCCGCAGACGATTTATCGCTGCCGCTCGCTCACCCTCTGGTCGAAGTAGCTTCGCGAGGGCCACAAAGCGATCCAGTTCTCCGGCAATCCCATTCGGAATAGTAGCGGCTTGCTGTATCGCTCGCAGAATGGCCAGAGCTCGGCGGGCATCCGCCGAGCGGTACTCGATGTTCAGGTAGTCCTCGACCAATTCGGTCTTGGTTCGCTCCTGACTGAACACCCAGAACAGAACGCTCCGAAACAGCGTTCCCCAGAGAGAAGAATCATCATCGAGTGGGGTACCTTCGTGCAGCCGGAAGGGGATCGTCAGGCCCTCTGCGACCTTCGCACCTGTACGGCCGCCCTGCACCAGAATCGCAACCTCGCGCCGTTCTTGAACTCCGAAACGCTGCATCAAGCAGGGGATCACGCCAGAAAGTCGGACTCCGAGCTGTACTTCGTCGCCCTTGGCCTTACGGGCGAACACTCGTCGTTCTTCGACCTCGGGTGGCTCGTATTGTGCCGACCTCATCCGCATTGCATAGGCATGAATGGATACGTGACACCGCCGGTTTCTCGAGATCGCAAAAACACGGAACCGATCGTCGTCCAGCAGGCTCGCTAGATATCTTGGGTACTTGTGCGCGAAGGCGTAGATCGATTGATCGATGTCTCCGACAGCGACCCCGGTGATGCCAAGCGCCACCATCTTCAAGAACAACTCTTGCTGCCAATGGCCGCAGTCTTGATACTCGTCAATGAAAACCCCCGCATACCTCGCCTTGAGATACCTTCGGCACGCGGCAGAGTTCTCGGTGATCCAGTGCGCCATCACTCCGACGCAGTCCAAGACGATCACACCCTGGCGGTACAAGTCTCCCAACGCGGTCATGACGGAGCGGTAATTCTCGGGATCCTCCGGGAGTTCTATTCCAAGGTCCTGCGCCTTCTCGATTCGAACGTCATCCGAGGGGGCGCCAAGAACATGGCGTCCGAATGGAGCGACGACTTCCGAGATCATGAAGCGGTCGATGGTTCCGAAGAAGGACGCCGGAGACCGACGACCACCTTGTAGACTCCTCCTCTTCAGCTCGTCACTGGCCTTGTTTGTGAAGGAGATCGCGATCAAGCCCTTATGGGGCTTGAGCGTCGGGAGAATCCGCTGGATACGTCGTGCGATGGTGAACGTCTTGCCGGACCCCGGCGCAGCGATTACAACGCAGCTCCCGTCAAAATCAATGACGGGCTGCTGCTCCTCAGTGGGTATGAGGGGCTGGATCATCCGCACGCTCCTGCGCGACAAGTTGCTTGGCGCGCACCAGGGGCCGTGCCAAGTCGCTGTCCCCTAGAGCGCCGAGGGCGTCCTGTTTCTCCCGGAGAAAGTCGAACATCACAGTAGCCTTCTTGGACTGCATCCGAGCAACGACCGCCCCGCGATCATCCTCTCCGGTAAATTCCTTCCATGGGTCAGGGAGTTGATCGAAGAGGTCATGCTCAAGATCGCGCTTCGCCAGAAACACTCCAAAGCTCTCGACGCCGGCCTTCACGGCATCAGCCACTGCCTGATTGTCCTGCGGTGGCGGGTCCCGGGTCGCGAAGCCCTTCAGCTTCTCTTCATCACCAGAAAAATGCTCTGGCTCAGTAAAACCGTCGAAGAAATCTCTTGCCAACTTGAGGGCTCGCTCAGCCCCAGAAAAACGGTACGCCTGCTGTTTCGGGATCTTTGAAACGTCGTTGTCGGTTCGAAGAACGAAGGGGATACAAAGAGACTTCAGCAAACTGGCATAGGTGGCAAACCCAACACCATCGACGCCAATGACGCTGATGTTCCAGCGGTCGAGGTCTAGATTGAGCTGCTTCGCCAGCGCCTTGTAGAACAACTCTTCGGATGGCCCCTCGACAAGGAGCACTGCGCTCGCGAAGAAGGACTCCACCGCAAGCACGCTCATCCGATACCCGCAATCGACCATAGCGCTCTCTACGAAGGGACTCGCGCCATTACCAGCAGCCAACGTGCCACCGTTCGAATCGTGGAGCCGGACGATGGAGCTTGGAGGAAAGGCACAAGCGAGCTGCGGCGAGTGGCTAGTCAGCAACACTTGGCCGGAGAAGACCTCTGAGAGGTAGTGCGCGAGTCGGCGCTGCTGGTGGGGATGTAGGTGAGCTTCTGGCTCCTCGATTGCGTAGAGAGTGACGCGCAGAGCTTCCCCTTGGCCAGCCTCGAGCCTGTTCTTCGCGGCCCAGAGGGCAAGGTGTACTTGATTCGTTCGACCGTCTCCGCCGAGCGTTACCGTACGTTCCCTGATCGTTGAGGCGAGTCTCAGGTTCTCGACGTAGCCTGACGGCTCCGAGGCACCCGTATCGAACACAACCTCTTGATGCTCATTGTGGTAGGAGAGTTTCCCCAGTTCCTCGTTGATGCCTTGCGTGCTCTTCTTTACGTATGAAAGCTCGCCAACGCTGGTTCTTACTTCGGAGAGCTTCGTTTCGATGCCGTGCAGTCGAGTCTGATCCGCAGCCTTCTCTTCCTCGGTCCGGCGTTCCCGCGCATCGTGCAGAATGCCGCGCTTCTCTCTGCGGATGAAGCTATGAAGGTCCCGATCACTTGCGATGAACCTGAGGTCGAGAACGCGCAGATAGAACCGAGAGTCGATTGGGGCAAGAAGTCCCTCCGAGGCACCCGCCTTCAACCCGTAGTCGATCTTTCCGCCCATATGGGCTCGCTTGGCCCAGTACTGCAGGAGGAGTCGTGAGTCGTCACCCACATGCTCGCGCATCTTCGAAAGGACGCAGTCCTCTTCGACCTCGCAGAACTCGACCAAGACCTCCAGTTCGTTGGTTTCCTCTCGAGCGTAGAAGTCGGAATCCGAGGGTTCGAGCTCGGTCTCGGCGAGGCTGCGATCTAGCAAAAGCCTCAATGCGAACAGCAGGTTTGATTTCCCCACATCGTTGGTGCCGATGATGAGCGCGTGGTCGTTCAACCTTACGATCGCGTCCTTGAAGTTTCTGAATCCTCGGAGCTTTAGTGATCGGATTCGCATCGCAGCTTCACCCTCTTCCAGTGCGGCCCGCTGTCGGTCTCGTCATTCTTTCGGTCAACTGGCCTGGGTGTGAGGTCGTTGCTTCCATCATAGGGTGTTTGTCGCGTCGTCCTCCACCAGACAGATTCAACTTAGAGCGAACGCGATGTATTCTTGGACGGATCCGATTCAGCGCAACGCTCGGAGATAAGATTACTCGTCCTGATACGGATCATCATACTCCACGTCCCTCTCCTCCTCCCTCTCAAACTCTTCGGCGACCTCGCCGATCCGAAGTTCTTCTTGTCCGTCCAGGCGGAGTCCACAGGCCCCGCAGAGGAACGCTTCTGAGCCGTAGGTTACAGTCGCGTACATGAAGGGCATGCCGCCGTCGTAGTCCAGGTCGCCGGGTGCCACATCCAACTCGGTCCCGAAGAGCCATCCCAAGCAACCACAGGCCGGACATTCGACTCGGCTACTGCCGTCATGTAGGCCCTGCTTCGCGACCGCATCTACGGTCAGGACCGTCTTATTTATCTGGTCAATGAACAACTTGCGGGAGAAGTCCTGCGCAGGAAGGCGTTTGTTGAACTCCGCTTTGCATCTGGCGATTCGGGCGCGAACTGATTCTACCAGAACCTGGGTTCGGTCCGCCAGGATGCGGTCCACTCGCTCGGCCTCTTGAGGGCCGGTCCAATCCTCAAGACTTCGATCTTGGATGCGGAGTATCACGGAGGCGGCTCGCCAGAAATCAGGCACCCAAGCCTCAGGTCGTAGTCGCGTTGTGGGGCTCACTCCGCTGTGCAGTTCGGCGTTTCGCCGGTCAGCCATCAGAGAACAGTTCTTTCTCGTTCTCTCATCGAACTCCTTCGTGAGAAAGCCAAGTCGTTCGTACGTCTGCTTGCCGGAGATCGACCGAAGTCCATCATCGGCGGCTTTCCCGCAAGCCGCGAGTATGCTCTTTGTATGGGTCGGTTCTGCGACCAGTGTTGGGTGAATGCTTGCGAGCGAGGACTTCCCCAGGAGCTCCAGAGCCAGAGCTGACCACATGTGGAACATGTCAAAATCTTGGTCGTCCCGGGCCGAAAGGCCCCTTCCCAGGAACACAATCGATTTGGACCAAAGGGCATCGCGATCAAATGCCGGCATCTACTCCAGATCCTCCCTAATCCACCACCGCGCCAACTCTCTCGTCTGGCTCAAGAACGCGGACCCGCGCTTGTGCAGTAGTCGCCAGTTATCGAAGACGACGAACATTCCTTGACGCCAGTAGATCTCTGTCGCGGTAATTGATGCTTCTAGCCTGCGCGCAACGCCTCTGACGACGTCGTGAGCATCGCTGCTCGTTGGCCTAATAACACAGTTGTTCCACCTTAGCAGGCTGCCGTGTCTTGAGAGGAGCGTTGTGTAGAAACTTGAGGCCCCTTGGTCGACCAGCACGGCGCATCGTTCCAGTCGAGTTCGCTCCGATTCATTGAAGACTTCTGCCCATGCAAGTATTGACGTTGTTGCGGCTTCGAAACCGGACTCGCAGCAGTACAGCGCAACGTATCGCGGTGGATTAAGGAGGTTAGCGCCATCGATATGGTACGGAAACTTTGAGAGCCCGTAGCGTCCTGTGAGTGTGTTCCGGTTCGACCTGCGACCGGAGCTTGGTATCAGTGGAGCGTAGTGCCGGCTGACGTGTTTCGCGCCACCGCCACTAGCACTAGTCCACTGGTGCAACAGCGTTTCAAATACTGCAGGAGACTCCGCGTAACCGACGCTGAACCCGAGGTCGTCAAGCGGTTGGAGCACAGGTCGGCGCATCATCCGTACCGACATCATTCGATCCGAATATACCAGTCATCGATAAGCATGTTCATCATCATCACCGCTTTTACAACCAATCGGTGAGTCGCTGGTCTTCTGCATGAAAGCAGGGTTTTCGTACCCCTTGCCCTACTCCACCGCTGAACGCTGAAGCGAGCAGTCCCGCGCTCCGGCTCGAGACGGGAGAACTCGCCATCGGTGCTCGGGCGCGCTCGGCGACGCCATCACACTCCCCACGGAACGAAGTCGGCTCGAATTCTCGGTGCACCCCTATGGCCACCACGGCGCCGACGCCCACGCGAGAAACGCCTCCCGGTGCGGCACGTCCCAGATCGACAGCGCCTCCATCACGTCGAACCGACCGCAGGCCCATTCGTGACTCGGGTCCCAGACGGCGAGGAGGAACTGCGCCGCGAGCTTTTCGCCGTGACTCGCAGCAGTGGCCCAAGAATCGAGGTCACGTGGCCTCCAGGGCTCGATGGCCTCGGGGCGACGCACGAACGTCGGGAACGTCTTGGCGAGTTCGATCATCCGCCGTTCGGTGGGGCTGAAGCTGAGGGTGCGATTCATCTCGGCGCTCCTTGCGTTCACTCCGACCCCGGCATCGTC
>JAVJQW010000053.1:0-25756 GCA_040218735.1 Deltaproteobacteria bacterium
TAATGCAGCAACTCAAGAGACCACCGGTAAGCCGTGTGCGGGAAATCCGCACGCACGGTTTGAAAGGGGGTCTTGATTCACTCTTCCGCCGAACGGCGGCAAAGGAATAAGGATCTACCAATGAGCCCGAACGCTTGCAACTTATCTTGCATGACCCAGAGCGATCTCCTGAGCGGACTTCGCGAAGCGCTTCGCGCGGAGCTGAATAGCGGTGTGCAGGCGCTCCGGTTCATGGCGGAGATCGAGCGGCGCAAGCTCTACGTCGAGCGCGGCTTCAGCTCGCTGTTTCGGTTATGCGTCGAGGGACTCGGGCTGACCGAGGACCAGGCGTGCCGGCGCGTCGCCGTGGTGCGCGCGGCGCGGCGGGTGCCCGAGGTCTTCCAGATGATCGCGAACGGGGAGCTGCACATGACGGGCGTCGCGAAGCTCTCCAAGTTCATGAACGACGACAACGCCCACAGCCTCGTCGAACAGGCGAAGAACAAGTCCAAGGCCGAGGTCGAGATGCTGATCGCTACCGAGTTCCCCGGAGCGAAGAGCTCTGACGACCGCGTCGAGGCGGCGACGCCCGACACGTTCGCTTTTCACTTCGACGGGAGCGCCGAAGCGAAGGCGCTCTTGGAGCGAGCCAAGGAGCTCACCCCGCCTGGGACGGACATCGGGGAGATCTTCGAAGCGGCGCTCTCGCTCTACGTGGAGAAGCTGGAGAGGAGGAAGAACGGAAAGACGAGTCGTCCGCGATCGAGACCCGCCGAGGATGCGCCGGCGGGCGCAGCGTACGTCCCCGCGGCAACGCGCCGCGCGGTGGTGGAGCGCGACGGCGCGCAGTGCACCTACGTGAGCCCGGACGGTCGGCGATGCAGCGAACGGTCGAACCTCGAATTCGATCATGTGGGCGGCCGCGCGCTGGGGGCCAGGAGCGTGGTCGGCGAGCTCCGCTTGCTGTGTCGCGCGCACAACCTTCACGCGGCGCGGGAGGTGTTGGGGCACGCCCTCATCGATCGGAGGATTCACGAGCGCCGCTCCACCCAGCCCAGGCAAGGCGCGTGTCCCGAGCGTCCGCGGCGTGAAGCGCATCCGACGCCACCGGCCCGTGCGGAGGGCAGCTCGTGAGAGCGATACCAGCCGGTGTTCGAGAGTGCGGCCCTCCTTCGGAGCACTGCGCTCCGCTGACTCCCCGCCTTCACCAGCCCGGCGAAACGGCGCACGAGGGACGAATCGCTCCGCGGCGCCGGCGCGCTGCCCTACGTCGAGGCGCCCCTCGCCGCCTGATGGGGGCTCGAGGCAGGCCCGCTGCACGGGACGGCTTGGCGCAGTCCTCAGGCCCGCCGCATTCGTGCCGGGCTTCGGCTTAGGCCTCATCTAGACCATAACGGTCCCTCGCTTCGCGAGTGACCTTGGCACAGTCCTCAGACCCGCCGCATTCGCGGCGGGCTTCGACCTAGCCCACGAGCCCGGACGGGTCCGACATCGCGCGGCGAAATGCCTCGTGCGTGGCGCGCGGGAGGTCCGAAGCGTGCCGGGACCGCACGCTCCTGCGAGCGCGTGCCGTACCGTACGCGGTGGCACGAACGATGCTCTTCCAAATGCGCAGAAGGAGACTACGCAATGAATTGGAAGATCATCGAAGGCAAATGGGATCAGTACAAAGGGAAGGCGCGCCAGAAGTGGGGCAAGCTGACCAACGATGACATGGATAGCGTGAAGGGGCGTCGTGACGAGCTCATCGGGCGCATCCGCGAACGCTACGGCATCGCAAAGGACAAGGCCGAGGCCGAGGTCGACGGCTGGATGAGCTCGATCTGATCGAACCGCCGCGCGGCGCCGCTCGCCGACCGACATGAACATCGGATGTGTCGGCGGCGACGAGTTGGTGCCGAGCCGGGCGCTGTAAACCAACCGTAAGCGATCGTCCTGGGGGACCCGTGCGACAACATCTGGGATGTCGCACTCTCCCGTCACCAGCTCACCCGACTTCGACCTCTGGCGCCTGATGTTCGGCGCGCAGGGCCCGATGCCGTTCGGGCCGGAGCAGGACAGCATCGCGATCGACGAGCTCCCCGATGAGCTGCAGGCCGTCGTCCGGGCGGACCCCAGCAAGTTCGCCGAGGGCGACGTCGACATGATCGACACCGAGAACGAGCTGCGCGCGCTGCTCGACGAGGCGCTCGGCATGGACGCGCGCGGGCTCCCCACGCAGCCGGGCGAGGCGCTGCAGGATCTCGACGCCCAGGAGCTCATGGCGCTGCTCATCGACTGGATCGCGAACGGGCGTCACCAGCAGGGCCAGCAGCAACCGGGCCGCGATCTCGGGCCGCTCGGCGGACAGCAGTTCGCGGGCGCGCCGCAGCCGACCAGCTTCAACGGCGGCGGCGGCGTTCCGCACGGCGGCGGCGGCGGCGGTGGACCTTCGGGCGGCGGAGCCGCGCCGCCGACGAGCCCCGCCAACTTCACGCCGAGCAACGGGGGTGTGCAGGGCACGGCGGACGTCGGCAGCCTGCAGAACCTCAGCGCCGATCAGATCGAGAACGCGCAGACGATCATCCGCGTCGGACGTGAGATGGGCGCGAGTGATCGCGACATCCAGATCGCGCTGATGACCGCGATGCAGGAGTCGACGCTCCGCAACCTCAACCACGGTGACCGCGACTCGCTCGGCCTGTTCCAGCAGCGCCCGAGCCAGGGCTGGGGCTCACCCGAGCAGGTCACGAACCCGGAGTACGCGGCCGGTAAGTTCTACGAGCGTCTGCTGGGCATCGGTAACCGCGACCAGATGCGGCTCACCGAGGCGGCCCAGGCGGTGCAGATCAGCGCGTACCCGGAAGCGTACGCGAAGCACGAGGGCCTCGCGGCGGCGATCATGCAGGAGTACGGCAACGTCGCCTAGGCCGTAACGCCGCTCCGCTTCGCGGACCGCCTCGGCACAGTCTTCGGACCGGCCGCATCCGCGGCCGGCCTCAGCCTAGATCACCGCTTCGATCGCGGCGAGCGCGAGGGCGACGTTCTTCTCACACGCAGACGTACCCATCAGGCCGATGCGCCACACCTTCCCGGCGAGGTCGCCGAGCCCGCCGCCGATCTCCAGACCGAAGCGATCCAGGAGCGCGCGCCGCGTCGCGGCGTCGTCGACGCCTTCGGGGAAGCGCACCGCGTTGAGCTGCGGGAGGCGGTACTCGGCGTCGACCACGTACGTGAGGCCGAGCTTCTCGAGGCCCGCGGCGAGCTGCTCGTGGTAGCGGCGGTGCCGCGCCCACGACGCTTCGAGGCCCTCCTCGAACAACATCACGAGCGACTCGTGCAGACCGTAGATCGCGTTGACCGGCGCGGTGTGGTGGTAGCTCCGCTTCGCGCCCGAGCCCCAGTAACCCATCACGAGCGTCGTATCGAGGAACCAGCTCTGCACCGGTGTCTTGCGCGCCTTCACGGCTTCGACGGCGCGGTCCGAGAACGTCACCGGTGACAGGCCGGGCGGCGCCGAGAGGCACTTCTGCGAGCCGGAGTAGACGGCGTCGAGTTGCCAGCCATCGACGTCGAGCTCGATGCCGCCGAGGCTCGTCACGGTGTCGACGATCGCGAGCGCGTCGTGGCGGTGCGCGATCTCCGCGAGTGTCTTCGCGTCCGAGCGCGCGCCGGTGGAAGTTTCGGCGTGCACGAACGCGAGCGCCTTCGCGCCGGGGTTCGCCTTCAGGGCGCCCTCGACCTTGTTCGGATCGACGGGCGCCCCCCACGGGTCTTCGACGACGACGGCCTTCGCGCCGCAGCGCTCGACGATCGCCTTCATGCGCCCCCCGAACACACCGTTGATCGCGACGACCACCGTGTCGCCCGGCTCGACGAGGTTCACGAGGCACATCTCCATGCCCGCGCTGCCCGGCGCGGACACGGGCATCGTCAGTGCGTTGTTCGTCTTGAACGCGCGACGGAGGAGGGCCTGCACGTCGTCCATCAGCGAAACGAAGCTCGGGTCGAGGTGCCCGACGGTCGGCCGCGCGCAGGCCGCGAGGACGCGGGGGTGCACGTCGGAGGGCCCAGGGCCCATGAGCGTTCGGATCGGCGGCTGGAAGGATTGCGGCGTGGTCATCGCCTCGTCGGGTACCGCGGCCCTCCGGGCGACGCAAGGCGTTGAACACCTACCTACGCGGAGAGCAGCGCCTGGATCTCGTCCATGACGAGGTCGTCGGAGTCCGGGCGCGCCGCGACCTCGGCCGCGTGGTCGGCCGACTCGCGTTGTCGCCTCAGCGCTTCGACGTCGGCCGCGAGGAGTCCGTCAGCGCAGCGGACGAGGGCCTGCGAGCAGTCGTCGTAGGGGTGCGACAGCAACACGGGCTTTCGTGCGTTGATCGAGTCGGCGATCAGTCGGTTGAAGCGGAGGTTCCCGAGGAGGGTCGCGTCCACCGAGAGGAAGTCGTGGAACATGCGCGACACCGCGACGAGCGTCCCGCGATCCTTGGGCGCGATGATCTGGTTGCCGATCAGGTAGGCGCCGAACGTCTCCACGCGTCGTCGCGCCATCGTCGCGACGTGGGGATCGAAGCGCTCGAGCTGCGCGAGGATGTCCTCGACGCGGTCGGTCTCGGACGTCGGGACCAGGTCGTCGACGAGGTCCTGGCGGCCGATCTTCTTCGCGGCGTCGCGGATCGATCGGTACACCGCCGCCTTCAGGAACGCGTACGCGTTCTGGAACGAAGTGAGCTGCGGGAGCAGCACCACGACGCGGAGATCCGCGAGCGTGTACAGATCGACGACGTTGTACGCGATGCCAGCGCCGACATCGATGACGACGACGTCCGCGTCGAGCCCCTCGATGCGACGCATGAGCTTCTGCTTCTGCGCGTGTGCGATGTTTGCTGCGCCCGGTATCGCACCGCACCCCGCGATGAGCGAGAGGTTCGGGACACCGACGTCGAGGAGGAGCGGTTCGAGGTCGTCGACCTCCTTCGCGAAGAGCGCCTGCAGCGAGAGGTGCACGCGGTCGAAGCCGAACAGCGTGTGTTGGTTGGCGGCGCCGAGGTCGGCGTCGATCAAGACCGTGCGCTGCCCCGCCTGCGCGAACGCGACGGCGAGGTTCGATGCGACGAGGCTCTTGCCGACCCCGCCCTTGCCACCGCCGATGGCGATGATGCGCTTCGCGCGACGGACCATGGCGAGGTGACCTCAGTCCTCCGCGTTGTCGACGCGGTCGCGGACGGCCGTGACGATCTCGGCGAGCGCTCCGGCGTCGATGCCGAGCGACTGCGCGGACTCTTCGTACTCGAGCTCGACGTCCTCTTCGACGGGGCACCCGGCGCCGACGGCGTGGCAGACGCGGTTGGCGAGGTGGACGATGTCGACGAGGCTCTTGCTCTGCGGCGCGAGGCTGTCCACGAGCTCGATGTCGTGGTGGTAGAACACCGCGTGTTCGAGGGAGTCGGAGAGGTTCCAGCGGCCGACGAGGAGACCGCCGACGTCGGTGTGGGTGAAGCCGAAGAGGCGCTGCTCGGCCTCCGGGCTCTCGATGCCCTCGTTCTCGGCGATGGTGTCGGCCTCGGCGAGTTTGTCGCGCGCGCCGTTGTTCATGACGACGCGACCGACGTCGTGCATCAGGCCGGCGACGAACGCTTCGTCCTGCGCGACCCCGGCGGCCTTGGCGATCTCCTCGGCGGCGGTTGCGCACGCGATGGCGTGGATCCACAGCGCGCGCTCGCGGTCGCCGTAGCGCTTGTAGATGCCGCGGCAGGCGGCGGAGATGACGAGGTTCTTGAGGCCGTCGAAGCCCATCACCATCGCGGCCTGCGACAGGCTCTTGATCTCGCGCGGGAGGGCGTACAGCGCGGAGTTCGCGACCTTGAGGATCCGCGCGGTCAGACCCGGGTCCTCCTGCAGGATGTTCGCGAGATCACGTGCGGTGACGTTCTCGTTCTGCATGGCGCGCAGCGCCTTCGATGCGACGACCGGGATCGTGGGGATCTCCAGGTTCGATTCGATCAACTGCGCGATCTGCTTGGGGTTGGGCTTGACGGCGACCATGGAACTCACTTGCGGCACTCGTCATCGTCCATCGGCCAGATTCGAGGCACCTGAAGTGAAGAAGCGTCTCGGGTTGGAGTAACTTTTTGGCGCGGTCTGTCATAGATAGGGTGATGATGAAGCGCAGCCTGGCACTGTTGGTCGGACTCGCCGCCGTGGGGCTCTTCGTGGCCGTCGATGGCTTCACCGAGCCCAAAGGACCGAAGAGGGAATACGCCGTGAAGAAGACCGACGATCAGTGGAAGAAGGAGCTGTCGAGCGACCAGTTCCGCATCCTGCGGGAGAAGGGCACCGAGCGTGCGTTCACCGGTGCGTACTGGGACCACAAGGAGCACGGCGTGTACAAGTGCGCCGGATGTGGGCAGGCGCTGTTCTCGTCCGACCACAAGTTCAAATCCGGGACGGGGTGGCCCAGCTACTTCCAGCCGATCGATGCGAAGGCCGTGGTGACGGAGTCCGACACGAAGTTCGGGATGGTCCGCACCGAGATCCTCTGCTCGCGCTGCGGCGGCCACCTCGGCCACGTGTTCGAGGACGGCCCGGAGCCGACGGGGCTCCGCTACTGCGTGAACTCGGCGTCGCTGGACTTCGACAAGAAGAAGTAGCGCGTCACTTCTTGGCGCGGATGACGAACCCGAGCGCGCCGTTGCTCGCCTGGTTCGTCTCCAGCCACCCCTTCAGCCAGCCGTCCTCGTGACCGCGGGCGGCTTGGTTCTCGCCGACCGCCGTCTGCCAGGCCGTGTACATCGGGTTGAGATCGATGACCTCGATCTTGTCGCGGTCGAAGCCGGCCGCGACGAGCTGCTCGACGTAACTCTCGGCGTTGATGCCGGTGGGGCGGACGTCCATCGATGCGTTTTCGCCGGACCAGCCCATGTCTTCATCGAAGTCGTCGGTGAGCTTCTTCCAGTCCGCGTCGGACATCCCGTCGGGGCGGGTGCTCGGGACGTACGCCTTGAAGACAAACGCACCGCCGTCCTTCAGCCCGTCGTACGCGCGGTCGAACACGGCCTGGCGGTCTTCGACGTAGTGGATGCCGTCGGCGTCGGTGCCGGTGATGGCGTCGAGTGAGCCGGGCTCCACGTCGATGCGCGAGATGCTCTGGTTCACGACGCGGACACGATCGTCGAGGCCGGACTCGGCGAGTTTGCGCTGCGCGACCGCGCTGGCGGCGTCGCTCACCTCGTAGCACGTCACGTCGGCGCCGTGCTGCTGGGCGAAGTAACGCGGCACGCCGCCTTCGCCCGAGCAGAGGTCCAGCACCTTCGCGCCCGGCTTCAGCCCCGCGAGCTGCGCGACGAGCTCCGACGCGACGATGCCGCCGGGGTGCAGGTGCTCACGAGGGTGGACGCCACGTTCGATCGCGGCCTTTAGCGCGGGGCCGACGTCGATCGGAAGGCCCGCGGTGAGCTGCTGGAGCGTGACCGTGCCCGGTCCGCCGTTGCCGAGCACGATGCGCGGGAAGTCGGTCGCGAGTCGTGCGTGTTGTCCGTCCCAGACGCCGGACACTTCGCCGGGCGGCAGCTTCACGCCGGGGGGGAGGCCGGCCTTCGCGCGACCGACGACGTCGCCGAGCCGCCCGAGCTTCGCGAGGACGGCGCTCTCGGTCATCGCGGCCTTGTCGAGGCCGACCGAGAACGCGAGCTGTCCGAGGAAGCGGTCCGCCGCCTCGGCGGGGGCCTGCTCCCACGACTTCAGCTGCGCGAGCGCGCCGCGCGCGGCGACCGGATCGAGCGCGAGCAGCTCGAGGGCCTGGGCGGTCCCGAGGTGCACGTCCTTCGCGCTCGCGGCGTCGCCCTTGTTTGCAATCGAGCGGGCGACTTGCAACATGACTTGCAGCTGCATCGGATCGTTCGCGAGGTTCGTCTTCATCGGCGCCGCCCGTTTCGGGGGAGGCGCCGGTGGCCCTCCACGGATTGCACGCGCGCGCCGAACGCGCTGAGCCGTCGGGTGTAGCGTTCGATGAAGCGCCGCATCACGTCGCGGTCACCGTGGACGTGGGCTTCGAAGTCGACCTGGCCCGTGGCGAGGAGTCGGTCCGCGTCGGCTTCCGAGAGGCACAGCGTCGCGTGGGCGGTGGGCGAGCAGCGATCGATGAATCCGACGCGCCGGCGCAGGCCGCCCTCGGCGCGCCACCAACGGTAGCCATCGGCCCGCTCGACGCCGATGCAGACCTCCTGCCTCATCGCGGCGACCGCTCCGCCGCGGCGGACGAGGCCGTCGAGGAGCAGCAGGAGCGTGGGCTCGGCGCCGAGATCGTGCGTCGGCTCCATCACCTACGAGGGATACCCAATCCGGGCAGCGCTCGTCGAGTTGAGATTCACCTCGTCGTTGGGGAGGATGTCCCCCCATGGCGTTCGAGCCCCCGGAGCTGTCCTCCGACGAGACGATGGATGCCACGCGTGGGCACCGCGAGCGCCGGATGCGGGCCGCGGGGGAGCTCGTCGCGGCGCGGCTCGCGGCGGCGCACCCGGCGGGGCTCGACGTGGAGATCGACGTCGCCCAGGAGACGGTGGTCGTCGGTCGCAACCCTCGCCGCCGGGCGGCGACGGCGATCCACGACCCCCAGCTCTCGCGCGAGCACTTCGCGATCGCGTGGGATCCGGTGCTGCGCACCCACGTCGCGAAGGACCTCGGGAGTCGCAACGGATCGTGGATCGACGGCGTCGCATCGACGTCGGGCTGGCGTCCTCTCACGCCGGGGTCGGTGCTCCGCGCGGGGAGCGCGCTGTACGTCTACGAATTGGGGCACACGCTCGAGCATCCCGACCCGCCCGAGGTGCGGCGCGCCGCGGTGCCGGGGCAGGCGATGGCGATCCGCGACCTGCGCGCGAAGCTCGACGTCGCCGCGCCGGACATCTCGCCGGCGCTGATCATCGGCGAGACGGGGACGGGCAAGGAGAAGATCGCGCGCGAGCTGCACGACCGGAGCGGTCGCACCGGCGCGTTCGTCGCGATCAACTGCGCGACGTTCTCCGAGCAGCTCATCGAGAGCCAGCTGTTCGGTCACAAGAAGGGCGCCTTCACCGGCGCGACCTCCGACCAGCCCGGTTTGTTCCGCGCGGCGGAGGGGGGCTCGCTCTTCCTCGACGAGATCGGCGAGATGCCGCTCGCGCTGCAACCCAAGTTGCTCCGCGCGATTCAGGAGAAGGAGATCCGCTCCGTAGGTGGGACGGAGACCGAGCAGGTCGACGTCCGCATCATCGCCGCCACGCACCAAGACCTCGTGCAGCGGGCGAAGGACAAGTCGTTTAGGCAGGATCTCTACGCACGCCTGGCGCTCTGGCAGCTCGAAGTGCCTCCCGTGCGTGAGCGCCGGCGCGACGTGTTGAGCTGGGTGCATCGGCTCTACGGTGCGTGGCGCGAGGATCGCGGAATGGACGAGGACCGCCTGGACTTCGATCTCGAGGCAGCCGAGACGTTGCTGCTTTCGAAGTGGTCCGAGAACCTGCGCGGCATCGACCGCTTCGTGCACGAGATCGCGGCGCGCCGACCGCGCGGGCGCCTGGGCATCAACGCGATCCCGAGCTGGGTGACCGCATGAGCGAAGCACTCCCCGAACCTCGCGTGCTGTTGATTCGCGGCAAACAAACCGCGCGTCGGCTGGTGTTGCCTCCGTTCGGCGCGGTCAAGATCGGCCGTGCGCCAGACAACGACGTGGTGTTGTACGAGCCAGGCGTCCTCGATGCGCATGCCGTCTTGCACGTCGACTTCGGCGTCGGCGTCGAGATCGGCGCGGACGCGACGCTCGCCATCGCCAACGAAGGCGCTCGACAGTCGATTCAAGGGCCCACGACGGTGGAGCTGGAGCTCGGGACGTCGGTGGTGCTCGGGAGCATCGAGCTGCGCGTCGAAGAGATCGAGTCGGCGCGTCAGGAGCGCCACCTCCTCGCGGCCGACCTCGCGCCGGACGACATCGTTCGCATCCGTGTCGAAGGTGCGATCGAGGAGGCCGAAGCCCAGGAGGTCCTCTTCTCCGTGTTGTCCGATGACGACGTCGCCTACGACCTCTCGGACGGGGTGTACGCGATTCAGCAAGCGAAGTCGTCGAGCGCGACGACCGAGCTCCTCGCGACGCGTTTCTCGAAGCAGGGCTTCACGATGCGTGTCTTGTCGGGCGACGAGCCCGCGCCGGTCGCCAAGGGCGCCGCGCCGATCGAGGACGCGTCGACGGAGCCCTTCGGTTCGTTGCGCGACGAGCTCGCCGCGCTGGAGAAGAAGCGCATCCTGCAGGCGCTCGAGAAGTTCCCGAACCAGCAGGAGGCGGCGAAGGCGCTCGACATCCCGATCCGCACGTTCGTGAACCGAATGGACGCGCTGGGGATCCCGCGCCGTCGCTCCAAGAAGAAGTCCTAGTCAGAAGACGACGCCGGTGACCTGGGCGCCGATCGCGCCCCGCGGACCGAAGGGCACGAACGCGACACGCACCGCGGGTGCACCGTCGCTCGGGGCCAACGCGAGCTCTTCTTCTTCGTCTTCGCCAAAGCCGTAGTGGAGCGCCGAGGGGACGATCCACCCGGCGACCAGTCCGAGCGCGGTCCCGAACATGACGTCCGAAGCGTGGTGGGATCCGCTGACGTCGCGCAGCACGCCGGTGGTCGCCGCGGCGCCGATCATCGACGCGCAAGCCAGGTTGTCGCCGACGCCGCCGCCGTAGATCGGCATCCTCGAATGGTGCATGCAGGTGACGCCCGCCGCCGCGACCACGAGCGCGGGGTGGCCGGAGATGAACGAGCGGTAGCGGTTGTTCTCGTCGTCCGAGTCGCAGCCGAGGTCTCCGCCCTCGAAGCCCGGTTCGTCGCAGCGCCGGGAGTGGGGGCGCTCCCGGCCGACGAACAGCTGCGTCGTCCACAGCGTCGCGGCGACGACGCCGAACGCTTGCGCCGCGCTACGGGTACCTTCGGTAGTAAAAAACGGTCACACGCTGGCGCTTCGCTGCGGTCGCGCGCGTCACGGGTCCGCATGATCACATCGCTGCGCGCGATAGAACGCCTCGTGGAGGCGGTCGGCCTCTCGGAAGAATCCGCGCACCATGAGGATCTGCGCGGCCTGCGTGAGCAGCTTCCGCGCGAGGTCGTGGTGGCCGCAGGTCCTCAACACCCCGGCGGCGACGAGGCACTCGTCGGTGACGCCGCGCGCGGCGACGCGTCGCAGGCGTTCGTCGAGCCGGCCGAGGTAGCGGAGGATCTCGTCGTCCGCGACGACGCGGGGCGGGTCGACGAAGATCTTGCGGAGGCGTTCGCCGAGGTCCACTCCGCGTACGCGGTCGAGGTCGATCGTCTTCCTGTCGAGGTCCATCACAGAGCCGATACGTCGCAAGGTGCGTGCCCGATCCGATGCTTCGGATCTGCGCCGTTCTTTTGAAACGAACGGCAGGCCTTGCCGGTTCGACGGCAACTCAGTCGAACTCGTCGAGCAGCGTTGCGGCGTTGTCGCGGAACACCACGCGGACCATCGCGCGCCGCACGTCGTAGCCGGGGATCTGCACGAGGAGTCCGACGCCGTTGTCGGAGATCAGCCCGTCGTCGAGGTCGAGCGCCGGCGCGGGGAGGCCGATCAACCCCGCGTAGCGAACGCCGGCGCTGAAGTTGTCTTCGACCCAGAAGCGCTCGACGCGGGTCGTCGTGCCGGGACCGACGACCAGCCCCGAGCCGAACATGTTCAAGGAGAGCGCGTCCCCGGCGACCATCGTGCGCCGAAGGATGGCGTCCGTCAGTGTGAGCTCCACGTTCGATGTCTCGTTGGCGTTGCGCACGAGGATCGCGGCGTCGCGGTTGTCCTCGGCCAGGAAGCGCCCCACGTTGATCGTTGCGTCGCCCTCCGCGTAGAGCCCCATTCCGCCGAAGTCGATCGCGCTGTCGCCGACGGGCATTCGGTGCGGGACGCCGTTGGCGGCGCGTACGTGGCGCAGCTCGACGAAGCCGCCGAAGACGCGGATGTTCGCCTGCCGGTTGCCGTCGAAGTCACCGCGGAGGACCGTCACGACGGTCTCGACGCCGTCCACGTGCAGACCCGTGCCGCGGTTGGCGACGACGGCGTCGCCGTTGGTCGACGTATCGACGACGGTGACGTCGGTCAGGCGCATCACCACGCCTGGCGCGCCGGCGGAGCGCGCGCGGATCCCGGCCTCGCGGGCGCGCTCGACCTTCACGCGGGTCGCGGTGATGTCGGCGCCGTCGACGCCGTAGAGGCCCTGCCCGCGTTCGTCCTCGGCGAAGTCGGGGCGCACGTCGGTGATCGCGAGATCCTCGAACGTCGCTTCGCCCCCTTCGACGAGGACGCCGAAGCGGTGCACGTGTGAGAACGCCGCGCGCACCATCGTTACCGACGAGGTGATGGCCCACATGCCGGTGCCGCGTGCTCGGTCGAGGTCGCCGACCGTCGTGTCGACGACGAGGTCCGTGATGTGCGCGGTGCCGCCGCTCACGCGGAGCGCGTAGGCGCCGGCCTCCTCGATGCGGACCCGCTCGAACACGAGGTCCACGCCGCGGATGTCGACCGCGCGCCCTTCGTTGGTGTTCGTGGCGCGGACGTTCTGCACGAGGAGATCGGTGGCGTTCAGCGCGCCGTTCGAGAGTCCGAAGCCTTCACCGTTCACGTCGCGTACGAGGGCGCGCGACAGATCGACGTCACCGCCCCCGCTGACGGCTGCGTCGATGATCTCGCGAACGACGAAGTCCGTCGCGACGAGCTCGCCGTCCACGTTGACACCGCGGCGCTCGACGAGCGCGCGGTCGATCGTCGCCGCGCTGTCTTCGTCGATCTGAACACCCCCGGCCGAGACTTCGAAGTCGGTCGCGTCGAACGTTGCATCGATCAGGTCGACGCTCCCGAACCGCGCGCGGTCGACCGTGACGATCGAGCCGGTGAAGCGCGCGTCGCCGAGCACTGACGACGTCAGCGCAGCCGAACCTCGGGTCGTCTCCAGCTCCGTTACTTCGGCTTCGTGGACCGTGACCACGCCGCCGGTCGTTACGATCCGGGCGACCTCGAGACGTTCGACCCGTAGGTTCACGTTCGAAGGCGCGAGCTCGCCGCCGGTCAGCGAAGTGGTCGCCACACACGCGCCGAGCAAGGTGACGTCCTCGTCGATGACGAGCCGCGGCGGTATTTGGTGCGCGCCGCTCGACAGCACGATCGTCGCGCCGGGTGCGGCGCGCGCGAGCGCGACCTCGAGCGTCCCGTACGGTGACACCTGCGTCCCGGTGCCGGTCGCGCCCGGCTGCACGTAGACCGCGTCCCGCGGCGCGTCGGAGGGCCACGTCGCGTCACACGGGCCGATGGCCTGGCAAGTCGTGTCACCGAGGAAGCGGTGTGTGTCCCTCGGGCAGGCCGCGGTGTCCGCCGGCCAGGGGACACACGCAGCGCGCTCCATCACCCAGCCCGTGGGACACGGCGCCACCACCACTGGGTTTGGTGCGGTCGGGAGCGTGGGTTCGTCGGGCGGATCTGGGAGGTTCGGGTCGCCGCAAGGTAGGTTGCAGACGTCTTGTTCATCGTCGTAGCAGCCCCCGCGTTCTGCGCACTCGGATTCCGTCGGGATGGTTTGGCAGACTCGGCTGCGGACACGTGCGTCGATCGCGTCGGCCGTCGTCTCGGGGAGCTCCGTTTTTGTGATGTCCGGGCAGCCCCCCGAGACGCAGGTGGCCTCCAGGACGACGTCGAGCTGCCGAAGCCCCGACGAAAACGGCGCTTCGATGTGCTGCGTGAACGAGGTGTCGCCCCCCGGGTTGCCGGTGACGTCGAGGATCAACCTGTCGGCGGCGTCGCGTTCGACGCCGAAGAGGACCGGCAGACAGTCGGGCACCTTCGCGCCGACCGCGAAGTCGAAGCGGCTCGGCGCTCCGTCGCCTCCGCCGATCTCGACCTCCAGCGCGGCGAGGTCCGCGAGCACGGCGGGGTGCGCGTCGATCTGGACGACGATTGCATCGGGAGAGCTGCAGCTTGCGACGAGCAGCCAGGGCAGCGCGCGCCTCACCGCACGAACCTCCGGTCCAGCGACTCGGGCAGCGGCTCCCCTCCGCTCGAGGCGATCGCGGCGACCGAAACGCCGGCGGCGACCACGGCGACCGCTCCGATCGCGATCCACAGCCACGGGGGGCCGTCGGATTCACTCGGCGCGGGCGCCGCGATCGGGGGAGGCGGCGCGATCGGTGGCGGGGGCGGCGTGCGACGCGACGCGAAGTTGTCGGGCTCCTTCGGCGGGTCGGGGCGGCTCTTGGGCGCGAGGGTGGGGCTCGCGGCGACGCGCGCTTCGAGCGCGGCGATCTTCGCGCGGACCTCCGCGGCGTCGGGTCGATTCGGGTCGGCGGCGAGGAGCGCGCGGTACTCAACGAGCGCGTTTTTGTCGTCGCCGAGCTTCTCGTAGCAGAGCGCGACGGCTTCGATCGTCGAAGGGCGTCCGTCCGACAGCTCGCGCGCGCGGAGGAGGTGCGGCAGCGCTTCTTCGAACTTCTCGGCGAGGAACAAGCGGCGCCCCGTCTCGAACTCCGCTCGACCCGTCGGCGCGGCAGCGACGAGCATCAGGACGACGACGGTGCTCACCATGACGGGAACGCCTCGTCACTCTTCTTCGGATCGTTCGACTTGCCGTCGGACTTCTTGGAGCGCCGCTTGCGCGAAGGTGTCTCCGTGTCGTCCCGCGGTTGCAAGTCGACTTGCCGCGCCCCGTCCGCGGAGGAGATCGTGACCACGCGGGTCTCGAAGCCCGGCGCGGCGACCTCGACACGTCGCGATGTGTTGGGGCGAACCGGGACCTCCAGCGGCGTCCGGCCGAGGATCAGACCGACTTCGTCGCGCACGGCGGCCCCGGACGGCTCGCTGCTCAGCCGCACGAACACCTGAGAGGCCGCCTTCACCGACGGGACGACGTTCGGCTCCTCGACCTGCGTACTGCTGGTGTCCCGGCGCAGGACGACCACACCGACCGCGAGCGCCGCGGCGAGCGCCGCGACGGCGGCCCACAGCGGTGCACGCGAGCGCCGCGTCGGCGCCGGAAGCGGCATGGGTGTGGGGCCGGGCGGCGTGGGATCGGTCTCCGCGAACGGGCGCGGCGTGGGCGCCTCCGGCGGCTTCGTCGGGCCATCCAGCGGGACGTACGTGGCGGTCTTCTGCGCGTCGGCCGCGTCCTCGTCGAGCGCGACCGGGCTCGCGAGCGCGCGCGCCGCGGAGTCGGAGGGCGCCACACGCGTCGGCATCGCGTCGGGCGGCGGCGGCTCGACGTCGGTGGCGGCGGGGGCGATCGGCGGTTCGTTCTGACCGATGGTCTCGAGGAAGTCCTGCGGGTGCGCGACGCCCGGCTGCGTCGTGACGTCGGTGCCTTCCTCCGCAGGTTCGTCGTCGCTCGGGACAACCGGCGTCGAGTGCCCCCAGGTCCCGGAGCCGATCGCGAGGACGTGCTCCGGGCAGACGTCGATCAGCGTGCGTTTCACCTCCGTGAGATCCGGGCGCTCGTCCGGCTTCACGGCGAGGCACGCGAGGATGAGGTCGACGAGGCGCCCGCCGCCCGGGAGCTTCGACGGGAGGTTCATCGAAGGCAGCGGACCGCGCAGCTTCGTGCGCACGATGTCGCTGATGTTGCCGGGCGGGAACAGCCGCGCGCTCGACAGCAGCTCGTACAGCACCTCCGCGATCGCGTAGACGTCCGTCGCGGGGGAGGGCGCGGGACGCCCGGCGATCTGCTCCGGCGCCATGTACGCGGGGGTCCCGAGCATCACGCCGGTCGCGGCGTTCTTTCCGATCGGCTGCACGACCTTCGCGAGCCCGAAGTCCACGACCTTGAGTCCGGGGATCGCGCCGGGCACCTGTCGCGGGTCGAGGAGGAGCAGGAGGTTGTCCGGTTTGATGTCGCGGTGGATGACCCCGGCGTTGTGCGCGGCCTGCACCGCCGCGACGAGCTGCAGCGTGATGCCTATGGCCTGCCCGAACTCGATCGGGCTCCCGCGCAGCGCCTTCAGCGACGGCCCCTCCACGTACTCCATGATCAGCGCGACGCGACGCGGGCTCGGGGTGTCGATGAAGTCGGAGACGTCGACGATGTTGGGGTGGCGGATGTCGTTGACGACGCGCGCTTCGCGAAGGAGCCGCTCGATGACCGCCGGCTCGTCGACGAGCTGCGGCGACAGCACCTTGACCGCCGCGCGCCGCCCCAGGCGGGTGTGGACGCCGAGGAAGACTCGACTCGTCGCACCCGCGCCGATGAGCTTCTCCAGCCGATAGTCACCGATGATCTCGCCGAGCTCCACGGATTGGACCGCTTCGGCCAGCTCCCGGTCGGAAGGCATCCCGGGGCCGAGCCTACTCTCCTTTCTTGCTTCATGCAGCCTCGGCCGCGTCGACGTCGACGCGCCCCACGGGGTGAATCGTGATGTCCTGCGGCAGCTCTTCGAACGAGAGCACCGCTGCGTCGGGCAGCTCGAGCTCGATCAGCTTCTTCACGTAGCGGCGGATCCGCGCGGACGTGAGGATGACGGGCCGGACGCCGGCCTGCGCGACGGGCGTGACCACGTCGTTGACCGCGCTGACGATCGTGCGACAGACGCCGGGGTCGAGCGCGAGGCACCAGCCGTCGTCGGTGCGGCAAATCCCACCTTCGACCGTCTCCTCGATCAGCGGATCCAACATCACGACGCAGAGCTCGCGGCCCATCCCCGCGTAGTCGAACGCGAGCTGCCGAGCGAGCGCGCTGCGCGCCTTCTCGGTGAGGTAAACGGTGTCGTCGTTCGTGGTGCCGTGCTCGCCGAGCGCTTCGACGATCGACTTGAGGTCGCGGATGCAGACACCTTCGTCGACGAGGCGGCGCAGGACGTCGACGAGCTGCGGGATGTTGACGACCTTCGGCACCACCTCGCGGACCAGCGCGGGGTAGGCGGCCTCGAGCCGCTCGACGAGCTCACTCACCTCTTGGAGGCCGACGAAGGTCTTCACCTCGCGCCGGATGATCGCGGCGGCGAACAGCGAGACGATCCCGGCGAGCGACCACGTACCGACGCCGGCCTGTTCGAGGAGCGCCTTTTGGTTCTCTTCGACGAGCGCCATGGGGCGCCCCGTCACCGGGTGGTCGATGGCGGCGGCGATGACGCCGAGGCGCTGCAGCTCTTCGGGCGAAGTCAGCGCGAGGCTGGCGCCCGCGGGGAGCGACTGCTGGTGCGAGGGGACGTCGACGACGCGGATGACGAACGTGTTCTCGGGGAGGCGCGGCACGAACGTTCGCACACGGATGCCGGGGACGCGGACGCCGGTGTCGAGATAGATCGCGTCGCGGATCTCGGGGATGAACTTGGTCATGAACTCGGGCTCGGCGCTGGCGTCGAAGCCGAGCGCGCGTGACATCACCGGGTCGAAGTCGATGCCGAGCGGCACGACCGACGGCGACATCTGATCCGCGAGGCCCTTCTGGGCCTTCGCCTGCTCGAGCTTCTTCTCGAGCTCGACGGCGAAGTCCGTCCCGGTGCCCTCCGGCTCTGCGTGCGCGGGGAAGATGCGCGACTGGATCTCCGAGACGAAGCGGCGTGACATCGACGCGAGGAACACCACCGTCCCGATCAGGAAGAACGGGAGCGCGGGGAGGCCGGGGACGAGACCGAAGAAGAACATCAGGCACGCGGCGACGAGGAGCGCGGTGGGGTTGCGTGCGAAGTCGGTCTTCAGCGTGGTGCCGAGGTTGTCTTCGGCGTTGCCTTCGACGCGCGTGACCATGACGCCGGCCGCGAGGGTCACGAGGAGCGCGGAGATCTGCGAGACGAGGCCGTCGCCGACGGTGAGGACGGAGTAGATGTCGAGCGCGTCGGTGAGCGGGCGGCCGTCGCGCGTGACGCCGATGACGAACCCGGCGACGAGGTTGAGCGCCGTGATGATCAGGCCCGCGATGGCGTCGCCCTTCACGAACTTCATCGCGCCGTCCATGTTGCCGAACAGCTGGCTCTCGCGGCCGAGGCGCTCGCGGCGCTCCTGCGCTTCGTCTTCCTCGAACGCGCCGGCGCGGAGCGCGGCGTCGATCGCCATCTGCTTGCCGGGCATCGCGTCGAGCGTGAAGCGTGCGCCGACTTCGGCGACGCGCTCGGCGCCCTTCGCGATCACGAGGAACTGCACGAGGGTGATGACGAGGAAGATGACGAAGCCGACGACGACGTCGCCCTGAAGCACGAACTTCCCGAACGCGCGCACGACCTGACCGGCGTCGGCGGAGGCGAGGATGCCGCGGGTCGTCGACACGTTGAGGCCGAGGCGGAACATCGTCGTGACGAGGAGCAGCGTGGGGAACGACACGAAGTCGACCGCGCGCTTCGCGAAGACCGCGACCATGAGGATGCTGACGGCGAAGGCGATGTTCACCGCGATCAGGACGTCCAGCACGACCGCGGGCATCGGGATGATCAACATCGCGACGATCGCGGCGAGGCCGAACGCAAAGACGACGTCGGGGCGGCGGCCGAGCTCGGCGAAGGGGAGGGCGGAGAGGGTCTGGTGGAGCTTCTTCATGGTGGTGGTTCCTTGGGGTCAGCGGGCGTTGAGGGCGGTGAGCATCGCGCGGGCCTTCTTCGCGAGGGCTTCGTCGCCGCGGCGGCGAGCGCGGTCGAAGCCGCGGGCGAGGAGCTTCATCGCGGTGGCGGCGTCTTCGTTTGCGAGGCAGAGCTCGGCGCGGTTGACGTCGGCGTGGCCGTCCTTCGGGTCGAGCTGCGCGGCGCGGTGGTACCAGCGGTGTGCGTCGGCGTGGCGACCGAGGCGGTCGTTGGCGAGGGCGAGGCCCAGCGCGAAGTGGGCGTCGGCCGGGTCGAGGACGACGAGCCCCGCGAAGAGGCGACGCGCGGGCTCGAGGCCGCCGGCGAGGAGCGTGCGGCGGGCGATGGTCGCGATCGCGACGAGCTGGGGTCGGGACGCGCCGACGGCGCGCGCGATCGACGTGGACGGTTGGCGGGAGACGGCGCGCAGCTTGGCCGGAGCTTTGGGGGCGGGCTTGGCCTTGGGCGCGGGCTTGGCGACCGGTGCGGGCGCCCGTCGATCGATCGAGCTACGCGGGTGAGCGCGGCGGCGGCGTGCGGTGTTCATGCTTCGGATCTCCTAGATGCGAACCGTGGTGCGACCGCGGTTGAGCTGGGCGGCGCGGACGAGGTCCTGCAAGACGGCTTGCATCTCGCGGACGGGGGCGGCGTCGGCGGCGTCGCCGAGGTCGCGGTCGGCGAGGTCTTTCACGAGGTCGACGCACGCGGCGGCGTCGAGCGTGCCGAGGGCGGGGAGGCGGAGCGCGTCGCGTTGGGTCGGCGTGCCGAGGATGAGGTCGGTGCGGCGCAGCTCGGCAGCGTCGGGGGGGAGCGCGAGGTCCGCGGAGAACTTCAGCGCCTTCAGCTCCTTCAGCGCGACGTCGCCCTGAGAGGAGCGGTTCGCCGAGATGGAGACGCCGGGGGCGTTTGCGAAGGCGGAGCGTTCGATGCGAGCCATGCGCCTCCCTTACGCAGGGGGCGTGCCAGGGCGTTTTAGGGGCCGTGGAGACGAAAACGGTGGGGTGCGCTGGCAGGTCTTGCCGGTCGGCGCGGGGGGCGCCGCGGCGCGAACGGCAGCCGCTGCCGATCGGGGTGCCTTCGAGCGGTGCGAACGGCCGCGAGCGGCGCTCTGGGCGTTGGCACGGTTCCTGAGAAGGCGATGGGTCAACCGCGCTACGGCGCTCGAAACGAAACCCAAGGAGAAACGAAATGGCCCTCAGCAACAACACCCAGAACTACGCGACCAACGGCAAGCAGCAGGCGATCAAGACGCAGGTCGAGCAGCAGGCGAAGCTCCTGCAGTCGAAGATCCTGATCCCGAAGAAGTCCACGCCGACGCCGACGGCGCAGAGCAGCTCGAGCTCCGCCGAGCTCGCGATGCAGACGGGGAGCATCGAAGACTTCCTGCTCATCTCCCTCGGCGAGGTCGCGGACGGCGCGCGTCAGGACATGGTCGACTTCAAGAAGCGCCTCGACGCGAACACGAAGCACCAGAACCTCCTGCGCGACCTCCGGTCGTTGGCGCGCTCGAAGGACAAGAGCGACGTGCAGGACTTCATCAAGGCGCACCCGGAGCTGAAGAACTCCGAGCTGATCGGCAAGTTCAAGAGCGGTTCGATCGACTGGGACGCGCTCAGCGAGGACATCGACGGTGAGCTCGAGTCGCTCAACGGCATCAGCTCTTCGCTGTCGTTTGCGATGCAGGTCATCGCGACGCGCGTGACGCAGGCGGAGAACCTCGCGTCGACGCTCTTCAAGAAGGTCAGCGACTCGGCCAACCAGATCATCGGGAACATCTAGAGGAGGTCTTCGAGATGAAGCAGGTGAACGCAAACGTATCGGTCGACGTGCTGCTCCTTCAGGTGCAGCAGCAGGCCCAGGAAGGCGCCGCGAAGGACATCGAGGACGCGCAGGCGCAGGTGAAGGTGGCGAAGGACGAAGCGAAGGCGCTCCGCGGCGACATCGAAGATGCGGAGGACCGCATCGGCGACGCGCGGGACTCGATCGAGGACATCCAAGACGAGCCGGAGCCCTTCATCCTCCTCGCGATGCTGAAGATGGACAACCGCGAGCAGCGGGTCGCGCAGCAGGAAGCGAAGGTGAACCAGGAGCTCGCGAACATCAGCGCGGTGGACGCCGAGCTCGACGCGAACCGGGAGGGCATGAGCCACACCGTGGAGCGGATGCAGGCGGCGATCGAAGGGTTCTCGGACGTGAGCGCCGAGCTGACGTCGACGCTGGAGATGACGGCTGCGCTGCAGGACGAGATCAACAGGGCTTAGGAAGGAGCGAATGAGATGAAGCTGGAAAACGTGAGTGTGGAATCGATCATGGCGGACGTGCGGCGACAGATGATCGACGGCGCCGACCAGGATCGGAAGTTTGCACGCGACGTGCGCAAGGATGAGTTCGACGCGTCGATCGCGAAGAAGATCGAGGTCGCGGGCTACGAGCATGCGGCGGCGGTGAACGACTACGAGATCTCCAACGTCGAGGGCATGTCGGCGATGATCCCGTTCGGGATCGGGGAGGTGCCGAAGTTCTTGATCACGATGGGTGCGGAGCGACGCCAGGAGTACGCGTCGGATCTCCCGGTGGTCGGGGGCGTCGCGCCGGGACTGGTGGCCGGCGCGGAGGGTCTCGCGGGGACCATCGGCGACGGCTTCATGGGGCCGGACAACTCGTTCTCGAACACCCTCGAGCACGCTGATCGCGGCGCGAAGATCGCGAACAACGACGCGGCGACGCTCGGGAAGATCGACGCGGAGCAGCACGGTGATGCGGCGTCGCGCGCGAAGGAGCTCCTCGAGGACGCCCGTGAGCGGCGCAAGCAGGCGATGGCCGACGCGAAGTCGGTGAACGACGACCGGCGCGAGGCGCTGCGGCTCGCGAACCAAATCTGAACCCATGTCCGCGGGGACGCCCCGCAAAGGAGCAAGAGATGACGATGAACGTATCGGGCGCGGGGCGCCCGCAGGTGGACATGCGCTCATTCCTCGAGTCGATCGACGAGCTGAAGCGCGAGACGAAGAAGACGGATCGCGACGCCGTCGGGCGCTCGTTCGAGGCGGCGCAGATCGAGGCGCTGGCCTCGGGGGAGCAGAAGAAGCTCGCCGAGGAGACGCAGGAGAAGGCGCAGATCGGTTCGATCGGAATGTCGACCGTCGTGAAGGCGGGGGGGGCGGCCGTCACGGCCGCGGCCGCCGCGGTGACGGTCGCGACGTGTTGGACCGGTGTCGGCGCGGCGGCCGGCGGGTGTGCGACGGGGGTCGCGGCCGGCGGGAGCGCCGCCGCGGCCGGTGGGAGCGCGGCGGTGAGCGGCGCGGCGGCGGCCTCGAGCGGCGCGGCGGCGAGCGGTGCCGCGGCGGCCTCGAGCGGCGCGGCGGCGAGCGGCGCGGCGGCGGCGGGCGGGAGCGCGGCGGCTTCCGGGACCGCGGCGGCGGGTAGCGCGGGTGCCACGGCGGGGACCGCGGGCACGGCTTCGAGCTTCTCGGCGACCGGGGCGGCGGGGGAGATCGCATCGGCGACCGGTCAGGCCGTCGTCGAGAACGGCGCGCAATCTGCCTTGCAAGGCGCGCTGAACGGGGCCTGGGAAGGTGCGGTCGACAGCGTCCTCACGAACAACCTCGATCAGCTCGTCTCGAACGTCCTCGAAGGGGCCTTCGACGGTGCGGTGGACGGTGTCCTCGGCGAGGCGAAGAGCGCGGCGATGGATGCGACGACGGAGCAGGGTCAGAAGCTCCTGTCGGACGTGCTCGGAGACGTCGCCGAGACCGGCGGCGACGCTGCGACGGACACCGCGATGGACGCCGGTGACTCGACGATGGACGGCGTGAAGGAGACGGCGGACCGGCTCGAGTCGACCGCGAACCAGGCGCTGCATCGCGTCGACCAGGCGTCGCAGGGGTACTTCAAGGGGGTCCGGGAAGAGGGCGAGGCGAAGGGTCGCATCGCGGACGTGCGTCGCTCCGGTGTGGACCGTCAGCTCGGTGTTCAGCGTGCGGCGCAAGAGCGGCTCGCGAAGACGAGCGCCGACATCAGGAACCTGGCGGCGCTGCGTCGCGAGGTCGCAGAGGACATCGTCGAGCTCGACGTTTGAGGAGGAGTAGGTGATGCGTGTCGACAATGGAGTGAGGCCGAATGAGCAGGCGCCGCGACTGGCGAAGGGTTCGAAGCGGCTGCAGAACGAGCGCTTCGCGGGTGACGCGAAGCTCGAGAAGGTGCGGCGCGGCCGCGGAATGCTGCGGGTGGGGTCGTCGGGCGCCTCGGTCGAGAAGGTGCAGCAGGCGCTCGTCGACCTGGGGTTCCAGATCGAGCCGGGTGGTGCGTCGGGACGGTTCGACGAGCCGACGCGCCGCGCGGTGATTCGTTTCCAGCGGGAGATGCGGCTGGGCGACGACGGGCGCGTCGGGAAGGACACACTCCGCGCGCTCGATGAGAACGCGCCGCCGCCGGGCAAATCGCTGGTGCGTTCGGCGGAGTACGACGCGCTCTACGCGGACGGGCGGCTCGACGTCACGATGGCGGTCGGCTTCGACGAACACGGCGCGCACGGACGCAAGGAGAAGGAGATCCTTGCGGGTCTCCGCTCACGAGGGTTCAAGCCGGTCCGTCCCCGCGACAAGGCTCGGCTGGGGCTCACCGGTGAGCGCGACGACCCGAACGTTCGTTTCTTCGCGAAGTCGTTCGTGGATCCGAAGACAAAGGAGGACGTCGACGCGGTGGTTCGGCTGATCACGCCGAAGGGCGAGCGCGACGGACGCGCGCGGGCGAGCTTCGAGCGCGCGGTCGAGCAGGACGAGGTCGTGATCTATTCGGGGCACGCGCGCTACGGGACGGGTCCGGACTTCGACCACATCGACAGCGGCGCCGGGAACTTCGTGGTCGACAAGGGGGGGAACGAGATCGGCGACAAACCGCCGAGGCATCTGCGCAAGGCGTTGGCGGGGCGCAGCTCGGATCTGCCGAACGTCGACGGTGGGCCTGGGTACCAGCTCATGATCATGAACGGGTGCACGACCGAGAACTACGTCGACGACCTTCGAGACCCGCGGGCGTTGAAGGGACGCGACCACGCCAATACGGACGTGATCTCCACGACGATGGTGACGTTGACGCGCACGGGCGGTGACCACGCGCTGCGGTTCTTGGACGGGGTCTCGCGCCGCGAGAACAACGTCGAGATGCTGAAGGACCAGAACATGATCGAGTTCTCCGCCCTGATGGAGAACTTCGACTTCGAGCACGCGGTTCGCTCGAACGGGACGTACACGGAGAACGGGTTCCTGGGGAACGCCGCGAACTACGAGACGGACAAGGAGTAGTGCTCAGCGCTCGAACGCGGCGTGGATCCTGTCGTTTGCATCGGTGTTTGCGTCCGGCGGGAGCGGGTTCGAGGAGCGACGCCAGCGTTCGTACCAGCGACGGTCGAGCGGTGCTTCGAGATCGGCGGGATCGACGGCGGCGATCGTCGTCTCGGACTTCGTCCCGACCGACGGCCCGCGTCCGACGGCGAAGCCGGCGAGGATCATCGCGGCGCGAACGGAGGTCCCGGCGGCGTAGGTGTGAACGGTGGCGCGTGCTGCACAGACGGCGCGTAGCGCGGTGAAGGCGGCGACGTTCCAAAGGCTCGGGTTCGCTTGTGGCGCGTAGGGGTCCCAGAACACGACGTCGGCTTGGGCGCCCGGGGTCGTGAGGGTGTCGGGGAGGTCGCCGCGGACGAAGCGCCAGGCGCCGCGGGGGTCCTCGTAGCTGTGGTGGTCTACGAGGGCCTTCGCGGCGGCGCGATCGGCGTCGTCTTCGAATCCGAAGTCGGCGGGCGCCTCGCGGAGGACGAGGGCGAGCGCGTCCAGCGTGAGGTCGAAGCTGACGAGTCGGAGCCCGGTTTGGCCGCGGGCGGCGCGCCACGCGGCGATGGCGTTCGTCCCGGCGCCGAGGCCTGCGTCGAAGACGGTGAGCGGGCCGTCGGCGAGGCGCGTGGCGATGTGCGCGGGGCCCACGTAGAGCGATTCGGCTTCGAGGCGCGGACCGAAGGGGTGCATGAGCTCGTCGTGTTCCGCGTCGCGGACGACGCGGTGACCGTCGCGCGTGACGATGACCTCCAGCTCGGACACGTTGTGAGGGTGGTTCGACCGGCGAGGGAGATCAACGGCTCGGGTAGATCGTGAAGCGGGTGGCGTCGCAGTCGGTGCACTGGGCGCGGTAGCTCACGTCGACGGTCACGGTGCTGCGGGGCGCGCCGCGGACCTCGATGGTCCAGGTGGGCGCGCACGGGCCGTCGCAGCGGAGCGCGCCGAGGGTGGTCGCGTCGGCGAAGCGGGCGGAGGCGGTGGCGGTGTTCGTGGTGAGTCGCGTGACGACTTCGACGTCGGCGCAGTCGTCGACCTCCACGATCGCACCGACGCCGAGCGTTGCGACGCCGGTGTTGTCTAGGGAGATGGCGTACGCGGCCGCCGATTCGGCGCCCGCGATCGTGTGGCCGCACGAGCCGAAGTGGCCGAGTGTGGTGACGGCGGCGATCAGGGCCGCCGCGCGAAGTCGTAGAGCTGCCATGTGTTGGCTCCGTGGTTGTGGACGTGGAGGATCACCGGGGTCGCCTCGGGGAACGCATGTGTCGCGAGGGTGGTGAACGTGTGCGCCTCGGCGGGCCCGGGGATCTCGAGCGTGCGTTCGGCGATGACGGTGTCTTGGACGAGGAGCGCGATGTGGCCCTCCGCGGGGGCGGGTGCCCGGAGCTGTCCCCACCCGAACGTGACGCGGAGGAGGTCGCCGGGGTGGATGCCTTCGCCGAGCGGTTGGCTCAGCGCGAGGTAGTCGCAGGACTCCGTGCGGATCTCCGTCGCGAGGCCCTCGTCGCCCCACGCTTCGGGATCACAGCGGAGGTCGGGCGGGCGGTGGGACGCGAGAGGGTCGGCTTCGGGCGGGACGGGCGCCCACGCGGCGCGATCGATCAGCGGTCGCCACGTGGGCGCGGATCCGGGCGATAGCGGTGGTGGGGGCCCGCAGGCGGCGAGGGTGGAGAAGGCGAGGAGCGCGCGCACATGCCTTCGTGCCCGCGTCGCCGCGGATCCATGACAGAAATTCGCACGACGCCGAGCGGCGCCCCGCTACTTACGTCGCGCGGACTTCTTGGCCGCGGATTTCTTTGCGGCCGGCTTCTTGGCTACGGATTTCTTTGCGGCCGGCTTCTTGGCTACGGATTTCTTTGCGGCCGGCTTCTTGGCTACGGATTTCTTTGCGGCCGGCTTCTTGGCTACGGATTTCTTTGCGGC
>JAVJQW010000008.1:0-511146 GCA_040218735.1 Deltaproteobacteria bacterium
CGTCTCGTGCTCGTAGACGTAACCTTGTTTCCGGCGGATCCACAGGAATCCGTGTGGCTCGAATTCAGCATCGCACCTCAGGAAACTCAGTACGTCATAGTGGTCGCCTTCAGCTCAGAGATGGAGATCAGCAGAATCGACGTGGAAAGCTAGCACTCGACCAGCATGACCAGCAATAATGCGGCAGCCCAACATGATGATGAAGACGGACAGGGGCTTCGCCCCTGCCGCTTATCATCGGGTGTTGGGCAGACCAGCGGGGCTTATAGAAGATGTCATCTAGGCCGAGTCGAGTGCATACGGTACTCGAGTACTACGATGGGCCCCATGATCGATATGCCGTGCCGGCTAACATGATGATGAAGACGGACAGGGGCTTCGCCCCTGCCGCTTATCATCGGGTGTTAGGCATTCGGGTTCGGGACCTCAAGCCAATCCGAAGCACTAAGTGATGCCGAGCACTTAACAGGCTTGTCCGATGCCACTCCCAGGTGCGACACTCCTTGCGTGGGCAAAGCAGCCGTAGAGATCGACGCCCTCAGCAAGAACGAACGTCTTGAGCTCATCGAGCGGCTCTGGGACAGCCTGGACCAGGCGGAGGATGTGTCGGTAACGGCAGCGCAGCGTCAGGAGCTTCGCCGGCGCGAGGACGCACTCGACGTTGGCGAGCTGCGAACGCTGCCCGCGGAGGACGTCCTCAGCGCGATTCGATCTCGACGTGTTCCGCGTTGAAATCTCCGACATCGCCGCGCTCGAACTGACGGACGCGTTTGACTGGTATGAATCCCGTGAGGAGGGACTGGGTCAGCGGCTCCTCAACGAGTTCGACGCCGTTCTCGCGACACTTCACGAGCGGCCGCTGATGCATCGGATTGTCGAAGGAGCCACGCGCCGCGCCCTGCTCGCAAGTTTCCCTATGGTGTCTTCTTCAAGGTCGTCGATGAAAAGGTGGTCATCACCTCCTTCTTCCACGCGAGCCGTGATCCTCATAGGAGACTGGACCGCGAGCCCTGAGATAGTGCGCGATGCCTAACATAATGATGAAGACGGACAGGGGCTTCGCCCCGCAGCTTATCATCGGTGTTACGTGGACTGGAGCGCACCGTGGAATCGATTCGATGGTTCGTGTTTGCGGTTGCAGCGTCGTTCTCTCTGCTTCTCATCATCGGCAACCCCGTCACGGCCTACCTTGCTACCCGCAGAGGTCGATCCTATTCCTGAGTGCCACTTCTCGGTGGCGCCTCCGGTGTCGCCGCCTGCCTCGCCTGCCCCTTAGTTGGTCTCTCGTGGTGGGCGTTGCTTCCGCTTGCACTCGATTTCTCGGTCCCCATGAGTATTGCCTCCGCCACAGCCGCGATGCTCCGGGCGTACGAATAGCTAGTCCAACGAGGGAACCGCGCCGAGTCGCGCATGCGGTGCGCTGAGACCCCCGCGATGACCGTCAGGCGCCGGCCCAGCAAAGCCGATCGACGGGAGGCATTGCCAATGTGAGCAACCGCGCTGATCCTTTACACGCGGCCGGGGTCATCCTTCACATACTGAACACCGTTGACTGAGCTGAAGTGCGATGCTCGCGCGCCGGAGATTCGACGCTCAAAGGACTCGACCGCCCATCATTGCCCACCGCTAGGCTACCGCCCTTCGTTCCTGCATCATCCCCGCCGAATGAAGTGGTTCCCGTTCGGCAAGAAGCACCCGCCCAAAGTCCCCGACGCCTGGGACTTCTATCCCTGCCAGGTCGACCATCACCCCGCGTCGATCTTCCTCAACCTCGCCTACGCGGACTTTGCTCCCATCGAAACCCACCCCACGTTCCTGTGGATCGGCCTGCAGATCCTCGAACCCGACGACCACGGGATGGGGCACCGCGACGATGCCGAGAAGCTCCACGCCATCGAAGACCGCATCGTCGAACGCGCCGAGAAGGCCGGGATGCTGTTCGTCGGGCGGCTCCGGAACAACGGCGACTGGCAACTCTCGTTCTACGGGACCGACGAACACGAAGCCCAACTCGAACCGCTCGCCGCCGCGGGCCTCGGTGGAGAAACACGCGGCATCCACGTCGGCGCCAAACCCGATCCCGAATGGGGCTACTTCTCGGAGTTCCTCTTCCCGCCGGAAGAACGCGTGCAGTGGATGAAGAACCGCGACGTCGTCCTTCAACTCCAGCAACACGGCGACGTCCTCACCCAACCTCGGACGATCGACCACTGCGTCGTGTTCCCGCCGGGCATCGACCCCGGCGAGTTCCTCGAGAACATTAAATCTAAAGGGTTCACGACCCACGACGTCGGCGACCCCAAGGGCGCCGAGCGCGTCTTCGAGCTCAGACGGGACGACCCCGTCGAGCTCGAACACATTCACGAGATCGCGATGCAGCTGTCCGAAGAGGTCGAAGCCGCCGGCGGGACCTACGACGGCTGGGGCTGCCCCGTCGTCACCGACGGGGACTGAATCAGTAGCGCGGCACCGTGTTGTCGACCTGCTGCGACCACGCGTCGATACCACCCACCAGGTTGTAGACCTTCTTGAAGCCCTGGTTCAGGAAGTACGACGCCGCATTCTGCGCGCGCGGGCCGTGGTGGCAGTGGAAGACCAGCACCGTGTCCTTGTCGAGACCCTCGATGTAGTTCTTCACACCGTCGTCGAGGAGCTTCGCACCCTCGATCTTCGCGACCTCCGCTTCCTGCGGCGTCCGCACGTCGATCAGCTCGAACGCATCGCCGTTCTGCATCTTCAGCGCGAGCTCCTTCGCGTGCAACGGCTTCACCCGCGCCGGCTCGTTCGGATTCTCGATCTTGAACCCACCCGAGTCACCGTCCACGAAGTCGATCGACACACCGTTCGCACGCTGCGCCGTGCCCGCGTCGACCACGAACAACACACCGTTCGCCTCGACCTTCATGTCCCCAGGGCCGGGCGACACCAGGTCCAGACCCGGACGCCACGCCGCATCCACGATCAGACGCACCGCCTGCGCGCCGTTCTCCTGAAGCGCCCCCTTCAACGCCGCCGCCGCCGTGTCGCTCACCGTCAACGTCGGCGCCTCGACCTTCGGCTGCTCCTTGCCGAGCGCCTTGTGCAGGTCACCCGCCTCGAACATCTGCGTGACGATGTCACAACCGCCGACGAACTCACCGTTGATGTAAAGCTGCGGAATCGTCGGCCAGTCCGAGAACTCCTTGATGCCCTGCCGAATCTCCGGGTCATCCAACACGTTCACCGTCTGGTAGTCGTCGATCACCTGGTCCAGCAGACCGACCACCTGCGCCGAGAAACCACACTGCGGCAGACGCCGGCGGCCCTTCATGAACAACACGACCGGGTTGGCCGCGATCGTCTCCGAGATCCTCTGCTTCGTCGCTTCGTTCATTGCTCTGTCCTCAACCTTCCTCGCCTTCGAATGCTTCCATCGGCGGGCAAGTACACATGAGGTTGCGATCGCCCCACGCATTGTCGACCCGGCCCACGGCCGGCCAGTACTTGTGCTGTCGCGTCCACGGCGCCGGGAACGCCGCCTCCGCGCGCGAATAGGGGCGGTCCCAATCCGACCGCGTCACATCACCCGAGGTGTGCGGCGCGTTCTTCAACGGGTTGTTGTCACGGTCCCCACCGTCCTCGACCGCCTGGATCTCCGCCCGGATCGCGATCATCGCATCGCAGAACCGGTCGAGCTCCTCCTTCGACTCACTCTCCGTCGGCTCGATCATCATCGTCCCCGCCACCGGGAACGACATCGTCGGAGCGTGGAACCCATAATCCATCAGCCGCTTCGCGATGTCGTCGACCTCGATCCCCGCCGACTTCTTGAACGGCCGCATGTCCACGATGAACTCATGCGCAACACGACCATTCTTACCCCGGTAGAGAATCGGGAAGTGATCCTCCAACCGCTTCGCCATGTAGTTCGCGTTGAGGATCGCAACCTCGGTTGCACGACGTAGCCCGTCGCTCCCCATCAACGAGATGTACACCCACGAAATCGGCAGGATGCTCGGGCTCCCGTAGGGCGCCGCCGCCACCGGACCGATCGCCCGCTCCGCCTTCCGCGACGACATCGGGTGAGACGGCAGGTACGGCGCCAGCTCCGACGTCACGCCGATCGGCCCCATCCCCGGACCACCACCGCCGTGCGGGATGCAGAACGTCTTGTGCAGGTTCAGGTGGCAAACGTCCGCGCCGTAGTCACCCGGCCGGCACAGCCCGACCTGCGCGTTCATGTTCGCGCCGTCGAGATAAACGAGCCCGCCGTTGTCGTGGATGATGCGGCACACGTCGCGCACACCGACCTCGAAGACGCCGTGCGTCGACGGGTACGTGATCATCAACGCCGCCAGGTTCGCCGTGTGCTGCTTGGCCTTCGCCTCGAGGTCCGCGATGTCCACGTTGCCCATCGCGTCGCACTTCACCGGCACGACCTTCATCCCCGCCATCACCGCCGAAGCCGGGTTCGTCCCGTGCGCGGACGTCGGGATCAGGCAGATGTCGCGGTGCCCCTCGCCACGATCCGCGTGGCGCGCACGAATCACCAACAGCCCCGTGTACTCACCCTGCGAACCCGCGTTGGGCTGCAGCGACACCGCCGCGAAGCCCGTAATCTCCGCAAGCTGCCGCTCGAGTGAGTTGAACAGCGCCTGATAGCCCTCGGTCTGATCGTCCGGCGCGAACGGGTGAATCCGCGCCAGCTCCGGCCACGTCACCGGGATCATCTCCGACGTCGCGTTCAGCTTCATCGTGCACGAGCCCAGCGCGATCATCGACGTGTTCAGCGACAGGTCCTTCGTCTCGAGCCGGTGCAGATACCGAAGCATCTCGTGCTCCGAGTGGTAGCTGTGGAAGACCGGGTGCGTGAGGTACTCGGTCGTCCGCTCGAAGCCCGCGGGGACCGACGCATCGACGACCTCGCCCAGCTTCGCCGAAGCCGGCGCACCGCCGAAGACCTCCAGCAACGCATCGACCACCGACGCATCACACGTCTCGTCGAGCGCGATCCCGAGGTCGCCGTCGTCGAAGCGCCGCAGGTTCATCCCGCGCGCGAGCGCCGCCTCGTAGGCGCCGTCCTTCGCCGCGACCCGCAACGTGTCGAAGAACGCCTGCGACCGCAGCTCGACGCCGAGATCCGTGAGGCCCTTCGCCAACACCTTCGTCAGCGCGTGCACACGCTGGGCGATGCGCTTCAGCCCGTCCGGCCCGTGATAGACCGCGTACATCCCGGACATGATCGCGAGCAGCACCTGCGCTGTGCAGATGTTACTCGTCGCCTTGTCCCGGCGGATGTGTTGCTCGCGCGTCTGCAGCGCGAGGCGATAACCGGGGTGCCCGTGGGTGTCCTTCGAGACGCCGATGATGCGCCCCGGGACGTGCCGACGGTGCTCGTCCTTCGTGGACAAGAAACCCGCGTGCGGACCGCCCGCACCGAGCGGGACGCCGAAGCGCTGCGCAGAGCCGACCGCGATGTCCGCGCCCAGATCCCCCGGCGGGGTGAGCAACGTCAGCGCGAGCAGGTCCGTGGCCATCACGACCAACGCACCCGCCGCGTGGGCCTTCTCGATCGTCGCGCGGTGATCGACCAGCGCACCGTCCGTGTCCGGGTACTGCACGAGCACGCCGAAGACGTCCTCGCCGATCTCCTTCACCTCGCCGATCTCCAGCTCGATGCCGAGCGGCTCGGCGCGGGTCTGCACGACCGCGATCGTCTGCGGGTGGCAGCTCGACGCGACGACGAACTTGTTCCGCTTCCCGCGCGCGACGCCGTAACACATGCTCATCGCCTCGGCGGCAGCGGTCGCTTCGTCGAGGAGCGACGCGTTCGCGAGCGGGAGCCCGGTGAGGTCGGCGACCATCGTCTGGAAGTTGACGAGCGCCTCCAGCCGGCCCTGCGCGATCTCCGGCTGGTAGGGGGTATACTGAGTGTACCAGCCCGGGTTCTCGAGGATGTTGCGCTGGACGACCGGCGGCGTGATGCAGTCGTAGTAGCCCGTCCCGATCAGCGAGCGGTTCACGCGGTTCTTCGAGGCCATCCCGTGGAAGGCCGCGAGCAGCTCGTGCTCGCCGCGCTCGGGGCCGATGTCGAGCTGGCGCTCCAGACGGATCGGCGCGGGGATCGTGTCGTCGGCCAGGGCCGCGAGGGTGGTCGCCCCCACCTGCTCCAACATCGCGGTGATCTCGTCGTCGGAGGGGCCGACGTGACGTCGAACGAAGGTGTCCTGGGGTCCGAAAAACTCGCTCGCCTTCATGGGCTGTCCTGCCGCAGGTGTTAGCGCTGCGCACGGGCGGGTACAAGGTGAAAGGTCGCCCGGGGCGGGATCTGCGTCTTAGGACGACACGGTGCGCCGTCCGACGACCCCGGCCGCCTTGACGCGGGGTCGGACCCCGCCGACGGTGCCCCCGGGAGGGCATCCAAACATGCACCGAATCATCAGTTGGGCCGTGTTCTGCCTCGCTTTCGTGGCGTTCACGGGGACATCCGCCTTCGCCGGGGACCCGGCGATCATCTGTAAATCCGACAGTACGGGGGCCTGCAAGGGGCGCAAGTACTGCTGCTACAAGGGGAGCTCCTCGGACGGGGACAAGTACTGCAAGAACCTGGGCTGCAAACGCGGAGGGACGAGCTCGTGCCCGACCGCCGCGAACGTCAGCAGCTGCGGGACCCGCGACAAGGCCTCCGAGATGGACCTGCCGTGGTGCATCGATCCCGCGATCGCGCGGACGTTGCCGCTGCCCGCCGAGTGAACCCGCCCGGGGGCCGATCCCCGCCGCGCCCGCTGACGTACCCCTGACATGCGCGCTCGCTGCGCCGCCCCGATCCTGCTCTTCGCCTGCGCCGCAGGCACCGATCCGTCTCCGCCTCGGGCCGAGGAGGCCGTCGCGATCCACGGTCGACCCGGCGCGTTCGTCCTGGAGATCGAAGACGGGCGCATCGCCGCCCTCACGCCCACGGACTCGAAACCTCAGCGCCACCTCGTCCCCGCGTTCATCGACGCGCACGTACACCTGACCTACGACCGCGAGGTCGTCCACGGCCTCGCCCCCGAAGACCACCAGCGCGACGACGCGCTCCTCGACGGAGGGATCGCCGCCGTCGTCGACCTCGCCGCGCCGATGCGCGCCCTCCCCCGCGACAACCGCGGACTGCGCGTGGTCGCCTCCGGGCCGATGCTCACCGCCATCGACGGCTACCCCACCAACGGGTGGGGCCACGACGGGTACGGCCTGTTCGTCCGCACCGCCGACGAAGCCCCCGGGGCCGTCGACCGCCTCCACGACGCGGGGGCTCGGCTCGTGAAGATCCCGTTCGCCGGACGCCCCTACCTCGACGAAGCGACGCTCCGCGCGATCGTCGAACGCGCCCACGAACGCAAGATGCTCGTATTCGCGCACGCCCTCTCGGACGCCGAAGCGCGTTACGCCGGGATGCTCGGCGTCGACGTCCTCGCGCACACCCCCGTCGAGCCGCTCGACGACGAGACCGTGGAGGTCTGGAAGAACAAGGCCGTCGTCTCGACGCTCGGCGCGTTCGGCGGCACGACGAACGCCGTCGACAACCTGCGCCGCCTCGCCGCGGCCGGGGCGATCGTCCTGTACGGCACCGACCTCGGCAACCGCCGCACCGACGGCATCGACGCCGCCGAGCTCGGGCTCCTCGCCGACGCCGGACTCGACACCGACGCGATCATCGACGCCGCCACCCGGCGCCCCGCCGAGCTGTTCGACCTCCAGCTCGGACGCCTCGAGGTCGGCGCGCCAGCCTCGTTCCTGGTGTTCGACGAGGCCCCCAGCACAGCTGAGCTCGGGCGACCGACCGAGGTGTGGATCGACGGCGTCCGGCGCTAACCTGCGCGCATGAGGCCGCTCGTCGCCGCGCTGCTGCTCGCCGCCGCCTGCGGCGAAGCTCCGCTCGAAGCGGTCGTCGTGTCGTTCAACACCGGCACCACCGAGGGCCTCGCCCACGACAGCGGACCCGACGACGGCTACTCGAAGGAAGACGCGACCCGCTCCGACACGTACTACGGCGACGGGCTCGCCTGGCCGCCCGCGATCGAGGCCGCGCGCGCATTCCTCGCCGAGGTTCAGCCGGACGTCGTCGGGATCCAGGAGATCTTCTACAGCCCGGACTGCGCGACGATCCCCCCGGAAGCACACGACCCCTTCGTGTGCACGGCGTGGTCCGTCGGCGACCCGACCGTCGCCAACGTCATCCTCGGCGCCGGCTACCGCGTCGCGTGTCACCGCGGGAAGCTCGACAAGTGCGTCGCCGTGAAGAAGTCCTTCGCGTCCATCGCCGGCTGCGACGAAGACTTCTGCGCCGAGGCGCTCGCGGGGGAGCCCAGCCCAGGCTGCGGGAGCGGCGCCCGCGTCGGCCTCGCCGAGCTCACCGTGGGTGACCGTCGCCTCGACGTCTGGCACGTGCACGGGACGTCCGGGTTCTCGGACGAGGACGTCGGGTGCCGCGCGGCGCAGTTCGAGCAGATCTTCGACGCGGTCGATCCCGCGACCCCCACGATCGTGCTCGGCGACCTCAACACCGATCCCTTCCGACTCTTCGACGGCGACGACAGCGCCGCGGTCTTCCGACGCCGCGCCACCGCCGGGGACTTCACATTCCATTCGAGCGAAGGCGACCCGACCTACGCGGGCCTCTTCCAGATCGACCACGTCCTGTCGACGTTCGGTGCGGGCGGGTGTTGGTCCGCGGGGGTGACGGAGGGTCGGCCCCGCGTCATCGAGGCGACCTACTTCGATCACCACCCGCTGGTGTGTTCGATCGCGGAGCGGTGATTCGCGGCGCGGCTACATCGTGCCGCTGCCGAAGAGATCGATCTCGACTTCGCAGTCTTCGTCGCCGGTGCAGGTCGACAGCGTGAAGGAGGCCGTCTCCTGGATGTCCTCTACCTCCGGGATGAACCGCGCGACGTAGCTGATCGTCTCGTTCGGGCCGATCGGGAACGTGTTGGTGCCGGAGATGGCGACGCCCGAGAACTCGACGCAGAAGGTGTTGAACTCGTTGTCGGCGCACAGGTCGATGTTGAGCCCCGGGTCGAAGGTGACGGTGCCGCTCGTCGCCTCGCGGTTCGTGAAGGAGCTGACTTCGTCCTTCGTCGTTCCGAGCGGGACCATCCCGAAGTCGATCGACAAGTCGGAGACGCGCAACGTGGCGGGGGGCTGTGCCGTGCCGGTGACCTTCATCGTCACCGGGTCTCCGCCCTTCGGCGTGACGATGAGATCAATCGCCGAGTCACCCTCCCCGACCGGGTGATAGGTGACTTCGAGGAGCGAGCCCTCGCCCGCGGCGACCGAAGAAGGTGTGTACGAGAACTCGAACGTCAGCTGGTCGAGCGGGCGCATTTCGATGTCTTCGATCTCGAACGCGTCGCCGTTCAGGTTGGTGATCGTCGAGACCGCCTTGGAGGTGTTGCCGACCTCGACGACGCCGAAGCGAATCTCACCGGGCTCCATGAAGAGGCTCGGCGGATCGACCGAGTCGTCACCGCCTCCACACGCCGCGAGCGCAAACAAGCCGAGGGACGCTGTCCAACGAGACCGCATGGCCCCTACATACTTGACAGGCGCGGGGTACGGTCAACTTTGGCGACGATCACGTCCGAATTCAGGGCGCCCACTTGGCGGCCATCCGCATGACCGAGGTGTCCGTGGCGTAGCTGCCGATCGCGGACTTCGCGACCCAGCGCACGTCGTGGGACTCCTCGCTGACCACCGGCTGGGCGCCGGGCGGGGCGATGAAGGCGTACCGGACGTCGAAGTGGAAGTGCTCCGGCTCGGACTTTCGGGCGGGGATGGCGTGCACGTCGACGTCGAAGACCGCGCGGTCGAGCGGCTCGAGCGCCTCGATGCCCGACTCCTCGCGAGCCTCGCGCCACGCGACCGCGAGGACGTCCGACTCCCCGTCGGCGTGGCCGCCCGGCTGGAGCCAGAAGCCGAGCTTCTTGTGGTGGACGAGGAGCGCGTGGGTGCGGTCGTGGTCGAGGATCCAGGCGGAGCCGGTGATGTGCCCTTCGACCGTGCTGCGCTCGAAGCAGGCCGGCTCGCGGCGGACGAACTCAACGATCCGATCCAGGCTGCTTCGTTCGTGGGCGTCGAGGTCGCGGGTGGCGTGGCATTCGAGCGCGGCGAGCAGATCGGTCGACATGCCCGGGCGCATGGCACTCGCGGGCGGGATCGATCAAGCGTCGGTGACGACCGCCATGGATCGGTCGTGGACCTTGGAGAGCAACGCCAGCGCGATCGCGGCGCCGACGAGCGCGAGGAACATGTCCCACTGCGCGTCCCAGACGTCGCCCTGGGAGCCGAGGAAGGCGTCACCGACGTCGGACGCGACGACGAGCGTGGTCCACCACTCGAGGAGCTCCCAGAACGCGCCGATCGCGAGGACGACGGAGAGCACGAGGAAGACGAGCCAGCCGCCGCGGACGAGCGGGGTGTTCCTCAGCAGGACCTCGCGGATGATCAGCGACGGGAAGAAGCCGAGCGCGAGGTGGCCGACGCGGTCGTAGTGGTTGCGCGACAGCTCGAAGGTGTCGCGCGCCCAGTTGCCGAGCGGGGTCTCCGCGTACGTGTAGATGCCGCCGTAGATCAGGATCAGCATGTGGAGGAACACGAACACGTAGACGATCCGGGACATCTTCGTGCGGCGGTAGGTCCCGATGAGCACGAAGACGCCGACGAGCCCCGGCCCGACCTCCAAGAGCCAGGAGAAACGGCCGGCGGGCGGATCGTAGACGGTCGCGAGGCAGATCAGCGTCAGCAGGGCCAACAACGCGATCGGGAGCCGTTCGAAGCCTTCGGGGACGGATTTGGCAGTCGCCATCAGGGTGAAACTTAACCGAAAGTCGGACGATCCGCGGAGCGTCGTGTGTTGTGATGGCGAAACCGATGGGTTGGTTGGCGCTGTTGTTCATCGTGGTTCCCGCGCTGGAGCTCGCGATCTTGATGAAGGTGGGCGCGCTGTTCGGCGTGCTGCCGACCTTCGGGTTGATCGTCGTCACCGGGATCGTCGGCGCGGCCCTCGCGAAGCGGCAGGGGCTGTCGGTCCTGACGCGGCTCCGGACGGACGCACAGACCGGCGCCTGGCCCGGGACGGCGATCGCGGACGGCGCGATCATCGTCGTGGCCGGCGCGCTCCTCGTGACCCCGGGGATGCTCACCGACGTCGTGGGGTTCTCGCTGCTCGTGCCTCAGGTGCGGTCAGCGATCCGCGGTCACCTGCGGCGGCGCTTCGAGCAGGCCGTGGTCGAGGGGAGCGTGCAGACGTTCCACACGTATTCGGCGGGGCAGCAGAGCCCCCGAGCGTCCGGGCCGGTCATCGACGTCACGCCCCCGCCACGTTCCTGAGCCAAAGCGATCCAGTCCGGCGACGTACGACGACCCGTGGGGTATGGTTCGGACGCGGTGGGGATCCATCTCCTCGACAACACCGTGCAGAAGTACGACTGGGGATCGAGGACCGCGATCCCCGAGTTCCTCGGCGCGCCCAACCCGTCCCGCGAACCGTTCGCGGAGCTGTGGATCGGCGCGCACGACCGCGCGCCGTCGAAGGTGCTCCAGCAGGGGCGCCGGATCCCGCTGAACCGGCTGATCGCCGAAGACCCGACGCGCTGGCTGGGCCCGCGCATCGAGAAGCAGTTCGGGCGAATGCCGTTCCTCCTCAAGGTGCTCGCGGCGGCGGAGCCGCTCTCGATTCAGTGCCACCCGTCCGTCGCCCAGGCGCAGGCAGGCTTCGCGCTCGAGGAGTCCTCGGGCCTGCCGCGGACCGCGCGCACGCGTAACTACCGCGACGACAACCACAAACCCGAGCTGATGTGCGCGCTCTCCACGTTCACGGCGCTCAAGGGCTTCCGCGCGCAAGACGTCATCGCCGCCGACCTCCGGCAGCTGCAGATCCCCGAGCTGACGGAGGCGGCCGAGCAGGTGAGCGTCGCGGCGATGTACCGGCACGTGATGGAGCTCCCGCTCGCGCGGAAGGAGACAATCGCGGCGCTCGCCGCGGAGCGGGCGCGCGCGCTGGAGGCGGATTCGTTTCAGTGGATCGCTCGGCTCGCCGAGATCCACCCGAAGGACATCGGGGTGCTCACGCCGGCGTTCCTGAACCTCGTCGAGCTGTCGCGCGACGAAGCGATCTACCTCGGTGCGGGCGAGCTGCACGCGTACCTCGGGGGCGTGGGTGTGGAGCTGATGGCGAACTCCGACAACGTCATCCGCGGAGGCCTCACGCAGAAACACGTCGACGTGGACGAGCTGCTGCGGATCCTCGACCCGCGCACCGGCGAGCCCGAAGTCCTCCACGCGAAGTCACTCGCGCCGGGGCTCCGTACGTTCGAGACCCCCGCGCCGGACTTTGCGCTGTCGATCGTCGACCTCGCGGCCGACACGCCGCAGGACTTCACGACGGACGGTATCGAGCTGGTGCTCGTGGCGGACGGGCACGCGACGTTCGTCCCCGAGGGCGGCGCGGCGGTGCAGGCGTCGAAGGGCGGCGCCGTGGTCGTCGCGGGCGCGGTGCCCGCGTACCACGTCGAAGGCAGCGCGCGGCTCTACCGGGCGCGCGGGCGCCCCACCGACGGGTAGACCTCCGCGGTCCGTCGGTCCGGGACCGACGACGGCGCGACGGGCGCCTCCGGCTCTCCGAACCCCGCGAGGGCCGCGGCTTTGCGCTCGACATGCGGCGGGTGCGTCGCGCAGCCCTCCGGATCGTTGAGGCTGTCGATCCACGCGACGAGGTCCTCGCGGGTGAGCCCCAGACGACGCGCGACCTGCCCGGCGAAGTGATCCGCCTCCAACTCCAACGCGCGGGACTCGACCGGGCTGGGCCGTTCGGCCCTGTCGAGGTGGCCGCGGGCGAAGTGGCCCAGCTCGTGCGCGATGGAGAGCAACACGGCCGGCGCGTCGGGGTCCGACTGCCAAACCGCCAGGAAGGTCGGGCGCAGCGTGATCACCGGGCGCCCCAACGGGGTGTTCTCGGGTCCCAGGATGCGTATCGACTCCGCCTGCGTAGGGCAGAGGTTCACGACCACGTCGACGCCCGCCGCCGCCACGACGCGGGCGACGCGCGCCTCGGCCCACTCGGGGAGCGGCATCGTCGGCAACCCGCCGTGGGCCTGCGCCTCCTGGAGCGCGGCCATGAACTGCGCGACCTCGTCGATCTGCACGGTGAGGTTCTCGGTCCGAAGCACCGAGACGGTGCGTCAGTCTCGGACGGCCTCGGGGGCCTGCCCCTGCCGCACGACGTAGCGGTAGCCGGTCTGCACCGCGAAGGTCTCGGTGGTGAGCTCCGCGTCCGGCCAGCGGACGGTGACGTCCGCGGTGCACGCGTCGCCGAGGCCGAAGTGCAGCACGAGGTCGTGCTGGATGCCGTAGTGCCCGTGGCCGCCGCCGACCTCCTGCACCTGGCGACCGTCGGCCGTCTCGATCGTCACACGCGCGCCGATGGCGGCGCGGTTGGTGCCCTCCCCGCCTTCGAGGCGGAGCTGGACCCAGTTGCCGATGTGGCCGACGACGTTCTCGAAGAGGCGGACCTGCGCAGTGTCGTAGCAGGGGCTCGCGTCGTTGGCGCCGCACCGGGAGCGGGAGTGGCCGACGGCGAGGTCGAGATCACCGTCGCGATCGAAGTCGGCGACCGCGAGGCCGTGGCTGCGGTGGTGGTCGATGCCGAGCGTCGTGGGGACGCGTCGGAACGTGAGCGGGTCGACCTGTTGGAACAGCAGACCGTGGTTGCCGGGGTAGTCGGACGCGCCGACGTAGACGTCTTTGAAACCGTCGTTGTCGAAGTCGAAGATCGCCGCCGTCATGTCGCCGTTGTCCCAGTTGGCGTCCGGGTTGTAGCGCTCGAGGCCCGTCTCCTGGAGTCCCGGGCGCGTGAACGTCGCATCGCCGTCGTTGATCAGCAGCTCGGAGCGATCCGCGTTGGTGCCCGCCCACCAGTGTGTGATCTCGGTGGTGAGCAGATCGATCGCGAGGTCGTTGTCGATGTCGGCGCAGACCGTTGTCCCGCTGTTGCCGCCGAGGCGGAACGCTTCGCGGTCGGACGTGTGGCGCCAGTTCTGTTGCGAGCAGCCGATGCGCGGCGGGTCGACCTCGTCGCAGCCCTCGGCGCTCGGGGACGACTCGCAGTAACAGCGCGCGAACTCGTTGTCGCGCCAGTCGAGGTTGTCGTCGTAGGCGTAGCCGCTCGCGACGGATTCGTTCGCGAAGCGCACCGTTCCGTCCAACGAACGCTCGCCGCGCCACAGGTGGTTGGGCGCGCGGCCGTAGGAGGCAGCGAGGAGCTCGGTGGTGCCGTCGTCGTTCAGGTCACACGCGGCGACGGACCACGCGCGGCTGTGTGCGAGGCCGGCGTTGATGTCTTCGGTGTTCGACCAATCGGCGGTGACGAGGCCGACGTCCGCGGTGACGTCCTGCATCCGGCCCTCGCCGACGTTCTTGTAGAGGAGGTCGTGCCGGAAGAGGACGGCCGAGCCCCCCGCCGGCGTGTAGTTGTGCTGGCCGACGAAGAGGTCGAGGAGGCCGTCGCGGTCGTAGTCGACGAACGCGGCGCCGGCGACGATGTCGACGTCGTTGGCGCGGCGCAGCTCGGAGTCCTCCCAGCCGAGGACGAAGTGCCCGGTGCCGTCGTTGAACATCAGCTCGCTCGTCGCGCCCGGGAGCGCGCCGTCGATGCCGGTGCTCATGCCGGTGTAGACGTCGAGGTCACCGTCGTTGTCGACGTCGCCGAACGCGACCACCTCGCCGGGGCGGCCGAGCGCGTTGGGCTGTCGCGTGGCGCGGAGCTCGGAGGCGATCGTGATGTCCTCGAAGGTGCCGTCGCCGCGGTTCCTCAACAGCCACGTGCGGCGCACCCCGTCCGGGCCGAAGTCGTCGGAGCCGTTCCCGCCGCGGCGCACGAGGAGGTCCGGCCAGCCGTCGCCGTCGACGTCACCGACCGCGAGGCGTGTGCCCAACACGCCGAGATCGACGAGCCCCCAGTCCTCCGTCGCGTCGGTGAACGCGGGCGCGGGGTCGATCCACTTCACGCCGAGCTTGCAGCGATCCTCGAGCGGCGGGAGGCAGGCGCCCGCGCTGCACGTCTCCGTAGCGCCGCACACCGGTCCGCCCGCGCCGCAGTGACAGAGGCCGTCGGCCTCGCAAGTGCTCCCGGCCGCGCAGGTGACGGCGGCGCAAGGGTCGAGCGGCGTGATGACGTCGTCCTTCTCGGGCTCGGTGCAGGCCACGGCGAGGAGGAGGACGGCGAGGACGAAGGAGCGAGGCACGACCACTTCTTCACAATATCTTGACCGATTGGTCAAACGACAGCCGGCGGACCCCCCTCGACCGACAAGCCCGTGGACGGCGTTGTCGACGCCGTGGACGGCCCGAGGGCTCGAAGCGTCGGTTATCGCGCCGAATTCGCTGGCCTGCCGCGTGCACTACCCGAGGGCGGCCGCGAGGCCGGAAAGGAACGAAAGAAGATGAAGAACCGCACCAACCTCTGGGCACGGATGCGCGCGCGTGTGGAGGCCGTCGGCCTTCGGCGTCTGCTCGCGGTCGGCCTCGGCGGCGGCGTCCTCGTGCTGGGGATCGACGCCGGGATCGCCCACTTCGCGGGGCGCGGCATGAAACACCTCGGGCAGCTGGTCCCGGTCGTCTTCGGACCCCTCGCCTTCTTCGCGATGTTGTTCGCGCTGAAGACGCGGGCGCACCGGGAGCGCTTCGACACCCTCGCGCGGGTCGTCGGCGCCCTCACCGCGGGGGTCGGGCTCCTGGGCACCGCCTTCCACGGCATCGCCTTCGCCCGGTACTTCGCGGAGGGGCCGGTCACGAATGACCTGGTGCAGATGGCGCTGATGCTCGCGCCGCCGCTGTTCGCCCCCGGCGCCTTCATCGGCCTCGGCGCGGTCCTCTTCGGGCTGGCGAGCCACAAGGTGACGGTGACGATGCGCCCGGTGCTTCTCGCCCCCGCACCGGCGTGCTAACGGAAGCGGCGCCGCCGTCAGGGCGGTTTTCGCGAGGTAGGTATGGACGGTCACGGCCCCATCGGAATGTTCGACTCCGGCGTCGGCGGCCTGACCGTCCTCGGGCGCATCGCAGCCCAGCTCCCCGACGAACCGATCTTCTACATCGCGGACCAGGCCCACGTTCCGTACGGCGGACGACCGCTGTCCGAGATTCGCGAGCTGGCGACGAACCTCTCCAACACGCTGTTCGACCACGGCTGCAAGGCGCTCGTCATGGCGTGCAACATCTCGAGCGCGACGACGCTCGAGAGCGTCGCGTCCGCGTACCCGAAACACCCGGTGCTCGGGATGATCGATCCCGGCGCCGCCGCCGCAGCGGTCGCCACCGACCACGGGCGCATCGGTGTCCTCGCGACGGCCGGCACGGTCGCGAGCCGCGCGTACCCCGACACGTTCGCTCGAATGGATTCCACGCTGCACGTCGCGCAGGTCGCGTGCCCGCAGTTCGTGCCGCTCGTGGAGCGCGGCGCGACGGACGGCGCCGAAGCCGAAGCCGCGTGCCGCCTGTACCTCGCGCCGCTCCTCGCGGAGCGCGTCGACACCATCGTGCTCGGCTGCACGCACTACCCGTACTTGCTGCCGATGCTGAAGCGCTGCGCGCCTGGCGTGACGTTCATCGATCCCGCGGTCTACGTGACGCGCCAGCTCGCGACGCAGCTCAGTCGCCGCGGGACACGCGCGACGGGCCCGCGCGGTCCGCACCGGTTGTTCACGACCGGCGATGTTTCGCGCTTCTCGGAGCAGCTGTCGACGATGCTGCCGGATGTCGACTACGTCGCGGCGCACCTGGAGCTTTCGATGGCGCCGCGCGCCGCCGCGTGCTGACGTGCACCCGATCGTCGCGTTCCTCGTTCACCTCCGGGTCCACTACCAGCTGTTCGTCCTGTCCGGCGGTTATCTGCTCGGTGGGCTGTACGCCGAGCGACCGGCGTTGCCGTCCTTCGTGCTGCAGTTCTTCGTGGTGCACGTCCTGCTGAACGGCGGGGTCACGGCCTACAACTCGTACTGGGACGACGACGACGGGCCGATCGGTGGCGTGGAGAACCCACCGAAGATGGCGCCGTGGATGCACCACGCGGCGATCGTCGTGCAGCTCGCGGGGCTCCCGTTCGCGTATCACGCGGGTCCGATCTTCTCGGGGCTGTACGTCCTGACGATGGTGTTGTCGGTCGCGTACAGCCGCAAGGGTCCGCGCTGGAAGGGGCACCCGATTCTCAGCCTCGTCGCGGTGGGGATCGGTACGGGGACGAACACGTTCTGGATGGGCGCGCTCGCGGCGGGGCGTTCGTTCGACGTGTGGCTGCTGATCGCGGGCGTCGGCGTCGCGCTGTTGTTGCTGAGCCTCTATCCGGTCTCGCAGGTCTTCCAGATCGAGGAGGACGAAGCAAACGGCGACCGCACGTTCGCGGTCGCGTACGGGCTCGCGGGCGTGCGTCAGTGGTTCGGCGCCGCCTATACGTTTGGGCTCGCGCTGGTCGTCGCCACGCTCGTGCGCGTGCACGCGGAGATCGGGATCGCGGTGGGCGTGCTCGGCGCGATCGGCGGGCTCGTGGACGCGCGCTTGTTGTGGTCGCTGCGCGGTGAAGCGTCCGAGTACCGTGCGGTGATGCGGTTGAAATACACCGCGTCGCTCTCGTTCGTAGTCGGCGTCGTCGCGGCGTTGGCGCTGGTGATCAGCAGCGGGGGCAGCTGAAGCCGAAGGTGCGCTGCACCGGCCACGGCTCGCGGTCCGCCAACAGATCCTCCGCGCGGATCTGGACGCACCATTGCTCTTCGACGCGGTCGCGCGGGGCTGCGTTGAGGCGGAGCACGTCGACGCCGAGCACGAGGGTGTGGTTCGCGTCGCGGAGTAGGACGTCGCCGTCGGCCCAGCTCTCGACCGCGACTTCGTGAACGGCGGCGGGGAGCGCGAGCTCGACGGCGTGCCCGCACTTCGGGCGCATCGCGAGCTTCGGGGCCTCGGCCTTGCCTCCGCGCCAGCGGTGCACGGCGAGGTGGACGAGGAGCTTCGCGATGACGTGCGCCCAGTGCTCGCCGCCCGTCGGGCAGGCGCCCCCGTCCTTGCGATGAGAGAAGTATGGGCGCGGCGCGCGCCGCCCGGACTCGAGCTCGACGGGGCGGCCATCGACGAGCGGTCGGCCCTTGCGGTGCACCTTCGCGTCGCAGACCGGGCACACAAACGCGTCGCGTCGGCTCGCATCGCCGGGTTCGACGGGAACGGCGCGCGCGCGACCGTCCGGGCCGATCGCGAAGGCAAACGGCACGCGCCCCCGCTGCGGCGGCGCCACGGGCTCACTCGCTCGGCCGAGCTCGAAGGAGAGCTGCCCCATCCCCGGCCGACGATACCCCCTCGACCTTCGGGACAGCCAACGGATGACGGACCTGGGTGAAATCCGGTAGTGCTTCGTCCGTTGGGCCCCACCGGTGCCATCTTGCTCGTCGCGCTCGGCGCGACTCCGCCCGTCGAGGCCGCCATCGAGGCGATCCTGGAGGGTCCGGTGAGCCGCGCGCGCCGCGTGGAGCTGGGGGCAACGCAGGCGATCGTGGGCGTCGAAGTTCCCCAAGGAATTCCGCTCGACGATCTCCCGCCCGAGATCGAGAACCGCTTCGAGGTCGTCACCGGGCTCCTCGCCGCGCGGCGCCCCGAGATCGACGCGGTGCACCTACTCGTCGCGCACCCGGGGGAGCCGCTCGCGCCACCGCCGGTGCGCCTCCCCAACCCGGACCGACGTCGTGTGTACGGCGCAAAGTCCGACCCGACGCGGTTCCCGTTCGGGCAGGCGCTCGCGGGGCGCGTCGTCGCGATCAGCGCCGGGCACGGGTACATCTACTACGACTCCCTCGGTCGCTACTCGACGCAGCGCGGAAACATTCAGTGGAACGGGTGCGGGTCGTGCCGCGGCATCGTCGAAGACTTCGAGACGCACGAGATCGTCGTGCGCCACCTCATCCCGTTGCTGGAGGGCGCGGGGGCACGCGTGATCATGGTGCGCGACCGCGCCTACGCGTCGGACGGTCAGATCGTCGACGACGGCGACGCGAGCTACACCGAGGGCGGCACGTTCTCGGACGGGACGAGCGCGGGCGGCCACGGCGACGACTATCGCGTCTCGGACGCCGACGGGGCCTCGGCGACGTTCTCGCTGATCGCACCCTCGAGCGGACGCCAGCACCTCTCGTTCTGGTTCGTCAGCGGTAGCAACCGCTACGACGCCGCGCGGCTGTGGGTCGAAGCGGACGGCGTTCGCCGCGACTACGTGCTCGACCTCGTCACCCACGGACAGCGCTGGGCGCCGATCACGGATCTGATCGTCGAGGCCGGGACGCCGGTCGACGTCACCCTTGCGGCGCCCGCGACGCCGTCGGAGGGGTTCCTCATCGCCGACGCGGTCCGGCTCGGGAGCGGCACCCACTCCAGCGGCCACCCCTGGTGGCAGATGGGCGCGCAGCCGTTCGCCGTCTACCAGAACGCACCCGCGGACGTTCAGTCGCGCGGCGACGTGACCGCACGACCGCGGTACGCGGAGTACTACGGCGCCGACATCTACGTCGCGCTCCACAGCAACGCGTCCGGGCAACCCGACAGCACCGCGGCCGGCAGCGTCACCTACCGCTACAACTGCGGCACGTTCCCACAGCACGCCAACGATCCGCCCGCGACCGACTGCGACGACCCGGTGGGGAGCGATCGCCTTCAGGAGCTCGTGCACGGGTCCATGGTCGAAGCGATCGAAGCGGACTGGGACACCAACTGGCTCGACCGCGGCACGAAGGTCGCCAACTTCGGTGAGCTGCGTGAGCTCGACGGCATCCCCGGCGTGCTGATCGAGAGCGCCTTCCACGACAACGTCCAGCTGTCGGGCGGGTCGAGCCTACGCGTCACGGACAACCAGGCGCTGCACGACCCGCGGTGGCGGCGCGCCGCGGCGTTTGGCATCTACCGCGGCATCACCGAGTACTTCAGCCCCGGCGCTCCGCTCGTCGCCCCGCCGCCCGCGGACGTCGCGGTGCGACGCGTCGACGCGACGCGGGTGGAGGTGAGCTTCACCGCCGCGCCCAACGCCGACGCGCACCGCATCTACGTCGCGACCGACGGCCGGGTCTTCGACCACGGTCGCATCGCGATGCAGAGCCCCGCAATGCTCGAAGACCTCACGCCGGAGTCGATCGTCTCGGTCCGCGTCGCCGCGATCAACGCGGCGGGCGAAGGGCTCCCCAGCCGCATCGTCGCCGCGCGTCCCTCGGCGCGGCGCGCGCAGCTCCTCCTCGTCGACGCGTTCGAACGCGAGGACGCCTGGGTGCAGGACGTCGACAACCGCCACGACACCCTCTTCTCCCACGCGCTCGCGTTGCAGTCGGTGGAGCACGCGTTCGACGGCGTCACGGAGGCGGCCCTCGCGGACGTCGACCTCGCCGCGTACGACGGCGTCGTCGTCGCGCTCGGACGCGAGTCGACCGAGCACGGCGTCCTCACTGCCGCGCTCCGCGATCGCATCCGCACGGCGAGTGTCGCGGTGTTCATGAGCGGCAGTGAGATCGGGTGGGCGCTCGACCAACGCGGCGATGAAGAATCGCGTGCGTTCCTCCTCGACACGTTCGGCGCGCGCTACGCCGCGGACGACGCCGGCTCCGCGACGGTTCAGGGTGCGAGCGGTTGGCTCACGACGCCTACGGCGGCGATCGCCACCGCACCCGGCGACGCGCTGCAGGTGTTTTCGTCCGACGTGCTCGCGCCCGAACCCGGCGCCGTCGCCGAGCTGCTCTACGACGACGGTACGAGCGTCGCCGCCGTGCGCTCGGGGAACAACGTCGCGATGGGCGTGGCGCTCGACAGCGTGGTCGACCCGACGCACCGCGCGTCGATCCTCGGCGGCTGGGCGACGAACGCGGTCGAGCTCGCGCCGATCACGCCGCCGCGCGACGGCGGTGTCGTGGCCGACGCGGGTGTCGTCGACGGCGGCGCACCCGACCGCGACGGTGGGACCGTGGTACGTGACGCCGGCACGCCGGACGCGACGCCCTCGCCCGTACCGCTGGGTCAGGTTCGCGCCCTGGCGGAGGACCCGATCCGCGGCAGCTGCGGGTGCCAGACCCGCGGCGGGGACATGTCCGGGGCCTGGGGCCTACTTCTCCTGCTGGGGCTCTTGGCCCGGTCGGACAGAGATCCGAGGGCGTAACTTCCCGCTGGCCGCGGCCGCGGGAGCATGTTACGCGCACCGGTTTTTCGCCCGCATGAACACCCTGTCGAGATTTTGACAGTCAGGTGACAGATGCGTGCCCCCAATCGCACGAATCACCGATCCCGCCCGGAGCTTTGCAAGCAGGCTTGCAGTGAAACGAAGGACTTACGGATCGCCGTCCACAGACCTGAATAACCTGTGAATTACGGTCCGGCGTGACGTTTCACGGACTTTCGAAGCGGTGCGTCATGGCTTCCGACCCGCCGGTCGTGATCCAGATCCCGTTCACCTGGGCCGAACACCTAGTCGAGTTTGTGCCCGGCGCGCTCGAGCGCGCTCTTCATCATCACCTGGTCGACGGCCTTCAGATACGCCTCCTGCGGGGACACCTGCTTCCCCTTCACGAGGCTCATCATGCTGTCGATCTGCGTCACCATGCCCTGCCCCTTGTTGGTCTGCATGATGGACGGGATCTGGAACGTCTTCCCCTCGCGGATCAGGTTCGAGATCGCGTTGTTCACGACCAAGATCTCCAGACACGCGACGCGGCCGCCGCCCATCTTCTTGCAGAGGGTCTGCGCGACGACGCCCTTGAGCGACTCCGACAGCATGACGCGGATCTGCGCCTGATGGTCCGTCGGGAACTGGTCGATGATGCGGTCGACCGTGCTGGGCGCCGTGTTGGTGTGGAGCGTCCCGAACACGAGGTGGCCGGTCTCCGCCGTCTCGATCGCGATGTGCACGGTCTCGAGGTCACGCATCTCGCCGACGAGCACGATGTCCGGGTCCTCACGGAGTGCAGCGCGGAGCGCCGCGGAGAACGACTCGGTGTGCGTGTGGACCTCGCGCTGGTTCACCAGACACTTGATCGACTGGTGCACGAACTCGACCGGGTCCTCGATCGTGATGATGTGATCGCTGCGTGACTTGTTGATCAGGTCGACCATCGCCGCGAGCGTCGTCGACTTGCCGGAGCCCGTCGGGCCCGTCACGACGACCAACCCCTTCGGGAGCTCGCAGAACTTGTGGATGACCGGCGGCAACCCGAGCTGCTCCGCCGTGAGCACCTTGCTCGGAATCGTACGCATCACCGCGCCCACGCCGTTTCGGTCGCGGAACAGGTTCATGCGGAAACGCGCCACGTTCGGGATCTCGTGTGCGTAGTCGCTGTCGTGCGTCTCGTAGAACTTGCCGCGCGCCGCCTCGTTCGCGCACTCGATCATCCAGCGCTCGATCTGGTCGCTCGTCAGGCGCTCGTTCCACCCGGGGAGCACCTGGATGTCACCGTCCTTGCGGATCATCGGCGGCTGCCCGGTCGTCAGGTGGAGGTCGGAGCCTCCGTTCTGCACGAGCATGTTGAGGATCTTGTCGATCGACTTCGGTCCAACCGTGTGCGCCGCGATCTGCATCCGCTGCTGCGCGGGCGCCGCGGGCGCAGCGGCGATGGGCGCGGGCGCCGCCACCGGGACGGGCTCGACCGCCGCGACGGGCATCGGCTCCGGCTCCGCCTGCATGTGGCTCATGATGTCGATCGGCTGGTCGTCTTGCGGGTACTGGTTGTGCTCGATGAGCCCCTCCGGCTCCGGCTCCACGACCGCCGCCGCGGGCGCCGAGAAGCTGCCGTCGTCCGGGGACACGATCGCGGTCATACGATCCCCGGCCATCATCGTGCGGACGTGCACGCGGCCCGAAGGTGCGTCGTAGAAGAACTCCGACTCCCCTCCACCGTCGATCGCGACGCCGTTCGCGATCGGCTGGACGAGCTTCAGGATCTGCTCGGTCCGGACCTCCTTGTCGAGGATGACCTTCTCGGTGCCCTGCACACGAATTCGGACGGGTGTACCCGTGCCGAACAGCAGGTGCTCCGCCTGCTTCTTGTGCATGGCCTCGATGAAACGATCGATTCGGTTCGCCACGTCGGTAAAGCGGTATATCAGGAGACTGATGAAGGTTCACCTGGTCGACGGAACCTACGAGCTCTTCCGGGCGTACTACGGCGCTCCGGAGGCCACAGCGCCCGATGGGCGTGAAGTGGGAGCGACGCGCGCGCTGCTCGCGTCGTTCGTCGCGCTGCTGACGGCAGAGGGCGCAACCCACGTGGCCGTCGCTTTCGATCACGTCATCGAATCGTTCCGCAACGACCTGTTCGACGGCTACAAGACCGGCGCCGGCATCGATCCGGCCCTCTACGGGCAATTCCACCTGGCCGAGCGGGCCACCGCAGCGCTCGGCATCACGGTGTGGTCGATGGTCGAGTTCGAGGCCGACGACGCCCTCGCCACCGGCGCGTACCGCTACGCCGACGACGAGCGCGTGGAGCAGGTCGTGCTGTGCTCGCCGGACAAGGATCTCGCGCAATGCGTCCGCGGCGACCGCGTCGTGCTCAACGACCGCCGCCGCAAGAAGATCTACGACGAGGCCGGCGTGCACGAAAAATACGGCGTCGCCCCCGCGTCGATCCCGGACTGGCTCGCGCTCGTTGGCGACGACGCCGACGGCATCCCCGGCATCCCGCGCTGGGGGGCGAAGTCGTCCGCCGCGGTGCTCGCCGACTATCCGCACCTCGATCAGATCCCGAAGCTCCCCGGCCAGTGGAAGAGCAAGGTGCGCGGCGCGACGACGCTCGCCGCCAACCTCGACGAACGCCGCGACGACGCCCTGCTCTACCGCACCCTCGCCACACTCCGCACCGACGTCCCGCTGACCGAGTCCGTCGACGACCTCGAGTGGCGCGGCGCCGACCGCGCGGCGTTCACGGCGCTCGCCGAAGAGCTGGGCGACGACAAGATCGTCGACCGCGTCCCCAAACTCACGTGATGGCGCACAGGACTTTGCGAGCGGGCGCGGGGTCGGCCTATCGTCGATGGGTGCGCGCCTGGGTCGCCGTCGTCCTCCTCCTCGCATCGTCGGGGTGCATCGGGTACCGCAGCGCGCTCGGCTTCCGCGCGCGCCGCGCCGTCCTCGAAGACGACGCCGCGCGGTTCGAAGACCTGATGGAAGAAGCCGCCGACACCACGCCGGCCGGCCCGCTCGACAACCCGAAGCTCACCGTCCTCACCCACTTCCTCGACCTCGCGGGCGACCCGCTGTTCTTCCCGTACATCGAGGACTGGATGGCGAAGGGCTGGGTCAGCGACACCATGACCTGCGCGATCCACCGCGCGCGTTTCCGCTCCATGCGCGACAAGGATCCCGCGGAGGCGGACCGTGCCGCGCAGGTCTGCATCAAACGCGCGCGGCACGCCGCGACGGATCCCGAGCTGCAGTGGGAAGTCGATCGCTGCCTGGAGGAGGCGCCGTTCCTGGTCGACACCTCCACGACCGCGCTCGTCCCGTACCTCCGGATGGTCGCGGAGCCGACGGAGCCCGTGAAGTTCCGGTACGGGCTCCTCGACGGCATGACACGCGTCTACATCAGCAGCCCGTCGCGCATCGCGAGCAACGACTCCTCGCTCACGCGCGAGGAGGCCGCGGAGATCGCGCGCGGGCACGTCGACAAACAGGTCCAGCGGCTCGACTTCATCATCGCGGCGGTCCGCCCCTACGTGAATGCAACCCTGCTTGCATCATCGACGGCGCGCGGCGTGCTGGAGGTGGAGAACGTGAGCGTCGCGCTCGGCAAGAGTTACATCGGCAAGTTCGCGACGAGCGACGACCCGTACGAGCGTGACGTCGCGTGGGCGTGGGTCCGCACCCAGAAGAACCGCAAGAAGGTGAACCGCATCGCCGCGCTCGGCCTCTACAACCGTGCGAAGGAGACCCGCAAGGACGTCTACTGGTACTTCTGCTCCCGCCGCGGCGGCGACGAAGCCGCGAAGTCCGGCGCCGGCGTGCTCGGCCCGCTCAACATGATCGAAGCGATCTCCATCCGCAGGAAGGAGGCGGTCGACGACGTCGAAGCGCTACGCGCCGAGGTCTGCGCCGACTACCCGACGATCGGCGGCCCCTACCCACTCGAAGCCACGGGACGCGGCACCGTCACCGCGTCGGTTGCGGAGGCGCTCGGCGAGGAGAAGATCCGCACCAGCGTCCTCCTCCGCAAACGCGTCCTCGACTGACGCCGCTCACAGCTGCACGCCGTACACGAGCGACACCTCCGGCTCGCGGCGCCAGCGCTCCTGCACGACGTCGATGACCGGGCCCTCGAGTGACTCCACGTACTTGTCGACGAGCGCCTTCGCCGCGCCGGCGTCGCCGCGCGCCTTGATGCCGGCGACGTGGGCCATCAGCGCTTCGATCGTCTTCGGCATCGCGTCGAGGTCGAGCTCCAAACAGCCACGGTCTTCGCCGTTGGCGGCGACCGCGTCGGCGTGCCACTTCGCGACGCCGCGGTCGAGCCAGTAGCCGGTCTGGATCGCGGCGACGTAGCTGTACGTCTTGGGTTTGCCGTCCGCGTCCTTCAGCCCGCGCGCGATGTGGCCGAAGCCCCAGATCAGATCGCGAACGTGCGCCTGCCGCGCGCGCTCGGCGGCGATCAACGAACGCCCCGCCAACCAGTCCGCGAAGAAGTACGACGCGGTCTCGGCCTTCAGCTCTTCGAGCACACTCGCGAGCGCGCCGCCGAAGACCTCGTCGTCGACCTTCCCGTCCACGCGGTACTCGTGGGACGGCCCGAGGTTGTGCGCCGCCTCGTGCAGCACCGTGCTCATCGTCAGCGCGTCGGGATCCGGATCGAAGACCTTCGCCGTCGCCGGGCACAACACCGAGCGCGCCTGACGTTCGTTCGCCGCGATGCTCTCCGGCGCCGTCAGCACGTTCATCATCGCGACGGTGCGGCCCCGCCCCTCGTTCGCGACCGGCCCCCAGTTCGGGAGGCTCTGACCGACCGTCGCCGAGAACGGCCGACGCGCGTCCCCCGCGTTGAGCACGATGTGGATGAAGTCGGGGAGGTCGAACGACACCTCGCGCGCGGCGTACGGCGCCCCTGCGAGCTTCGCGAGCGCCGCCTCCATCTCGGACTTCACGGGATCGAGCCGCTCCTGCCACGCCCGCGCACCGGGATCGATCCGCGCGAACGTCATGTGAAAGCCCGCCTTCACGCGGCACGGCTCGAAGTACGTCTCGTCCGGCCCGATGCGCAGGTACCACTTCGAGTTCGTTGCGTTCATCGCCGCCCACGCCTCGTCCGCCGGCTCCCAGGCGTTGGTCCGGAACGCCGCCGCCGCCGCCTTCAGATACGCGACGAGCGCCGCCTCGTCCTCACCTTGCCGGCTCGCCGCCGTCTCCAACAGCGCCGCGACCGCTTGCATGTCCTCGGCGAACGCCTCCGAGTACGGGACGGCGACCAGCGCGCCGTCCACCTCGCGCACTGCGTGAAACTGATGCATCAGCTTCGCCGCATCGTCGCGCGCCGCAATTGTCTCGCAGAACTTCGGATCGTTCTTCTGAAGCGATTCGGGGTAGAGGCCGGAGATCTTCTCGGGCTTCGGCGTGATCGCCGTGCACGCCTCCACGTTCTCCGTGTCCGGCGCCGCACACCACGGGCCCTGGTTCCGGTGGAACAGCCGACGGCTCGCGGCGTCGTCCTCGCGGATCTTCGACGCCATCGAGAGCACGCCGTTCTGCCGTGCGAAGAGTCGTTCGATGAGCGCACCCGCCGCGAGCATGTCGCGGACGAACGCCTTGTCCTCGACCGGCGCGTCGCGCAGGTCCGTGCGAACGAGCGTCGCCCGGCTCTGCGACAGCTCACGGTGCACCGCCGCGAGGCGCGGATCCTTCGGGGTCTCGACTCCCGCTTCGATCCGGTCGAACGCCGCGCGGAAGCGCTCCGTGAAGCCATCGTCGGTCAGCCAGTCCTCCGGCTTCGCGTCGACGCCGGCCAGGAACACGACCTCGCTGCGATCGATCGTCCCATCATCGTCCGCGTACCAGTAGACCGGCACGTCCAGGAACACCGCGCCCGCGTTGAACGCGTTGCGCGACGCGTTCGTGTCCACGCCACGTGGCGCGGGCGACGCGGCGCTCTTGCAGCCGAAGCCGACGGTGAGGAGGAGCAGGAGGGTCCGATTCGTCACGACGCGGGACCCTAACCAGGCCCCGCGGACGCGGTGAAGCGCTTATTCTTCGGTCTCGCGTGTGGCGACCGGCGCTTCCTTGGTAGGGGCCCGGACCTCGTTCTTGTGTTTACCCAGGATGGTCAGCGCCGACGGGTTCACACACCCGTGGGTGATGGCCGGGCGATGGAAGCCCATGCGCGTCGCCGGGTCCTTCACCATCGCGTAGCGGAACGCGTCGAGCACGGTGACGACCTCACCGCGACCCTCGCGGAACGCCCGCCAGAACGCCCGCGGGAAGGACACCCCCGCCGAAGTCTCGTCCTCGGTGGCCGTGCTGATCGTGACGTAGTTGCACATCCGCTGCCCCGAGAACGCGCCCCAGTAACACTGATCGAAGAACACGATCCCGACCTCCGGGTGGATGCGCTCGAGCATCACCTGCAACTCACCTTGCGTGATCTCCTCGGACGGGTTGAGCATCAACGTCGACACACCGATGACCCCTGCCTGACCGTTGTCGGTCTCCACCGCCTCGACCCGGTTGCCGTGCCCGGTCACGTAGATCAGCAGTGTGTCGTGCGGCTCGACGATCTTCGCGAGCCGCTCGAACAACAGATCGACCGCCGCGCGGCTCGTCACGTCCGTGAGCGGGAAGAACGGCGTCGTCCCCTCGGAGTCGAGCACGAACATGTTCTCGGCGCGGTACCCCTGCTCGAGCAGCACCTGGTACGCCATCGAGAGGTTGCCGCGGTGACGGAGCTCGGTGTTCGCGCCCAGAAGGACCGCGTAATGGTCGACCTTGCCGTTCGGGGCGTCTTCGACCTGGTCGAGGCGCTCGACCATCAGGTCCGGCCCCGGCGGGATGAACTCGGAGCGTGTCGACGAGAGCAGGCTCGCACAACCCGCGGTCACCATGGGCAGCGTCAGTAGAGCCAGTCGTCGTTTCATCTCGTCACACCTCGCGTCTTCTATTCATACACGCGCCGTCATCAGTTCGGCCACACGATCCAAATCGACGCAGTGCATCGGAACTTGAGACCGCTTAGAGTGAATCGTTGCTCAAGGTCTGTATCGAGTGTGGCACGCAGTACGAGCGCGACGCGCACTACTGCAATGTGTGTAAGAAGGAGTCGCTCGTCCCGTTCGAACCACCGCCCGAACCCGCGCCGCCGCGCACACCACTCGGCGAGGACCGCTACGCCGTCATCATCGCCGCCGTGACCTGGTTCGCCGGTATCGGCTACCTCGTCGGCGAGCTGCGACCGCGTGAAGTGACCACGCTGCTCTACGGGTGGCTCACGATGACGATCATCACCCTCGTCGTGGGGATGATCGTGAAGAACGTGCGTGTGTTCGTCCTCTTCTCCGGAATCGGCCTGCTCTGCTGCGCGATCTACGTCATCGTTCGCAACACCTAGGGCGTCCGGGGACGGCAGACGTTGAAGTGCACGGGGCGGAGCGACGACCCCTCTTCGAGCTCGAACAACACGTCGACCTTGCAGCCCTGGTGCGCCGGGCAGTCGGCGTCCACCGAGCACGTGTTCGTGCACGTCCCCGTGTCGGGCGCACACAGGTAGGAGCGGCACTCGCGGCTCTCGGTACACGCTTCACCGAACGCCTTGTTGCCGTGGTTGTCCGACACGCAGGCCTTCACCATCTGCACCTCCCACTCGCGGCAGTTCGAGAAGCTGCCATCGACGCAGGTGCTGTAGTCGACCGGGACGCAGATCGATCCGATGTCGCAGTCGGTTGTCTTGTCACACAGCTCGGCGCACCGCGGGATGCTCGTGTTGCCGCCCGTGATGCAGACGCCCGTCGAGCAGTCCCCGCCGAAGTCACACGTGTCACCGACGTTGTGGCCGCGGTCGACGATGCACTGCGCCTCCCACTCCTCGAAGTCGACCTCGTTCCACCGACACGACTGCGCGCCGCAGTCACTCTCGGCCGTGCAGCGCTCGATGCACTGACCGCCTTCGCAGAGATCGGACTGGCACTGGCTGTCGTTCGAGCACGACGCCCCCACCGCCCTATCGAACGAAGCCGAGAAGTGCACGCCGCTCACGCACAACGAAGCGCCGTCGTGCTGGTGGCACGTGAAGCCGCTCGGGCAGTCACTCGGCGCGCCGCACGAGCGCACGCACCGCTGTCCCTTGCCGGCGCCGAAGTCGAAACACAGGTCCGAAGCGCAGTCGCCGTCGCGCGCGCAGACCGCGTCGAGATCGAGGAGCGCGGGCGCCGCGTCGCAGCGCCCGGTGCCCTCGTTGCAGATCATCGAGCCCGCGCAGCCCGCAATGACGCAACCGTCGACACACGCGTACGCGTCGCAGACGCGCGCGGGCGCGCCGCACTGGACGTCGCTCGTGCACTCCGGCTGCTCGACCTCGCAGCGCCCCGTACCGAGGTTGCACGTCTCGCCGAAGCCGCACCCCGCGACGCCGCAGCCGTCGACACAACCGGTGGCCGCGCAGATCGTCGAGGGCGGCGAACACTCGGAGTCCGACGCACACGCCGCGACGATCGGATCCGCGCAGAGGCCCTCCACGCAGATCGACGTCCCCGCACAGTGGACGTCGAGGTTGCACTGCGAGCAGACGCTGCGGTCGAGGTAGCAGTACGTGCCGTCGCCGCACTCGGCGTCGGCCGAGCACGAACGCGCCCCGTCGACACACTCGCCGTACAGCGCGCTGCAGCGCTGGTTGGCCGGGCACTCGAGGTCGTTCTCACACCGCTCCGCCGTGGCGGCGCCCGCCACGCACCGGCCCTCGAGGCACCGCTCGCCGTCCGAGCAGTCCGAGCCGAAGACGCAGCCCGCCCCCAGATCCGAGGTCGGCTCCGGCGTGCAGGCGACGAGGAAGAGCAACGGCAACCAGCGCTTGGCCATGCTCCGCATCCTGCCGAGTCGATCTGGGGACTTACGACCCCGGCGGGTCCGGCGTGCGCTCGACCACCGTCCAGGAGTCGAGGTAGGACCGAGGCGGCCGCGCCGCACTGAACGCTTGGCGCTGGACCGACGGATCGCTCGTACGCACACACTCCGACACGTACCGACCCCGCGGGATGCAAGCACCCGACGAAACGAGCGATCATTTTCTTGGCATCGCGGGGGGGTTGCTCGGTCCGGATCCGCGATGGGGAGAAGCACGCCATGAAACGAACGTGGACGGCGCTGACCGCGGTTGGGCTCCTGCTCGGCTGTAGCGGAGGCGAACGCAGCACGACACCACCACCCGACACCCCGGCCTCGCCCGTGATCGTCGACGAAACCGCGCCTGCGAGCGCCTCGTTCTCGATCTCGGCGTCGATCCCGGCCGCCGGTGACATCGACACGCTCGGCCGCACACAGGCCGGCACGCCGATCGTCGCCGCCCAAGACCGGGTCTACGAGCTCGTCGCGGGCGCCCTCGAGTGGCGCCCCCTCTTCGTCGACGGCGACGAGGTCTCGCTGAGCGACGTCACGGTCGTCTCGCCCCGCTTGGCCGGCGGCGCGTGGATCGCGGCCGGCGGACGGCTCTTCGTCCTGGACGGCCTGTACGTCCTCGCCACGCCGCTCGCGCTCGACGCCATTCACGCGATCGACGAGGTCGCGACCGGGCCCCTCGCGGGCCTGTGGATCGCGACCGAGGGCGGCCTGTACCGGCGCACCGACGAAAATCTCGAGACGTGGTCGTTCCCCGACGTCACGACGGTCACCGACGTGGCGATCGAACCGAATGGACGCTTCGGGCTCGTCGTCGCGGACGGCACGTACGCGACGTTGGAGTTGGAGGACGGCGAGGTCGTCACGGACGGCGGCGCCGTCGAGCTCGGCGCCGTGCGCCAGGTCGTCGCGAGCGCGGACGCGGTCTGGGCCGCCGGCGCCCAGGGGCTCATGCGCTTCGCCGTCGACGATCCGAAGCCCTACCGGCACTACACGCTCGGGGCCGACGCGGACCTCGTGGCCATCGCGGCCGACCCGGTGACGGGCACGCCGTGGGTGCGCACCGGCACGCAGCTGATGGAGGTCGACGGACCGACGATCCGCGCGTACGCGATGGCGTCGTCGACGGTGGATCACATCGTCGTCGACCACCTCGGGCACGTCTACGTCGCCGAGGGCGATACACTGAAACGAAACGGCGACATGCCTTCGGAGTCGGCGACGTCGTTCGAGCGCGACGTGATTCCGTGGATCCAGGCGAACTGCTCGCAGTGCCACAGCAACCAGACGCAGGACTTCGAGACCTACGAAGTCTTCTCGGAGATCGCGGAGGACGCCCTCTCCCGCGTGCGCCGCGGCGACATGCCGCGCTGCACGGGCGGCGTCCTGTGCTCCCCGGAGCAGCGCCTGACGGCCGAACAATACGCAGTGATCGAGCAGTGGCTGCGCGATGGAAAGGGACAGTGAGCAATGCACAAACGTGAACTACTGACGTTTGCGCTGGTGACCGCCTTCTCGGCGAGCGCCTACGCACAGGACACCTGCGACGTCGCCGAGCCGATGGACGACACCCGGTTCTTCCGACGCATCTCCATCGACCTGCGCGGCACCGGTCCGAGCTTCGAGGAGATCAACGTGGTCAAGGACCGCGGCGGTATCGACGAAGAGCTCATCGACGCCATCCTCGAAAACGAGTCGTTCGTCGCGGCGATGCGCCCGTACCACGCGTCGCTGTTGTGGCCGAACATCGACGCGACCCCGATCGTGCCCGACACCCACGTGCTCTTCCCGCTGGAGATCACGCCCGGGAACCCGCCGGTCTACCTGTCGCCGGTGCGGTCCGTGTTCATGCGCGCGGTCGGCAACGGGGCGATCTTCGTCCCGTGCCTCGACGAGCCCGCGCAGTTCGACGGCAACGGCAACATCGTCGCGACGCCTCTGGAGGTCGGCGGCGAGACCGTCGCGATGCAGGAGGGCTGGGTCGAGGTCGAGCCGTACTGGGCGCCGGGCACCACGGTCCGCGTGTGTGGCTTCGACGCGCAGCCGAACGTCTCGGCGACGGTGTGCCCCGGTCCGGTGGAGCGGTATCCGTTCGTGGAGCCGACCTGCAACCAGTTCCGCCAGTTCGCAAACGCGGTGCAGGCGCCGTTCGACGGCACGACGGTCGACTGCAACGGGCGGCAGGCGATCTTCGCGCCGAACTGCGGCTGCGGACCGAACCTGAACTACTGCCAGACGCAGGAGACGGGGGCGATCATCCGCGCGTCGCTGCTCGAACAAGAGCTGCGCGTCGTCGACGAAGTCATCCGCGAAGGGCGCCCGTACCACGAGGCACTCACGCAGAAGTCCGTCGACTTCAACGGGCCCATCGCCCACTACCTCGAGCACCAGGCCACGCTGTCGTTCGACCTCGAAGCCGCCGGCGACCCCGACGCGCCGCCGCCGCCGATCCCGTACTCGGACTTTCAGTGGATCCGCGTCGCGCGCACCGGCCGCCACGCCGGGGTGCTGACCACGCCCGGCTACCTGCTCCGGTTCACCACGTGGCGCGGTCGCGCGCACCGCTTCTACAACGCGTTCGAGTGCAGCTCGTTCATCCCGAACGGACCGCTGCCCTCGCCGCAGGACCCTTGCTCGGACCACGAGGACCTCACGCAGCGCTGTGGTTGCGACGCGTGCCACGAGGCGCTCGAACCGATGGCCGCGCACTGGGGGCGCTTCTCGGAGTACGGGTTCAGGAACCTGACCGAGACGCAGTTCCCGAGGAACGGCCTGGGCAAGTGCTCGCCGCCGCTCGAGAGCGTGGACGCGCTGATCGACTGCTTCCGCCAGTACGAGCTGGAGCCGGTCGGTGAGGAGCAGGCCTACGCCGGGCAGCTCAACGCGTACGTGTTCCGCAGCGACGACGAGGCGCGCGGCGTGGACGAAGGCCCGACGCGGCTCGTGCAGCAGTCACTCGACTCCGGGCGGTTGTCGTCGTGCACCGTGCAGAAGATGTGGTCGCACTTCATGCGGCGCGACCCGACGCAGGAAGAGTACGAGACGATCATCCCCGAGCTCATCGCGGGCTTCGAAGGCAGCGGCCACGACCTCAAGTCCGTCGTCAAAGCCATCGTGATGCACCCCGCCTACCGGAGGCAGCCATGAACAAGAAGAACTTCCTGTGGGCCCTGCCCCTGTTGGTCGCCTGCGAGGCGACGCCGGAGCCGCCCCCCGTGGTGATTCCGACGCCCGACCCGAAGACCCCGGTGACGTCGACGGAGCAGCCGACGATGCCGGTCGACCACCCCGACCCCGTGGGGCTCGAGGTCGCGTCACGCGGGCCGCGACGCCTGTCGGTGGAGCAGCTGGAACGAACGTTGGAGCACATCGCGGATCTGCCGCTGGGCTCCATCGAGATCCCGGAGAACCTCGCGCTGACGATGGGGAAGCCGGACTTCCTCCGCGTCACGGAGGAGTCGCTCGACCCGTCGCCGCTGTACATGAAGTTCATCGTCGACCTCGGCGGCTTCTACTGCACCGGCATCGCCGACGCGGACCTGAACGCTCAGACCCCGCGCCCCGAGAACCAGCGGTTGATGAACCGCTACCCGGCGAGCGTCGACGACGGGCTCGAGCACATGCTGCTGATGTTCACGGGCATCGAGGGTGAGGACGCCGCGCCGTACGTGGAGCGGTTGCGTCGTGCGTACGACGCCGGCGCGGCCAGCGCGCTTGGTGCGCGCGGCGGCTGGGAGGCGTCATGCCTCGCGCTGTTCACGTCCCCCGAGTTCCTCCTCTACTGAAACGAACGGAGATCACCATGACGAAACTACACTCGAGTCGCCGTGGATTCCTGAAGCAGGCCGCCTTCGGAGCGGGCGGCCTCCTGCTCGGCAGCTCGTTGTCGCGGCGCGCGCTCGCGCAGACCGGGATGGACGACCACCGCTTCGTGTTCGCCTACTTCGAAGGCGGCTGGGACATCCTGCTGGGCCTCGACCCGCGCGGGACGCAGACCAGCCCCGAGACCGATCTGATCGATCCGGGTTGGGGTGCGTTGCCGATGAACTACCGCAACCGCGGCATCCGCACGGAGGGCGCGCTGCGCGTCGGGCCGGCGATGGCGCCGGAGATGGTGCAGCACCTCCCGGACTGTTCGATCGTGAACGCGATCGGGATGGACACCGCGTCGCACGAAGTCGGGCGGCGGTACTTCATCACCGGGCGCTTCCCGCGCGGCATCGCGGCGGTGGGTTCCTCGACCGCGTCGGAGATCTCGGCGCAGCTCGCGGACGCGCAGCCCATCCCGAACATGTCGGCGGGTGTCGAGTCGTACGCGACGGGGCTCCCGGCGCACGCGACCGCGCTCAACGTGAACGGCCTGACGGACCTCGTCGTCGCGCTCACGCCGTTCGTGGAGATCGACCCGACGGTGGTGTCCGCGATGCAGGCGTACCAGGACGAGGCCCCGGGGTGTGGTGCGCAGCGCCTCGACCGGAACGGGCTCGCGTCGCACCTGCTCCGCAACCAGAAGCGCGCGCGAACGTACATCGAGTCGCGGCTCGACTCGCTGTTCGATCTGGGCCGGCAGGACGCGGAGATGGAGACACTGCGACAGCGCTACGGCATCGGCGGAGGCGACACGACGAACCCGAGCTCGCCGGAGATCCTCTCGTTCGTCGCGGGCCAGGCGCTCAAGAACGAGGTGAGCCGCGTGGTGTCGGTGCGCGTCGCGCAGAACCTCGACACCCACTCGAACTGGGCGGCGGACCAACCGTCGCGACAGGAGCGCGGGTGGCGGGCGTTGGCTTCGCTGATGACCGACCTCAAGGCGACGCCGCTGCGCGACACGGGCAAGTCGATGTTCGACGTGACGACGTTCGTCGTCTTCTCGGAGTTCGGTCGCACGCCGCTGTTCAACAACCTGCAGGGGCGTGACCACTTCCTCGGGAACTCGTGCCTCGTCGCGGGCCCCGGCATGAAGCGGAACACGACGATCGGTCAGAGCGCGGTGCGCGGCATGATGCCGTACTCGACGGACCTCGACTCCGGCACGGGCGTCCCGTCGCCGACCGAAGCGCAGCTGTCGTCGGGGCGCGTGCAGACGCTGTCGCCGAAACACGTGCTTGCGACGGTGCTCGAGTCGGCCGGCCTGAACCACGAGTATCTGCGGACGGAGCCCATCCAGGCGCTCCTCACCTGAGCCAATGCGGACCACCCCGCGCGATAACGGTGCACCGTAACGGCGCGGCGGCGTGAACCCGCTGCGTCGCTCGGCCTGGCACGCGATTCGCTCTGAGTGCGCGGCGTGCGTCGCGTCCACATCCTCCCCGGCCGACATCAACCACCCCACGACGATCACTTCGCGCTGATCCGGCACGCGCTCTCGCGCATCGAGGGCGCGCTGTACCTCGGGCTGATCGTCGACGTCCCCGGCGTCGAGTCGCGCACTCCGTTCGAGCGCGCCGGCAAGATCATGAACGCGCCGGACCGCGCCCCGTACTCGTTCGACGTGCGGCGCGAGATGGTGGAGGCCGGCGTCGCGGAGTGCCTGCTCCCGGAGGAGAGCGCGCGGGTGCAGGTGGTCCCCCTCGTGCGTCCCGAGATCGCGTGGGATCTCGTGGAGGCGATCTTCCCGGAGCGTCGGGTGTGGATCGTGCCGGACGTCGGCGAGACCTTCGACGACCACAAGGCCGCGTTCTTCGCTTCGCGCGGTGACGAGGTCTTGCGCATCACCGCGCCGACCACCACCTGCGGCTGGACGGTCCGCAACCTGATCGCCGCGCGCGACGCGGGCGTCGCCCGGCACGTCCCTTCGTCGGTCGTATCGATCCTCGAGGGCCTGCACGGCCCTCATCACCCAGCAAAGGAGCAAGAGGCATGAAACTCGGAGCAATGATCGTCGGCGTCCGCGGGGCGACCGCGAGCACGTTGATCGCCACCGCCATGGCGCCACGTGAAGGGGACGTGGCGAGGTATCTCGTTTCTCAGGAGCTGGACGTTCCGCCCGTGGATTCGATCCAGTGGGGCGGGTGGGACGTCCGCGACGAGACGTGGGAGGAGACGGTGCGTCGGCACGGCGTGCTCGGCGAGGACGCCGCGGAGCGCCTCGAGCGCGTGCACGTCTACGACGCCGTCGCGTTCGAGCGCGACCACGCGGTGGTGGCGGACGAGACGAAGCCGGCCGTGGAACGCGGCCCCGCGATCGTCGCGCGGCTGCGGGACGACATTCGCGCGTTCCGCGCGGCGACAGGCGTGGACCGCGTCGTGGTCGTGCACCTCAGCACGCCCGCGATCCTCCCGGAGCGCGACGCATGGCCGCAGACCGCGGAGGCGTTCCTCGAAGCGATCGACCGCACCGCGTTCGCGACCGCGCCGCCGTACTACACGGCGGCGGCGATCGAAGAAGGCGCCGCCGTCGTCGACTACACCGCGAGCCCGACGCTGGAGATCCCGGGCCTGGTGGCGCTCGCCGAAGCGCGCGGCGTGCCGCTCGCAGGGCGCGACGGGAGCACCGGGCAGACTCTGCTCAAGTCCGTGCTCGCGCAGATGTTCAAGACCCGGCGGCTGCGCGTGCGTGGCTGGTACAGCACGAACATCCTCGGCAACCACGACGGCCTGGTGCTCTCCGACGATCGCTTCGCCGACACCAAGCGCATCGACAAGACCGCGCTCCTCGAGGAGATCCTCGGCGAGCCGGTCGAGGCGCACCTCGTCGACATCCGGCACTACGGACCGGCCGGCGACGTGAAGGAAGCGTGGGACGCGGTCGATTTCGAGGGGTGGGGAGGTCTCGCGGGGACGCTGAGAATCAACTGGCGCGCGTGTGATTCACTCCTCGCGACCCCGGCGATCCTCGACCTCGTGCGGCTGACCGCGCGCGCCGCCGAACAGGGGCGCGCGGGTCTGCAAGTTCAGTTGTCGTCGTTCTTCAAGTACCCGCTGGGCACCAGCGAGCGCCGCTACCTGGAGCTGGCGAAGTGGCTCATCTAGTTCGGTAGCGAGGCTGCGCCTCGAACGCTCCAGGCTCGGCCGAAACGCAGTGCGGCGCATCCTCGCGCTGGCAGCCAACAGCGGGCAGCCGGCAGCTTTGTGCCACGACCGTTGCGCCAGCTATCCAGCGGGCTCGATGCGCCGACGGAACGTGTAGAGCATCCGGCTGATCTCGTCGATTTCGTCGGCGAGTTGTACTTGGTCGCGAGAGGCGACGTACCCGAGGTCCTTGGCGCACAGGAGGAGGTAGTCCGTCTCGCTCAATGAGCCCTCGGCAATGTTGAGGAAGCGCGCAAAGTCTTGATCGGTCCTGCGCTTGGAGCCCTCGGCGATATTCGACGGCACCGAGACCGCTGCACGTCTCAGCTGGGATGTCAGACCGAAACGTTCGTCGTCGGGGAACGCCTTGGCCAGATGGTAGACCCGCAGGACGAGCGCGTGGCTGCGAGCATCAGCTCGATCGGGCTATCGAATCAGCACGGATTGCGGTCTGAGCGATCTGCCGGCTGCTGGCTGCGACCTGCAGGCCCCGGCGGTCAATCAGCGCAACGAGAGTCGGCCCTTTTCGTCACGGTTCTCTTGGAGCAAGACTCCTAGACTAGCCGTCCATCTTCGCGTTGGCGGCGTCGATCTTCTTCTCGAGCACGTCGAGCTCCGCCTCGAACTTCACTTCGAGCTCGGGCCAATGCGTACCGTCGGCGCGCTGCAGTGACTGCAGGTCGGCGCGCGCCGACTCGAGGGCCCGCTCGACTTCCTGCGCCTTCTGCGGAGCGGTCTTCGGGTCCTTGCGAACCTCCAACACCTTCCACTTCTGCTCGGCGTCGACGAAGCGCTCACGCAGCTTCTCCGTTCGGTTGCGCTGCACGTCGGTCTGCGCGACGGCCGGTACGTCGGGGCGCTTGGTCTCGATCTTCGGCGTGGGGGTCGGCGTGATCGGCGAGTCCTCGTCGTCGAGCGGAGCGTCGGGCACCGCGGTGGTCGTCGCGGGGCCCGGGAGCTGCGTGAGCGACTCGGTCTTGCTGGGTTGGTCCTTGCAGCCGACGAACAGCGCGCCGGCGGCAACGGTCGCGAGGGTGATCTGGATGATGCGTTTCATAGTCGTGGGTCCTTCCTTCGGTTCTTCCTATTTGGCGTCGACGGCGACGACGTCGTCCTCGGCGACGCGCGACGGCGCGAAGACGCGGATCTGCACGTCGTGGCGTCCGGTCGAATCCTCCGCCGCCTTCGCGACTTGGATTCGCGCCCCGGACACGCCCTCGGCGACGAGCCCTTCGACGACCGCGTCCGCGCGGCGTCGGGCGACGACGTCCTCGCGATCGGCGACCGCGTCGTCGGCGTGACCGACGACCACGACCTTCGCGAGGGGGTTCGCGCGGATGTGGTTCGCGGCGGTGGCGATGGTGGCGTCACCGACCGGGCCGACGGTCCACTGGCTCTCGGCGAACAACACGCGGTGAACGGTGGGCGCCTCGACCTGCACGTCACCGGCGACCGGGATCACCTGCCCTTCGGACGCGGGGACGCCGTCGAGCACCACGTCGGGGACCACGGCGTCTGCGGCGGCGTCCGCGGGGCGCCCTTCGTCGAGTGTGTAGGGGCCGACGGGTTCGGCGGGCTCAGCGGAGGCTTCGTTCGCCTCGGGCGCGGGGGCCGTCGATGCGCAGGCCGCGAACAGCGCGGCCAGCGGCCAGGTGGCGTAGTTCGTCATGCGCTTGCGGTTCATGGGGCGATGAAGAAGCAGGCTCCGTGCCACCGGCCCGTAGCGCCCTCACGGGGTCCAACCCCGATGCGCCGCGCCACGACTGTGACGCAATGCCCCAGCGCCGACCGGCGCCAACTGGCCGCCGAACACTCGACGCGGTAGCCTCGAAGTCAGGCGCCTTGGCAAAGCTCGAGCTCGGTCCCATCTCCGTCGAAGCGCTCATCGGCCGCGGCGGAATGGCGGACGTGTTCTCCGGAACCCACGTCCGGCAGAACACCCCGGTCGCCGTCAAGGTCATCACCGCGACCTACGCGATGGAGCCGATGTTCGCGCAGTGCTTCGAGAACGAAGTGCAGTCCGTCGCGCGTCTGCACCACCCGGGCATCGTGATGGTCTACGACTACGGTCGGATCCCGCACGACTTCGAGTTCACCCCCAAAATCAAGCTCGCGAAGGACAGCCCCTACCTGGTGATGGAGCACGCGCACCACGGCGCGCTCGACCGCGTGAAACACACGCTGAAGTGGTCGGCGCTCCGCGCATTGTTGCTCTCACTCCTCGACGCCCTCGCCCACGCCCACGCGCGCGGCGTCCTCCACCGCGACATCAAGCCGGGCAACATCCTCGTCTGCGGCGCGAACGAACCACGCCCCGGCATCAAACTCACCGACTTCGGCATCGCCCACGCGATGGAGCGCGAGGGCGTGCCCAGCGCCTCAGAGATCACCGGCGGCACGCCGTTGTTCATGGCGCCCGAACAGTTCGACGCCTCTTGGCGCGACTACGGTCCGTGGACCGATCTCTACGCGCTCGGATGCCTCACGTTCCTGTACGCGACGGGGCGCCCGCCGTTCGTCGGCGACCACCCGATGGCGCTCGCCGTCAGCCACCTGAGGAAGGCGCCGCCGCGTTTTCAACCGGAGCACGCGATGCCCGTCGGCCTCGAAGCGTGGGTGCTTCGTTGCCTCGAGAAGGATCCGCGCGATCGTTTCCGCGTCGCCGCCGACGCCGCGTGGGCGTTGCGCGCGCTCGGCGAGCCGCGCGACGAGTCGGCACGAGAACGCGAGCCGAGTGTGCTGCGGGTGATCTCTGCTCCGGCCGCGCCGACCACGCCGAACGACGCGCCGCCCCCCGAGTCCGAGCTCTCCGAGCGCACGTACACCCTCGTCTGGGACAACGCGCTCGACCGCGACACCGAGGAGCTGCAGGACACGATCACCGACCTGCAGCTGGACCTCGACGAGACCTCCGGCTCCGAAGAGACCTCGAACGTCCCCGACGACATCCTCTCGTTCCTCGACGACACCGACGACGCCGACGCCACGGAGGCGGAGATCGTCCTCCGTCGCCCCGACCCGCTCCTCCCGACGACGCCGCCGCTGCCGACCAGCTGGCGACGCCCCACCCCCGACGGTCCGCCCGTTCACCTGATGGGCGCGGGCCTCGGGCTGTACGGCCTCCGCAGCATCCCGATGGTCGGGCGCGACCGCGAGCGTGATCTGCTGTGGCACGCGTTGCGCCTCGTCCGCGACGACGCCAGCGCACGCGCGGTGGTGCTCACCGGGCTCGCCGGCACCGGCAAGAGCCGACTCGTCGAGTGGATCGCGCAGCGCGCGGTGGAAGTCGGCAGCGCGACGGTGCTCCGCGCCACCCACGGTCCGCACGGCAGCCCGACCGAAGGGCTCCCACGGATGGTCGCGCGGTTCCTACGCTGCACCGACCTCGAGCGCCCCGCCGTGCTCGAACGCTCCGAAGAGGTGCTCCGCCGCCTGGGCGCGACGGACCCGTACGAGTGGCAGGTCCTCACCGAGCTGATCACCCCCGCGCCGCTCGTACCCGACGCGCCGCTCGACTCGAGCCCGGCGGCCCTCACCATCCCCGAGGGTCGCGAGCGTCACGCGATCGTGCTGCGGCTGATCGAACGCCTGACCGAGGAGCGCCCGGTCATCCTCTGGCTCGACGACGTTCACTACTCCCCCGATGCGATCCAGTTCGCGCGCTTCGTGCTCAACGCCCAGAACAAACGGCGCCGCCCCGTGCTGCTCCTGCTCACCGCGCGCGAGGAGCTGCTCGTCGAACGCGCGCTGGAGGCCAAGCTCCTCGACAGCCTGTTGATGTCCCCGCGCGTCGGCAAGTTGGAGGTCGAGCCGCTGCCGCTGTCTTCGCACGAAGAGCTCGTCGAAGGGCTCCTCGGTCTCAACCGGCACGTCGCCCACCTCGTCGCTCAACGGACCAACGGCAACCCGCAGTACGCGGTGCAGCTCGTCGGCGACTGGGTGCACCGCGGCGTGCTCACGCTCGGAGACTCCGGCTTCTCACTCGTCGACGGCGAGAGCACCGCGCTCCCCGCCGGGATGCACGAAGTCTGGACGAAGCGCGTCGAGCTGATCCTCGAACGACACGAGGCATCGCAGCGCACCGCGCTGGAGATCGCGGCGATCCTCGGGCGCGACGTCGACCAGATCGAGTGGGAGGCCGCGTCGAAGAAGGCGGGTGTGAAGCCTTCGCCTGCGCTGATCGACGACCTCGCGACGCGGCGCCTCGCGCAGAAGACCGAGCTCGGCTTCTCGTTCTCACACAACATGCTGCGTGAGACGCTCGAACGCATCGCGCGCGAGCAGAAGCGCTACGAAGGCCTGCACCAGCTCTGCGCGGAGATGTTGTACGAACGCTACGGCACCCTCACGCGCGGCATGGCGGAGCGCATCGGTCGTCACTACCTCGCCGGCGGCTGTTACAAGGACGCGCTGTCGCCGCTCCTGCGCGGCGCCAACGAACGCTTCGCCGCGAGTGAGTACCTCGAGACCGAGGAGCTGCTGCGCGACTACGAGCGCGCGCTCGAGGCGATCAACGTGCCGAAGGCCGACCCGCGGTGGAGCGACTGCTGGGTGCTCCGCGCGCGCGTCGCGACGGTGCACGGGCGCTTCGAGGAGGCGACGTCGTGGGCGACCCGCGCCGAGAACAACGCGCGGCGCTGGGACCGCACGCGGGTGGTCGCCGAGGCGCTCCGCGAGCGGGCGCAGATCGCGTACCACCGCGGCGAGCCGGAGGAGGCGTTGGATCTCTACCAGGGCGCGCGCAAGCTCTTCGAAGAGTTGGAAGACTCACGGGGTGTGGCGCGCTGCCAGATCGGTACGGGCGACGTCCGTTATCGCCTCGGCAACTTGGCCGGCGCGGCGGACCGCTACCTCGACGCGCTGACGGTCGTCGGCTCGAGCTCGAACACCATGGAGAGCGCGTCGGCGCTGTGGGGGCTCGGCTACGTCGCGCTGTGGCGGGGCCGGCCCGACCGCGCCCGCGGATTGTTCAATCGCCAGCGCCGCATCGCGGAGCGCACCGCAAATCGGCACGCCGTCGCGCGGTGCCTCAATGGCCTGGCCGAGGTGGCGCGCATCGAAGGCGAGCTCACCGAAGCGGATCGACTCTACGCCGAAGCGATCGAGATCTTCGACGCGGTGGGATCGCCCGAATCGCAGGTCGGTCAACTCAACCGCGGCCTGGTCCTCCTCGCGCGCGACGAAGCGGAAGAAGCGCGCAAGCTCATCGAAGGCGTGCGCCCGTCCCTCGAAGCGGCGCACGGGCGCGTGCGCCTCCTCCAGCTGCACGCGATGATGCTCCCGATCGAAGCGGCGATGGATGCGTGGACTGCGTACGACGCACACTTCGAGATCGTGAAGAACCTGCTCGAGGCGTCGCGGCTCGTCGACGGCGACGTGGCCTGGTCCATCCAGCTCGGCGCCGACGCCGCCCGCAAGGCCGGCCAAGTGGAGCGCGCGGTCGCCGGCTACCGCGTCACGGTGGGGATGTGGCGGACGCTGACCCGAGACCGCGAGCTCGCGCAGGCCGAGCAGGCCCTCGGCGCGCTGGGCGCCTAGGGGGCCGGCCGATCGTCGGGTCGTATCGAACCGCCTGGTCTCGTAGGATCGCGAATCGGTGAGCCCCCGTCCCATACCCTTGGGCCCGTTCGAGCTGCTGAGCCCGCTCGGACGCGGCGGCATGGCGATCGTCTGGGAGGGCGTCCACCGCGGCCAGGGCGTCCCGGTCGCGGTCAAGGTCATCACCAGCTCCCGGGCGCGACAGCAGCGTTTCCGGCGGGCGTTCGGGAGTGAGGTGCAGGCGGTCGCGAGCCTGGAGCACCCCGGCATCGTGATGGTCCTCGACCACGGCGAAGTCACCAAGGAGGCCCAGGACGCCTCCGAGGGGAAGCTCATGGCCGGGTCGCCGTACCTCGCGATGGAGCTCGCGAGCTGGGGCTCGCTCGACAAGGTCCACACGCCGCTGCGCTGGGACGACCTCGTCCGCACGCTCCTCGGCCTCCTCGACGCGCTCGCCCACGCACACGCGCGCGGCGTGATCCACCGCGACCTCAAGCCGGGCAACGTCCTGATGTCCGCGCCGACCGACGTGCGCCCCGGCCTCAAGCTCACCGACTTCGGCATCGCCCACGCGCTCGACCACGAGGTGCGCGAGGGCGACGAGAGTAGCGGCACGCCGCACTTCATGGCGCCCGAGCAGTTCATGGGCGCGTGGCGCGACTACGGACCGTGGACCGATCTGTACGCGGTCGGCTGCCTGTCGTGTGTCCTCGCGTCGGGCAAGCTCCCGTTCTCCGGCGACAGCGCCGTGCAGCTCGCGTACGCCCACCTCAACCGGCCGCCGCCGGATCTCGAAGGCGCCCCCGAGCCGTTCGTGAACTGGGTTCATCGCCTCATGCAGAAGGACCCGCGCGACCGTTATCGCCACGCCGCCGACGCGGGTTGGGCGCTCATGCGCATCTCGGACAAGCTCGCGAAGAAGAAGAAGCTCCGCGGGCTCTCCGCCGTCCCGGACAGCCCGATGCGCTTCGTGCCCACCGAAGTGACGGAGGCCGCGAAGGAAGACACCCCGCCGGACCTCCCCACCGAGCTCGAGCCGAACGTCGATCTCGAAGACGGCACCGCCGTGGAGCTCAGCGTCGCGGCGGTGCGAAACCTCGGCGCCGCGATCCCCACGCACGACGTCAACCCGTTGCCGCCCGTGACGATCGTCGGCGACGAAGGCGAGCTCGCGACGGTCATGGGTCACACCCGCGCCGGCCTCACGCTGCCGTGGGTCGGCGAGCAAGGCTTCACGCCCGCGAGCGGAATGACCCCAGCGTCCGTCCGCCCCTTGTCGATCGGAGAGGTGCGCGCTCCGCCGCTCGCGCCGCGCGACCTCCCGCCCCTGCCGCGCACCTGGCGACGTGAGCAGAACGTACGGGTCTCGATGCCGCTCGTCGGCGCGGGTCTCGGCCTCTACGGCCTGCGCGCGATCCCGATGGTCGACCGCGACGAAGAACGCGACACCATCTGGTCGACGCTCCGCACCGTGCGCGAAGAACGCACCGCGCGCGCGATCGTCCTGCGCGGCGCGGCCGGCAACGGGAAGAGCCGCGTGGTCGAGTGGATGACCCAGCGCGCCAACGAGGTCGGGAGCGCGCACGTGCTCAAGGCCGTGCACGGCCCGATCGCCGGACCGCTCGACGGCATCGCGCGCATGGTGGCGCGACACCTCCGCTGCGCCGATCTCCCGCGCGACAAGATCTTCGAGCGCACGAAGAAGCTCCTCACGGAGGACGGCATCAGCGACGAGTACGAGTGGGCGGCGCTCACGGAGCTGATGAGCCCGGCGATGACGCTCGACCCGCAGACGCAGCAGCGCCACGTGCGGTTCTCGAACCGCGCGGAGCAGCACGTCCTCGTGCGTCGTTTGCTGGAGCGGCTCGCGAAGAAACGCCCGGTCATCGTGTGGCTGGAGGACGTGCAGTGGGGGAGCGACGCCGTGAACTTCGCCGCGCACATGCTCCGCGCGCAGGCGCAGTCGCCGAGCTCCGTCCTGCTGCTGCTGACCGTGCGCGACGAAGCGCTCGAGGAGCGCCCGCTCGAGACCAAGACCGTCGCGGATCTCGCGGCGCTCCCCGGGTGCTCGTCGGTGCAGATCGCGCCGCTGTCCAAGCTCGACCAGGAGCGGTTGGTGAGCGAGCTGCTCGTGCTCGACGGAGAGCTGGCGTCGCAGGTCGCGGACCGCACCGACGGCAACCCTCTGTTTGCGATCCAGCTCGTGGGCGACTGGGTGCAGCGCGGCGTGTTGGAGGTCGCGGAGTCGGGTTTCGTGCTCCAGCGGGGCGAGGACGCGCAGCTCCCCGACGACATCCACCAGCTGTGGACGCGCCGGATCAACCGCGTGCTCGGCGGTCAACCCAAGGCGTCGCGCCTCGCGTTGGAGGTCGCCGCGACGTTGGGGCACGAGGTCGAGGCCGACGAGTGGCAAGCGACGGTCGCGGAGTACGGCGAGCAGATCCCGCCGCTGCTCCTGATCCTCTTGATCGAGCACCGCCTCGCCGTGAGCGAGGGTGAGGCGTGGTCGTTCGCGCACGGGATGCTGCGCGAGAGCATGGAGCGCTCGGCGAAGGAGCGGGGGCGCCTCCAGGAGCACCACCGCGCGTGTGCGCGCATGCTCGAGGCCCGCTACGGCGCGCGCGCGCCGGGGGTGCCGGAGCGCCTCGGCCGACACTACCTCGCAGCGCGGGAACACGTACGGGCGCTCGGCCCGTTGCTCGAGGGCGCCCGCGCGCGCTTCGCCACGAGTGAGTTCGCGGAGGCGCTCGCGTTGATCAAGTTGCGTGAGGAAGCGCTCGAACACCTGCAGGCGCCCGAGGACGACGTGCGCTGGGGTGAGTGTTGGATCCTGCGCGCCCGCATCAACACGGTGCAGGGGCACTTCGACGCCGCGCAGCGCTGGGCGGAGCGCGCGGAGCGACAGGCGCAGCGTTGGAACTGGCAAGACATCCTGCCGCTCGCGCTCGAACGGTTGGCGCACGTCGCCCACGAGCGCGGCGATCAGAAGGTCTCGATCGATCGCTTCGAAGCGGCCAAGGCCTTGTTCGAGCGCAACGAAGACCACCACGGAATCGCCGCGTGCATCCTCGGAGTCGGCGAGGCGGTGTATCGGTTCGGCGATCTGGAGCGCGCGGAGCGTTACTACGAGCAGGCGCTCTCACGCTTCGAAGCGCTGGACGACGCGGGCTCCATCGCAGAGTGCCTGGAGGGCCTCGGCTTCGTCGCGCTGTGGCGCGGCGACGTGGAGGAGGCGGCGAGCCTCTTCGCGCGAGACCTCGCGCTGCTCGAGTCGGCCGGTAACCGCCTGAAGCTCGCTCGCGCGGTGGGTGCGATGGGGGAGGCGGCGCGACAGGCCGGGCACCTCGACGAAGCGGAGCAACACTACCGGCGCGCGCTCGCGATCGACGAGGCGATCGGTTCGAGCTCGACGTGGTTGGACCGGCTCAACCTCGGGTTGGTGCTCCTCGCGCGCGGTGAGTTCGAGCAAGCGCACCAGATCATCGAAGCGGTGCGCGCGACGCTCGGCGAGCGCGGCGAGCCATCCCAGATGTGGGCGGTGCACTGTCAGCTGCTCCCGACGCTCGCGGAGAAGCGCGACTGGGACGCGTGGGACCAGCACTACCGCGAGGGAACCCGCCTGCTGAAGGCGCTGCGCCTCAAGGACGGCGACGCCGCCTGGCTCCTTGCCCTCGCCGGCGACCGCGCACGCCTCGCCGACGCCCCGGTGCGCGCGCGCCACGTCTACGAGCAAGCTCTCGCGCAGTGGCAGGCGTTGGGCCGCCCGGACAAGGTCGCCGAGGTCGAAGAGGCGATCGCCTCACTCGGCTAACGCGGCGGCGCGCGCGACGGCCACTGATACACCCCGCCCGCGTACGTCGCCGCGACGACGCGACCACGGCCCACGGTGAGGTTCCACGGCAGCCACGAGGTCTCGAGGACCTCGACCAGCGTCGGGAGCGCCGGGTTCGAGATGTCGACCACGGACACTCCGTCCAAGAGCGCGACGAAGAAGCGGTCGCCCGCGAGCGCGACCGGGCCTCCCGTGCGGTCGCTCCCGGCGGTCCATCGGCCGAGCGGCACCGGCGCGGCGGGCACGGAGATGTCGTAGACGTGCACGCCGTCCTCGCACGCGACCACGAGGCGGGTGCCCTCGATCGCGACACCCACGCCGGAGTCGCAGTCCGATGCGTACGCGACGAGCTGGATGTTCGTCGGGTCGGCCACGTCGTAGACGTAGAGCCCACCCGGCAGGCCGAGCGCGGACGCCGCGACGAAGACGTGGGTTCCGCTGCCCTCGATGTCGCGCACGAACGCGCTCGGGTGTGAGCCGAGCTCCGTGGGCCCGTCGCGGCCGCCCGTCGAGAAGACCCGGATCGAGCCGCCGTTGGTCCCCTCCCCCACCACGACGTACGGACCGGCGAACGTCAGCGCGGTCGGGTAGCCGGCGGTCGGCACCGTCGCGATGACGGTCGGGTTCGTCGCGTCCGAGATGTCGAAGGCCCACAGCCCCGTGAACCAGTCCGCGACGTAGGCGACGTCTCCGTCGACCACGACCTCCTCGAAGTCCGTGTCCAGCTCCCAGTGACGGCCGAGCAAGGTGAGGTCGTCCGCGCGCAGCACGCCGACGGCGCCAACCGCGCCGGGCGCAGTCTCGGTGACGGCGATGCGCTGGCCCCACGTCGTCGCGGAGTAGCAGTACGCACAAGGCCCGGTGTGGGTCTCGCCGAGGGAGGTCGCGCCCGACGTAATGTCGAACGCCTCGACCATGCCCTGGTAGTCGACGAACACCAGGCGGCCCGCCTCCGCGGCGCCGGCGGTGAGCGCCCAGATGCCGGTGCCGTACGACGGGCTCGCGACGATCGCCGCGGGGTTCGAGAGATCGAGCCGTCGCAGCTGACCGTCCGGGTTCAACCAGACGCCGTCTTCGTCCGCGGCGGAGGCGTAGATGGGTACGGCGGGGCTCGTGTACAGCCGCGTCAACGACGGGAGCGACGCGAGGTCCTCGACCGTCGCGCCGTTGTGACCTCGCGTCAGGAGCAGCCCGCCCGGGAGGAGCTCGCTCCCCACCACGCCGAGGTTGGCGCGCCCGAGGGACTCGAACGTCGTGGTGTCGAACGCCTCGACCGCACGTTGTCCGTTGAACGCATTCGACACCGCGAGCAGGCGGCTGCCGTGCACCCGCAGATCGACGACGTGGTACGTCTCGATCATCGACTGCACCACCGGCCGCGCCGGGTCGGCGAGGTCGAGGATGTAGATGCCGTGCTCTGCGTCCGAGACGTAGAGACGGGTCCCGTCGATCAACGTCGCGACGAGTCGCGAGTACGTCCCGTTGCCGAGGCGCATCACGCCGACCTCGACCGGGTGGCCGATCGTCGACGTGTCGATGACGTGCAGGTGACTGTCCAACGAATCGACGGTGGTGACGTACGTGTAGTCGCCGTGCGGAGCGATCGCGCTGACCAACCCCGAGAGCGCTTCACTCTGACCGAGCCGCGCTGGCTGTTGTGTCACGTCCCAGATCGTCAGACGGGGCCCCACGCCGACGTACGCGAGCCCTTGGTACAGCTCGACGGTCTCGGTGCGACCGCCCGCATGCTCGACGAGGATCGGGGGCTCGGGATCTTCGACGCCAGCGTCGCGGCCCCCGTCGTAGGGTTCGGTCCCGCCGTCCCGGAACCCTGCGTCGCGCGGCACGCTTGCGTCGGTGACGAAGCCCGCGTCACGTTCGGTCGCGGCGTCCATGGGTTCGAACCCCGCATCGCGGTGATGCGGGACGTGAGCGTCCGGTGTGCTCGGGTCGATGTCGGTGCCGCCGGGGCACCCGGTGAGTACGGTGAGCGCGATCGCAGCGATCACTGCGGAGGGATGGAGACGTCGCACGAGCATCATGAGATGACCCTCGAACCAGCCTTTTCGATTTTCAGGGGAAGGAGTCACCCACGCCCCAGTGGCGTGGATGAAAAAAGCATCTGCTCACATCCGAACGCTCGTCAACGAAGTTCGACGGCCCCGCGTCAGTTACCGGGACCGAGGCTGCGCAGACGTTCCTCGGCGTCGAGGCGTTCGTTCTCGTGCGCAATCTTTCCGGACACGACGCCGCCGCAACCCGGGCAAGTCTCTTCGCCACCGTCGAGGGCGTGCGCGCAGTTCGGGTCGGAGCACTTCGAAACGTGCTGGCGGTACGCGAAGCGGGCGACCAGAGTCACGAAGACCGCGGCGCCCATGTACGCGACGATCCCCAGTTTCGGGAGCGCAACGAGACCGACCACCGCCCCGATGCCACCGCACAACAACCACCCGGGTCGAAACGTCCGCTCGACGTGGAACACACGACGCCCGGCGACGGGCGCCACCTCCGGTTCGGGCTCGGGGTCCGGCAGGTCGAGGAGCGCCTGGGGCACGGACGTGATCGGGTCCAGCGCGCCCGGGTCGAACGGGTCGTTCCCCTCCGGCGGCGCGCTGACGGCGGCGCGCAGGGTGTCGTCGTCCTTCAACGAACGCAACGCCGCCGCGAACATCGCCGCCTGGGTGGTCTCCAGCTCGCCCTTCAGCCGACGCACCGCCGAGCCGTCCAACCCGCGTGCGTCGGCGTACGCGGCGAGCGCGAAGCTCATCGCCTGCGGCGGGAGGTACCCGAGCGAAGCGTGTGACCACTCCGTGTACGCCATGTAACCGACGAGCTCGCCGGAGCTTCGGTACAGGTAGCTCGCGTTCGTGCTGAGGAGGCCGAAGCCCAGATAAATCGTCGTGAGGTCCGTGAGGCGCTCCTCCTCCTCGGCGTCCTCCGACTCCAACCCGTGGTAGCAGCGAAAGGCGTGCGCGACCTCGTGCGCCATGGCGGCGACGAGGCGCTCTGCATCGCCGAGCAACGTGACCTCGGCGCCGAAGTGACAGGTCGTGCCTTCGACCCCCGCGAACCAGGCCGCCGCGCCCGCGTGGTGCGACTGCGTCCCGGACGCCGTCGTCTCGACGACCGGTTGCTCCCCGACGAACACCGCGATGCTCGGCTCCAGCTCGCCCAACCCCGCGAACCCGAGCAACCGACGCGCGAGCACGTACACCCCCGCGGCGTTCGGGGACCACGCGTCGACGAAGAAGGTGTCGTTCGGCAAGACGATCGCTGCGTCGAGGATTCGCTGCCGACCGCAGGCATCCACGAGATCTCGGAGTCGCTCGAGGATCCACGTGCGCTCGGCGGGCGTGGGGAGCTTCTGCACGAGCGCGAGCCTAAGCCGAGAACCCCGCCTTGCGAAGCGCGGAGCGCCCGCGTGCGCCGATCGGGTTGTCGTCGAGTCGGAGCGTGCACCGGCCGGGGTCGATCACGTTCGCGAGCGCCGTCGCGCCGCGGTCGCCGATGTCGGCGTCCGAGAGATCGAGCCGCCGCAACGCCTCGGCGGGCCCGGCGGCGAGCAACGCGTCGACGCCATCGTCGTCGATCGGATTGCTCGCGGCGACGAGGCTCTCGAGGTCGCCGAGCCGCGCGACCGCCGCGACGCTCGTCGTCGACGTGCTGGCCACGTTGAGGAGGCGCAGACCTCTACGGCCGGCGAGCGCCTCGACGCCCTCCGTCTGCAGCGGGTTGTCTTCGAGGTAGAGCGATCGAACCCCCGCGAGGTGCGGCGAGTCGCCGAGCGCACGCGCGCCGCGCGAACCGACGCCGTTCATCCGAATGTTCAGCTCCACGACGGAGCGAAGGCTCGCCGTGTTCGCGACGAGCTCGGCGCCCGCGTCGCCGAGCTCGTTGATGCCGAGGTGCAGCTGCTCCAGCTCGGCGGCGAGCGGGCTGTCGAGGACCGGCGCGAGGCCGTCCGCGGTGAGTTGGTTGCAGCAGAGGTTGAGGTTCTTCAGCTGGGTGAGTGACTTCGAAGCCGCGAGGTGGGCAGCGCCCTCGTTCTGCAGGTCATTGTTGTAGAGGTAGAGAGTGCGCAGGGCGGAGAGTACCTGCGCCTCGGCCAGCGTTCGCGCCCCTGCCTCGCCGATTCGGTTCCAGCCGAGGACGAGGTGCCGCAGGCCGGGGCCGACGTTGTCGACGAGCGCGCGCACCGCGGCGTCGTCGAGGTCGCAGCGCATGAGGCGGAGATCTTCGATGTCCCGGTTCGCCGGGTCCTTCAGTAGCGCCGCCACGGCGTCGGCGTCGAGCGCGCGGCCGATGACGCGCAGCGAGGTTCGTTCGGCCATGGGTCGAGTCTATACTGGATGGGATGAGCGAGTGGTGGGCGCTGACGGTCGAGGTCGAGGGAACACCGCGCGTGCTCCGCGCGCGGACCAGCCAACGCATCATGATCGGGCGAGCGCGGACGTGCCCGATACTCATCCCGGCGGCGACCGTCGCTCGCCAGCACGCCAGCCTGGACGTCGACGTCGACGGCCGTGTGTTCCTACAAGACCTCGGCTCCTCGAACGGCGTGTGGCTCGACGGCGAGAAGATCCTGCGCGCCGAGCTCCCGGTCGGCGCCGAGTTGATGCTCGGGCGCGGCGTCGTCCGCTTCGTCGGCGTCACGCCGGCCGACGCCCCGCAACGCTGGGTCCTGGGCGTGGAGCTCACCCGCGACGGTGAAGACGTCCGCGAGCGTTTCGAGCTCGGGCCGACCGACAGCGTGAAGGTCGGCGGCCCCCGCCCGGACGTCGCCCTCCGCCCCGACCGATGCACCGTTCTTCGCGTCGACGGAGGGGTCATCACCGTCGTCCGGCCCGAGGGCCAGCACACCCACGACCCGAACACCCCGCTCGACATCGACGGCACCGAGGTCTGGCTCACCGTCACCCCCGCCGTCCACGCTCGGCCGGTCACGACCGCGCCCCACGCGGAAGGGAGCGACGCCGCCTGGCGCATCCGCATCGGCGGCGCCGGCCTCACCCGCGAGTTCGACGTCGCGACCCACGAGCGCGTCTTCATCGGCAGCGCCGACGAGTGCTCACTGGTCCTGCGCGACGCCAAGGTCGAGCCGTGCCACGCGACGGTCTCCGTCGACCACAAGGGCCGCCTGATCGTGGAAGAGCAAGCACGCGACCCCGCGATCCGCCGCACCCACACGGAGGACGCCGCGCTGATCGTCGGCCCGTTCGACCTCGAAGTGGGGATCGCTCGCCTGAGTTGACGCGCGTCAGGTCGAGGTGCGGCCGCGGAAGGGAAGGACCAGATCGGGCTCGGGCTTCGAGGCGTCCCTGAGGCCGTGGATGAAGTAGAAGGCGCCCTGCTTCTTCGACGTGACGGAGTAGAAGCCGAGGCGCCCGAGCCCCGCGCAGAAGGCCTCGATGTCGTCGAAGTAGTTGGCCGGCTCCCAGATGTGGATCTGCCCGTCGACGTGCAGGCACCGGTGCGCTTCGCGGATGTAGTCCGTGAAGTTCGCGCCCATCAGCGAAAGGCAAAAGATCGCGACGTCGAGGCTCTCGTTGTCCTGCGGAACCGCCGCCAAGTCGCAGGCCTGGACGTGTTCGTTGACCGCCACGTGGTCGAAGCTGAAGACGCGGTGTTTGTCTTTCACCGCATCGGCGATGAGTGCCTCGCCACAGCCGAAGTCACCAATGTCGAACCCCTCGCGAAGGTTCAGCCAACGAATCTCCTCCTCGAACGGCACGACGTCCCAGCTCTTGCGAATCTCTTGGTACATCGTGTGGTAGTGCGCCCACTCCTCGGGGTTGATGCTCAGCCGATCGTGGGTCTTGTGACTGGTGCTCGCGTACCACCGGTTGTTCATGACGCCGAAGTCACCGTACCTGCGCGTACGCTTCGCGACGTCGCCGGGCTCCCGGGAGAGCGGGACCTTGATGAGCTTGCGTTCGATGGTCTCGAGCACCCCCGTTTCGAGCCGGTCGAGCCAACCCATGATGTCCTGCTGCGCTTGCGCCTCGGTCCTCAGGTTGCCTTCGGGCACGACACCATCCACCGCTGCGTCCGCGATCGACTTCTTGTACTCGAGGCGATGTAACTTGGACTCGCAGTACGACCAGCGCTCGCCGTTTACGTACGCGTAGGTCACGGGGATGACGACCTTCACGCGCTCGAACTTGCTGCCCTGTCGCCAGAGCCTCGCACGGAGCTGCTCGTACTCCGCGTTGGTCCACGGCAGCGCGTTGAGGATCAGCTTCCCACAGACATGCTGTAACCCATCGACCCCGGTACTCACCCGGCTCGAAGCAATCAGAACGTCGACGTCTCCGTGCGGCTTCTTGAACTCATCGAGCGCAGAGTCATCGCTCTTGCCGGTGAACAACCCCGGGCGAAAGCCCGCAGCTTTCACCGCGTCCCAGATCTGACTCGCGATGCCGTCGACATAGTGCGTGTAGATGAGTGTCTTCGTGCCCGGTTCGAGCTGCTCGACGATCGTGGGGAGCCGGATGCTGGTCAGGACCCGCTCCATCTCCAGGACGGTCCCGCGCCCGACCCGCCGGATGGCGTCGAGTCGGTCCGCGCAATCGATCTCGACCTTCTCCGTGTCGAGCTGGGTCGTGTAGTCCGGCTTCCAGCGCGTCCCCAGCGTGACGAAGCGCTGGTAGAGGCGCATGCAGTTCTGGACCGTAGCCTTCGTCTCCAGGTCTTCGTGTTTGTAGCCCGTGATCATCTCGACGAGGCTTCGCCCCTCCTGCAGCGTGTTGATGACCGGCGTGCCCGACATCCCGAGCACACAGAGCTCCGCGTTGCGTTTGCCGCCCTCCAAGACCAATGCTTGCACCAAGCGCTTGCGGCGACTCATCTGCTTCTCGTCCCGCTGTTTCGCGAAGTGGATCTCGTCGATGACCACGAAGTCCACGACGTGCCGCGCGATGAAGTCGACCAGCTTCGCCTCCGAATCGGGCTGCTGAAACTGCTCGAAGTTCATGATGAGGTAGCGGGGTGCATCCGAGAGGTCGTCGCCCCACGTCGGCTCCCAGGTCTTCGTTTCGACACGCGACACCGGGAAGGCGTTCTTCACCTCGCGCTCCCAGTTGCTGACGACGGCGTTCGGGCAGCAGATGACGGTGAGCGACGACTCCGTGAGGCGCGTCGCGAGCACCGCGCTCAACGTCTTGCCCGCCCCCATCCCCGACCAGTTCCCGAAGCGTCGCTTCTCGGAGACGCTAACTGCGACGTGCCGCTGCATGAGGTGTGGTGGACAGACGTCGTGTGCGGGCGTCGGGCGGAACGCGTAGCCTTCGGGCAGCGCCATCTTCTGCGCAGCGTCGAACTCGGTGAGGAAGCGGTCGCGCACGATCGTCGAGTACGCATCCCCCTCGAAGCTGCGGGCCTGCGCCTCGGCTTCTTCGGGGACGCGATAGGCGTGCCTCCATAACTTCGCCTTGGCGCTGTCGAGGAGGAACTTCACCGTCTCCGCGTCCGCGTTCGCGACGAGTGTGCTGTCCAGCGCCGCCAGCGCGTCCCGCGTCTCCACGACGGGGAGCCGGTAGATGTCGAGGGTGTCTCCAGGCTCCTCCGGCTCGACACTAGGCTGGTCTTCGATCGCCGCCGAGACGTCGATGTCCCCGTCGGACTCGTAGGCGCTGTCCGGTGCGTCCGGCAGCGCGAAGGGGTCATCCGGCGGGGCCCCCGTCTTCTTCTTCTCGGCCGGTGGGTCCTGCAGCTCCAGGGTGAAGTCTTGGTTCGTGGCAAACTCATCGACGAGCGACGGTTCGTCACGTGAGAACTTCTCGAGCTCCTCGATCGGGAACCTGCCCGTAGTCAGCGCGCGCACGAAGGCGGTCGATGCCCCTCCGCGTAGCGCACCCGCCTGCATGGCCAACGCGAACATCTCGCTCGGCGTGAGGACGTCGAGGTGTCCGAGGAGCGACTGAACGAACGCTCGGATGCTGTCGAGCGTCCACGCTCCGTAACACTGCGGGCAGCGACTTCGAGAACGGGTGCGGCTACGGACGCCCGCGCGGAACTCGTGCCCCTTCGAGCAGAGCCACCACGCGCTCATCTTGTGGTCGGGGTCCACCTGTTCGGCGCTCAGGTCGCCGTTCTTGTGCGGATGCCACTCCGACGCGATTTCGGGAAACCGGGCCGCCAAGGAGTCACTGGCCAGCGCGCAGTGCGGGCAACCGTCGTCCGTGACCATCTGCAGAGGGCTCCTCCGGAAGCTGTGTCCTTCGTCGCAGACCCACCACACCGGCGCGTTGTGGCCCGCGTCGATCGCGGCCGGAGTCGTTTCGTTCTTGGCAGGGTGCCAGCGCTTCGCAAGCTGCGGATGGGTATCAGCGAGGCTCGCTCCTCCCAGCGCACACTGCGGGCAGGACGGATCCTTCGACATCATCCGCGGCTTGCGCTCGAACGAGTGCCCGTTCGGACACTTCCACCACACCGTTCGATAACTCTTGGCCTGGTGTGCGGAGGCGGGCTTTTCGTTCTTGGCTTCGTCCCAGAGCGCGAGCAGCGCGGGGACGTCCGAAATCATGTCAGCCATCGTCGTCTTCACCCTCTGCGTTGGTCAGCGAGGACCGGGGAGCGGCGGCGGCTCGATGCAGTCCGTCGAGAACCACCGCGGGTCCTGGGGATCGAGCGCCTCGCCGTCGACCAACGGGAGCCCGGGACCCTGAATCGCCTCGCCGGCGGCCTCGTCCTCCGCGAGCGCGAGGTTCATCTCCAGGAGGAACTCGGTCGCCTCCTGGTCCGCCGGCTTCCCGTAAGCGGCCTCTACCGCCGCGTCGAGCTTGGCCTGCGCGTCCTTGAGCGGATGAGGCCCCGCGACCTCGGCGGAGCGGTAGAGCTCGCGGAGCGACCAGCCGTTGGCGTCCATGAGCTCCCGGCGCGTCGCGCGGAGCTGCTGGGCGGCCTGCCCGACCGCGATGACGTCGTCGAGGGTGGGTTCCTGCGGCCAGGGGAAGGTCTTCCAGACCTTGGAGGTATAGCGAATGTCGCTCTTGAGTCGGCCACCCTTGGCTTTGGTCCAGGCCCAGTGCAGTGAGGACTGAATGATGCCGAAGCTGTAGTCATCCTCGTATGCGAAGAGTTGCAGTGTGTTCGTCGGAACGAACTTGGTGGAGATGAACGTGAAGATCGGGCGCGTCTGAGGACTCGCGCACACGACGTGACGAGCGTCGACGCCCCTTCGTCGCACGAACTCGAAGTATCGAGCGCTCGGATCGCGAGGCATCCACCATCGACGAAGCCAACCTGCGTAGTGTTTGGTCGACTTGGGGTTCGATGCGCGCGCCTCGATCATCGGATAGACGTGCGCGCGCAGATGCCGCGCCGCGGTCGGACTCGCCGAGCGTGCAAGCTCCTCGGTCGAAGAGTCCGCCAACCATGCGCAGTACCCGGGTTGCGAGACCAGCTTGCCGCCGAGCATGTCGCCTCCGGTGGCGATGGGCCGCGCGACCCCGTCGTCTGCGGCCCCGCGAAGTGTCTCGCCCGTCACGACGAAGTCGGAGCTCCCGAGAATCACACCGAGCGCGGTCCCTTCGGCGTTCGAGCGGAGCGTTCGCGCGCCCTTCAGATCGGGCTGAATCCGTAGCTCCGGACCCACGGCATCGACCTCGTAGATTCGGTCGGCGACCTGAAGTCGGAAGGGCCCCTCTCGCGATTGCAGCGTCCAGTTGACGATGCTTACGTTCAGAACGGCGGCGCCGCCCCAAGCGCGAGAGGACACCGCATCCGTGATGGTTCCGCCCGCGTTGACGATGTACTCGAGCGACATCTCGTTCGCACGACCGACTCGAATCCCGCTCGTTCCGATGAGTCCTGCGCGTCCAGTGTCAGCGAGGCGATCGTGCGCGCGCCGAAACCAGTGCGTACACAAGTCGACATTGATCGTGCCGTATCGCTCGCGAAGTCGTGCGAGGTACTCACGCCCCAACTCCTGTCGTGCCTTCTGTGATCCCAAGAACGGTGGGTTCCCGACGATCGCGTCCGCCTCCGGCCAATCCGTGAACAGAGCGTCGGCGCACACGATGTTCTCATCCAGGTTGTCCAGCGGCAGCGACGGATCCACCTCGATCGGGAACTGACCGAACTTCGCGAGCACCTCCTCCTTGCGCTGTTCGAAGGCGATCTTCTTGGCGATGTTGAGCGTCGTCTTCGCGAGCTCGACCGCGAACGGGTTGATGTCGATGCCGAAGAAGTTCGTCGTTTCGATGCGGGAGTCCCACGTCACCGCTCCCTTGCCGCTCGTCGCCGACGGGAACGCCTCGTAGATCCGGACCAGCACCTCCGTCTCGAGGCGGTAGAGCTCGCGGAAGGCGACGTACAGGAAGTTGCCGCTCCCGCAGGCCGGATCGAGCACCCGGTACGTCCGCATGTCCTTGAGGATGGTCTTCAGCTGCTCGAGCGTCTTCGCCGCCCCGATGCGCTCGCGCCACGGCTCGACGATCGTCGGGCCGACGACGCTCATGATGTCGTCGCGCGCCGTGTAGTGCGCCCCCTGCGCGTGGCGCTCGGCGTCGTCCATCACGCCCTGGAACACACTCCCGAAGATGTGCGGATCCACGTGGATCCAGTTGGCCTCCGCCGCCTTCGTCAACGCCCGCAGCACGGCGTCGTTCAACGCCAGGTCCGTCGCGCCTTCGAAGAGCCCTCCGTTGAAGTACGGGATCGACTTCGATTCCTCGTCGCGCTCCGCGCGGGGGGTGTTCATCCATCTGAACAACTCGCCGAGCTTCGCCTCCGCGTCGCCGTCCACGCCCGCCTGATACAAGAGCGCCGTGAAGTACTCCTTGGGCAGCAGCCCGATGTCCTCGGCGAACATCGCGACGATGCACCGCAGCGTGAATCGAATGGCGTCGTCCCGGCGCTCCGGGTTCTCGGCGGCGAGCGCGCGGTAGACGTGCGCCACGAGGTCGGCGACCTCCTTGCTGACCTTGTCGACGTTGATGATCTTCGGCGTCGTCCCGGGGATCCAGTCCGGCGCAAAGAAGGGGAACGCTTCGCTGTACTTGGGCAGCTCGTCGAGCGCCAGCGTGAGTCGAGGGGCGTGCCGATCGTTCGCGAGATCGTAGAGCCGCACATCGCGCTGATTGGTCAGCACGACGTACTGCGGCTCGGCGTCCATCTGGACGCAGGCCCGATACAGCTCCCCCCAAGCGAGGTCGAGCAGCAGTTCACGATCGACCACGTCGACGACCACCCGACGTTCGGACCCGTAGGCCGCGACCGTCCTCCTGGCCTTCTTGCCCGCAGCGACGATCCCGAACTCATGACGGAAGTCGAACGCACCGTCGTCGTCGACCAGCCCGAAACAACGAATCAGCCTCTCGGCGAACGTCGCCCCGGCGTTCCGCCCACGAATCCCCCCCGCAGCTTCGAGCGCGAAGCGCCTGAGCGCCATCTTCGTGCTGGCCGCCGGCTGTCGCCCCTCGTGCATCGCGCTGACATACACCAATGCGGAGCCCACATGGAGGCTCACCGCAGGCGCAGCATCAGCAGCACCACCGTCGCGCCCACCACCAGCAACGCCGCAACGATCAGCCACAGCGGCGGCCCCGCGTCCGCCGGCATCGCGATGGTCACCTCCTGCACCGCGTACGCGCGTTTGCACGACACGAGCACGACCTTCACGCCGTACAGGTCCTCGTCGAGCGGGATCGCCTTGCGCACGACCTCCAGCGTTCGCTTCGACTCGGGCGGCACCAACGACTGCACCTCGGTGCGGAACGCGCGGCCGCCGCCGGCGAGTGTGCGCGCCGAGCGCGTGGGGAGCGCCTCGGGCCGAGTGTTCTCGATGTCCTCCAACGACGCGCCGAGGAACACCCCCAGCTCGGCCGCCGTGATCGCGACCGTCGCCGTGGAGCGCACGTCGACACGGACCGTGACGTCACGGCGCGTCGGTTTGCCTTGGAACATACGCGTCGCATAGCGCGCGGTGGCGCTCACGACTTCGAGTTGCTCGGTGCAGTCGGGCTCGGCCCACGCCGCGGACGGCGCGGACGGCGCGAGCACGAGCACCCAGGCGAGGTGACGAATCAGCACTCAGGCGAAGCGACGAATCAGGGGAGGCACGCGACCGTGTAGGTCACGGTGATCACCGCGCCCGCCGGCGGGACCGCCGCGGCGCTGAAGATGATCGTGTTCGTCGTGTTGTCGTACTGCCAGTTCTGCTGGCCGCCCGCCGTCGTCATCGGGATCGCGTTGCCGTCGACGGTCACCGCCAACGTCACCGGGACCGGCGTCGACGACAGCGAGAACTGCCGGCGCAGACCGAACGAGTTCAGACCGATGTTCGACAGCGTCTGACCCCAGTTCGCCGCGCAGATCGACTCGACGACGCCACCGGTGTTGTTCGCCACGTTGATGTACCGCGGCGCGTACTCCGCGTTGCCACCCGGGCCGTTACACGACGGCGACTGCGTACCGACCACCGAGCTCGCCGAGAACATCGCCGTGTTCGAGAAGCCCTTGATGTTGCGGAGGAAGTCCTCGTAGAACGCCTGCGTTCGCGACGACTGGTCGCGCTCGTCGCTCACGAAGATGACCGCGAGCGCCGCGTCGGTCCGCAAGAAACCCGCGTTCGCCGTGTTGATCAGCGGGTCGGACAGCGCGAGGTACGCCGCCTCCAGGCCGCGCTCCGTGCCGGAGCCGCTCGTCCCGAGCGACGTGTTCTGCTGGAACACCGTGTTTGCGTTCGGCGTCGACGGCGTGATGATCCGCGTCGACCCGACGAAGGTCCCCGCCTCACCGCTCGACGTCACGTCCGTGGTCGTGACCGCGATCTGGTAGTCGATCATCTGCTGCTGCGCGAACGACAGGAACGCGCCGAGGTTCGAACCGAGGCTCGCCTGCTCCTGAGACATCGAGCAGCTGTTGTCGACAACGAACAGCACGTCGGCGCGCGGCGTCGGGAGCTGCTGGAACGTGTCCGTCACCGTCGGGTTGATCTGCCCCTCACCCTGCAGCGGCACCGCCGACGGGATCATCGAGTCCGAGTGCGAGATGAACAGCACCCCGGTGTCCGTGCCGATGTCGGCCGGGTGGTACCGCAGCTGAATCGTCACCGAGCCACCGGCCGGCAGCTGCGCGGGCGTCGCGAACGGCGTGAGCTCGAACTCCGGCGACGTCGTCGGGTCGAGGTACACGTTGTTGATCGTGATGACCGAGCTGCCCGTGTTGTAGACCGTCACCGTCCGCACCGGCGAACGACACGTCACCGGCACCACCGCGAAGTCGATCGACGACGGCACGACGAGCACGTTGCTCTGCTGGCTCCCGCCGCTGACCGGCACCTGCACCGTCGGCTGACTCGGGTCGTCCGCGTCGAACTCCAGGAGGGTGTTGTGGAAGCCGTAGTCCGTCGGCGCGTAGGAGATCTCGAGCTGGTGCCGCCCACCGGACGCCACCGTGACCTGGCCGCCCTGCGCGCCCGCGTTCACCGAGAACTCGACCGCACCGCTCAGGCGAATGTTCTGCACGAGGCACGGCATCGCCCCGGCGTTGCGAATCTCGACCGGCAGCGTCGCCGTACGACCGCGCTCCACGAGGCCGAACGTCAGCTGCGAAGGCGCGACGTTGATCGAGCACGTCGTCGGCACACCACCGACGCCCATGATCGGCACCGTGAGGTTCGGCTCGTCGCGATCGTCGGAGATGATCTCGATGTCCGCGCGGTCCGGCCCGGGGTCGATCGGGTTGTACGCGAGCTGCAGCTCCACGGAGCCGCCCGCCGTGATGGTCGTCGGGAACGCACCCGGCAGCCCGCCGGAGATCGAGATCTCCGACGAGGACGCGTTGATCAGGTTCATCGCGCTCACCGTGAGGGGCGTGTTGCCGGTGTTCTGGATCGACAGCGTCCGCATCGTGTTGCCCTCGACCGCCACCGTGCCGAAGTTCACGATCGGCGGGAACGCGACCACGTTCGGGCCGTTCGACGTCGCGGTGAGCGACACGTGACCGGTCGAGTCGCAGACCATCGCGTTCGGATCAGCGCACGCGTTCGTCACGACTTCGATGCGGCCGTTGTCCTCGCCGGGCGACGTACCGATGTAGCGCACGTCGACCGGGAACTCCTCGTTGGGCGCCAACGTGCGCGGGAGGATCTGCGACGGGATCGCCTCGTACTCCATCGTCGTCCCGCGCTCGAGCGCGACGCTCATGACCTCGAAGTCGTAGCTACCGATGTTCCGCACCACGAACTGACGTGTGACCGGCACACCCTCTTCCACCGCGCCGAAGTCGAGCGAAGCGGGGTCGAGCTCGAAGATCGGCTTCACACCCTCGCCGGTCAGCGTGACCGTCTGCTGGCACGTCGGGCAGTAGCTGACGTCCATCTGGTTGGTGTGCATCCCCTCCTCGGGGGGCTGGTAGAAGACCTTGATCGTCAGCATCCCGTTGCCGGGGATGCTGCCCATGAAGGGCTGGTCGAACGGCGTCTCCTGGTTGTCGAGCGTGGTGGTCCCGAAGATCACCGACGTCTGGTTCATCGGCGGGATGGTCACCGGCTGCGCGAACTCGGTGCCGTTCGTCATCGTGAGCTGGACTTCCTTGCGCGTGTCGACCGTGACCTGACCGAAGTCGATCGCCGTGGTGGAGAACGACACCTGCGGCGCGATGCCGGTACCGGACAGGTTCAGCGTCGTCGAGCCGCCCTGCGCGTTGTGCATGATGATCAGCGACGCGTTGAATTCACCCTCCGTCGCCGGCGTGAAGTCGATGCGGAACTCGCGGTCGCTGCCCTTCTCGACCAACCACGCACCGTTGTCCTCGGCGGGGTTCTCGAACAGCGGCGCGAACGGTGTGCCCTCGGGCTGCACGCGGGACATCTCGGTGCACGTGGGGAGCGTCGTGCCCTCGATGCAGATGCGCAGCCGATCACTACCGGCGTTCGCGACGCCGACGAAGAGCGTCTTCGTCGCACCGAGCGGCACCCGCTCGAACGCGACGTCCGTCAGCTCGACACGCATGTCCTCGGGGACCGTCGGATCGTAGAGGCTGATCTGCGGCGCGAGGCGGGTGATGGTGTCGCCACCGCCGCACTCACAACCCGCCACTGCCATGGCGAAGCCCACGCCGAGCGTGAAGGTGAGGTTTCGATAGTTTGCGCGAGCCAGCTGGCGCTTGTTCATCTTCGTCGTTCCCCAAACCCAGTCCGGCACGAGCGCCCCCTCTGGACGCACGGCCACACCCGATCGCCGTTCAGTGTGGGGTCCGACACACGCCGGGCCCATCCTACCGCTGACGGATGGGGCAGCCGCCTTTGGTTTCGGGAGGTTGCGAAACGAGACGTCCGTCTCACAGAGCCGAAAGCGCGCGCTCGGCGCTGGACCGTTCGTCGGGGGGCAACCGATCCCCCTCCAGCGCCGCCGCGAGCAGGGTCTTCGCCGGCGCGCGCTCGCCGTCGAACTTGTGCTCCATGCCCCGCAGGTACTTTGCGAGGGCGGCCGTGGCGGCGTCTTCGTGCTTCGTGAGGCCGTCGAGGATCGCGAGGTGTTGCGCCCGCGCCTTCGTCGCCTCCTTCGCGTTCCCGATCTGGACGAACGCGCCGTGCAAGAGCCCTGCGGCCTGCGCCACCATCAGGTTCGGCGGCTGCGCGGAGGCGGCCCGCCGCAGCTCGAACACCGCCTGTTGATGTTTGCCCTGCGTGAGCAACACCAACCCGAGCGACGTGCGCGCGAGGTGGCTCCACGTCTTCTGCTTCGCCTTCGCCGCGGCACGCAGGTGCACCTCGGCGCGGTCGAGCTGCTGCAGGTAGAGCGCCGTCAGCCCCAGCTCGTAACGCGCGCGCGCGCCCTCGGGGGTCTCGGGGAACGCCTCCGCGATCGCCAAACGTGTGGGGATCGGATCTTGGTTCGCCTTCAGGGCGCGGTCGAGGTCGCGGAGGAGCTCCTGCAGGGACGCCATGGACGCCGCACTCGACCAAGTTTTCTCAGCCGGCGCAAGCTCGTGACTACGGGCGCCCGAGGAGCCGTGAGACCGCGAGGCGCAGGTCGTCCACGGCCGTCGCCGCCGTCAGCAGCTCCACCGAGGGATCCGGCGCCAACAGATCCGCCGTCTCCGCGCCGCCCACCAGCACGAAGCGCATGTGGGCCGTGTCCGGGTGCGCGCGACACAGTCGCACCAGCGATGCACCGTCACGCCCACTCAGCGCGGCGTCGAGGACGGCGCCGACGTAACCGCGGTGCCGCAGCTTCTCCCACGCCGCGTGACCGTCCGCCGCCTCCTCGACGACGTAGCCGTCGAACTCCAGCGCGTGGACGAGCGCGTCCGAGCGCACCGCGCCCGCGAGCAACACCCGCTTCGCGTCGGCGCGCGCCGGTGACAGGTCCAAGGCGCTGATCGTCTCGCGCAGGTGCTCGACGAACGCAGCGACGACGTCGGACCGCACGAACGGGCTGACCGTGTCCCTGAGCGACAACACCGCGCGACGCGGAGACACCCGCTCGCGATCCTGACGCGGGCGCGTCGCCGCGTAGAACACCTCGACGACGTGCGCGATCTCCGCGGCGACCGGGAGCGCCCCCGGGACGTCCTCGCCGGACGCCATCTGCTGAATCGCGCGCAGCACCTTCGCGAGCTCGGCCGGCACCACCGCCGCCATACTCTCTTCGAGCGGATCGACACGCAGACGATCCGCGAGGTCGCGCATCGCGGCCGCCATCGACGCGAGGACTTCGGTGGGTTCGTCGGTCTTCAGCCGTCGCGCGACCGCGAGCGCCGCATCGGCCGGCGAGTCACCGTCGCCGTTCGGCTCGAACGGCTGCGTCATGGTCAGCACGCGCGAGCACATCTCGACGTAGGCCGACGCGATCGACTCCACGGACAACCGCGCCGCCACCGCACGATCACGATCCGTGGTGCCGCCGGGCTCGAGCCCCTGACTGGAGTCCCCCCGCGGGACGATCGAACCGGAGAGCGCCTCCGCGATCTCGGCGCACGAATCGAAACGCTCCGACGGATCCTTCGCGAGCATCTTCATGCACATCTGCGAGAGGATCGGGTTGACGTGCGGCTCGACCTCCTCGGGCGGCGCCGGCACGTGCGTCCGGATGGCGCGGACGAGCTCGTCGTCGTCGAGGCCCTTGAACGGACGCGTCCCGACGAGCATCTGGTACAGCAGCATCCCGAGCGCGAACTGATCCGACGAAGGCCCATACCCGTTGCCGTCGAGGTACTCGGGCGACAGCGCCATCGCGTTGCTCGCGAGCAGCGGGTGGGGGGCGTCGTCGACGCCGGCGGCGAGCGAGAGATCCAACAGCCGCACACGACCGTCCGGCGCGACGAGGACGTTCGACGGGCGCACATCGCAGTGCACGATGCCGCGCGCGTGCAGGTGAGCGAGCCCCTCCGCGACCGCGACGAGCACCCGGCGCACCTCGGACTGCGACATCATCGCGGACGTCCTCAGCCGCTGCGCGAGGGTCTCGCCCTCGGCGACTTCGTAGACCACGAAGTAGACGGACTCGTCGCGCCCCGCGTCGAACAACGTCGGGAGGTTCGGGTGCGAGACGACCGACGCGAGCCGCGCCTCGCGCTTGAACAGCCGCACCCACTCGGACCGCGGCAGACGCGCGTCGGTCGCGAGCTCCGGGTCGAACGCCTTCACCACCACGTGGCGCCCGACGTTCGGGTCCTTCGCGTAGAACGTCACCGCCGTAGCGGAGCGCGCGAGGACCTGCTCGACCCGGTAACGCGCGACGCGTTTGCGATCGGCGAGCTCGAACCCCGCGACGTCGATCGGCGCGGAGATCGACGGCGACCGCGGCGCCGCCTGCCGCGGCGGCAGATCCCTCGGGGTCGGATCCTCGCGCGTGACCTCCACCCGCGGCGGAGCTTCACGCTGCTCGCGCTGCTCGCGCTTCTTCGCCTCGATCGCCGCGGCGAGCTCGGGCGGCATGCGTTCGTCGATCGTCGTCGCCGTCTCCAGGTCCGGCTGCTCGGCCGGCGCCGGCGCGTGCGGGACGTCCGTCGACCACTCGCCCAGCGCCGCCGGCGGCAACGGCTCGGACACCGGCGTGCCCTCGTCGATCGGGATGTCATCCTCGATGTCCGGCGTCGGCTCCGCGCCCGCGACGCGGGCGATGCCGCTCACCGCGCGAGGCCGCGTCGCGTTCACCGCGCTCTGGGCGCGCGTCGCGGCGCTCAACATGCGCTGCGCGGCGTCGCGCTCCTCCCGGAACGTGGTCTGCATCAGCAGCGATAGGCTCTCCGGGAACGTCGACGCGTCGCCGGCGGCGGTCTCGAGGGCGTCGGCCACGACCATCAGCGAGTCGGGGCGCGCGTCGATGCGTGGCGCCATCATCTCTGCGATGAGGTCGCCGATGCTCGCGTCGACGTCGAGGTTGGTCGAGTTCAGCGGCGGCACGTTGCCGTTCACGATCGCCGTGCGGGTGTCTTCCTCGTTGGCGCGGCGGAAGATGTTGCGCGTCGAGAAGGCCTCGTACAGCAGCGTGCCGAGGCTGAAGAGATCGGAGCGCGGCGTCGGCTCGGCGCCCTTCACCAGCTCCGGCGCCACGTAGGGGAGGCGCGCGAGTGTCATCTCCACGACGTGCCGCGCGCGCCCGATCGCGAGGCCGAGCAGCTTCACCTGCCCGTCGTAGGTGAGGAAGATGCTGCGCGGCGAGAGCGCGCCGTGCACCAACATCGCGTTGGCGCCCGCGAACCACGGGTGCTGGTGGGCCGCGTGGAGCGTCGACGCGATCTGCGCCCCGATCCACGCGATGAGCGGGTGGTGGATGCGCTGGCCGTCGACGCGCGCGCGCTGCACGAGGAGCGAGAGCGGCTGCCCTTCGAGCAGCGGCATCGCGAGGAAGGCCTCCGGTCCGTCGCGATCGATCTCGAGGACCCGCACCGCGTTGTCGTGGGTGAACGCCGTCGCGACCGGCGCGCCCGCGATCAGCGCGCGCGAGAACCGCAGGTCCTCGACGAGGTCCGGGCGGAACACCTTCACCGCGAGGCGTTCGGCGCCGTCGGGCTCCTCGCCCTCGTGGGCGTGGAACACGTCGCCGAGGTGTCCCGACCCCAAACGCGAAAGCAGAGCATAGCGGCCGATCCTCCGCACGGGTTCGAACGAGCCTAGGACGGCTCCGAACCGGTCGCAAGAACGCGCCGACTCAGCGTCTCAGCTTGGCCTCGACGGTCTCCTGGACCCACGCGTCGATCTGCGCGCCGCGGCGCTGGTACTGGCGACGGGCGGCGCGCGCTTCGCGTTTGTCGACGCACGCCACCGTCTTGACCGGCGGAAAGGAGGACACGAGCGTCCGGACGCGGGGCGCCGAAGGGTGCGCCGAAGCCCGATCCAGGAACCCGGCGAGGCACGCCTTCGCCTTCGCCGTGTCGTGCGCGCGGTTGTGGAGCAGACCGAGGTTCAGATAGAGCGACGGATCCGCCCGACGCCCGCTGGCGCCGAACGCGAGGTGATACATCAGCTTGGCCGTGTCGGCCTGGCGTTCCTTCTCGAAGCGGCGCGCTGTCTGAAAGTACAGCTGGGCGCGCTGGCGGTTCGACGCCTTGGGCGGCGGTGGCGCCACGGTCTTCTTCGGCGGCGGCTTCACCGCCTTGCTCGGCGGCGGCGTGACGCCCGTGGCGGGCGGCGCCACCGCGGTGCCGGTCGTGTCGGTGGCGTTGGTGCCGGTCGCGTTCGTCCCCGTGGCGTTGGTGCCGGTCGCGTTGGTATCGGTGGCGTTGGTATCGGTGGCGTTGGTGCCGGTCGCGTTGGTTCCGGCGGCGTTCCTCCCCGCCGCATTCGTCCCGGCGGTGTTCGTGCCGGTCGCATCCGTCGGGTTCCCCGTCCGGATCGGCTGGCCGTCTGGTCCGACCCGCGCGGCGACGGTCGGGAGATCGTCCGGCGGCGTCAGCCGCTCCACGGTCGGCGGCTGCGGCCACAGCGTCACCGCCGCCGCGACCACGGCCGCGAGCACGAACCCCGCGAGCCCCATCCACAGGAGCGGCGACTTCGCCTTGGCCTGCGGCGGGTCCTCTTCGAGCACCGTCGCGCCGGTCTGCTGCGCCGGCACGTCCGCGTGAAACACGGGCTTCGGCTCCATGAGCCGCGCGGTGTCGTTGGTGAAGTAGCGATCGGCCTCGGTCTCGCCCGCCTGCGTCGCGAACTCGGAAGCGCCGCGCGTCGCGGCGGTCGCGCCGGGCGGCACGGCCGACGCCGAGGACGCCGACACCGCGGGGCGATCCGTCTCGGTCGGCGGGTCGTCCGGGAAGCGGAGCTTCTGCGCCGTGTCGATCTTTCCGACGACGCTGCTGATCTCCGACAGCGCGCTCTTGAGCGCGGTGTCCTCTTCGTCGGAGTTCGGGAAGATGTCCTCGAGGAACTCGATCAGCCGCTGCCGCGGCGACACGACCTGCAGGTGCCCGAGGTACCGGTCCAACGCGACCTGCACCTCGCGCATCGTCTGGTAGCGCTCGTCGATGTCGCGGTCGAGGCACTTCGCGACGATGCCCGCGATCTCGTCGTCGAGCGACGGGTTGAACTCCCGCACCGACGGGATCGGCGCCTGCGTCAGGCGACGCACGCGCTCCTTGAGCGTAGGACCGTCGAACGGGTTTCGACACGTCAGCATCTGGAACAGGCAGATGCCGAACGCGAAGATGTCGCTGCGCCGGTCGATGTCGTCGCCGAGGATCTGTTCGGGCGACATGTACCCGAGCGTCCCCTTGATCGTGCCGGCCGCCGTCTCCGTCGCGCGATTCATCGCGCGCGCGATCCCGAAGTCGATCACCTTCACCGACCCCGTGTAGGTGACACGAATGTTCTTCGGCGAGACGTCGCGGTGGACGAGGTTCAGCGGGTTGCCGTCCACCCCCGCCGCATCGTGTGCGCAGTGCAGACCGGCCGCCGTCTCGATCGCGATCCACACCGCGACCTCCGGCGGCATCAGGCGCGTCAGCTGAATGCAGCGCTTGATGATCTCGCGGACGTCGACCCCGCGCAGGTACTCGAGGACGAGGTACAGCTCGTTTTCGCGCGAGACGAGGTCGAGCACCTGGCAGATGTTCGGGTGGGAGAGCCGGGCGGCGATGTGCGCCTCGTCGATGAACATCAACCGCGACCGCTGGTCGGCGACCAGGTGGGGGAGCGGCCGCTTCACGACGACCTCACGCGAGAAGTTGTTCTCGCCGCGCATGATCGCCAGATAGATCGCGGCCGTACCGCCGATCTTCAGCGGCTTCACGATGTGGTATTTCCCGAAGACCAGCTCCGGCGGTTGACTGCGAGCTTCCATCCTCGCCGGCGCCCATCATGCTAAGTTGAAGGCGCTTTGTCGAAGGTTCGAGGAGGTGCCCCGCGACCGCCGCCGATGCGCCCGGCCCGAGGCAGCCCCAAGCCCAAAGGGAAGGGGAGCCCCAAAACCAAGGGAAAGAGCCATGGTAAGGCCCGTTCGGCCCCCGGCCTGACCGAGGAGGAGGCCGAGGAGGCGGCCGGATTCGAGCGCCGTCACGCCGCCGAGATCGAGGAGGAGGGCCGCCGCCATACCTCTGTGGACGCGGACGCCGAGCTACAGCGCCTCCTCGACGAGGAGGAGGACGACCGTAAGGTCAAAGGCCTCAACTGGGACGACGAGCGCAAGAAACGGGGCCGCCAGTCGGACCAGGACGACGACGACACCGAGGACGGCGAGGCCGCCGCCGCCGCCGCCGCCGAGGCGAAGAAGCAGGGCTTCGCGACCGACGGGGGCGCGGGCAAGTACTTCCAGGACATGCCGGAGGACCGGATGGGGGATCTCTCCCTGACGGATCCCAACGAGATGAAGCGCGCGCTCGGACCGTCGGTGCGGTTCGCGCAGCACGCCATGCTCCTCGCCGAGGAGCGCATGAAGGCCGGAGAAGACCGCGGCGAGGCCCTGGCGCTCCTCGCGTCGCTGTATACCGGCGTCAGCGACACCGCCTACGCGAACAAGGCCCTCAAGGACTTCGGGCACGCGACCGGCATCATCGACCTGTACCCCCTCGAGCTGATGGACCACCTCCTCCAGCACGTCCCGGGGTTCTGCACCAAGGTCCGGCACGGGAGCTTCTTCGCGCCGGTCGACGGGGAGGAGGCCTCCCAACGGCGCGTCGGCCGCGCGGGGGTGCCGCTCACGCTCCGCTACGACCCGACGCTCCGCGTCCGCGGCTTCGCCATCAAGGGCGGCGCGCGGCCGGGGTACCTGTTCGAGCCGATCGATCCCCCGGGCTCCTACCAGCTCGTGTTCCTCCAGGCCGGGACCTTCGAGGTGCTCCTGTCCGCGATCTCCAAGGACGGGTGGCTCCTGATCGAGTCCGTCGAGTTCGTCATCGAGGAGAACACCGAAGAGATCGCCGAGCTCACCGGCATCGAACGCGAGCGCGACCACGACCACGACCTCGACCGGCCGGACGAGGAGCGCCCCAAGAAGAAGAAGGACGACGACCTCAAGATCCACTTCCCGAAGCGCATCTGACCGTCTCTGAAAAACGGATCCGACGATCGGGGTATGGTCAGGGGGCCCCGCGGGCGCCCATCCTCGACGCGATGCGGCGGCTGTGGCCCGGTCTCGTCTTGGCGCTCCTCCCGAGCGCCGCGTTCGCGCAGACGATCTGCGTCGACCCCGGACACGGCGGCGCCGACCCCGGCGCGGTCGGGTGCGGCTACGAGGAAGAGGACATCGTCATCGACGTGTCGCTACGCCTGCGCACCCTCCTCCAGGGCGCCGGCTTCACGGTGCTGATGACCCGCACCAACGACTCCGCGGTGAGCCTGTCGGCGCGCTCGAGTATGGCGAACAGCGCGGGCGCTTCGCGGTTCATGAGCATCCACGCGAACTCCGCCGGCGTCGTCGCGACGGGCATCGAGACGTTTTGCTCCAACAACGCGTCCGCCAACGCGGTCGATCTGCGCGACGAGATCCAGTCGGAGATGATCGCGACGTGGCCGCTCGCGAACCGCGGCGGCAAACGCGCCAACTTCTCGGTGCTCACGAACACCAACATGCCCGCGACGCTCTCCGAGCTCGGCTTCATCAACAACTGCAACGTGGACGTCTCGTACCTGTCGAACCCCAACGAACGGCAGCGCGCGGCGCAGGCGCACCTGAACGCCCTCCTCCGTCACCTCGGCCAGAACCCGATGCCGACGACCGGCGTGCTGACGGGCGTCGTGTTCGAGGACACCGGCGCGGGCCTCGCCGACACCTCGATCCGCATCCCCGGAGCCGCCGTCACCATCCAGGAGACCGGCGCCTCCGACAGCGCCTCGGCGGACTCCGGCGCGTGGCGCTTCGACCTCCCGCCCGGCACGTACACCGTGCGCGCCGAGCAGTCCGGCTACGGCGTCACCGCGCGCACCTGCACCGTGCAGAGCGGCGACACCACGTGGTGCTCCGTCGGCCTGTTCGCAGAAGGGATGGAGCGCGACGGCGGCGTCGTCACGCCGGACGCCGGCCACGCCGACGCCGGTCACGTCGACAGTGGTGTGAAGACACCGCGCGACGGCGGCGTCGAAGACAGCGGCGTGCGAATCGGCGTGGGCGGTGAGACGCGTGACGGCGGCGAGCCCGTGACCTTGGTGGCGCAGGACGTCGACAGCGGCTGCGGCTGCAGCGCCGCCGAGTCGCGCGGCTTCACGTGGTGGGCCTTGCTCCCGTTCTTGGTGCTGCTGCGTCGCCGCTCGCTGTGGTTGTTGGTGCTGCTGATCCCCGCGACCGCATCCGCCGAGCCCTCGGTGGGCGACGCGCGGATCGTCGCACGCGGGCGCTACGTCGCGCCGGTGATCGCGCCGGACGGCGCGCACGTCCTCGTCACGACGGCGGCGCGCGACGGCGTGGTCGTGCTCGGCGTGGACGAACCGATCGAGCGCCGCGTCGTCGAACAGGCGGGCGCCGGTTATCGCCCGGTGTGGTCCGACGCACGACGCTTCGGCGTACGCAGCGCGGCTCGCCCGTTCTCGGGCGAGCCGCTGATGCAGTTCGATCGGCTCGGGGGCTACCACGGTCCGCAGCCGCTCCCGGCGCGCGTCGCGCAGGTCGACGCTCGGGTCCACGTGAACGGTAAACCCATCCACGAAGGTGAGCCGTCGTTTGCGCCGGCGCTCTCCCCCGACGGCGCGTTCGTTGCGTACGAGACGCCGACCGGCCTGTTCCTTCATCGCGTCGCGGACGGGCGTCGCTTCGCGCTGGGGCGCGGCTCGGCGCCGAGCTTCTCCGGCGACGCGAAGGTGCTCGTCTTCGAACGCACCACCGACGACGGCCACACGCTGAAGACCTCCGGCCTGTACTTCGTCCGGCTCGGCGAGGCCGCGAAGGTCGAGCGGCTGCTGGACGAGGCGGGCCTGGAACTTTCGCCTTCGCTGTCGCGCGGTGAAGGCGGCGTGTACCGGCTCGCGTACCAACACGACGACCGCATCGTCGTGCGGACCGTGCGATTCTGATCTCATGACGGTGTACGTGCTCGGCGGCTTCCAGACGGACTTCGCCTTCAACTGGAGCAAAAACGACGAGGACCTGTGGGCCATCTTCGGCGCCACCGTGAACGGCGCGTTCGACGCGACGAGAATCGATCCGAAGGACGTCGACGTCGCGCACGTCGCGAACTTCTCGAGCGAGCTGTTCTGCGGGCAGAACCAGCTCGGCGGGTGGTTCGCTTCCGCGCACCCGGATCTCGCCGGGACGCCCGCCTCGCGCCACGAAGCCGCGTGTGCGTCGGGGAGCGTCGCGATGCTCGCGGCGTCGGCGGAGATCGAAGCCGGGCGCTACGACCTCGCGTGTGTGTTGGGCGTCGAGCAGATGCGCAACGTCCCGGGGCAGGAGGCAGCGAAGCACCTCGGCGTCTGCGCGTGGAACGGACGCGAGGGTGAAGGCGCGACGTACTTGTGGCCGCACATGTTCAGCCGCCTCGCCGACGTCTACGCGGAGCGCCACGGCCTCGACCGCGAACACCTCGTGCACCTCGCGAAGAAGAACTTCGCGAACGCGCGCAGGAACGACAACGCCCAGACGCGGCGGTGGTCACTCGACGACGACAGCTTCGGCGTCGACGACCAGGCGAACCCGGTCATCGAAGGGAACGTGCGCCGCCATGACTGCAGCCAGATCACCGACGGCGGCGCCGCGGTGTTCCTGGCGTCCGAGCGGTACGCGAAGCGCTACGCCGAAACGCGGGGCGTGCAGCGCCTCGCCAAGCTCGCCGGCTTCGGCCACCGCACCGCGCCGATGCTCCTCGACGACAAACTCGCCGCCTCCGCCGGGCAGCCCTACGTGTTCGGCGAAGTGAAGCGCACGATCGACGACGCCCTCCGCCGCGCCGCGCTCCCCGACGCCTGGGCCCTCGACGCGGTCGAGTGTCACGACTGCTTCAGCATCAGCGAGTACATGGCGATCGATCACTTCGGCCTGTGCGACGCCGGCCGGCCGCACCAGGCGATCGAACGCGGCGACGTCGACCCCGGCGGCCGCCTCCCGTTCAACCCGAGCGGCGGCCTCATCGGCGGCGGCCACCCGATCGGCGCCACCGGCGTCCGCATGGTCCTCGACGCCTTCCGCCAGGTCACCGACCAGGCCGGCGACTACCAGGTCGACGGCGCGAAGCGCGTCGCCACGCTGAACATCGGTGGGAGCACGACCACCAGCGTGAGCTTCGTCGTCGAGCGCGCGACCGCATAGTGGGCCGAGTCATCGCCGCGCCTCAGCCGGCATCGGATCTATCCCCGAGGCGAGATCAATCAACTGCGAACGTGGACTTTATGGGTTTCAATGGGACGGCGATGGGTTGGGTCAGGGTTAGGCCAAGTACCGTTCACTTGGCGGAAGGGCCTGCGTCGAGCATGCCGTGAGTCCGCGTAAGGCACCCCGAGACAGAGAGCGTCGCGCCGGGCGCCGCGGAGTGACTCGTCCCTAGGCCGCCATTTCGCCGGCTCGTAAGCGAGGGGGGGGCGCGGAACGCAGTCCGAAGGAGGGTCGCGCTCTCGAACCCCCTCTGGCATCGCTCTCACGTGCTGCCCTCCGGGCGTGGCCGTGGCGTCGGACGTACTTCACACTGCCCGGGCTGGGTGGAGCTGCGCTCATGAATCCTTCGCCCGATGAAGGCGCGACCCAACACCTCGTTCGCGGCATGAAGGTTGTGCGCGCGGCACAACAATCGCAGCTCGCCGACCACGCTCTTGGCCCCCAGCGCCCGCCCGCCGACATGATCGAATTCGAGGTTCGACCGTTCGCTGCATCGCCGCCCGTCCGGGCTCACGTAGGTGCATTGCGCGCCGTCGCGCTCCACCACCGCGCGGCGCGTTGCCGCTGGGACGTACGCTGCGCCCGCGGGTGCGTCGTCGGCAGGCGTCGATCGTGGACGACTCGTCTTTCCGTTCTTCCTCCTCTCCAGCTTCTCCACGTAGAGCGCGAGCGCCGCTTCGAAGATCTCCCCGATGTCCGTCCCAGGCGGGGTGAGCTCCTTGGCTCGATCCAAGAGCGCCTTGGCTTCGGCGCTCCCGTCGAAGCGAAAAGCGAACGTCTCGGCGGTCGCCGCCTCGACACGGTCTTCGCAGCTCTTCGCTCCCGTGAACTCGGTAGCGATCAGCATCTCGACCTCGGCCTTGGACTTGTTCCGCGCCTGCTCGACGAGGCTGTGGGCGTTGTCGTCGTTCATGAACTTGGAGAGCTTCGCGACGCCCGTCATGTGCAGCTCGCCGGTCGCGATCAGCTCGAACACCTCGGGCACCCGCCGCGCCGCGCGCACCACGCCGACGCGCCGGCACGCCTGGTCCTCGGTCAGCCCGAGCCCCTCGACGCAGAACCGAAACAGCGAGCTGAAGCCGCGCTCCACGTAGAGCTTGCGCCGCTCGATGAACCGGAGCGCCTGGATACCGCTATTCAGCTCCTCGAAACGCGATTCGGCAGGCCTCGAGGAGGACCGTCTGAGACGTGCGAGGACGCACGCCATGGACCGTCAGCGTCCGGCGAAGAGTCCAAGCTCGAAAACTTCGAAACGGTCGGCGTTCGTCGAGCAGATGGCCCGGACAGGGCCGACAATTCCGTCAACCCCAAAAGAGAGAAAGAAACTTCTTCCGCAACTCAACTTGCGCGCCCGCCCATCCCCTCTTGCGAGCCGGCGAACCTCACCGGTCCATCGCAGCCCTCGACCGCCGTCGGCGCATCATCCGACGCTGATTCCAGTGGTCTCGTGAATGCGTCGAAGGTGGCGTGGGCTACTCGCGTGCGAGGCCGCGAAGATCCATCTGGGGATGGCCGTGCCGCGAGCGCTACATGGGGAGCATTCGAGTGCCGCCGACCATCGAGCGGAGCCGACCGCCGTCCTCCTCGACTGTGGCAACAGGTGCGACTGCATCGGCGACCACGGCTTGTACGACTTCACGCTAGCACGAGATTACGATCGAGTACGCAGTGGGATAGGGCAACGTGAGTAGCGGAGCGCAGGCGGCGGGCGCGCCGGTTCCGAAAGCCGAGCCGCCCCGCCGAGCGCAACGTGCCTTGCCCATCGCGAACGCTGGGTCCCCGTGTCGATCGATGGCCAATCTCGCCGAACCGAGGTCGGCACGCCCGCCGCCGGGGCGGAGCGAGCGCCTGGGCAGCACGTCGCATCACCTCCGCGATGGCGCGAAGCTCCTTGGGTCACCCACCCCCATCGGATCGCCGAGCGAAGGCAACTCGACACGCGGAGCGCTGGCGGCGGACGGGGACGCTCTGGAGGGAATCAGTTCGGCTCGCCCGCCGCGGCCATAAGCGAAGCCGAGGGGCAACACCAGGCGAGACGAACGGCATCTGACCGGAAGAGCGTCCCCGGCCGACGCCAAACGCGAAGCCGGACCTGGGCACTCCCCGGCCGGCTATCCGATACACCCTCGTAGGCCATAACGCCGCTCCGCTTCGCGGACCGCCTTAGCACAGCCTTCGGACCGGCCGCATTCGCGACCGGCCGCAGTCTAGGCCTGAACATCCAAGCTGTGCCGAAGATCTTCGTGGGTTGTTTCGCGGTTCGGCCGCCGACAATCTGCGACGCACCGATGACCGTCGAGACCACCAGCCCGCTCGGCCAGCGCGTCGCCGAAGCCGTTCGCTCCGTCCGCACGCGCGCCGGCGACCCCACCGCGGCGGTCGTCGTCGTCACCCCGTCCGTCGGGAGCGCCGAGCTCGTCCGTCGCGCGCTCGCGCTCGCGGGCCCGTTCATCCGCGTGTCGTTCGCGCCCCCCGGTCGCATCGTGTCCGCGCTCGGGGAGCTCGCGCTCGCGGAGCGTGGCCTCACGCCCGAGCCGGCCGGCTGGCTCGGCGCCACGCTGCGCGAAGCGATCCGCGACGACGAGACGGGCCTCGACGCCCCGGGGTGGCTGCCGTCCCTCGAACAGGCGGTGCAGAAGCTCGACGCCGCGGGCCTCGACGCAGACCGACTCGCTACCGTGACGTGCGCGCCCGAGCTCGAAGGCCGCCGCGATCTGCTAGCGCGCCTCCTGGGCGCCGCCCACGAACGTCGCTCGCGTGAACGCCTCGCTGGCGCACGAACGATCGGAGATCTCGCGCTCGCGGCGGTCGAAGACCGGCGGCTCGCGTTCAACCGCAACGTGGGCGCGGTGGTCATCGGCGATGCTTCGCTGACCCCGAGCCAGTACGAGGTCCTCACGGCGTGGCTCGCGGATCGCCCCGGCGTACGCCTCGCGCTCGCGCCGCTCGAACACATCGAACTGGCGCCGCAGGGCCTCCGACGCGCCGCGGCGCACCTCGAGGTCCTCGACGTCGACGTGGCGGGCGAGGGCGACGTCGCGCACCTGCAGCGTCACCTGTTCAAGGAGCCCACGACCGCTGCGCCGCACGACGGTCGCGTCGCGTTGGTCACGTCGCCGGACGAAGCACGGGAGATGCGCGAGGTCGTCCGCGAAGTGCAACGTGCGATCGCCGCGGGCACCCCCCTCGACCGCATCGCGATCGCGCTCCCCGACGGCAGCACCGCCGACCTCCTCGAAGAGCGCCTCGACGCGGCGGGCATACCGGCGGTGTGGCTCGTCGGCCCGAGCCTCGCGCGCGATCGCGCGGGGCGTCTGTTGAGGCAGGCGATTCGCCTCGCGTCCGGCGAGGACTCGGTCGCCGAGTGGTACGCGTTCCTGAGGCACCCGCTGCTCCGCATTGCGCCGCGCCTCGGCGCCGACGCGCTCCGTGGTGCGAGCCAGTGGCGGCGCGCGTTGGCCGAGTGCGGCGCCGTGCGCGGGACCGCGGCGATCCGTGGCGCGCTGCGCGCAGCGCTCGAGAGGATCGATCCCGAAGAGGACGCCTGGCGCCACGCCGCGCACACCTCGCTCCTCGCTGTGATCGAAACCTTCGCCGACGCGTTCGCGGCGTTCCCGGAGCACGACACGCTCGGCGCCCACGCGAAGACCTGGTCGGCGTTTGCGAAGACGTGGATCGGCCTCCCCAACGAACGTGCGCAGCTCGCCGACGTCCTCGACGCGTTTGGTGACGCGGGCCCCGCGATGGACGCCGCCGACGCATTGGGGTTCTTGGAGTCCGCGCTCGCCGCGAAGCCCCGGCTGGAAGGATTCATGACGCAGCCGGGCGTTCGGGTCGTGCCGCCGATGGAGCTGATCGGCGGTGAGCTCGACGTCGTCTGCCTCACCGGCCTCGTCGAAGGACGCTTCCCGCCGCGCCGTGACGAGGACCCGCTCCTGACGGACGCGCTCATCGAGGCCATCGCCGCCTCGACCGACGTTCACCTCCTCACCTCGCGCGACCGCGCCGACCTCGAACGTCGTCGCCTCGCCGCCGCGATCGCGTCGTGCACCGGGCGGCTGTGGCTCTCGGCGCCGAGCACCGAGCTGATGAGCGCACGTCCGCAGCGACCGAGCCGGCTCCTCCTCGACGTCGTCGCGACGCTCGAGGGCCGCCGCGCCTCGTACGCCGACCTGCGCGCCACGCAGCAGAAGGTCGGCTCCCGGGCGCAGTTCGGGCCCGAGGATCCGAAGGACGCGATCGACGCGACGGAGCACTGGGTCGCGCGGGTGCAGAACGGCGAGGTGGAGGCGCTCGCGCGCCACGCGACGCCGCGCCGTTTGATGCAGCTGCACCGCTCCATCGATCGCCACCGTCGCTCGGCCCACACCGACACGCCGTTCATCGACGCCTGGACCGGCCTGGTCTCGCCCGAGCTCGTGCTGGGGCCGGCGTCGGGGGACATCGAGGCGCGTGTGCACGTGTTCGCGGAGGCCGCGCTGCAACCGGCGCGGTACTTCTTCCGCCGCCTGCTGCGCGCGTACCCGGCGCCGTCGCTCTACCACGCGTACGACGCCACGAGCGCGTACGTCCTGAAGTCGCGGGCGCGAGCGGCGCTGCGCGCGGCGTTCGACCGCGCGGGCCCCGATCTCCTCGCGCGCTTCGCGGAGGTGTGGGCGGAGGAGGACGAGGCGCTCTTCGCGCACAAACCGGAGATCGACGCCGACACGATCGCGATGGCCGGCGACCTCGGCCGCGCGTTCGCGGAGACGATGCTCGCGGCGCGAGACGACTGGCTCGCGGCGGCGCCGCGTACGGTGCCGCCGAATGACTTCGACGGCTGGTCGGTCGCAGCGGACGAGGTGCTCGTCGCGGGGCCCACGCTCTTGGCGACGCGATCGAAGGCGGGCCGCAAGACACTCAAGATCGATGACGCGTTCGCAGCGATGCTCACGGCGGCCGCCCTCGAAGACGTGACCGACATCGTGCACGTCGATCCGGACGGCGGGGTGGGGACGGTGGAGGTCCGCGCGCTGAGCACGACGGTCGCGGAGCTCGCGCGGGTGACGCGTGAGCGCGCGGCGAAGGGGCTGTGGCCGATGGCGAAGGGCGACGACAAGTTTGCGTTGGCGCTCGAGCAGGTCTCGCCGGTGGACGCCACCGACACGGCGGCGTTGGAGCGGATGTTGGAGGTGGTGGGATGACCGAGATCGTCGACATCGAAGTCCGCGAGCGCGTCGTCTCGGCGACCGACACGTCGATGGCCCTCAACGCGGGCGCGGGCGCGGGCAAGACGACGGTGCTCGTCGACCGCGTGCTCGGGTTGCTCGCCGCCGGGACGGCGCCGGAGCGCATCGCGGTCATCACGTTCACGGAGAAGGCGGCCGGTGAGGTCGCGGAGCGCGTTCGCGACGCGTTGGAGTCGGCGCTCGCGAGCGCTCAGGGCGAGGCGCGCACGAACCTCCAGGCGGCGGTGGAGCGGCTATCGGATCTCCAGACGTCGACGATTCACGCGTTTGCGTCGTCGCTGTTGAAGATGGAGGCGTACGAGTCGCGGTGGGCGCCGCGCACCGAGCTGATCGGCGAGACGCTCGGGACCTCTGCGGCGGACGACGCCTACCGCACCTGGCGGAAGGGCTACGACGAGCGGCACCCGGCGGACATCGCGCCGCTCCGCGGAGCGTGTGCGGAGCAGACCCTCCGCGCCGGGGCGCTGGAGCTGGTGCGCTTCGCGGACCTGGAGCCCGTCGTCGGCCCGGAGGCGCTCGACTGGACGGAGGCACGCGCGACGCTGGCGGCGATTCACACGACGTTCGAGTCCCTGCGCGCCGAGTGCAACAAACCCGACACGTGCAAGCTCCTCGCGAACAACGCGGAGGGGCTCGCGCAGATCGCGGCGGCGCTCGCGGGTGAGGACGAGCGGCTGATCCCGGAGGCGGCGCGGGCGAAGTTCAAGAAGGTCGGCGGCAAGGCGGCGGATTGGAACGGCGACGCCTGCGCGGGCTTCAAGTCGAACATCGACGAGGTGAAGGCGTGGATCGATCGCTGGAAAGCGAACCTCTTCGCCCCGCTGCACCGGCGCGTCGTCCTCGATCTGTACGAACACTTCCTCCCGCTCGTCGCGACGCGAAAGCGCGCGCGGAGCCAGGCCGACTACGACGATCTTCTGTTCGAGTGTCGTCGCCTCCTCGTGGAAAGGAGCGCGGCGCGGGCGCGGTTGGCGGAGCGCTTCGACGCGATCCTCGTTGACGAGGTGCAGGACACCGACCCGGTGCAGGCGGAGATCGCGCTACTGCTGACGCGCGAGCCGGAGCTCGACGGTGCGTGGCACGAACACCCGCCGCGCCCCGGGCGACTGTTCGCGGTGGGTGACGCGAAGCAGTCGATCTACCGCTTCCGTCGTGCGGACGTTGCAACCTGGCATGCGCTCGGCGACGCCATCGCGAAGGACGGTGAGCGGGCGATGCTCACCCAGAACTTCCGGTCGGTGCCGGGCATCGTCGCGTTCTCGAACTTCGTGTTCAGCGGGCTGGAGGACTACGAAGCGATCACGCCGTACCGCGAGGCTGCGGAGCTCGATCCGGTGGTCGTGCTCCGCGCGGAGAAGGCGACGGAGACCCGCGCCGCCGTGCATCACGTGAGCGAGCTGCTGCGGTCCGAAGCGCAGGTGTTCGATCGTTCGATCGACGGGCTGCGTCCGCTTCGCCCTGGGGACGTGATGGTCGTGCTCCCGGCGTGGAGCCGCGCCGACGGGGTGTTGGCGGACTTCGCCACGGCCGGAATCCCGGCGGTCGTCGAGGGGGGCGCGACGTTGTTCTCGCGCGACGAGGTGCGGCTCGCGCTCTGTGCGCTGCGCGCGATCGAGGAGCCGGGGGACAGTGAGGCGGTCGTGTTCCTGCTGCGCGGCATGTTCGGCACCTCCCACGAGCACCTCGCCAGGCACGTGGGGCAGGGCGGCACGTGGCGTTACACCCGCGAGGATCAGCCGACCGGGGTTGTCGCGGATGCGCTGCGGGTGCTCCGGGACGTGCACCGGGAGCGTCGTCGCCGGTCGTTGTCGGCGCTGCTCGATCTGCTGCTGGAGCGCACGCGCGCTGCGGGGGTGTGGCGGCTGTCTTCGCGGGGCGTATCGATGCTCGCGAACCTCGACAAGGTGAAGGAGCTGGTGCGTCAGCTCGAGGAGACTACGACGACGTCCGCGGAGGTGGTGTCGGCGTTGCTCGGCGCGGACCGGAACGCGAAGCAAGAAGACTTGCCGGTCGCGGACCCGGACATCGACGCCGTGCGCATCACGTCGCTGTTCAAGGCGAAGGGGCGCGAGGCGCCGGTGGTGGTGATGGCGCACGCGGACCGCCGCAAGGACGACGCGCGCGCGATCGTGGATCGCGACGGTGGTCGGGTCGCGATCAAGTTCCGGGACTTGAAACCGCCGGACTTCGACGTGTGGGCGGAGCGCGAGGACGCGGAGACGAGGGACGAACGTCGCCGCTGGATGTACGTCGCGGCGACGCGTGCGTGTGACCAGCTGGTGATATGTCGCTCCGACAAGTCGGGGCTCTTGGACGCGGACCTGTCGAAGGCGCTGGCGGCGACGGCCGACGCGGAGCACGACGCGCTCGTGGAGGTCGGCGACGGCGTTCAGATCCGCGTGCGGGATCTCGAAGCGATCCCCGAGCCGCCGCGGAGCGACGAGACGTTCCCGGGGCACGACGACGCGATCGACGCGTTGCTCGATGCGCCCCCCACCGCGGGTGACGCCGTGGAGCCCGCGTGGCAAGCGGAGCGCGCGGCGGCGACGAAGCGCGCGGAGCGTTCGTCGCTGCGGTGGCGGACCGTTTCCGAGGAGGTGAGCCGCGTGCGCGGTCGGGACCCCGCGGGGCTCGGCGGCGGTGTCGGGTTGCTCGGTGGGAAGGTCGTGCACCGGGTGATGGAGCACCTCGATCTCGCGGAGCCCGCGGCGGTCGCGATGGAGAACGTGCCTTCGCTGGTGGAGCTGTACGCCCGCATCGTGGGTTTGCCGGCCGAGGACGCGCCCAAGTGTGTGGCGGTCGTGGCGTCGCTCTTGGAGCACGAGGTCGTGGAGCAGGCGCGCGCGGCGCCGGAGCGGTGGCAGGAGGCGGAGTTCACGTTCAGGAAGCGCGGGCGGATCATCTCGGGGACGATCGATCTGTGTTTCCCGACGGACGCGACGCGCAAGCGTTGGGTCGTGGCCGACTGGAAGTCGGACCTCCCCGCGGTCGGCTCGCCGGCGCGGTTGCGCTACGAGCACCAGGTGAAGCTGTACGCGGAGGCGCTGATCGCGAACTTGGTGGACCACCCGATCGAGGTGGACGCGGTCCTGGTCGGTCCGCACGCGGGGCTCGACGTGGACCTGCGCGAGCGTGCGCTGCGCACGGTGCACCCGGCGTTGGCTTCGGGGCTCGCGGCGTTGCTCGACGCCGGGGCGCCGGTGCCGGCGGTCGGGATGGACGTCGGCGTGAACGAGACGGTCGGCGAGCTGGAGCTGTGCTGGGAGGACCTGCAAGTTGGCTTGCTCTTGGACCGTGACCACGAGGAACGCGCGGCGATTGCGGCGGAGGGCTTCGCGCTCGTCGAGGGTTCGTCGGAGGTCTCGGGCTGGGCGGACGCGGCGATCGCGGCGTTGGCGGCGCGGTTGGGGGTGACGTTGCCGGCGACCGAAGAGGACGAGCCCGCGTGAGCCCGCTGCAGATCGCGTTTGCGCAGACGTTCATGCGTTCGATGGACCGGCTGACCGCGAAGGAGTCGGCGGCGGTGATGGAGGCGGTGCGCAAGTATCAGAAGGGCCACGGCTCGACGCATCTGCACCAGCTCGCTTCGGTCCCCTACAAGGGCTTGGCGGTGAGTCAGGGGGCGTTGCGGATCGTGTGTCGGCAGGACGGTGGGACGCTCCTGCTCCTGCACGCGGACCATCATGACGCGGCGTACGCGTGGGCGGAGCGGCACCGCGTGGTTCGGGTCGGCGACACCGTTCGTATCTTGCCCACGGAGATTGCGACGGCGTCGACGGAGGACGCGACGTCGTCGGTGCGAGGGCCGCTGACGGACGTGCCGGACAAGACGTTTCGGCACTTCGAGGTAGGGCCGCTGGCGGCGGCGTTGTTCCGGACGGTGCCGACGGAGGACGCGTTGTTGGACGTCGCCGCGTCGTTGAAGCCGGCGCTCGGGGAAGCGTTGATCTCGCTGGGCGCGGATCCGGATCGCCTGGATGAGATCGTGTTGGCGTTTCAGTCGGCGCCGGTGGGTTCCCAGCGGCCGCTGTCGGAGGTGATCGCGGCGCCGCAGAACTCGGACGTTTTCTACGTGGCGCCGGGAGAGCGCGAGCTGGAGCTCGCGCTGTCGGGTGACTTCGCAGCGTGGCGGTTGTTCCTGCACCCGTCGCAGCGGCGCATCGTGGAGCGCGACACCCGCGGCGCGGCGATGGTGAAAGGCGGGCCGGGGACGGGGAAGACGGTGGTGGCGCTGCACCGGGCGCGCCACTTGGCGTCGAAGGTGTTCGCGGACGACGGTCGCCCGGTTTTAGTGACGACGTTCAGCCGGGTGTTGGGGCAGCAGGTCGCGGCCGACTTCTCCGCGTTGTGCGGTGGTGAGGTGCTGCCGGTCGAGGTGGCGTCGCTGCACGCGGTCGCGGTCGCGGTGTTGGATCGCGGTTCGCTGCCGCGCACCTTGGTGACGGGTGAGGTGCTCGACGCGTGCTGGGAGGATGCGCTGGCGCTCGACGTCGCGGGGCGCGGTCGTCGCTTCTACGAAGAGGAGCGCGAGCAGGTCTTGGCGGAGCAGGGCGTGTGGACGGAGGCGGCGTACCTGCGGGTGACACGGAAGGGTCGCAAAGGGCGCCTGGATCGCGCGGCGAAGTTGGACGTGTGGCGGGTGCTCGCGGCGTTCGAGGCGGCGCTGTCGGCGCGCGGTGGTGGTGACACGATCAAGCTGGTGCGCGACGCGCGCGAGGCGGTCGAGTCCGGGCGGGTGCCTTCGCCGTACGCGGCGGTGGTGTGTGACGAGGTGCAGGACGTCGGCCCGGTGGAGCTTCGTTTCCTGGCGGCGCTGGCGCGCGAGGGCGACGCGGTGGGGCCAAACCGCTTGTTCCTGGTGGGTGATGACAACCAACGTATCTACCGGCGCCGGACGAGCTTCGCGAAGTGCGGGATCGACATCGTGGGGCGCTCTTCGCGACTTCGTTTGAACTACCGAACGACGGAGGGGATCCGGTCGGCGGCGCTCGCGGCGTTGGCGGGTGCGGATGTGGATCTCGCGTCGGGCGAGCGCTCACTGCGCGGCGGCCCGCCGCCGTCGTCACGCCGACTGGGGGCGACGGAGGAGATCGACTTCATCGCCGAGCAGGCCTTGGACGACGCGCTGGTGCTGGTCGTCGCGCGGACCAACGGTCGCCTCGACGAGGTGTCGAAGGCGCTGGCGGACCGGGGCACGGCGCACGTGCGGCTTGGGCGTGAAGACGTGGCGCCCGCGGTGGGACTCGTGCTGTGTACGATCCATCGCTCGAAGGGCCTGGAGGCCGAGGGTGTCGTGGTGCTCGACGCGGAGAAGGTGCAGGACCCGAGGCTGTCGTACGTGGCGATGACGCGGGCGCGGGACTGGTGTGTGTTGGTGGATCGCGCCTAGTCCCAATGCCGTTCACTTAGCGGACGGGCCCGCCTCGAGCTCCATCAGGCGGAGAGGGGCGCCTCGACGTAGGGCAGCGCGCCGGCGCCGCGGAGCGTCGCGTCCCTCGTCCGCCGTTTCGCCGGGCTGGTGAAGGAGGGGGGCCGCGGAGCGCGGTGCTCCGAAGGAGGGCCGCGACACCGGCTGCTATCGCTCTCACGAGCTGCCCTCCGCGCGTGCCGGTGGCGTCGGATGCCCTCCACGCCGCGGGCGCTCGTGACACACGTCCTGCCTGGGCTGGGTGGAGCGGCGCTCGTGAATCCTCCGAGCGATGAGGGCGCGACCCAACACTTCGTTCGCGGCGTGAAGGTTGTGCGCCCGGCACAACAAGCGCATCTCCCGGACCACGCTCTTGGCGCCCAGCGCGCGGCCGCCCACGTGATCGAATTCGAGGTTCGACCGTTCGCTGCATCGCCGACCGTCCGGGCTCACGTACGTGCACTGCGCGCCATCGCGCGCGACCACCGCGCGGCGCGTTGCCGCCGGGACGTACGCTGCGCCCGCGGGTGCGTCCTCGGCGGGCTTCGACCGCGGACGACTCGTCTTTCCGTTCTTCCTCCTCTCCAGCTTCTCCACGTAGAGCGCGAGCGCCGCTTCGAAGATCTCCCCGATGTCGGTCCCAGGCGGGGTGAGCTCCTTGGCTCGATCCAAGAGCGCCTTCGCTTCGGCGCTCCCGTCGAAGCGAAAAGCGAACGTCTCCGCGGTCGCCGCCTCGACGCGGTCGTCACTGCTCTTCGCGCCTGGGAACTCGGTCGCGATCAGCATCTCGACCTCGGCCTTGGATTTGTTTCGCGCCTGCTCGACGAGGCTGTGGGCGTTGTCGTCGTTCATGAACTTCGAGAGCTTCGCTACGCCCGTCATGTGCAGCTCACCGGTCGCGATCATCTGGAAGACCTCGGGCACCCGCCGCGCCGCGCGCACCACGGCGACGCGCCGGCACGCCTGGTCCTCGGTCAGCCCGAGCCCCTCGACGCAGAACCGGAACAGCGAGCTGAAGCCGCGCTCGATGTAGAGCTTGCGCCGCTCGATCTCCGCCATGAACCGGAGCGCCTGTACACCGCTATTCAGCTCCGCGCGAAGCGCTTCACGAAGTCCGCTCCGGAGATTGGTTTGGGTCATGCAAGACAGGTTGCAAGCTTTCGGGCTCATGCAGCGAAGGTATCATCGAGCCCTCGAAGCGCGATTCGGCACGACTCGAGGATGGCGGTCTCAGACGTGCGAGGACGAGCGCCATGGACCGTCAGCGTCCGGCGATGCGTCCAAGCTCGAAAAACTTCGAAACGGACTGCGTTCGTCAAGGAGATGGCCTGGACACGGCCTTCGATTCCGTCAACCCCTGCAACTCAACTTGCGCGACCGGCCAATTCCCGCTTACCAGCCGGCGAACCTCACACATCCATCGCAGCCCGGACCGTCGCCGGCGCGACTTGCGGCGCCTCTTCCGGCGGTTTTCGCGAAACGCGTCGAAGGCGCCGTGGTCGCTCGCGTGCCACGCCGCGAAGAGCCATGAAGCCGTGCTCCGAACGCCCGAGCGGCGGCTTTCCGATTCACGAGCGCCGCTCCAACCAGCGAGGTGTACCCGCGAGCACAACCTTCACGTAGCCCGCGAGTTGGTGGGCCGCGCCCTCATCGATAAGCGGATTCACGAGCGCCGCTCTACCCAGCGCGCCCGTGTGAAGAACATCCACCGCAGCGCTTGGAGGGCAGCGCGTGTCGCTGCGAGGCCCCCTGTTCACTCGTCGGCGAAGCGCTCACCGAGGCCGAGTCGCTCAGCGCCGCCAGCGCGGTGCGCTTCCGCGAGGAGCCCTACGCGGCCTCATCAGCCGCTCGATGTCGAAGAGGGCAAAGGTAAAGGGCAAGTTCAAGTTCAAACGGCCCGACCTCGTCGCCGTTAGAGCACGAAGACGAGGACGTACATCGCCACCCACACCACGCCGACGAAGTGCCAGTAGACCGCCCAGAGGCGGACGCGGAGGTGGCGGGGGGCGGTGTAGCGGCCCTGGTAGGCGAAGACCGTGAGCACCGCGAGGGCGACGACGCCGAGCACGACGTGCAGGGCGTGGATGCCGGAGAGGCCGTAGAGGACGGCGGCGTAGGCGCCGCGGTGGATGTCGAGGCCGGCGGCTTGGAGATCGACGCCAACGATATACTGAATGGCGACGAACACGATCCCCAGCGCCGTGGTCAGGGCCAACACGTGCGCGAGCAGCTTCGGCTGGCCCTGGCGCACCGCGCGTAGGCCGTACTCGAACGTGAAGGACGAGGCGAGCATGACGGCCGTGTTGAGCGTCGGGAGCGTGAGCTCGGGGAGGGGGAGGCCGATCGGCGGCCACTCGGGTGCGTTGAAGCGGACGGCGCCGTAGACGAGGAAGATGCTGACGAACATCATCGCCCACGACGCGATGAAGATGACCATGCCGAGGTAGGCCGTCTTCTTCTCTTCCGCGTACGGGGACGGGTAGCTGACGACGTCGCCCATCGCCCTTTTCAGTCGGCGGTCCGACCCGCCGAGTCAACCGTTCAGGCGCCGAGGTCGGCCACGACCAAGGGGTGCAGCTGCGCGTGGGCGGCGTCCACGCGGCGGTTGTACTCGGTTGCGCCGAGGGCGCGGTCGTCGAGGATTCGCCGGATGCGCATCGGCCCGTAGCAGTAGGCCGCGACGGCGTGGGCGATGTCGCCGTCGAAGCGGCCGCGGAGCCAGGCGAGGTATTCGATCCCGATGAGGACGTTGTGCACGGGGTGTTCGAGCGTTCGCGGTCCGCGCCACCGGACGCCGGCGCGACGCGCGAAACTCTCGGCCGTGTTCGGGAGGAGCTGCATCAGGCCGATCGCGCCGACGGAGCTCTTCGCTTTGGTGCGGAAGCGGCTCTCGGTGGTGATCATCGCCAGCACCAACGCGGGGTCGATGCCGTGTCGCGCGGACTGGCTGTCGATCGCCTGCGCGACGCGTTCGCGCGTGACGGGGTGCCAGTAGGGCGCGCGCGCTTCGAGGACCTCGAGGATCGCGGCTTCGGGGTCGGGGTCCGCGATCGAGGTCGCGCGCGCGGCGTTCTTCAGCGCTTGCGCCACCTCGGATTCGTCGAACGCGATGGGCTGGGTCGTCGCCACGAGCGTGAGCGTGATCGCACCGAGCATCGTGCGCTCTTGGAATTGCAACCCCTGATCCAGTTGGAGTCGCGTCGTCGATCCCCCGACACATGAGGCCGACCTGTCGGCGTCGTGACGATCCCGCACAGGTGTCGTCATTCTGTCGCGCGACCTGAATCACGAAGTGCGCGGACGCACGCGACGTCGGGTCCGCGTCCAATGTTCCCGACGCCGCGTGCGCCCCACGCGATCACAAGGTGCGACGGGCCTTCTTCATCAGCTCGTCGTACCAACCGGCGACGGCGCCGCTCGCGCCGCGCGCCTCCTCGAACTTCGCGAGCTCCGCGTCGACCGCCTTCGCGAGGCCTTCGACGGTGCGCGGCCCGACGTACGGTCGACCGTTCACGTAGAGCATCGGCGTCCCGCGCACGCCGATCCGCGCGAGGTTCTGGCGGTCACGCTCGAGACGCTGTTTGCACTCTGCGCCGTCGAGGTCCGCCGCGAACCTCTTCGTGTCGAGCCCGCTCTTCTTGGCGACTTCGATGATGGCGTCCTTGCCGAGCTCCTCGCGCTTCATCTGCGGACGCCCGCCGGTCGTCGACCACGCGGTGGCCCACAGGGCGTCGCTGAACGGTTCGAAGCGATCCTGCTTCGCGGCCGCGCACGTCGCGAGCGCCGCCGCCGTCGCGAGCTGCGGGTGCACGACGAACTGCTTCGACACCACGCGCAAGCTGTCTTGCCCCTCGTACTTGTCGATGAGCTGCGAGAGGATCGGCTCGACCAGCGCGCAGTACGGGCACGCGTACTCGTAGGCTTCGACGATCGTGACCTTTGCGTCGGCCGCGCCGCGGATCGCGTCGTGTTCGTCGACGGGGAGGTAGTAGGTGACGGAAGGATCCGGGCGCTTCGGCTGCGGGCGCGCGGCGGGTCGTTGTTTCTCGACGGTCTCGACGCGCTCTTCGAGCTGGTCCACGCGCTCGGTGAGTTGGGCGACGCGGGGATCTGGGCCGCCGTCGCACGCGACGAGCGCGAGGGCTGAGAGGATGAAGGTTCGATTCATGACTGAGTTCTCCTGAGTCGGCGCGAACGAACGCGCCGGTCCACGACGCCCACCGAACCCCGAAGGGAGGGCGCGCGACGAACGACGAGAGGCCACGGCCGAGCGGGCCGGGGCGGTCACAGGGGATCGCAGCGATTCACGAGACGCCGACCGAAACCGACGACTCGACGACGGGTCCGAACGGACGAACACAACACATCGCGGCCGACGAGGGTCGACGGCGAAGTCATGAAAACGCTGCGATGAAACTCAGGCGCGGGGAGGCCGGTCGATCCGGCGAAGGCGTCCGTCGTGCGCTCCGAGCGTGTCATCGAGCGCTTCGAGGGTGCCGCTACGCCAAGGGGCGTCCGGCGGGAGGACGATCGCGAACATCTCGACGCTGCGCTTCACGCTGCGCGGCCCCGGGACGGGGAGGCCACCGTTCGATTCGCTGAGGCAGGCGCGGTCCACGACACCGTCTGCGTCCACACAGAGCGCGCGCGGCGGCGGTTTCGGTGCGGGCGCCTCACACACCGTCAGCTCCTCGGTCCACACCGACATCTGCGGCTCCGCCGGCTCCGTTGGGCCGGACAGCATCGCGAACAGGGTGGTGACGAGCGCGGAGATCACAGGACGATCGGGAACAGGACACTCGCTCTACGACGTCTATTCCCGCGCGGGTCCGAAAAGTTCCGGGGCCACCTTGTCCGGACCGAGCGACGTCCCTATCACGGGCGAACGCCATGTCGCCGGAGCAGCAGAAGCGCGCGAACAAGTTCCTCAGCCTCGTGCTCCGACACCGCCCCGAGGTAGTCGGCATCGCGCTGGGCCCACAGGGCTGGGTCGACGTCGACGTGCTGCTCGCTGCGCTCGACGCCCACGGGCGTCGCCTCACGCGACGTGAGCTCGACGTGATCGTGCAGAACAACTCGAAGAAGCGGTTCCTCCTGTCCGAGGACGGCCGCCGCATTCGCGCGAGCCAGGGGCACTCCGTGAAGCTCGACCTCGGGTACGAGCCGGTCGAGCCGCCCGACCTCCTCTTCCACGGCACCGCGGAGCGCTTCCTCGATGTGATCCGCCGCGAGGGCCTCCGCAAGATGCAGCGTCACCACGTGCACCTCTCGGCGAACGAAGCCACCGCGCGTGAGGTCGGCGCGCGCCACGGACGCCCGGTCGTGCTCCGCGTCGACGCCAAGACGATGCACGAACGCGGCGCGCAGTTCTTCTGCTCCGACAACGGCGTGTGGCTGACGGACGCCGTCGAGCCCGAGTTCCTCGCCGGTTTCTCGGACTAACGCGACGTGCGCGGGCCGCGAACGAAGACGCGGTAGGCCCAGGGCTCGAGCTCGAAGACGTCGCCCCCTCGCACCGTCACGGCTTCCTCGCTGAAGAGCTCCACGTAGTCGCCGTCGATCGAGCCGGCATTTTCGCTCGGCTCCAGACGCACGCCCGAGAGGTGGTGCGGTGAGAGGTTGAGCACGACGAGGACGGCGTCGTCGCCGTCGCGGCGCACGTAGGCGTACGCGTGTTCGGCGGGGGCCGTGTCGATCTTTCGGAAGTCGTCGAAGCCGACGTGGTGCAGCGCCGGGTTCGCGCGGAAGAGCTGCAGCAGCTTCGTGTAGAACGGCCGGTAGCCTTCGGGGTCGGACCAGTCGAGCTTCACCGCGGGGTCGTGCGTGAGCGGTGCGCTGTCGAGCACTTCGCCGTTCACGCGCACACGCATCCCGGCTTCTTGCCCGTCGAAGATCAGCGGCTTGCCCGGGAGGGTGCACGCGAGGACGGCGAAGGTTCGGATGCCTTCGCGGTAGCGATCCTGCAGCGTCCACACGCCGTTGTCGTCGTGGTTGTAGGTCATCCGCATCGAGAGCGCTTCGGGCGCGTCGAGGTACGGGACGAACTGGTCGAAGTAGAGCGCGTCGTCGATCGTCGTGACGGGTTGGTGTCCGTGCGCGACGTCGCCGAGGCGCGGGTACACGCTCCAGTCGTAGGTCATGTCGAAGACCGGGTGGTACTGGCGTCCGTTCGCCTCCGCGAGGAGGAACACGGGGCGGTCGACCTCGAGCGCGGAGCGCAGCTCGCGGAAGAACTCGATCGGCATGTGGTGGGCGAAGTCGACGCGGAAGCCGTCGATGTCGAACCGCTCGCGGAACGCCACCATCTGATCCTGCATCCAACGCCACAGGTCGCGGTTCGAGTAGTCGAGCTGCGCGATCCACCGAAACTGCTCGCCGACGGAGCGGATGCGCCCGGCTTCGTCGCGCGCGTACCAGTCGGGGTGTTCGTCGATCAGCGGGTTGTCCCACGCGGTGTGGTTCGGCACCCAGTCGACGATGACGCGCATGTCGAGCGCGTGCGCCGCGTTCACCAGGTCGGTCAGATCCGCCGCCGCGCTCGCCTCCGTCCCGTCCGAGCCGTACTCGGGGTTGAGCTGGTCGTAACGTTTGATCGCGTAGGGGTTGCCGAATGGGGCGTCGATCGCCTCGCCACCGTTGACCGCGACGATGCTGCCGATCGCGTTCACCGGGAGGAGCCACACGATCCCGACGCCCAGCGCCTTGAGCTCCGGGAGCCGCGCCTCGACGCCCTTGAAGTTCCCTGCCTCCGAGAAGTGTCGAACGTAGAGCTCGTAGATCGGCTCGCGGTGCCGCCACTCGGCGAACGGGACTTCGCGTCGCGGGGGCGCGGGTGGGTTCGTCCCCTTCGGCGCACCGATCGCCGTGAACGCCGTAGCCTCCACTGGCTCGAACGTGGGGACGGGCGTGGGTTCGACCTCGGACGGCGGCGCCTCGGCGGGCACCAACGGCTCCTCCGCGGGCGCGCAACCGAGGAAGGTCACGACAACGATCAGCGCTGACTTCGACGACATCGAATATCTCCTCGTCGCGTAGCGTCGATGGCTCGTCGTTCTTCGGTCGACGCGGTCCGCCGCCAAACATCCCACCGAAACCGTCGCGTGCTACGGTCGGGGACATGGGGTCGGCGTCGCGAGCGAGCCGGACCACACTCCAGGTTCACGCCGTCGGAGGCGCGACCCCCAAGCGCCTCGTCACCAAGACGCCGACGCTCGTCGTCGGGATCGAAGCGGCCATCGCGGACGTCGAGGTGCGCAAGGCGCAATTCACGATCGACCGGTCGAGCTGCCTCGTCGTCCCCGCGCGTGCGCGCGTCGTGGTCTCCTCGTCGTCCGCGTCACGGGTCGCGACGATCGGGTTCGAGGCCGCGACCTTCGACGCGGTGGAGCGGACCTACCAACGACTCGGGTTCGAGCGCGACCGCTTCGACGATTGGCTCACGACCGCTGCGCTCCTCCCGCGCACGGTTTGGGTGCACGAGATCGTGCATCGATTCGTCTTCGAGCGGTGGGCGCTCGGCGAGGCGGACAACCAGGCGACGCGGTTCCTGGAGGTGGAGATCCTCAAGGAGATCTACTTCCTGTTCCGCGATCGCGACGCGGGCGCCGAGCGCTCGACGATCGTCCAGAAGCGGAGCGCTGTCCTCGAGCGCGCGGTGGCGTACATCGAGGCGCACGTGTTGGAGCCCTCCGACGTTGCGGCGCTCGCGCGCGCGGCGGGTGCGAGCGAGCGTACGCTGTTGAGGACCTTCCGCCGCGAGCTGTCGACGACGCCCGCGGCGTACTGGCGGACGCGGAAGCTCGACGAGGCGCTCGTGCTCCTGCGCGCCGGACGCGACTCGGTCGCGGAGGTCGCGGCGAAGGTCGGCTACGAGAACCCGACGGCGTTCGGGCACGCGTTTCGGTTGCGATTCAATCGCCCGCCGTCGGCGTTCCGGCCGCGCGCGGACGTACGTCCGGCGCCCGAGATCTAGGCTTCGATCTTGTCGAGGTGGTCGGGCCGACCCGCGGACGCGGGTCGGCGAGCAGTCACGCGGACTGGGCTGCGGGGGCTTCGCCGCTGTCGGTCGCGCCGCCGCCTTCGGACGTGTCGCCCGCGGGGATCTCTTCGGTCTGGTACACGAAGTCGCGGCCGAGCTTCTTCATGTACTCGGGGTGCGAGAACTCGTGCGGACCGTGGTGGACCACCGGGATCGTGTCGAAGTTGTGCACCGGCGAGGGCGACGGGATCGTCCACTCGAGCGTGCCGACGTTCCACGGGTTCTGCTCCGCCTTCTTCCCGGCGAACACACTCTTGAAGAAGTTGATCACGAAGACGACCTGGCCCGCGATCAGCACGAACGCGATGTGCGAGACCGCCGTGTTGAGCGGCTGGAGGTGCTTCAGGAACTCGTAGTGGTAGGGGTCGTAGAACCAGCGCGGCTGGCCGGCGAACCCGGCGATGAGCTGGCCGATGAACACGCCGTTCAGCCCGAGGAACGTGATCCAGAAGTGAATCTTCCCGAGCGTCGGGTCCATCATCCGCCCGAACATCTTCGGGAACCAGAAGGCGAGCGCCGCGAGGCTGCCGAGCAGCGCCGCCGAACCCATCGTCAGGTGGAAGTGGCCGACGACCCACATCGTGTCGTGCAGCTGGAGGTCCGTCGCGATCGTGCCGAGCGGCAGACCGGTCAGGCCGCCGATGCCGAACACGAAGATCGTCCCGAGCGCGTAGAGCATCGGGACCTCGAAGCGAATCGATCCCTTCCAGATGGTGTGCAGCCAATTGAGGAACAGAATCTCCGCCGGCACCGAGATGAACAGCGTGAAGATCATGAACGTCTGGCCGAGCAGCGGGCTCATGCCGGTGACGAACATGTGGTGGCCGTACACCACCGCGGACAGGACGCTGACCGCGATCATCGCGTAGACGGAGCCCTTGTACCAATACGCCGGCTTGCGGGCGAAGAACGACACCAGGTCGCTCACGAAGCCCCACGCCGGGAGGATCAGGATGTAGACCTCGGGGTGACCGAAGATCCAGAAGAGGTGCTGGAAGAGCAGCGGGTCACCGCCGCCGTTCACCGCCGACGAGCCGGACACGAAGAACTGCGTGCCGAACATCCGATCCATCAGGAGCAGGAGGCCGGCCGAGCCGAGCACCGGCACGAACAGAACGTTGAGGATCGCCGTGAGCCAGAGGCCCCAGACGGTCAGCGGCATCCGGAAGTACGTCATCCCCGGCGCGCGCATGCGAATCACCGTGGTGACGTAGTTGACGCCGCCCATGATTGTCGCGATGCCCGTCACGAAGATCGCACCGACGACCAGCGACTGACCGGCGCCCGGCATACCGACGTTGGTCGACAGCGGCGCGTAGGTCGTCCAGGCCGCGCCCGCCGCGCCCATCGGGACGACGAACGACGCGAGGATCATCAGCTGCGAGACGACGAAGATCCAAAACGACAGCGTGTTCAGCAGCGGGAACGCCATGTCGCGCGCGCCGATCTGCAGCGGGATGCAGAAGTTCCCGAACGCACCGATCATGATCGGCGTGATCGCCCAGAAGATCATGATCAGCCCGTGCATCGTGAACGTGCTGTTGTAGGCGGTCGGTGTCATCGCGCCGCCGTTGCTCGGGAAGAGCAGCCCGCCGAGGAGCGGGACCGGCTCGCCCGGGTACGCCCACTGCCACCGGATGAGGTAGGCGAGTGCGCCGCCGAGCGCGAGGAAGATCAGCCCTGCCCAGAGGAACTGCTTCGCGATGACCTTGTGGTCATACGACCAGATGTACTTCGAGATGAAGCTGGTCGGGGGTGCGTGAATTGGCTGGAGCTCGACCATGTCGTTTTCCTAGATCTTCTTCCACGCCCAGCCCCAGTGGGCCTCGGCGTCTTTCTCGTCCCAGACGGCCTCGGAGTCGCGGACCTTCAGCTCGACCCATTCGTCGAACGCCTCCTTCGACACGACCTTCAGCGTCCCGGCCATCTGGTAGTGGTTCGCACCGCAGTTCTGCACGCAGACGATCGGGAACTCACCCTCTTCTTTGCCCTGGAACCACATGAGGTTGATCATCCCGGGCATCGCGTCCTGCTTGATGCGGAAGTGCGGCAGCGCAAACGTGTGAATCACGTCGGGCGACGCGAGCTGCAGCAGCACCGGCGTGTTCACCGGCACGACGAGCTCGTGGTCGGAGAGGGCGTCGTCGGACGTGTTGAACTTGCCGTCCTTGCCCGCCAGGCGCATCTGCCACATCCACTGGCGCCCCTGGACCTCGACCTTCAGCGTCTGCGGATCCTTGTCGACCTTCTCGAAGTTCCAGAACGTCCCGAAGACGTCCTTCGTCGAGTTCACGAAGAGGTTGCCGTCGACGATCACGAAGATGACCGCGGAGATGGCCATCGCCATCATCACCGCGTTCTTGCCGTCGCCGGTGTCGTACTCGGCCGAGTGTTTCTTCCCGTGCTTGATGAAGGCCGAGATCATGATGAAGCACATGATCGCGAACAGCACCGCCGAGAAGAGGTTGGTGATGTTGATGAGCCAGTCGATGTTGTGGCCGTGCTCGGAGGCATCGTGCGGCGCCTCCCAGGCCTTCGGCGCGGCCATGGCCACCGCCGACGTCGCCCAGACCACCAACCCGGCGGGGATCGCCGCGAGGTGTCGCATGTTTCGGATCTTCATTTGGAGATCTCCCATTCGAACGAAATCACTTGGCTTGGGGGGACGTGGAGTCCGCGACGGACTGGGTCCCGATCTTTCGCATGACGACGATGGCGGTGCCGGCGACCACGAAGGGCATGCCGAGCATCCCGGCGAGGATGAACCAGCTGCCGAGGCCCGCCTTGTCGTTGAGCGCGCACATCGGACAGGCGTACGCCTCCGGCGCCGCGAAGAGCGCGAGGAGGAACAGTCCGAGGTAGAGCGCCGTCTTCATGCCGTTCACCCGACTGCGAGTCGCCAGGTCGCCTCCGCGATGAGCCCGAAGGCGTAGAGCGCGGGGAAGAAGAAGGGCAGCGCGACGGTCAGCTTGAGGTGCCTCGTCTCGTGGTTGAGGTGCATGAAGAACCAGCCGACCGTCCAGGCCTTGGCGACCGCGAGGAGGACCAACGCGCTGCCGAGGCCGAACTTGCTGATGCCCGGGATGTAGACGATCCCGACCTCGAGGACGGTGAGGATCGTCAGCGCCGCGAACACCATGAGGTATTGCTTGCGGCTGACGTGAGGAGTGCTTGCAGTGCTAGCCATCTTCGATGATCTCCCGGTCCTAGAGGAGGTAGACGAACGTGAAGACGAGGATCCAGACCAGGTCGACGAAGTGCCAGAACAGGCCCGCGATCTCGATCTCGTTGTAGTTGCCGTCGTCGTACTTGCCCATGATCGCGCGGATCAGGGTGATGCTGAGGTAGATGACGCCCGTCAGGACGTGCATCCCGTGGAAGCCGGTGATGCAGTAGAAGGTCGTCGCGCGGTGGCCCTGGCCGAAGATCAGGCCCTCGGCGATCAGCCCCTCGTGGTGGAAGATCGCCTCGAACGTCCCGAAGTACTCCTGCATCTGGCCGCACAGGAAGAGCACGCCGCCGAGCACGGTGATGGCGAGCCACTTGATCATGCCCTTGCGGTCCTTTTCGACGCAGGCCGCGTAGGACATGACCATGCTGACGCTGGAGCAGATCAGAAGAAACGTGAGGCCGGCGGTGAAGTTGATGCCGAACTCGGGCGCACCTTCGGCGACCCACTCGCCTTTGGTGCCTCCGCGCAGGATGCCGTAGGCGAGCAGTAGGCCGCCAAACGAGAAAGCATCCGAAAGGAGGAAGACCCACATCCCGATCTTTCCGGCCGTGGCGCGCCCGTATTGCGCGTCTTCCGGATACTCGTGGGGCAGGATCGCAGGGTGATGATGGTCGGCTGCGCTCATAGATTCGGTTCCGTCCGTCGGCTTTCGCGAGGGCCCTCCCGGGCCCGAAGCCGCACGCCAGATAGCACGGGGCCATGGACCCGACAAGACTCTGCGACAGGGGTCTTGATCGGTTCTGATGCTCAGGGAAATCCGCTGCATAGCCGCGCCGCCTTGTCGGCTTGACTCGACCCCGTGCGCCCACTAAACGTCGCGCGTCCTCGTGACCTCGAATAGCGAAGAGCTCGCCCCGCAGGCATCGGGGCTCGGCGTCGCGCGGCTCTCCTCCGCGGAGCGCGCGCGCGCGTACTACGAGCTCGCCAAGCCGAACCTCTCGATGCTCGTCGTCGTGACGAGCATCCTCGGCTTCTATCTCGCGTCGAGCGCCACCGAGCACCTCGACTGGGCGCGCCTGATCTACCTCGTGACGGGTACGGCGCTGACCGCAGCGGGTGCGTGTGCGCTCAACATGTACATCGAGCGCGACATCGACGCGCGCATGATGCGCACGAAGGGCCGCCCGATCCCCTCGGGGCGTTTGTCCGCGCAGCAGGCGCTCGCGTTCAGCCTCGTCGTGTTCACGTGGGGCTTCTTGCAGCTGCTGGTGTTCTGCGGCCCGTACCCCGCGTTCCTCTCGCTCGCGACCGCGCTGATCTACGCGTTCGTGTACACACCCGCGAAGCGTCGCGGTCCGATCTCCATCTGGATCGGCGCGATACCGGGCGCGATCCCGCCGGTGATGGGCTGGGCGGCCGTGCGCGGTGAGATCGGGTGGGGCGGCCTGTCGCTCTTCCTCATCCTGTTCGCGTGGCAGTTCCCGCACTTCCTGGCGCTCGCCTATATGTACGAGGAGGACTACCGCCGCGGCGGGTTCAACTTCCTCTTCGCGGACGATCCCGACGGTCAGAAGGTCGGACGCGCCATCGCGTTCGGCACGCTCCTCGTGCACTCCGCGAGCCTCGCGCCGTACGTGCTCGGCCTCGTGGGTGGGGTCTACCTCATCGGGGCGATCCTCGCCGGCGCGTTCTTCGTGTGGGCGGGGGCGCGCGTCGCCGTCGAGTCCACGCTCCCGCGCGCGCGTCAGGCGTTCTTCGCGTCGATCACCTACCTACCGGTGCTGCTCGCTTCGATGGTGTTGGATCGCCTCGTAAGCTGAGCTTGCGCCCATCACGGCTCTCCGCTAGAAGGCACCCCGAAAATGGTGCGAGCTGGTCTTCTCTCGAACCGATTGGCGTGGGGGCTCGTCCCCGCCGCGCTCCTGACCCTGTCTTGCGACACGATGGAGCCCATCACCGAGCCGTTCACGCTGGCCGACGAAACCGTCGTCTCCGTGGCGCAGCTCGAGAACGGTCGCGAGAAGTACGTCCTGTACTGCCGCGCCTGCCACGGTGAGCAGGGCGATGGGCGCGGACCGGCCGGCATCGGCATGCGTCCGCCGCCCCGCAACTTCAAGGAAGGTTACTTCAAGTTCGGTGGCGTCGCCGCGGGTGAGCTTCCGCCGGACTCGGAGATCAAGCGCATCGTGCTCGGCGGCCTCGAAGGCACCGCGATGTTGCCGTGGAAGATTCCGGAGAAGGATCTCGACGACGTCATCCAGTACATCAAGACGTTCGCGGTCGACGAAGATGGCGCGAACATCTGGCAGGAAGACGAGCCCGGCGAGCTCATCGAGATCCCGGAGGATCCGTGGGCGGGCAAGAAGGCCGAGGCCATCGCGCGCGGCAAGAGCGTCTATCACGGGCTGGCGCAGTGCCTGAAGTGCCACCCGGCGTACGGCACGTACCAGGAGATCTGGGACGCCACCGCCGAGGCGACCGGCCAGGGCAGCACGTCCGCGTTCCGCAAAGGCATGTACTACCCGGAGGCGAAGTACGCCGACGCGTACGGCCACAAGCTCCTTCCGCCGGACTTCACGCGCCACCCGATCAAGGCGGGCGCCACGCCGAAGGACATCTATCGCACGATCGCCGCCGGCATCGGCGGAACCGCGATGCCGATGTGGAAGGGCTCGATCCCGGACGAGGACATCTACGCGATCTCGTACTTCGTGGCGGACCTGTACACGATGGACGGCGAGGCCTCGAAGAAGGCGCGTGAGGCCTGGCTCGCGCAGCCCGAGTTCGTGCCGCCGACGCCGCCCGAAGAGGGTGCCGAAGGCGCCGAAGGCGAGGACGCTGAAGGCGACGACGACGACGAGGCCGAAGAGCAGTAGGCCGCCGTCCCTTGAAAGGCGCGCTCGCCCACGTTATGAGCGCGCCCATGTTCGCACGCCGAATCACCCCCATCCTCTTCGTCTCCGGCGCGCTCGCGCTGGGCGCCTGCAGCAAGGGCGACAAGAAGCCCGCCGCCGACAAGAAACCCGCCGCGGCCAAGCCCGCCGAGAAGCCGGCGGAGAAGCCCGCCGAAAAACCTGCGGAGAAGCCCGCCGAGGTCGCCGGCAAGGGTGGCTCCATCAAGGGCGTCGTGAGCTTCGACGGCGCTGCGCCGAAGCCCGCGAAGATCGACATGAAGAAGGACCCGAAGTGCGTCAAGACGAACAAGGACGCCATGCGCTCGGACGCGAAGATCGCGGACGGGAAGGTCGCGGAGGTCTTCGTCCACATCAAGAGCGGCCTGCCCGACAAGAAGTGGGACACGCGTGAGGACGAGGTCGTGCTCGACCAGGTCGGCTGCCTCTACAACCCGCGCGTGGTCGGCCTGCAGGAAGACCAGAAGCTGACGATCGTGAACAGCGACCCGCTCCTGCACAACGTCCACGCCACGCCGAAGCGCGGTGAGTTCAACATGGCGATGCCGACGCAGGGCATGAAGCTGCAGAAGTCCTTCAAGAAGAAGGAGCTGGGCTTCGACATCAAGTGCGACGTGCACGCGTGGATGAAGGCGTGGGGCTACGTCGTGGATCACCCGTTCTTCGCGACGTCCGCCGCGGACGGGTCGTTCGAGATCAAGGACGTCCCGGCCGGCAAGTACACGGTCGAGTTCATCCACCCGACGCTCGGCGCGCAGGAGGCCGAGGTCACGGTGACCGACGGCGAGGCGATGGCTTCCGCCACCTTCAAGGCGGGCTGATCCGGGGCGCCTGCCCAAATAGAGGTAGGCAACGCGGGGGTGTCGGTACTAGGTGACCGATCGATGTCGGTCGCCGATCTCCCGCACGTCAACGCCAGCATCAACACGGTCGTCGCGCTCCTCCTCATCGCCGGCCTCGTGCTCATCAAGCAGGGCCGGCGCGACGCGCACCGAAACGTCATGGTCGCGGCGATCGTGCTGTCGGGCCTCTTCCTCGCGAGCTACCTGACCTACCACTACCTGCACGGCTCGACGAAGTTCCAAGGCCAGGGCGCGATCCGGCCGGTCTACTTCACGATCCTCCTCACGCACACCGTGCTCGCGGTCGTGAACCTGCCCTTCATCGTCGTGACGGTCTGGCGCGCCTACAAGGGCCAGTTCGCCAAACACCGCAAGGTCGCGAAGTACACGTACTGGGTCTGGCTGTACGTCGCGATCACCGGGCCGATCGTCTACCTGCTGCTCTATCAGCTCTACCCGGGCGACCGGGGCGCGCAGGCCTTCGCCGACGCGCAGAAGATCCACCACGACGGCGACCGCAAGGCGTCGCTCGCCGCGTACCAAACGGCGGCGGAGCAGGGGCACGTCGGCGCCGGGTGTTACGCGGCGGTGATCGAGGCGACCCTCGCCGACACGAAGACCTCCACCGCGGGGCTCGTCGGTCGGCTCGCCGAGCACCCGGACGACGTGCACTGTCTGACGCTCCTCGGGCGCGAGCACACCTATGCGAAGGAGCTCGACACGGCGAAGGCCGAGCTGTCGCGCGCGGTCGAGCTCGCTCCGGACGACGCCTTCGCCCACGCGAGCCTCGCGTTCGCCTACTTCCGCGGCTACGAGTACGAGGAGGCCGCGGCCGAGTTCGAACGCGCCGTCGCGCTCGACGCGACCGTCGCGATGTACGTCTACAACGCGGGCTACGCGCACTTCCTCGGCGGGCACTACGCCAAGGCGCGGCCGCACCTCGCGAAGGCGCTCGAGATGGGCATCGCCGACGAGGTCGCCGCGCGGGCGAAGGAGGACCTCGGCGTCATCGACGGCAGCATCTGGATCTGCCCGATGCACCCCGACGAGCGCGGCGGAACGGGTGACACCTGTGGCCGCTGCAAGATGGACCTCGAACCCGTCTCCCGCGGAGTCGTGAGCAGCAAGGAGTGAAGCGCTACCTCGCGTGGGTGCTCGCGCATCGCGTCGCGGTGCTGCTGCTGATGTTCGCGGTGACGGGGGTCGCCGCGTACAGCCTGACGAACGCCGTCTTTGCGTCGTCGGTCATCAAGCTCTTCTTCGGCGACAGCCCCGACTACGTCGCGTACCGGGAGCTCGCGGACGAGTTCGTCGGCAACGACGTGATGGTGTTTGCGTTCGAGGACCCGGAGCTGTTCACGCCCGAGGGCGCGCAGCGTCTGGAGTCCGTGGTCGAGGGGCTACGCGAGCTCGACTTCATCAAACGCGTCGACAGCCTCGCCTCGGCGGTCCGCATCTCGTCCGAGGGCGACGAGCTGCTCATCGAGCGCTACCTCGACCTCACCGAGACGATGGACGCCGACGCGCTCGTCGACGCGCTCCGCAAGGACCCGCTGACGTCGGGGTGGCTGATCTCCGACGAATCGAAGGCGACCGCGATGCTCCTGGAGCTGACGCCGGATCCGGACCGGCCGATCGAGCGCATCCCGTCGATGCTCGCGGAGGTGATGTCGAAGTTCGAGGAGGCCGGCATCGCGCCGGAGACGATTCACCGTGCGGGCATCGTGGTCGAATCGACGGAGGCCACCGAGCAGGCGCGCTTCACGTTGTCGCGGCTGTTCCCGGTGACGGTGCTGCTCCTCGCGTTCGTGGTGTTCGTCCTGTTCCTCCGCGTGTGGCCGGTGATCATCACGGGCGGCGTGGCGCTGATCGCGATCGTGTGGACGTTCGGGCTCGCGGTCGCGATCGACCCGGAGGTGAACCTCCTGATGGCGATGGTGCCGGGGATGATCACGGTGATCGCGTTCTCCGACATCATCCACCTGTACTCGGGCTTCGTCCGGATGTGTCAGTTCGGCATCGACAAGCAGGACGCCGTGCTCGAGAGCGGCGCGGAGGTCGGCGTCGCGTGTCTGTTCACTTCGATCACCACGTTCGTCGGGTTCGCTTCGCTCATCTTCATCCCGACGCCGGTCATCCGGCACCTCGGCGTCGTCCTCGGCGCCGGCGTGGGGATCGCGCTGTTGCTCGCGCTGACGCTCGTGCCGATCGCGTTGTCGTGGGTCCCGGGGATCGAAGCGGGGACACGCGGTGAGTCGCGGTTCGCGCAGCGCTGGCTCGACGCGTTGTTGTCGTGGAGTCAGCGCATCTCGATGGGGTGGCCCAAGGCGACGGTGGCGTTTTTCACGATCGTCATCGCGGTGTGTGGGTACGGCGCGTCGCTGCTCACGATCGAGTCGAGCTTCGCGAAGCGCCTCGATCCGGACAACCCGATCCGGCAGTCGCAGCGCTACATCAGCGACAACTTCTCCGGTGCGAACTTCCTCGACGTCTACGTGCTCGCGCCCGACGGCAAGGACGTCCTCGACCCGGAGGCGTTCGCGGGGATCGCGAAGCTCCACGAGATGATCGAAGCGCAGCCGGAGGTCGACGACGCGCTGTCCCTCGTCGACACGATCCGCGCGATGCACGGCGCGCTCACGAAGACGACCGAGCTCCCGGGCACACGCGAGCTCCTCGCGCAGTACCTGCTGTTGTTCGAGATCTCCGGCGGCGAGGGGCTGTCGCAGCTGATCAACGAGCCGCGGAATCGACTGCGGCTGAGCGTGCGGCTGAAGGAAGACGGCCTGCGCGGGCTCGCGGCGTTCGGCGATCGGCTGAAGGAGCGAGGTGAGGTGCTGCTGCCCGAGGGGTACACGGTGAAGCCGACCGGAATCACGTACCTGCTCGGCGACTGGATCACGTTCACGCTCGACGGCCAGCGTCGCGGATTGTTGTTCGCCGTGTTCTCGACGGCGCTGATGATGATCATCTGCCTCCGCTCGTTGCGCGTCGGCTTGCTGTCGATGATCCCGAACCTCCTCCCGCTGATCGTGCTCGGCGGTTACGTCGGCGGCATCTGGGACGAAGTCGACTCCGACACGATCCTCGTCGCGGTGTTTGCGATCGGGATCGCGGTCGACGACACGATCCACTTCCTCACCCGTCTTCGGATCGAGTCGGAGCGCGCACCCGACATCGACACGGCGGTCGCCGGGACGTTCTCGTTCACGGGCCGCGCGATCATCCAGACCACCGTGATCCTGTGCATCGGCTTCTCGCCCTTTGCGTTCAGCGACTACTTCTCGACGCAGATCATCGGGACGCTGCTCCCGATGTGTTTGTTCGTGGCGCTGATCGCGGACCTGTTCTTGGTGCCGGCGCTCGTGAAGCTGGGTGTGCTGCGCTTCGCGTCCCGCGCCGCGTGACCAAAGTTGCCCCGCGTCGCCGTCGCGCTTAGCGTGCGGTCGCGATGGCGGTGGAACGGGAATCCTGGCGGGCGCGGCTCCTCCAGGATGTGTTTCGCGTCTTGGTGTTCGCGGTGGTCGTCGGCGGCGTGGCTGCGGCCGTGTACTTCCCGCCGCGGACGTCGCCGCAGTGGCTGGACGTCATCGCGCGGGTCTTCGCCGGCTTCACCGCCGAGCTCCTCGCGATCGCCTTGTTCCGTCTCGTGCTGCCGACCCCGCGCCGCGGCGCGCACCGCATCGCGAAGGACGGGCAGTACGCCGCGTGGTTGTTGTCGGCGGCGTTTGCGGAGGTCGCGATGCACCCTGCGCTGCGCTTTCCGTTCTGGTTCCTCCACTCGACGCGTGTGCTCTACCTACGCGCGCTCGGCGCGCGGGTCTCGTGGGGTGCGAGCTTGCACGAGCAGGTGAACATTCGAGAGCCCGCGTTGTTCGCGGTGGGGACCGGCTCGCAGATCGAACCCGGCGTCACCGTCGAAGCGGCGCTCCACGGCGCGGGGCGCGTTCGCGTCGGGCCGGTGACGATCGGTGAAGGCTGCCTGATCGGCGCGCACGCCATCCTGCTCCCCGGGTCGACGATCGGCCACGACGCACGCATCGAGTCGGGGGCGATCGTCGGCGAAGACGCGCGCGTCGGCGTGCAGGCCGTCGTCGGCGCCGGTGCACGGCTCGGGCAGGAGGTCGACCTCGGCTCCTACACGTCCGTCGGCGCGGGCGCGATCGTCGCGCAGGGGGTCGTCGTCGGCGACCGCGGTCGTATCGCGCCCGGCGCGGTGGTCGAGCGCGACACGAAGATCGGCGAGCGCGAGGTCTGGGGCGGCACGCCCGCGGTGCGCCTCAAGGGGTGACGGGGCGTCAGAGGATTTCGATGCGGCCCGAGGCGCTGACGGTAATCGTCTTCACGACGCCCGACTGACCGACGAGCGTGAACTGGTTCGGCCCGCTGATCTTCAGTCCGCTGCGGCGGAAGCGCATCGTCGAGCCGACGGCCTCCTGAATCTGCAGGGGGCTCGCGCTGTCGGTGGCGATGTCTACGACCTCGAGCGTCTGGACCGAGCCGTCCATCGCGATCGCGCGGAGCGCGAGCTGCGTCGGGCTCACCACGGAGATGGTCGTCATGCGGATGCGGTCGGTGGCGGGACCGAAGTTGATCGGGGGCATCGCGGCGACGGGGGCCGGAGCTGGCGCCGGCGCGGGCCCAGGTCCCGGGGCGGGCGGCGCGGGCGCCGGCGCGGGGGCCGGAGCCGGTGCGGCCGTGACGGAGCGGCCCGAGGCGCCGACGACGCGAGCCTTCGTCACGAGCGACGCGACCTGGCGTGCGGCGTCGCTGCTCTCGCCTTTGCGCTGGAGGGTGGCGAAGGTCGACACCGCGACCACCGCGAGGACCGCCATGATGGCGACCACGGCCATCATCTCGAGGATCGTGAAACCACGTTGGGCGCTCGTGTTCCGCATCGTCGCGGATCAAAGTACGCAATCAGGGCTGCGCTGTCACGGTCGGACCACGGTCCATGCGGATCGTCACTCGAGGCGCTGGGCGGTCATGTCCTGCTGGTGGACGCCGTCGTAGCCCCGCATCGAGCCGTCCTTGGCGAACAGGACGGACTTCTTGTCGTACAGCGTGAACGTCTCCATGAAGCGCTCGCTGCCGCTCACCTCGTAGTCCCACATCAGCAGATGGTTCCCGTCGTAGTAGCCGAGGATCTTGGCCGTGAGGCCCACCTCGGGCCACTCGACCACGCCGGTCACGACGTGGTCCTGCACCTCGCGGAGGTCCATGACGAAGGCGTGGTGCTCGTCGCGGCCCTCGTAACCCAGGCTGCCGCGCCAACGCCCGGGCGTCAGCTCGTAGCTGGCGTCGAAGCCGATCGGGAAGTCCTCCGGGAACGCCGCGGACGCGCGACGCTGGCGCATGCTGTCGAGCACGTACCCCACGGCGACGGGGTCCGAGCGGAAGTGCTCGAAGTGGTCGAGCGCATAGTTTTCAGCGGCGCCCCAGTTGCCGGTGTCGACGAGCGTGGAGAGCTGACCGACGTCGGCGGTCTCGCTCTTCAGCTGCGTGACGCCGTAGGCGATGCCGCCCACGAGTAAGAGCGCGCCGAGCACGAGCGGGATCTTCGAGGAGGTCGCGGGCGGCGAGACGATGTACGTGCCGGTGCCCGTCCACGCCGTCGCGGACGACATGTTGCGCGGTGCCTCGGCGGGGTCGTTCGAACTCCCGGAGATCACGGAACCGGCGGGCGGGACGTTCGCGCGCGGCGTCGGGGTACGGACCACGGGGCGGGTGTCGCCGAGCCCGGCGGACTGGTGCACGGTGCGGTCGGGCGACGAGAGGACGTCGTCGAGCGCCTGCTTCATCTCGCGCGCGGATTGGAACCGCTGGTTGGGATCCTTCTGCATCGCGCGTTCGACGATCTGAACGAGCCGACCGTCGACCGCGGCGTTGAGCTGCGAGATGGGCGTGGGTTGGTGGCTCATGACCTGGCTGAGGAGGCCCATCAGCGTCTCCGACGTGAACGGCTTCTTGCCGGTCAACATGCGGTAGAGGATGACGCCGCAGGAGAAGAGATCGGTGCGGGCGTCGACGCGTTTGCCGGCCGCCTGCTCCGGCGACATGTACGAGGGCGTGCCGATGACCGCGCCGGCCTTGGTCATCGTCATCATGCCGGTCGGGTCCTCGGAGCTGAGCGGATCCTGGAGCTTCGCGATGCCGAAGTCGCAGACCTTCACGACCTCCGAACCCTCGGAGAGGTTCTTCACGAGCATGATGTTGGCGGGTTTGAGGTCGCGGTGGACGATGCTGTTCTGGTGCGCGGCGGTCAGCGCCGAGAGCACCTGCGACATGATCGCGCACGCGCGCGTTTCAGACATGCGGCCGATGCGTTTGAGGACCACCTCGAGGTCTTGGCCCTTGAGCAGCTCCATCACGATGTAGAGCAGCCGGCCTTCGTTCTCTTCGCCGTAGTCGATGATCTGGACGCTGTTCGGGTGGTCGAGCCGGCTCGCGGCGCGGGCTTCGCTCTTGAAGCGACCGATGAGCGTGCGGTCGGTGCGTTCGTCGACGGTGACGATCTTGACCGCGACGATTCGATCGAGCGCCGCATGCCGCGCCGAATAGACCTCGCCCATCGCGCCCTTGCCGAGCAGCTTTTGGACTTCGTACTTGCCGCCGATCGTGCGTCCGATCAGGGCCGCTCGGCCGGCTGGTCTCGGTGGCGCCACGCTGGGTGATGGTACCCCAAGTCGCGCCGGCTCAACGACCGAGCGCGTATCCGATCGCGATTCCGATCGCGAGGATGGCGGCGATGATCATCGCGACGGACTTCAGCTGGAGGCGCGCGCCATCGCGTTCGTGACGGTTCGGTGTCGGACCGTCCGAGGTCATCTCGAGCAAGTAGCCTTGCGTCGTCAGGAACTTCCGCACTTCGTCGAGGAGGCGCTCGTACTCGGATTCGACCATCTCGAACTTGCGTCCGTAGCGTTCGAGGTACGCACCGCGCATGACGTCGTAGGTCTTGAGGCGAGCTTGGTGTGTCGTGGCGTCGAGGTGCCCGAAGGTGAACGTACCGACGTTGGGCGAGCCTTCGCGGTGGAGCACGAGCGCCTGGCGGGCCTTGGTGCCGCCTTCGGTCGACATACCGTCGGGTGTGTTCAAGCGAACACGCCAGCGCGGCGCGATGCCGAAGTGGGTGGTCTGGAAGCGGTGCCGGAAGAGGGCGCCGATCTCCATGCCCTGGAGGGCGTGGTGCGTACGGTCGACGCCGTCGTGCGTGCGGGCCGATTCAGGGTCGGTCGTCTCGGAGGTGCGCTCCGGCGCGGGGGGCGCTTCGGTCGCATACACCGTGGCGTCGAACGACTCGGACGGCGCGGGCGTGTCTTGGCTCGCGTCGAGGTCCGTCGCGTAGATCGTGGCGTCTTCGTCTCGAAGGGTCACGCGTTGGGTTCGGATGATGCCACACGCGCGCGCGTAAACGCATACGGTGCGGGCTGTAAAGAAAATGGCCAGGATCGGCCTATAGCGGCCAAAAACTGGCGGCGATCGATCGGCGGCCCTTTCCTAGGCCTCGCATGGTGGCCATCTCACGCACGTACCCCGAGCCTTCCGCGACCCCCTTCTTGAAGTGGGTCGGAGGGAAGCGGCAGCTCCTCGAAGACATCCTCCCGCGTCTGCCGGGTCGGATGCGGACCTACTACGAACCTTTCATCGGCGGCGGCGCGGTGTTCTTCGCGTTGGCGAGCCAAGACCGCTTCGATCGGGCGGTCATCGCGGACAAAAACACCGCGCTGGTCGAGACGTACCGCGTCGTGCGCGACGACGTGGAGGGGCTCATCCGTGAGCTCGAGCGCCACGTCGATCATGCGACGGACTCGGACTACTTCTACGAGGTGCGTGCGGTCGAGACCGCGACGCTGTCCGACGTCGAGCGGGCGGCGCGGCTGATCTTCCTGAACAAGACGTGTTTCAACGGGCTGTACCGCGTGAACCGATCGGGGCGATTCAACGTTCCGTTCGGGCGCTACAAGAACCCGCGGGTGTTGAACCCGACGGTGCTGCGCACGTGCTCCGCGTTGCTGCGTGGGGTGGAGATCCTGGAGAGTGACTTCGCGGACGTCGCGCGGCGCGCGGGGCGCGGTGACGGGATCTACTTCGACCCGCCGTACGTGCCGGTGTCGGCGACGTCGTCGTTCACGGCCTACGCGAAGCACCCGTTCGGCCCCGACGCGCACGATCGCTTGGCGACGGCCTACGCGTCCTGCGTGCGCCGCGGCGCGGTCGCGCTGATGTCGAACTCGGACTGCAAGGTGACGCGCTCGCTCTACGCCGACTTCGAGGTCGAGACGGTGCAGGCGACGCGCAACGTGAACTCGGTCGCGAGCAAACGCGGCGCAATCGCGGAGGTCCTCGTGGTGGGCCTGAAGCCCCACGCCCGCCGCGTCGTCGCCGCGGTGCCGGACGACTCGGCCGTGGAAGCCGCGGTCGCGAAGAAGCGCGGGAAGAAGAAGGTCGGCTGAGTCGACGGACCGGCCCGAAGGCCGGTAGGTTTCTTGGGCCGATGAGATGTGCTCGCGTCCTGGTGGTGGCGTCGCTGATCGCGGGCTGCGGCTCCGTGGTCGTACCGGAGCCGCGCGACGGCGGCGAAGCGGACGCCGGCGTCACGGACGCGGGTCAGCGCGACGGCGGCGTCGAGCGCGACGCGGGGCCGGAGCGGGACGGCGGCGTCGAGTACACGCTGACGGCGACGGTGGTCGGGGTTGGCGAGGGTTCGATTCAGTTCGTGGGCAGTGTGCGCGCGTGCCCGTCGGACTGCGAGGTGTCCGGACCGTCTGGCTCGACCGTCGACCTACGCGCAGAGGCGCTGGCGCCGGATGAGTTCCGCGGATGGTCAGGCGCGTGCAGCGGCCTCGAGCCGACGTGCCGGTTGACGCTGACGAGGAACGCGACCGTTGGCGCGGAGTTCTCGACGCCCGGCGGGTTCCGGAGGTTTCGGACCATCACGGAGGTCCCGCTACCCGAAGGGTGGAGCACCGTGGAGGTGTTGGACCTGAACGACGACGGGGTGTTCGTGGGGCAGGCGGATTTGCCGTTCCCCGCGCTCGGGTATTTCGCGGTGCGTGGCGATCGCGGCGGTGTCATCGAGTCTTTGGAGTCGATCTCCACACTGCCTGGTAGCCGCGCGTTGGGCATCAATGACGCGGGGTGGACGGTTGGGGGCGCGGCGAATGCGCAGGGGGATGGTCGTGCCGTCATCTGGGCGCCTCGACCGAAGGCCTTTCCGATCGAGCTGGGAACGTTTGGAGGCGCGGACTCTGTTGGGTTTTCGATAGCGCGTGACAATCGCGTCGTGGGATGGGCTGACACCGCAACGTCGGGAATGCATGGGTTTCTGCGCACACCGGACGGAACCATGCACGATCTCGGTACGCTGGGCGGAACCAACTCCATCGCGTCGGGCATTGCCGGAGACTGGATCGTCGGGCGAGCCCAACGCGCAGATGGCGAGTGGCGGGGCTTTCGTGCTCGTGCACCGGACTTCGAGCTGGAACAACTGGGCACACTCGGCGGTGACTGGAGCTCCGCGTTCCGAGTGAATCGTGCCGGTGCGATTCTCGGTTATTCGGGGCTCCCGGATGGAAGGAGTCACGCGGTGTACGTTGCGCCTCCGCCGGCCGTCGAACTGGTGGACATCGGCACCCTCGGCGGAGCTGACAGCGTTCCGTACCTGATGAACGACAGTCATATCGCCGTGGGTACCGCGCAGGTGTTGGGCGGTGACTGGCGTGCCTTCATCTGGAGCCCCTCGGCGGGGAGAATCGTCGACCTCAACGACCTGCTCCCTCGCGGAGAGACCGAGTGGGAGCTCACGACGGCGGCGGGGATCAACAATCGCGGTCAGGTCGTTGGTACCGGCACGTTCTTGGGTCAGCCGGCAATATTCTTCTTGGATCCGTGAGCTCCTCTCGAGAGCGTGGGTGTGGGCGTTATTCGAGGACCTGAATCAACGTGTGGCTGTTGCTCGCTTGCGCCATATCCGCTTGCCCAGCGCCGACGGCGCCTGGCTGCCCCGACCACTGTGCGCACAGTGCAACGTAGTAGTTCTGGCCGACGGTGATGGAGGGCGAGGTCGTCGTCGAGATATAGGCGGTCGATGCTGCTGAGAGGATCTCACCGGCACTGATCGCGTTGTCGCTGACCGACGGATGTTGGGGCATCCAGTTCCACGTTCCGGCAGTTAGGGAGGTGGTGTAGCACACACCTGTCTGGAGCGTTCGGGGCTGCTGTGTCTGGCTGACCCGGATGGTTCCTCCGCCAAAGGCGACGATTCTCTGAGTAGCCGCCGTGGGCTGAACTGGGCCCGCCGCGGCCGTAAGTGGCACGATCGGACCGAAGGGATTCTGACTGCCTCCGTTGGGCAGGAACACGACGCCGCCCACCGAAAAGTCGGTCGCAAGAATGCCGGGCGGGCCCTGCGGGCCCTGGGGTCCCTGTGGGCCTCGCGCACCGGTCGCGCCCGGCACGCCCTGAATGCCCTGCGGTCCCCGCGGGCCGACGGCGCCGTCCGCGCCGTCCGCACCGGCCGGGCCCGCCGGGCCACGCGGCCCCACGGCACCGGTCGCGCCCTGCGGTCCCGCCGGTCCGATGGCGCCATCCGCACCGGCCGGACCCACCGGTCCACGCGGCCCTACGGCACCGGTCGGCCCCACCGGGCCTGCTGGTCCGTCCGCACCGGCCGGACCCGCCGGTCCTCGCGGCCCGACGGCGCCGGTCGCGCCCTGCGGGCCCGCCGGTCCGATCGCTCCGTCGGCGCCGGCCGGGCCTGCCGGTCCTCGCGGTCCCACGGCGCCCGTTGCGCCCTGCGGTCCGGCCGGTCCTTGCGGTCCGATCGCTCCGTCGGCGCCGTCCGCTCCGGCCGGACCCGCCGGTCCTCGCGGTCCCACCGCACCGGTCGCGCCCTGCGGTCCGGCTGGTCCGATCGCTCCGTCCGCGCCGGCCGGCCCAGCCGGTCCTCGCGGACCCACGGCGCCCGTCGGTCCGACGGCGCCCTGCGGTCCCGCGGGGCCTGCCGGCCCTGCGGGGCCTCGCGGTCCGATCGCACCGTCAGCGCCGGCGGGGCCCTGCGGTCCGGCGGGGCCCGTGAGGCCCGTTGCGCCTGCCGGCCCTGCGGGGCCTCGCGGTCCGATGGCACCGTCCGCGCCGGCGGGCCCCTGGGGTCCGGCGGGGCCCGTGAGGCCCGTTGCGCCTGCCGGCCCTGCGGGGCCTCGCGGTCCGACGGCGCCGGTCGCGCCCTGCGGTCCCGCGGGTCCTTGCGGTCCGATCGCTCCGTCGGCGCCCGCCGGTCCTGCGGGTCCGATCGCACCGGCCGGCCCTGCGGGGCCTCGCGGTCCGACGGCGCCGGTCGCGCCCTGCGGTCCGAGCGGTCCGGCCGGGCCCTGCGGTCCGGCTGCGCCCTGCGGTCCTGCGGGACCCGTGAGCCCGATCGGTCCCTGCGGTCCGCGCGGGCCGATGGCGCCCGTCGCTCCGGCCGCACCCTGCGGCCCGGCGGGGCCCGTGAGCCCGATGGGTCCCTGCGGCCCGAGCGCGCCCGTCGGCCCCTGAGGTCCTCGCGGCCCGACGGCGCCGTCAGCGCCGTTCGCGCCCGTCGGTCCGATCGGCCCCTGCGGTCCCAAACCACCCTGTGGTCCCTGCGGCCCGGCCGGTCCCGCGGGTCCGACGGCGCCCTGCGGTCCCGCGGGTCCCGTGAGCCCGATCGGCCCCTGCGCGCCGGTCGGTCCAGCCGGCCCGCGCGCACCGGTGAGCCCGATGGGCCCCTGCGGTCCCTGCGCACCCGTCGGCCCGATCGGCCCCGCGGCGCCCTGCGGCCCGGTGAGCCCGACGGGGCCCTGCGGTCCCACGGCTCCGGTCGCACCTTGCGGTCCGATTGGCCCGATCGCTCCGGTCGGCCCGACCGCACCTTGCGGGCCCGCCGGCCCGGTGAGCCCGATGGGCCCCTGCGGTCCGATCGCTCCGGTCGGTCCGATCACACCCTGCGGTCCCTGCGGCCCGGTGAGCCCGATCGGCCCCTGCGGCCCGACGGCGCCGGCCGGCCCGACCGCACCCTGCGGTCCTTGCGCGCCCTGCGGCCCGGTGAGCCCGATGGGCCCCTGCGGTCCGATCGCTCCGGTCGGCCCGACGACACCCTGCGGTCCCTGCGGCCCGGTGAGCCCGATGGGCCCCTGCGGTCCGAGCGCGCCCGTGGCACCCACCGGCCCTTGCGGCCCCATCGCGCCGGTCGGTCCCGCCGGTCCCTGCGGTCCGAGCGCACCCGTCGGCCCCACCGGACCCACCGCGCCGGTCGGCCCGGCCGCGCCCTGCGGTCCGGTCGGTCCTGCCGGTCCGACAGCGCCATCAGCGCCCGCCGGTCCCTGCGGGCCCACGGCGCCCGTGGCGCCGGTCGGTCCCGCTGGCCCCGCTGCGCCGTCCGGTCCGACGGGTCCCGTCGGACCCGCGATGCCCTGCGGACCCGGCTCGCCCTGCAGACCGATCTCACCCTGCGGGCCCGTCGGTCCCATCGGACCCGGAGGTCCCTCGGGTCCGATCTGTCCGCCGTCCGCGCTCAACGCACGCACCGCGAACGGGACGAAACCCACCGAGAACCGCGGCGCCATCTCCACGTCGTCGCCGACGATCTCGATACCCACGTACAACTCACCACCGAACAACGAAGGTGAGATCGAGCTCGTCTCGCCGATCGACAAGTAGAAGAACCCATCGAACGGCACGACACCGAAGTGCTCTTCCTCGAACACCGGCGTCTGCGCGTCCTCCGCGTCGTACAGCCGAACGACGGCGTCGAACTGCTCCGTGATCGGCATGCCCTGCGTGTCGGTGAGGAAACCTTCGAACGGCAAGGTAACTTGCGCCGAGGCCAACCGAGGCGCGCTCACCGCAGCCAGCGCGAGGGTGAAGAGTTGGATTCGTGACAAGTGCATGTGATCGATTCCCTGTGTCTCAGCGTCCCGCGCCCGGGACGATTCCGCCGCGCAGCTCGTGTTGGTCACTCGTCGCGCGACCCGTACCGTCGACGCGCAAGCGACCATTGATGTTGTGGCTCGGGCTCGACGCGCGCCCCGTCGCGGGCGCCAAGTTCACGCTCCGCAGGACGCGCCCGAGGGGCCCGCCGTCGCGATCCATCCCCGCGTCGGGGACGCCGCCGTCGCGGTCCCTCCCCGCGTCGACGAAGCCAGCGTCGCGCGGGTCGCGCGGCGGCTCTTCGGGGTTGGCGCAAGCCGTGGCAAGGACGATGCCGAAGCTCAGGACGAGGCGGCGCACTCCGCAGTAGTGACCCGAAACGCGTCAGAGTTACAGGGTTATCTAGTCGAATCTCCGAGGTTTTTTGGTACCAACGGAATTCATTCGCGATCCGCCCCCCGCCCGGTCAGGGCCAGGGGGTGCCGCCGCCCAGCTCGTCGTCGTAGCCGTACTCGGCCGGGTCGCGCACGTCCTTCACGATGAACGGGATGATGAGCGTCGCCTGCACGGCGTCCGGCGTGTCGAGGTTCTGCCCGGCGACGAAGCGACTCACCGACAGCTGCGCGAGCAACGGCACCGGGAACTCGCCGCGCAGGAACGGACCGAGGAAGTTGAAGTTCACACCGACGCCCGCGACCAGGTTCCCGCGAACCGTTCGCCACGCGTAGCTCGCCCGCTTGCGCGCCGCGCTGCTCGCGAAGCGATTGCGCAGCTCCGTGATTCGGTTCTCCTCCTGAATCTCCCCGTCCGCGACGAGCCGATCCACCTCCGCCCGAATCTCGTCTTCGGTTTGATACGGCGCCGTCCCCTCCGGGCGTGCGCCGATCCCGTTCACCGAATCGCGGAAGTGGTGCAGCGCGTTCACCGACACCCCCACCGACAGCCACTCCAGGATCTGGAAGTTCAGATACGAGTACAGGTAGAGCGTGTCGCCGAGCTTGCGTTGGATGTCGACGCGATCGAACCGCGTCGCGACCGGCACGAGCTGCCCGTCGTCGAGGTAGCGGTTGAACAGCTCCGCCTCACTGATCTCCCCGCGCGCGAGTTGGTTCTCGAGGTCATCGGAGAAGGACACCGTACCGAGCCGCGTCGTGAACGTGTCGGCGAACGAGATCTCGTACCCCGCCGACGCGCCGAGCCGGAACCGTTCCCCGAACGGCAGCGAGATCGCGGCGAGCAGCGCGGCGTCCCACTGACCGTCGCCGAGTCGCACGTCGAAGAGGTCGTCGGGGTCGTCCTGCTTCCCGGTGGGGAACACGACGTAGCCGAGCGCCGCGAGGTTGAGATCGCGGCCGCGGAAGAACTGGTACTTCGCGCCGAGGATCAGATCGCGGAACCCCGAGTAGTTGCGGTCCGCCGTCCCTTGGCCGCCCTGGACGCTGTCGATGACGGGTCTGTAGCTGAAGCACTTGCTGATCAGCGCACGGTTCAGGTCGCCGATGTTGAACGTGTAGTTCTCACCGCCGTCCTCGACGATGTCGTCGAAGTTCGCGGCGAGGTCGAAGTCGTCGCCGCAGTCGAGGGCCTCGGGATCCTTCACACGCAGGTTCGACGTCGCGCCCTCCAGCGAAGCGCGCAGCGTGTAGTTCACGTTCTGGTACGGGAGCAGCCCGACGAACGTCAGCCGCTCCGTGACGCCGAACGCGAGCAGGAAGTTGATACCGAACGAACGCTGGGTCCCGTCGAAACGTGTCACCCCCAGGGTGCCGCCCGCGACCGTCTCGAGCAGCTCCGCGTCACCGCCCGCGATCAGCTCCGACAGGTTGATCCCGTTGAAGTCCGCGATCAGCGACTCACGCCCGACCTGCCAGCCGCGACCGAAGCGCTGCAACGTCCCCGGCCCGTAACCGAGCAGCGGCTGAATCGCGAGACCACCCGAACCCTGCGGGAGGACCTCGGCGTCCGAGACCCCCTGCGCCCACGCTACCGCGGGGAGGAGCGTGAGCAGGAGCGCGAGGGACAGAGCACGTGGCATCGGGAGAGAGGGGAGAAATCAGGTTTTTTGAGGTGGGGCAACGACGGATGACCGATCCCCCCGACCGGGCCGCGGAATCGTGCGCGGCCCGCGAACCGGGGACCGCATCGTCGGGCACTTTGGTACGATCCGCCCGTCTTCGATGGACTGGACACCCCAACGCGCGCGCGTCGACGAGGCCACCTTCGACGCACGCCGCATCGGCCCCTACCGACTCGGGCGTCGCATCCGCGTCACCGCGCTCGGCGAGGTCCGGCTCGCGATCGGCGACGCCTTCGACGAGGTCGTCGCCATCGAACGCTGTGAGCTCCTCGGCTCGCTCGGCGGCTCCGAGCGCGCGCTGCTCGCCGACGTCGCCCACGTGATCGGCCTGCGCCACCCGAACCTCGTCGAGGTGCTCGGCGCCGGCGTCGACGGCGACGTCCCGTACTTGGTCCGCGCCCACCGCCTCGGCGTCACGTTGGCCGACGCCCACGAAGCCGCGGAGGACGTCGACCTCGCCACCGCCGCGGCGATCCTCCACGGCGTCCTCACCGTGGTCGGCTTCCTCGCGGAGGAAGGCGCGCAGCCCGGCGTCTGCTCGCTCGGCGGCATCGACGAAGAGGACGTCCTCCTCGGCTACGACGGCGGCGTGCGTGTCACCAACACGGGCATGAAGCTCGTGCGCTGTCCGAACGGCGACCCCCTCCGCGCCGATCTCTCCAGCGCCCTCGTCCTCGCCCAGGCCCTCGATCCCTCCGGCGCGCTCGCCGATCACTTCGGCGAAGACGCCAACGCCACGCAGACCGCCCACCGCATCCGCCGCGCGTTCCGCGACGCTTGCGGTCGACGCAACGAGCTCGTCGGAGGTCTGTTGCGTCGGCACTTCGACCTGCAGATTCAGGCCGACCGCGCCTTCTTCGGCCTGGTCACGTTGCACTGACATGGACGACGCCCACGCGCGCCTGAGGCTCGCCGCGTTCTACTTCTTCGCGTTCGGCGGCCTCGGCGGTTTGCTGCCGTTCCTCCCCCTCGTGTTCGAGACGCGCGGCTTCGACTCCTACGCGATCTCCACGGTGATGCTCCTCCTCCCCCTGAGCAACATGTTCGTCCCGCCGCTGTGGGGCCTCCTCGCCGACGCCTTCAACGCCCGCGTCGCCGCGATCCGCGCGACGGGGATCGGCTGCGCCGTCGGCACGCTCCTGTTGCTCCCCGACCTCGGTCTGCCCTTCGCCGTCCTCGGTATGGCGACGTACTGCTTCTTCCGCGCGCCGATCATCCCGCTCGCCGACTCCGCGACCTACGCGGCGCTCGGCGCGCGCTCCGACAACTACGCGCGCGTTCGCGTGTGGGGCTCCGCGGGGTTCGTGGTGGTGTCGACGGCCGTCGGGCTCCTCGAGGCGACTAAGACCCCCACGCTCCTGTTCGGCGTCGCGGCCGCGGTCTACGCGTGCGCGACGATCGCGGCGCTCGGCCTCGTCGCGCCGCCGCCCGAGCGTCGGCCCGGTGTGTTGCGCAAGGCGCTGCAGACCGTCCGCGGCACGACGCTCCCGGCGCTCTTCCTCGGCTCCGCGTTCTACTACGTCGGCCACGGCGCGTACGACGTCTACTTCGGTCTGCACGCGCGCGCGCTCGGGCTCAGTGATTCCTTCGTCGGGATCGCGTGGGCCGTCGGCGTGACGTGTGAGATCGGCCTGATGCTCGTCGCGCCGCGCATCCTCGCGCGCCGATCCACCGCGGTGTTGTTGTGCATCGGCGCCGCCGCGTCCGTGTTCCGCTGGTGGCTCCTCTCCGTCGCAACGTCCGCGGAGCTGATCCTCGTCGCGCAGTCACTCCACGCGCTCACGTTCGGGCTCTGGTACGTCGCGCTCGTGAAGTACGTGCAGGGCAAGGCGCCCGACGCCCTCCGCGCGAGTGTGCAGGGCCTCGCGCAGGCGTCGATGGCCGTCGGCATGATGGGCGGCTACCTCGGCGGCGCGGAGCTCAACGAACGCTTCGGCGGCGTCGCGGTCTTCCAGCTCGCGACGGCGGCGGCCGGCTGCGCGCTCGTCGTGTACGTCTTCCTCGCCATCGTAGACCGTCGCTTGTGATCGCGGTGCGCGACGGCGCAACATCGACACTCCCCGATGTGGATCTTCTACTTCGTGGGGCTCCTCTGCCTCGTCGCCGTCCCGCTCGTCGCGTCGTTCATCGCGGGGCAGTTCCTCTTCGGCTCGATGTGGTGGGGGCGGCACCTCTTCACGCGTCGGCGCGACGTCCTCCAGATCGCCGGCCCGAGCGGCGCTCTCCTCCCCGCGAAGACCGACGACAAGGGGCTCCTCGATCGTGTCCTCGTCTCGCGGCGAGGCGCCTTCGGTGAGGATCGCACGACGGTCGTCGACGGCATCTCCATCGCCGTCCGCGCACAGCCCCGCATCGTCGACGAACACGGCGAGCGCGTCGGCTTCCCGTGGACCCGCGAAGACCGCGCGACGGCGCGCGCCGTCATGCACATCGCGCTGGTCGCGGACCTCTCGGACGTGTTGCCGGAGTCGGTCTCACTGCACGCGGACGCCCGCGCGGACGAGGTCGGTTTCGGCGACGACGTCCTGTTCGCCGCCTTCATGACCGGACGCTTGCGCGCGGCGGTGGCGGAGTCGGATCGGATCGGTTTCCTCGACGGGTGCGTCGTCGTCGACTCCGCGTTCGCCGCGGACGACGCCCGCGTCCAGACGCTGCTCGCCGCGCTCGGCCACGCGTGTCGTCGCCTGCACGATGCGACGAAGGACGGGCACATCGACGTCGGCTCGATGTTGGTCGAACACCTCGCGACCGACGACGACGTCACCGTGCGCGCGCGCGCGATCGATCGTCTGCTCACGCGTTATCGCGAAGACGGTGAGACGCGCCGGCTCGGGTTGGAGCTCGCCGTCGAGGACGGCGCGGCGGAGGTTCGCCTCGCGGCCGCGAGGCACCTCGGTGAAGACGGCTTCGACATCGCGGTCGCCACCCTGAAGGACGGCGAGGCGTCGAGCGCGCTCCGTCAACGTGCCTTGCGCTTCCTCATGCGGCGCTTCGATTACGACCGGCTCCGCCCGCTGTTCGACGAGGTGCTCGAGGACGAGGACGATCGTCTCGCGCTGATCGTCGTCCGGCGCCTGGGTGACCTCGAAGATCGTTCGAGTGTCGCGAAGCTCTGCGCGATCACGGCGCAGGCCAAGCCGGACCTCGCCGCGGGCATCGCGCAGGCGCTCGGGGCCATCGGCGATCCTTCCGCGGAGCTGACGCTGATCGCTCTGTTCAAGCGTCGCGAGGTCGAGGTGCGGATCGCCGCCGCCGACGCGCTCGCCACGCTGGGGAGCGCCGACGCCGTCGCGCACCTGTTGCCGGTCGCGGAGTCCACGCGCACGGCACACGCGCTGCGCGTCGCGGCGTCGAGCGCGGTGCAGCTGATCCAGTCGCGCCTCTCGGGCCAGGCCGGCGCGCTCTCGGTGCTCACGCCCCCCGATTCAGGGCAGCTCAGCCTGGATCCGGCCGGCCGGGGCGCGTTGAGTGACTCTCCCGCTGACAACCCGGATCCGATCGAACTAATCGAGTAGCCGGCAATGTCCGACGAGCACCAGGGACCGGTCGGGAAACGTCAGCGTTTCTTCAAGCTCGCGTCGATGACCGCGTCCGTCGCGGGGAACTACGCGAAGTCGCGCGTGAAGGGGGCGTTCTCCACCGCCGAGGAGGCCGCGAAGGATCGCGCGCGTTCCTACGCGGAGTCCGGCGAGAAGATCGCGCAGACCCTCGGCGAGCTGAAGGGCGCCGCGATGAAGCTCGGGCAGATGGCGTCGATCACCGCGGACGTCCTCCCGAAGGAGATCCAGGGCGCGCTGACGAAGCTCCAGAAGGAAGCGCCGCCGATGCCGTACGAGGTCATCGCGGATCAGATCCACAGTGAGTTCGGCGCGCGTCCGGAGATGTTGTTCGAGCACTTCGAGCAAACACCCTTCGCTTCCGCCTCCATCGGGCAGGTCCACCGCGCGCGCGTCGACGACGGCCGCGAGGTCGTGGTGAAGATCCAGTACCCAGGGGTGGACGCGACCGTCGACTCCGACCTCCGTCACCTCAAGCTCGCCATTCGCGCGAGTGGGTTGGTGCCGGCCGCGAACAAGAACAACCTCGACGCGCTCTTCGCGGAGATCCGTGAACGCCTCCACGAGGAGCTCGACTACTGCAACGAGGCGGACAACGTTCGCCTCTTCCGCGACTTCCACAAGGACCATGAGTTCGTCGTCATCCCGAACGTGGTCGGAGAGCGGAGCAGCCAACGTGTCCTCACGCTGACCTACGAGCCGGGCGTCGACATCAATCACCTCGACGAGGCCGGCTTCACGCAACAGGCGCGCGACCGCATCGGCCGCAACCTCTTCCTCATCACGCTCGAGCAGCTGTTCGTCCTGCAGGCGCTGCAGGCGGATCCGAACCCCGCGAACTTCGCGTTCCGCGAGGACGGCACCGTCGTCATGTACGACTTCGGTTGTGTGAAGCGCGTGAAACCGGAGATCGCGGAGGCGTATCGGCGCACGCTGCGTGCCGGAGTGGATGAAGACTACGCGGCGGTGGAGCAGGGGCTCCTCGATCTCGGCGCACGTCGATCGGGCGGGCCGGTCGTCGAGCACGACTACTACAAACTCTGGCGCGACACGTTGTTGCTCCCGTTCAAGACGGAGGAGCCGTTCGACTACGGCGCGTCGCAGATTCACGAGGACGTGAAGAAACTCATCCCCGGGATCCTGAAGCGGCTGAATTCGTTTCAGGCGCCGGTGGAGATCGTGTTTGTCGACCGCGTGGTCGGCGGGCACTACGGGAACCTGCGCACCGTTCGCTCGCGGGGCCGATTCCTCGACCTCGTGCTGCCCTACCTCGAGGAGCCGCCGCGCTCCGTCGCCGCGCAGTACACATGATCGCGGTCGCTCTCCTGCTCGCGGCGCAGATCACGGGGACGTCGACGGGCGCCGTGGACGCGCGCGGTCGCGGCGCCGCGACCGCCTGGGAGATGCGCAGCCGTCTGATGGGCGGCTGGTTCACGAAGGAGGAGGTCGTCGAGCACGTCACCGCGCTACCGGTCGACGAACGGAAGGAGTTCCTCACCGCTTGGACGATGGCGGCGCCCAACTCCGAGGACAGCCTGTTCATCCGTCGGGCGGTGCAGCACTCGATCGATCACCACGACGAGATCGAAGCCCGCACGACGCCGGGACGACCGAAGCTCCCCATCGAGGAGCCGCCGCCGACGATCGAGGGCGACCGAGAACCCGACCCTCCGCCCAAGGTCGAGGACCGCCCCGAGCCCTTCGTCGCGGGCCTGGCGTCGTTCCTGTTCGGGCTCGGGATCGGCAACTTCTACGCGGGTGCGATCGACTACGGCGCCGCGATGCTCATCCTCGAGCTGCTCAGCGGAGCGGCGCTGGCCATCGGGCTCGGCGCCGACGACACCGGCCTCGCGATCGGCGGCGGTGTCATGCTGGGTTGCGTGTGGGTCGGGGACTGGGTGGGCGCGTACGTGAACGCCTCGACGTGGCGGCCCGCGCGGCTCCCGGAGCAGGGGACCAACGTGCGCTTGATCGATCTCCGGTTCTGATAAAACCTCCGCGCGGAAATGATCGCGGTCCTTCTCCTCGTCGCACTACAAACTCATACCGCGACGGCCTCCGAACGTTTCGACCCCCGGGGACAGGGCGCATCGCTCGCGTGGGAGATGAGGAACAAACTCATGAGTGGGTTGGTCTCCCCGCAGGAGGTCGTCCGCGTCGTGACTTCGCGGCCGGTCGCGGACCGACGCGCCTTCCTCGGCGCGTGGACCATGGCGGCGCCGTCGACGGAGGAGGCCATCGAGATCCGTCGCGCCGTCGAGGACTCGATCGAGTTCGGCGAGGTCATCGAAAAGGAGACCGAACCGGGTAAGGCGAAGGTGCCTCGCCTTCCCCCTCCGGAGGACGCGGCCAAGCCGCCGCCCACGATCTTCGAGATTCCGCCGCCCCGCGCGCCCGATGCGCCGAGCCCCTACGCGGCGGGGGCCTTGTCGTTCTTCTTCGGGATGGGCATCGGCAACCACTACGCCGGCGCCCACCTCTACGGGATCGGCGTCCTCGTCGCGGAGGTCGTGGGCATCCTCGTCGCGGTCGCCGGCGCGGGGAGCGGCGAGAGCTCGCTGACCATCCTCGGGTTGCTGACGTTCGTCGGCGGCTGGATCGCCGACTGGAGCGGCGCGGTCTATCACGCCGTGAACTGGAAGGTGTCGCCGAACGCCCGCTACGTCGAAGGCGGGCGCGTCGGCGTACAGCTGATCGACCTTCGCTTCTAGGGAGGCGCGGCGCCTAGAACACCCGAACGATGCGTCCGCCCGACACCGTCTCCGTCTCGAACAGGTAGATCGAGTTGGAGGCGGCGTCGTACGTCCACGCGTAGTCGGCGCTCGCGCCGAGGTCCGCGAGGACGCCGCGGTAGATCGGTGCCGAGCTCCCGGGCAGCTCGATGACGTGGATGTCGGCCGGGTTGCCCTGGCGAACATACAGGTACTGCGGAGCAGCCGGGTCATCGAGGTGGATCGGGTTCGCCGACGAGCCGACGTCGACCGCGAGCATGAGCTCCGGCGTCGCCGACGGGTTGCCGAGCTCCGAGCGCAGCAGACGATAGACGCCGTCCACGTTGTCCGCGACCGAGATGCCCGTGAAGTACAGGTACGTCGCGTCGGCGGCGATGCCGTAGACGTTGTCGATCATGTTGTTGCTCCCGAGCTGCGTCGGCGACTGGGCGGCCGCGATCGGCACGCTGAAGACGTCGACGCTGTTCGTAGCGTGCGTCGCGTAGATCAGGTTCGTCCCGTCGAAGGTCAGCGCGCGCGCATCCTGCGTCGGGTACGAGGGCGTCAGATCCCACGCCTCGGCCATGAACGACGACTGCCCGTCCCAAAGGCGGAACAACCGGTTGTTCGACGAGCTCGTGGTGTTGTCGAGGCTGAACAGCTGCTCGTCGGAGAGCGCGACGGCCCCGTAGCCGACGTTGAGCGAACCCGAGAACACCTCGACCGCCACCGTCGCGGAGGTCGTCGGGTTGGGGAAGCGCTGCACGTCGCCGCCCGAACGACCGAAGTACACCCAGCTCGGCGACGCGGCCATCCAGTAGTCGGTGTTCCACGACGTCGAGAACGGCGTCACCGGAACCTCGGTCACGGAGGTGCCGACGCCCGTGTACACGTCCGGCGTGTCGACGATCGTGAGCGAGGACGACGCCCCCACCGGGACCGCGATGCACAGCTCCGTGCCGATCGGAGCGGTGCGCCCCACGCCGAGCGAAGCCGGCGACGCGCTGCAGCCGAGCTCCGACGAATCGTTCGCGTCGATCACGCCGAGCTCCGTCCCGGCGTTGGCGTTGATCTGCACGCGGCCGTTCGCGACCGTGTACCGGTACCACTCCACCGAGCCGCCCGTGGTGAGGCAGGCGGGCGCGCCGAGGCGCGCGGTGGAGGTGGGGTTGAGCGTCGTCGTCCCCGCGCCGACCAGGCGCGCCGTGGCGCAGCTCTCGCCGAGCGCCGGGACGAGCTCGCGGACTTCGACGGTTGCGCCAGGCCAGTCATCGCCCGTCGCTTCCGTCGACATCCAGATGTAGATCGGGCCAGCGCCGGGGCCGACCACGAGCTGGCTGGTCGTGACGTCGGCGTTGCAACCGAGCGACACGCGCTGCGGGTCGCGCGAGTTGCAGCGGTCGAGGACCTCGACGTTGATGGTGTCGTTCGAGCCCGTGCCCGCCGCGACGTCGATCGTCACGATCGCGTTGGTGCTCGTGCGCGGGTACTCGACGACGGTGTCGAAGCCGTGGATGTCGCCGTACGTCGGGTGGTCGTCGCAGCTGATCGAGCCGGTGCCGCCCCAGGTCACGTCCATGTCGAACGAGTTGACCGCGGTCGACGGGATCTCCCAGACGTGGGGATCGTTTGCGTTGACGGGCGCGGTGTAGATCGCGCTCGCGGTCGTCCAGGGCAGCCAGCAACCTTCGCCCTCGGCGGCGGTCGCGGGCACCTCTTCCACGTAGACCGAACCGCCCTGGAAGCTGCCGCTCGTGTTGCGGCTGACCCAGATCCAGTACGTCCCCGCGGGCACGTCCAGGAACGACTCGATGTCCGTGTTGTTCCAGTAGCAGTGGTGCTGGGTGCTGGTCGCGCCGACCGTGCACGCGCCGCTGAGCACCTCGACGTTGAAGCCGACGGTGTTCGCCGATACGGCGCCGACGTGCAGGAGCTCGCCGCCGTTGGCGAGGGTGTCGGACTGCTTGACGTACTCGATCACGATGTCGTCGCCGTCGCCGGAGTCGTCACACAACAGGCTCCCGTTCCCGCCGGTCGTGCCGGCCTGCACGTCGAACGTGTAGCGGCCGCCCGCAACCGAAGTTGCGTAGCCGATCGTCAGCGGCGAGCTGCAGTCGAACCCGGTGGGCGGCAGCGGCAGCGAGAAGTCGAGGAGGCCGTCGCCCAGGTAGGGGAGGCCGTTGAGTGTGTTGCCGGCGAGGTCCGTCACGCCCGAGAGGTCGAAGGTGTACGACGCGCCGACGGTGAGCGTGACCGGGTACGTGGCGGTGAGCCCGTCGCCGGAGAGCGCGCCGGTGAGCTGGACCGAGGTCGTGCCGTCCGAGAGCGGCGCATCGATCGTCTGCGGATCGACGGCTTCGCTGAACTGCACGACGATCTGGGACACGGTCGCGACGACGTTGTTGTCACCTTCGGCCGGCGTCGTGCTCGCGACGGTCGGTGCCGTGTTGTCGGGCGGCGTTGAGAAGTCGAGCCACCCGTCGCCGAGCGCCGTCGAGGGGACGGCGTTGCCCGCGAGGTCCGTGAAGCCGGTGACCTCGAGGCGGTAGTCGCGGCCGAGCGCGAGGAGGCCGGTGATGTCGAACGTGATCGTCTCGTCGGACCAGGTCCCCGTCAGCGTGACGCTGGTCTGGGTGGTGGTGTCCTCGAACGTCGCCGTCGAGGCGGTCGTGGTCATCGGCTCGTCGAACGTCACCGAGATCTGCGACAGCCCGACCGGCACGTTCGGCGTGCCCTCGGCCGGCGTGGTCGTCGCGATGCCGGGTGCGCCGGTGTCGGCCATGGTCGTGAAGTCGAGCGCGCCGTCCGTGAGGTAGGTCGTCCGGTCGAGCGCGTTGCCGGCGATGTCCGTGAAGCCGTTCAGCGCGAGGCGGTAGGTGACGCCGCCTGCGAGCGTGACGCGGTAGGTGACCTGCGTGTCGTCGCCGCTCCAGTTCGGCGTGACCGTCGCGGTGCCCGCGCCGGTGAGGACGGCGGTGCCCACGCTGTCGTCCATCGCTTCGCTGAAGGTGATGATGATGTCGGTCGAGCCGGCGGCGACGTCCGCCGCGCCCTCGGCCGGGACGGTGACGGTGACGACCGGCGGCTCGGTGTCGACGCCGGAGGCGGTCGTGAAGTCGAGCTGGTCGTTGCCGAGCGAGGTGATGTCGGCGTCGTTGCCCGCGACGTCGGTGAACCCGGCGAGCGTGATTGCGTAGGTCGTCGAAGCCTCGAGGCCGCTGAGGACGTAGGTGATGACGGTGTCGCCGCTCGACCACGTCGGCGCGCCGATCGTGGCGTTGCCGTCGATCGTCGCGGTGCCGTTGTTGGTGTCCATCGCCTCGGAGAACGTGAAGCGCACCGCGGCGAGGTTCAGCGGGATGTCCGTCGCGTCGTCGCTGGGCATCGTGGAGACCAGGACGGGGTCCTCCTCGTCGGGCTCGGCGGCGGTCGTGAACGTGAACGACTCCGCAGCGGCGGGGACGCTCGCGGTGCTCTCGAAGTTCATGAGGCGGACCGTGTACTCGGTGTCCGCGATGAGGTCCGCGGGGGGCTGCGCGGTGATCTTGGTGCCGCCGCTGCTCCAGCTCCCGGCCAGGGGGCCGCCGGGGTCGAGGACGATCGATCCGGCTCCCTCGTTCATGGCGATCGAGAACTGCACTTCGATCGCGGTGGTCACGGCGATGTCGGTGGCGCCGTCGACGGGGCGGGTCGAGGTGATGGTCGGTGTGACGACGCCGTCGTCGCCTCCGTCGTCGTCGCCGCTGCAGGCGGCGGCGAGGAGAAGCCCGAGGGGGAGTGTGTGTCGGAGGATTGTGGTGCGGAACATGATTCGGTGCGTTGCCCTATACGTGGCCGGCGCCCCCCGGGGCCGTTCGAAGATCGACCACGGGGTGCTTTTTTATTCGGAGCGGACGGAGCCCGCGGCATCTTCTGCGTGGTGGCGGAGGCTCGTCATCAGATCTCCCCACCAGCGACCGAGCTCGGCCAGGAAGGGTCCCAGAATGCCTCGACGTCTTCGATCCAGGCGCGCGCCTCGGAGAAGCGATCCTTCTTCAGGCGGTACAGTCGCACGCGTGCGTCGTCCTCCTGGATCTCTTCCTCCACGAGACCCGCACGCCGCAGGATCCTCAGGTGCCGGCTCATCGCCGGGCGGCTGACGTCCATGGCCTCCGCGAGATCACTCGAGCGGCACGGCGACGCGCTCAGGCGCGCCACCACCGCGAGGCGGGTCGGGTCGGAGAGCGCTGCGAAGGTGTCGACGAGCTCGGTCATCCGCGGACGCGCTGCATGAACCACCAGCGGTGGCCTTCGAAGTCGACGGCGAGGTACGTGCGGTCCGACCAGTAGTCGTCGCCGTAGTCGTGGGTCGTCGGCTCCATCGAGATCTCGGCGCCGGCTTCGCGCGCGTGTGCGCAGTGTGCGTCGACGTCGTCCACCACGATGCACATCGTCTGGGTGTTGCCGCCCGCGAAGTGCTTCGGCGACTGCGCGAACTCACGCCCGGGGCGCTTGGAGCCTGCGGTGCCGACCATGATCAGGCCGTCTCCGTAGGTGAGCTCGGAGTGTTCGATGCTGCCGCCCTCGCCCTCGATCTTCAGGCGTACGTCGAACCCGAACGCGCTACAGATCCAGTCGATCGCCTTGGCGGGATCCTCGTAGAAGATCGCGGATGAGATGCGGGGCCAGCCTTCGGGAGTTGGTTTCATTCTGACAAAATAGTTAATCGATGTGTTAACTACCGTCAAGCGCCTCAGTTCGGGTGGCACCCGTCCCCACCGCACACGTCGATGATCTCACCCGTCCTCAGGAACGTGGTCATCTGAACGTTGTGGGCGGCGTCTCGGCGCGGCAGCCCGTGCGGGTCGTCGCCGTCGGTCGGCGGCAGGTTGCCGGGCTCGGGCCACGCGTTACCGAAGTCCCAGAGCACGACGCCCGACCCGGTGTGCGGATACGTCGCGGGCACCACCCCCCACACCGTGCGCTCGTCGTCGTAGTCCTCGAGGATCCGAACGCCCACGTCGGAGCGGGCGATGATCTCGTTCGTCACGACGGCGACCTGGTGGTCCCCCTTCGCCGGCCCGAGCAGCACCTCGTGCGACGGCGTGTTGGGGAACGGCGACTGCTTGATGTGCCGGTAGTGGCTCAGCGAATCGGTGCTGTCCCAGAGCAGCTGAACCGCCGCGAGCAGCACGGCCTGGTCCTTCGTGTCCGGGTAGGCCTCCGCGATCATCGTGAAGAACGGCGTGAAGTCGACGGAGCGGTGGAGCAGCGTCGAGTAGTTCGCGCCCGGCACGCCGAGGTGTCCGCGGGTGACGTCGGTCGACAGCGCCATGTAGGTCGCGCCGAAGATGCCGCCCTGCGAGATGCCTTCGTAGTGGAAGTCGGAGGTGTCGATGTCGACGCCGACGTCGATGAGTGGCTGAAGCGTCGTGATGCGACCGCGCATCGCGCGGCCGAGGACCAGCGCGTCGATCATGCCCTGGTGAAGGGTGTCGGCGATCCACTCGAAGCCCGAGAGCGTCCGCACCGCGATGCCGACCGCGAGCTGCATGTCCGTGTCGAAGCCGGTCCAGTTGGTGCCGAAGTAGATCCACCCGTGGGTGTTCGCGACCTCCGCGTTGTGGCCGGCCCAAGTCTGCGAACCGCTGCCGAGCAGCCCGTGGCCGTACTGCAGGATGCCGTGGGTTCGCGTGGACGTCGCTGAGTGCGGCACGAGCATCCACCAGTCGATCTGGTGGTTGCCGTCGCGCACGGGCATCCCGTCGCCGTCGCGGTTGAGCACCGTGCTCGTGAAGCCGGAGATCGACTTGGGTCCGAGGTAGTTCGGAACGGAGAGCGTACCGCGGATGCGCAGGCGGGTGTGTTCGTTGACCGGGAGGCCGCTCTTGTCGGCGACCGGGACGAACTCCTCCACCGTGGTCACCGTGAGCGGGGGTCCGTCGGTGCCGACGATACCCAGCGCTTCGTCGCGCATCGCGAGGAGCGGTCCGTGCATCGCCTCGCTGCTCGCGGTGGTGAAGTCCCACGCGAGCTGCACGTCGTCGGTGTCGACGCCGGCGCGGCTGAGCTCGTTCCACATCGTGTCGAACGCTGCCTGGCGCGGCGCGAGCTGCGGGTCATTTGCCGTGTCTTGGGCGGCGAGTCGCGCGAAGGCGTCGCTGCGCGGGTAGACGGTACCGTTGGTGTCGGCGAGGCCGCGGACCGCGACGACGTAGCGCGACGCTTCGCGGAGGATCACCGCGGGGCGAACGAACAGGACGCGGTTCGCGGCGTCGGCTTCGTTGCCGTCGAGCTCGGCCCAGTAGGGGACGCGGACGAGTCCGCCCTTGCCGCCGGCGCGGAAGAGGAGGATCTCGGCGTCCGCGTCGAGGGACGCGCCGATGTCGTTCTCGTCGGGGAGATTCGTCGCGTCGAGGTCCGCGAAGTGCATCATGATCGGCTGGCCGGGGCCGTAGCCGTCGAGGCGTCGGTAGGGCTCGGGATCGATCTGTTGCCCGACGAGGTTCACCGCGAGGGAGGTCTCGCCGAACGCGAGTGTGTACCCGGTGACACGATCGCCGTCCTCCTCCAGGTAGAGGTTCGACGGCCACGGGAAGCTGCACACCGACGGCATCAGCGGATCGCAGTCGAGGTTCGGTCCGCCGTCCGGGGTGCCGCCGTCGCGGACGACGCCGCCGTCGCGGAAACCACCGTCGGGCGCGCTCCCCGCGTCTGCGAAGCCACCGTCGCGCGGTGTGTCGCCGGCGTCGCGGACGCTGGAACCCGCGTCGCGCTCGGGCGTCGTCGTGTCGTCGTCGTCGCCGCCGCTGCAGGCGATCAGGGAGAGGAGGGCGAGGGGGGTGAAGTGAACGAGCCGCACGCGCGAAGTTCTAGCGCATCACCGAGGCCGCGGCGAGCCGTTCGGAATTCGTTCGGGTCACAAGCGCGCCGCGACCGAGGCGCCGACGAGGTGGACGGCGCCGTCGTATTGCACCGTCGACGTCGACTCACTCGTGCCGTCCGAGCCGGTGAACAGCACGAACTGGTAGCCGAGATCCACGCGCACCTGCTCGATCAACTTCAGGCCTGCGCCCGCCGTCAGGCCGACGCGCGCCGAATCGGGTGAGCCCGGGCCGACGGTCTGCGACGGCACCGGCGAAGGATCGAAGTAGGCGCCCGCCCGTACGTCGAGGAAGTCGAGCACCGCGTAGCGCGCGCCGACCCGCGGCGTGAGCGTGGTCTTCCAGTTTCGGAGCTGCTCGATGTCGTCGGTTTCCTCGGACGCGAAGTCGAGATCCAGGCGGTCGACGGTGCTCCAGAGCGTCAGCTCGAGATCCGCGAGGACCTCCCAGTCCTTCGCCGGACGGTAGCGCGCGCCGAGGCGGAATCGATCCGGCAGCGTCACCGACGTCGAGATCGCACCGTCCTGCACACGACCGGAGAACTCCGGCGGCGCCTCGAAGTCCGCGAAGCCTTCGAACGACAGCTTCGTCCGCGACGCGTACGACAGGCCGACGTCGAGCGCGGCGAAGGGGCGCGCGAACACCGAAGCGCTCACGCCGATGCCGTTCGCCTGGGTCTCGATCGCCGCCGTGCCCTCGGTGTCGACGAAGTCGATCGACCGCACGAACCCGAGCTTCGCCGTGTCGAAGTGCGGGCCGACCGCGAACGAGAGGAATTCATACCGTCCGCTCAAGAAGGCCGACGCGCGGACAACGCGCATCTGCGCCGACCGCAGATCGAAGCGCCCTTCCCAGTACTCCGGCCACTCGACCTGCGACCCGAACGGCACCGTCACCGACGCGCCGATGCCGAACCGCTCGCCCATGAAGCGCACGTGCAGGTGCGGCGGGAGCGAGACGTCGCCGGACTTCGCGGAGAAGCCGTCCCCCGTCGCGGAGAGCGACGGCGCGGCGATCACCACGCCGAGCGAGGCGGCGAGGCCGGGTGACATCATTCCCGCCGCGGCGTTGTAGGTGTTGGCGCCCGGGTCCTCGGCGTTCGCCGCGCCCGCGCCGCCGACGCCCATCGCGGCGACGCTCTGGTCCGTCGTCGACCAACCGGCGCCGAGCGCGACGCCAGGGAACAACAGGAGGCTCGTGACGATGTACTTCTTCATGGCATCTCTCCGCGACCGAGCAGACGCGCGATGTCCCGCACGCCGACGATGTACGCAGGCTCGACGGGGATCACGAGGAAGCCGTGCTCACCGATGTAGTCCTTCTTGGGCACGCCCGACAGCTCGGCGAGCCGCTCCGTCGTGACGTTGGGGATGATCAGATCGAGCGTCGCCATCTGGATGAGCACCTGCCGCGGAGGCAGCGGGCCCATCGTGTCGAACGATCGATTCAGTAGAAACGGCGCGAACGTGTGCGGGTCGACCGGGTCCGTGATCCAGCGACCGATGTTCAACACCTGCTCGTGTTCGTCGCTCCCGTACTCGATCTCCTCGCGGACGAGCAGCGCATCGAGGTGCGACTGGAACACCGTCGACTCGCGGAACAGGTCGATCAGATCCGACCCCGGCACGTTGAGCACCGAACGCTGGATGTCCGGGTGCACCGCCGTGAACAGCGCGCCGTTGATCCCGCCTAGGCTCTGCCCCACGTAGCGGATGTCCGGGTCGATGTCGTAGCCGATCGCCTCGCGCCAGTTCCCTTCGCGGAGCGAACGCAGCAATGCAGACAGATCCGTCACCGACTGATGGAAGTGATCGCGCGTGCCGTTCATCGAGCTCACATCGACGAACGCCGCGCCCGACGCCTGCGGGAAGCCGACGATCGGCCAGTCGTCGAGCGCGTTGCCCTCGCCGTTGCTGTCGACGCAGCGTCCGTCCGGCGAGCACTCCGTCCCGCGCTCACACGGGTTCGGGCAGATCATGTCGCCGCCCTGATCGCGTGGGTTCACGAAGCACTGCGGCCCGCTCCACGCGCAGTGCGAGCGGAGCCCGTGGTACGGCATGTCCACCGAGATGACCGCCATCCCCTCGCCCGCGAGCGCGTCGGCGATCGCGAGGACGAAGCGCCGCTCGGTCATCAGCCCGTGGCCGAAGATGGCCACCGGCAGCGGCTCGCCCTCGTCGTGGCCGCGGGGGATCGACATCGTGAAGTGGATCTTCTTCAGGTCGAACCGACGGTCCTCGCGGCGCGACCGCGACACCGGGTCCATGAAGTCCGGCGTGATGATCGTCCCGTGCACCACCTTGGCGACGCGCAGCAGCGTCAGCGAGGAGAGCGGGAAGTCGAGCGCCGCCTGGATCGGCGACACCTCTTCGATGTCCATCGGATCGACCGGCGTCTCCGCCGTCGCGGCTGCGTCGCGCGCCTGCCGCATCTTCTCGTAGACGGACATCGTCTTGAACGACCACGCCGCCGCGACCTCGGTGCGATCCAACGCAAGACGATCCAGCGCGCCGACCGTTCGGCTGCGAACGAACTCCACCCGCGCCGCGGTCTCGCCGTCGAGGGTCCCGAGGTCGGAGCGCCCGTCGACGAACACCGGCGCGTCGAGCATCGCGAGTGTGCCGGGGAGCATCGGGACGAGCGGCTGGCCCTCGGTGTCGAGCAAGCCGGTCGTCACGACGACGACGTGACGCGTCGCGGGCTCGAGCGGCTTGCCGGGGAGCTCGATGGTGATCGACTGGTCGCGCGTCCGCGTGCGCAGCTCGATCTCGACCTCCTCCACGTCGCCGTCTTCGGGCACCGCGTACAGACGCACCGTCTCGGGCGTGAGGGTGCTCGGATCGATCGGGTCGGTGAGCTCGAACGTCAGGTTCGCCGACAGCGCGAACCCGTCCAGCGTCCGCAGGTCCGTCTTGATGTTCTTGAACATCTCGGAGTCGTCGTCGTGGATCGGAATGTCGATCAGCCCGCTCCCCGGGTCGCGGAGGAAGTCGGAGGGCAGCGGCATCTTCCCTTCGTCGGAGTCCATGACGATCGCGGTGCGCGCGCTGACGGTGAACGACCACAGCGACACGACCTCCTCACGCGGGACGCCGAGCGACTCGAGGTGCTCGAAGTACGGGGCGAGCTCGAGTCGGATCTCCTCGAGTTTCTCGGCCGCCTCCTCGCGCTCCTCGACGGTGTCGCCGGGCAGCGCGTTGACGTGATCCGTCAGCGGCTCCTCGAGGCGGAGGAAGTAGAACGCGGCGTCGGCCACGACCTCTTCACCCTCGGCGCCGCGCAGGCCGCGCTCGCCGCCGAGCGCGACGGCGAAGTACGAACGTCCGCGCGTCCACCGACCGGCGGTCGGGTGGGCGAGGAGTTTCTTCGGGCGGAACTCCGTGTCGCCGTCGACATGGACCTCGACGCTCTTGATCCCCTCCGGGGCGATCTCGAAGACCCGCAAGTTGTCTTGCGTGACGCTGCGCTCGTCGAGCGGCGCGGTGAAATTCACCTCGGCGTCCATCTCCGGGGGCCACGCGTCGCGCGAGTTGAGCGCGTGGATGAACGCGATCTCCGCGGGCGTCTTTTCCTCGAGGTCAGTCGGTTCCGCCGGGATCTGAAGCTGGGGGATCGCGGCGTCGCGCAGGATGTCCGTCGGGCGTGGGATCTCCCCGGCGTTCGGGTCGAACACCGCCCGTACATAGTCGGGCTCGACACTCGGTGCTTCGAGCGCGCAGCCCAGAGCGAGGGAAGTCAGTGCAATCGCGGCCTTCCTCATAACGCGCGGAGTCAAATCGATTCCGGAGTCAATGTCTATCCTGCCGCCGGACGAGAGGACGCGCGTCCACACCTCGGACCGCTGCGTCCAAGGTGGTAGGGTCGCCGGCCATGGCCCTGACGGAGTCGCAGTTCGAGATGCAGGCCGACACCACCCTCAACAAGATGGTGGACGCCCTCGCGGACCTCGAGGACGACGCGCTCGAGGCGGACCTCGAGAGCGGCGTGCTCAGCCTGCGCTTCGAGGACGGATCCAAGTATGTGGTGAACAGCCATCGCGCGGCGCGTCAGATCTGGATGGCCGCCGGCGCCACCGCCTGGCACTTCGACTACGACGGGCAGCAGTGGATCGCCGCGAAGTCGGGTGACGAGCTGTGGGATACCGTCGAGAAGTGTACGAGCGAGAAGCTCGGCCGTCCCATCCGACTGCGCTGATCATCCGCTGAGATCATAAATCCGCGCTCAAGCCGAGACGGAAAACGTCGACCTGATCCGTCGTGAAGGGGGACGTCCGTTTTCGATGAGCAAGGCCGCGACCATCCTGGTGCTGGGCGATCCCGGCCCGTTTCGTAAGGAGCTCCTCATCCACAAGGAGATCGAGGTCATCTGGGCGTCGTCCCCGGAAGACGCCGCGCGGATCCTCGCCGACACGACGATCGACGCGTGCATCGTCGCGCCCGAGTTTCGGGATCGCGTCGACGTGCTGAAGACGGATCTCATCCACGTCCCGTGCATCGCGCTGCAGCCGACGAACCGTGAAGCGCAGCGCCCCGACTTCGCGTCCGTCGTCGAAGTCGAGAAGGTCGACTCACTCGTCGCGCTCCTCTCCGAGCATACCGGCCTGCAGTTCGCGCGTTACCCGCGCGCCGACGTCCTCGCGCCCGTCACGCTCCAACACAACGGTCGCGTTCATCACCTCGACTCGATCGACCTGTCGCTCTCTGGCATCGCGATAGCCGCGTTCCCACCCGCGCAGGTCGGCACGCGCTTCGAGCTGATCCTCGACGTCGGCGAACGGAGCCTGCACCTCACCGCGCGCGTCGTTCGTTGGTTCGAGCACCAGGGCCAGCGCGCCGCGGGGCTCACCTTCGTCGACGTGACCGAGTCGCAACGCGAAGTGATCGGCGCGGCGGTCAAGAAGGTCCTGCAGTGGGGTGGCGACGATCGCCTCTCCGCGGACACGCTGTTCGGTGACCTCGGCCTCGAGAACCTCGAGCCGCAGGCGCTCCGCACGCTCGACGTGGCCAACAAGGTCCCGGCGTTCGTCCTGCGCACACAAGACCTCGAGATTCCGCGGTTGTGCCAGCTGCTCGACGGCGAAGAGATCCTCGCCCCCGATTGGCTCGGGGAGCTCGCCGAAGATCTCACCGCCGTCGAAGCCGCCGCGGCGCGCGGGCGCCCCTGTCCGGCGTGGGCGCACCGCGTCCTCCGGCTGCGACTCCACCTCGCGCACGCGAAGAGCACGACGCGGAAGGACAAGATCCCATCCTCGCTCCTCGACGAGGCGTACCGGGTGTTCGAGTCCCTCCGCGACGAGGGCGTGGGTCAGAGCGGCTCGATGGTTGCGCAGATCGGTCGCATCCGCGCGGCGCTTCTGCGGAACATCGTCTCCTCGCGGAAGAAGCCGCTCCCCGTTCCGCGCCGCGCCGGGTCCGAGGTGAAGGCGGTCGACGCCTCGGAGATCATCACCGGGCCGCTCCCCGCCTTCCGCTGATTCCTACGGCGCGTAGCGAAGCGTCTGCACCGACATCTCCGTCACCAACGCGCGCGTGAGCGGCGCGGGGAGGAGCGCGTCGAGGTCGCCCTCCGCCACGTTCTCCAACGCCGGCAACACGTCCGCGAAGTGCGGGCTCGTGACGTGCTCGCTCACGCCGGGCGGCGCGATCGCTTCCGCCGCGTCCACGTCCGAGAAGTCGATCGACGCGGTGTACGACGTGACGTTCACCGACGCGATCGTGTTGGTGTTGTTGCGGTCGAGTCGAACCGACGTGTCGTACTGCGTGTCGAGCGAGCAGAAGTTGGCGTTCGTCGTGTAGTCGAGGCAGCTCCAGTTCGCCTGGAACTGAATCGGCGTCGGCGGCGGCGGGACGACGCTCGGCCACTGTGACGGGTCGGCGACCACGCCGTCACCGCGCGCGTCGTTCCACAACAGCGCCGCGACGGTGATCGCGAACTGCTGCAGCTCGGGCGTGACCTGGCCGGTGCGATCGAACGTCTTGAGCGCGAAGGCCACGCCGCCGGCGGCTTCGTTGTACGTGCAGGAGAACTCGGGGTTCGCGCCGTAGCGGGACTGCTGGATCATGCGCGGCCCGGCGCGGCGGGTGATCGGGAACCACGGGTTCGAATTCTCGATCTGCGCGCCGCTCGCGAGCCACAGCCGCAGCGCGGCGAGCGTCTTGCCGGCCATCTCGTTGCGCGTCACGCCGAAGTCGTTGGCGGCTGGGATCGAGATCGTCCCACTCGCGAGGAGGGCTTCGAGGACGTCGGCGAGGAGCTCGACGTGTGTTCCGCCCGCGTCGAAGTGGAACGCGTGGATCGTGCGCGGCGTGACCGCCGCGGACGTCCCGAGCGCGCGATCGAAGAGGTAGCGGAGTCGGAGGCTGCGGAGCGAGTCACCGTTGCCGGCGAGCCCGGTGTAGCCGACGACGTCGTCGTACCAGCTGCCGACCGGGAGGTGGTTCCCGGAGAAGAGGTAGCCCTCCGGCGGGTCGATCACGAAGGGGTGCCAGTCGAGGCCGCGGATGCTCCGCCAGTCGTTGGCGCGCGTACTGCCGTCGAACGGGATGCGGCCGGTGAGGTCGAGGCCCTGCACGACGTTCCGCACGCGCTCCGGCATCCCGAACAGCGCGTGGTAGGCGATGTGGCCGGGGCCAGTGTCGCCGCGGTCGACGCCCGCGTAGAGCGCGTTGACGGTCGGCGACATCCACTCGTTCAGCGCGGCCCGGTATTCTGCAAGGGAGGTTGCGCGCATCATGTTCAGGACGGCGACCATCGTGTGGCGGTCGGGCTCGAAGTGCTCCACGTGGCGCACGGCGAACTCACGGCCGGCGGGGACGTTCGCCAGTGACTCGGTGACGACGGGTCCGAAGACCGACTCGCGGATCGTGATGGTGACCGGGGCGCCGAACCGAACGGCGATCGTCTCGGTGTGGGTGTCGTAGGTGAGCGTCTGTCCGTCGACGACGTAGCCGGTGCCGCGCGGGGAGAGCTCGAAGAGGTCGCCGATGTCGCCGCCGCCGGCGGTGACGGTCTGGCCGACGTACTCGTTCCAGAAGATGATGAAGCCGGGCGCGCCCGCGAAGCCGACGCCGCGCGCGTTCATCTCCTGCGTGTGCACGTGAGATTGGTACAGCGGCGAGGGACCGTTGAGCGGGAGCTTCGGATCCGTGAACAGCGCGCTCTTGCCGGTGGTGAGCCGCGACCCGTGCACGACCCAGCCGTGGCTCGCCTTGAACTCGATCTCGGGGCGAATCTCCGTGCCCGGTTGGTGGCAGGCGTAGATGCTCCCCGGCGGCGGCCACTCGCCGTCTTCGGGTTGCGGTACGACCGCGGCGCTCTCGTCGATCGGGCGGTCGCAGGGCGGGAGGGAGCAGCCGTTGCCATCCTCGCAGTCGAGGAGTTTGTTGATCTCCGACTGGATGTTGGGTCCGCCGAACGCGCGACCGACGAAGTCCCAGACGAGGAGGGCGTCCTCCGGGCGCCACGGATCGACGCTCGTGATGCCCGCCGACGTGAACGCGTCCGACAGTGTGAAGCTCGAGCTCGCGAGGTACGCGTTGACGCCGTCGGCGAAGGCCTTCAGGAGCCTGGGCGTGTCGCCGGGGAGGCGGTTCCACTTGGCCTGCGCGATGCGGTCGTAGCCGATGCGTCGGACGAGGCTGTCCTTCGCGATCAGGTCTTGGTTGAAGGCGCGTCGTTGATTGAGGTCGGCGCCGGTCGCCTGACTCTCGTCCTCGGCGAAGTGCTCCGCGAGGCGGCCTTGCATCGCGAGGCGTCGATAGTTCATCTGGAAGAGGCGGTCCTGCGCCTGGGCGTAGCCGAGCCCGTACATCGCGGCGGCGGTGCTGCGCGCGTAGATGTGGGGAGTGCCGGTTTCGTCGCGCGCGATCGTGACGCTTTCGCCCGTGACGTGATCGAGGGTGGTGGCGGTGTCTTCTGCGCCGCGCTCGCAGGCGAGCAGCGCGAGCGGGAGCAGGGTGAGGATGCGTTTCATGCGCCCCGGCCAGAGCAACGCGCGAGCCAATCCGCGCGACGTCGCGGGAGGGCGCCCGCGGGAGGGGGCTGTCCTCGCGCCCTGTCAGAGGCGTCGGACGATCCTGTCGAACGTGTCGGGTGAAACTGTCACCCGCCGTCGCGGTAGAAGACACCGGCGTCGCCTTGGGCTCCGACCTTTCGCCGCGCCCCCCTTTCTCCTAAGTTGCGCGCGTGCGCGCCGCGCAGATCATCGCCCTGTCGCTGGTCGCGGGATGCGCGCTCGAGCCGGACGGCGCCATCGGACACGACCCGGTGCCCGCCGGCCTGAGTCACTTCGCGTGGGTGTTTCAGGACGCGTCCGGCGCGCAGATCCACGCGACCGCGTTGCTCCCCGCCGTCGAAGTCGACATCGGCTTGCGCAGCTTGCCCGAGCCGGGCGCGGATCCGCACGCCGCTGCGACCGTTCGTCTCTACGGATTCTCCGCGGAGCAGATCATGTCGCTCGGCGCGGTGGGTACCGACCCCGTTCGTTTGAGTGGACCGGGCGATCCTCTTCTCCCGACCCCCGCGTGGCACGTCGCGGGTGACGGCGGCAAAATCATTCGCCTCGAGGAAGACGCCAGCGCGCCTCCGCTCACCGCGGATTGGATCGCGCCGTGCCCGCTCGACGTCCCAGCCGACGCCGCTGTGCAATTCTCCTGCGCGACGCAGACGTGTGTGCCGCTCACGTCGTCGAACATGTGTGCGCTCGACCTCCCGCTCGCGGACTGCGGCGCGGTCGACTGGCGCGTCACGCCCAAGGACGACGACCTCGCCGTCTCGGAGTCGGGCTGCGAAGTGATCGGCGACGCGACGAGCGCGCTGTCGATCGGGTGCGCGGCGCCGCGCTGCCGAGTCGACGTCTACCCTAAAGCGGATCCGCTCCCCGTCATGCGCATCCCGGTCGTGAACGTGCCGGACCGCGGCGGGGACGAACCCACGCCGTTTCCTTCGGGCTACCTCGGGGACGCGGCGCTGTTGTCGGACCGCGTCGTCGTCGCCTCCCACGACGGTTTGTTCCTCCCGAACGACTGCACCTCGGACGCGGACGGCAAGTTCGAGTTCTTCGCGCTGACGGGGGAGCACGTCGCGACTTCGACGGCGCCCCCGTGTGTGTGGTTCGTCGAGCCGGAGGGCGATGGCTTCTACGCGACCTTCGGCTCGGACCACTCGAACCTCGGTCGATTCGATCCCACGGGCCAGCTCGTGGAGACGTTCGATCGCATCCGCGATCTCGGCACGCGCTACGTGTGGCGTGCCTTCATGAAGAACAAACAGTCGCCGTCGCTGAGCGGGCTCGTGTTCGCGCGTTCGCTCCCGGCGTCCAACGCGGTGTTCCTGGAGATCGATCCCGTGTCGAAGCTCGTCTACCCGACGCCCGACATCTCACCCAACGCGAACCAGCTCCTCGAGATCAGCGAGACGCGGGTCGGCGCGTACGATCCGACCGCCAATCAGCTCCAAGTGATCGACCTCGACACGAACACGGTGGTGTCGACGACTCAGCTCATGCGCCTGTGCGACGGCGCCGAGAACATCACCCGCGTGTACTGGGACGCGACGACCGATACGTTCGTGGGTGTCTCGGGGGAGCCGGCGCCGGCGGCGTTCACGTTCGACGCGACGCTGATGACCTGCAACCGCATCGGGTACTCGCTCAGCGCCACGGATCTCGATCGGATCGCGTCGTTCACCGAGAGCCGCGTCTTGATCGGCGGTGTCTCGGCCGCGGGCGTCACCTCGATCGCGCTCTACGACGCGGTCAACGGGCGTGTGTTCCCGGGTCACCGAACGGCGGGCCGCGGTCCCATCGGAAACATCGCCGTCGGACGCGAGCGCCACTACGCGACGCTCCCCTTCACCGGCGAGCTCCTGGTGATCGGCCGGTGATCGGGCTGCTCCTCATCGCGAGCGTTGGTGTCGGTGTCTCCGTCGTCGACGGCGTGGACGAACCGACGGCCGACGCGATCGTCGACGCCGTCGCGGAGGCGGTTCGCACGTCGACGACCTCCGCCGTGAAGCGTTGCGAAGGCTGCGCGGAGCCTGCGGTCGTGTTGCAGCTGTTCGGGGGCCCGACGCTCGTGCGCGTCGTCGCGCGTTCGGTGGGGCGATCCGACGAGCCGCTCACGGTGGACGTCGACCGCAACCAGATCGAGCCGGCCGCGTTCGACGCGCTGGCGAAGGCGTTCTTCCCCCCTGCGCCTCCGGCGTTGTCGAAGCCGCCGCCACCGCCCTCGGTGGCGATCGTCGCCCCGCCCGAACCGAGCACTTCGGTCGCACCGTTCGTGCTCCTCGGGACCGCGTTCGCCGCGGGTACCGCCGCGGCGATCCTCGGCGCGCGGAGCCGCTCGGCGAAGAACCAGCTCGAGGCCGGGCTGCTCGACAACGCCGAGCTGAATCAACTCCTGGACCAGCAGCGAAACGAAGGGCTGGCGGCGAACGTCCTGATCGGCGCGTCCGTCACGCTCGCGGTGTCGGCCGTGGTGTGGTGGGTGCTGGATTGATGCTCACCGCAGCGCGGCTTCGAGGGCGGTGAGCTCGTCCCCGATCGCACGTCGCCGCGCTTCGGGCGGGCGCTGCGCGAGCGCTTGGCGGATGTCGAGGTAACGCATCTCCAGCGCGCGGTCGGAGCGCGCCGCGAGGCGCGTTGCGATCTTCTCGAGGCGACGCCGGAGGACGGGCTCCGTGATGGCCGCGGCGTCGATGCGGCGCTCGAGCTCGGCGAAGCGGCGCTCGACCGCGTCCCAATCCTTCGCGTCGATCGCTGCCTCGTACGCGGCGCGTTCACTGTCGGGGAGGTCCGCGGCGACGACGTGCCGTCGCGCCATCGCGCGGGTGAGGCGGGCGCGCGCGTCCTTCGCACGCGCTTCGTCCTTGCGCTGGGCTTCGGCCGCCCGGCGCGTGGCCGCAGCGGTTCCGCTCGGGCGCGCCGCGGGCGAGCCAGCGGTGTCGTTCGGCCCGCCCGCAGACGAGGGGTCGCGCGAAGACGCGGCGCCGCCGTTCCCACGGTCGCGCGCAGCGCTCGTAGAACCGTCGGACGCCGCGCGCTTCCTGTCGCCGTTGCTACGGTTGCCGGCCCCCCGCGAGTCGCTCGAAGCCCGGTCCGATGCGGCGCGCTTCGTGTCGCCGTTGGTACGGTTGCCGGCACCACGTGGGTCGCCCGAAGCCCGGTCGGATGCCGCGCGCTTCGTGTCGCCGTTGTTGCGGTTGCGCGCAGCGCGCGGGTCGCTCGAAGCCCGCTCGGATGCCGCACGCGAGCCGCCGTCGGCGGCTGCGCCCGGGGATGTGCCGGTCGCCGCTTCGCCGAACTTCGGCGCCGTCGCCCTCTCCAGCGCCCTCAGCTCGGCGCCGCGTAGGGACGCGTCGTCGTCGTCGGTTGCACCCACCCGAACCGCGTTCGCTTGGCCCGTCGCCTCCCGGCCCGCGGCCGCACGCGGATCGCCCTCCGCCTTCGACACCGTCGCGACGGCTTCGCGCCCCGTCACCGCATCCGTCCGCCCGCCCAGCGAAACCGCGATCCCCGCGCCTCCGATCGCCAGCCCCAGCGCGGCCACCGCGAACATTCGCCCGAGGCGTCGCTGCCCCGGGCGCCACGCGCGCACTTCGTCGACCGGAGCGCCGGTCGCCTCCGCGACGCGCCGCACGACCGCCTCCTCACGACCCGCGCCGAGGACCTGCGTGCCGCCGCGCAGCGCGTCCATCAGGCCCGGCTCGGTGATTCGCCACGCGTGACCGTCGGCGATGATCCGCGTCAGCGGCGGCGGCGCGACCTCACCCACCGCTTCGACCGTCGCCGCCAACCACGCGTAGAACGCCGGTCCCTCGGACCGCGGCACGGAGCCGGCCGCGAGGGGTGCGCCCGCCGGCCGCTCGGTGAGGAGGAAGGGGCGCCCGTCGTCGAGGGTCCCGCAGCCCTCGATGCGCGCCACGCCGTCGACCGCGAGGTCGCGGACCGCCGCGACGCGTCGACTGAAGCGTGCGACGTCGTCCGGATCCGTCTCGGCCTCGAAGACCTCCAACGTCGCGTGATCCCCGAGCAAGGTGTGTTGCGCAAGGTAGATTGCGGTGTCGTCGGTGCGGTCCATCAACTGCACGACCCGGTAGCCGTGGATCGTCGCGTGGAGGATCGACGGCGCGGTTCCGACCACCGTCGCGAAGCGACGCACCGGCGTGTCTACGGCGTCGTCGAGCTCGAAGTCGAAGAGATCGGCGAACGGTGCCATCGGCTCCGCCTCCCGGAGTCGATCGAGCAGGCGCCCCAGCGCGTCCGCCGACGCGGCCGCCGGCCGAAGCGCGAGGCAGGCCTCCGCGAACGCCCCGGCGCTCTCGAAACGCGCGTGCGGATCGAACGCGAGCGCCCGCGAGAGCAGCGCGCGCACGTCTTCGTCGAGGCTCGGATCCAGCGGCGGGTGCGCCCGGCTGTACGCGAGCATCCGCGCCGCCTCCTCCTCGAGCGGGCTCTTCCCCGTGAGGAGAAAACACAGCACGAGCGCGAGCGCGTACTGGTCCGTCGCGGGACCGACGCCGGCACCGGCCGCCTGCTCGGGCGCCATGTACGCCGGCTTGCCCTTCACCACGCCCGCCGACGTTTCGTGCGTGCGTTCGTCCGCGAGCGCGATCCCGAAGTCGGCGATCTTCACGCCCCCGCTGAACGAGACGAGGATGTTGTCTGGGCTGATGTCGCGGTGGACGAGGCCGAGTCGCCGCCCGTCGTCGCCCGTCGCGTCGTGCAGATAGTCGAGGCCGCGCGCGACCTGCGCGACGATGTGCAGGGCCACGTCGACCGGCACCTCGATGCTCCGCTGGCGCGCGCGTTTCACGAGATCGTCGAGGTCGAGCCCGTCGACGTACTCGAGCACCTGAATCGGGAGGCCGTCGAGCGTCCCGAAGTCGAAGATGGTGACGATGTTGTCGTGCTGCAGCCGGCTGACGATCTGCGCCTCGTCGACGAACGCACGCTCGAAGCTCTCGTCCTTCGCCAGGTCCGGCAGGATGCGTTTGATCGCGACGCGCCGCTCGAACCCCGCCGCCCCCTGCACGTACGCCTCGAGGAGCTCCGCCATCCCTCCGCGTTGGACGACGCGACTGACGCGGTATCGATCGCTCATCGCAGGTGGTGACGTTTGAGCATCTCGTTGAGGTACGAACGGTGGATCTTCGACAGCCGCGCCGCGCGCGACACGTTCTGGCCGCTACGTTCGAGCAGCACGGTGAGGTACAGGCGCTCGAAGTCGGAGAGCACCCGCGCGCGCGACGTCTTGTAGTCGAGCGCGAGCAGCTCTTGGATCGACGAGCTCAACAGCTGGTGCGCTTCGTCTTCGGGGAGCTCGACCGGCGCCGCGACAGGGAGCGTCGGCGCCTGACCCATCGCGAGCGTGGCCTCGACGAAGTTCCTCAGCTCGCGCACGTTCCCCGGCCAGCGGTGCGTTCGTAGGCGCTCCATCCCGGCCTTCGGGATGACCGCCTCTACCGGGCCGTCGTGGCCCGCGCTGCGCAGGAAGTGTTCGACGAGCAGCGGGATGTCGTCGACGCGATCGCGCAGCGGTGGGATGCGCAGGGTGACGACGCCGATGCGGTAGAACAGGTCCTCGCGGAAGCGCCCCGCGTTCACTTCGGTGCGGAGCTCGCGGTGCGTCGCACACAGCACGCGGACGTCGACGTTCTTCTGCGTCTTGCCGCCCACACGTCGGAACGCGCCGCGCTCGAGCGCGCCGAGGAGCGCGGTCTGCAGCGAGGGGGGTAGCTCGCCGATCTCGTCGAGGAAGAGCGTCCCGCCGTCGGCGCGTTCGAAGGCACCCGCGTGCGCTTCCGTCGCGCCGGTGAATGCGCCCTTCTCGTGGCCGAACAACTCACTCGCCACGAGCGTCGGCGCGAGGGCGCCGCAGTCGACGATCTCGAACGGGCCGTTGCGTCGCTCACTCGCGTCGTGCACGGCCCGCGCGACGAGCTCTTTGCCGACGCCGGTCTCGCCGAGGATCAGGATGGAGATCTTCGCGCGCCCGGCCTTCTCGACGGACGCCATGAGGGAGCGGATCTCCGCGGAGCGTCCGACGAGGTCACCCATGCGATCCGCCTCGTGGACGTCGAGCTCCACGGGGTCACCGTCGAGGACCCGCAGCTCGGAGTGCCCGACGGTGAGCACGGTGCCCGGCGCGACGGTCGCGCGTTCGAGCGCGGCGGTGCCGAGGAGGGTGCCGTTGGTCGAGCCGAGGTCGACGACCTGGATGCGGTCGCCGAGGTGGTGCAGCTCGCAGTGGTAACGCGAGACGGTGGTGTCCGCGAGGACGAGGTCGTTGGCGGCCGCGGACCCGACGCTGATGCGATCCGACGTCGCTTGGATCCGTCGCCCGCGATCCTCGCCGCGGATGACCTCGACGACGAGGGAGCGAACCGGGACTACGCACCGGCCGTCGGACAGCGTTCGGATGTTCCGCATGCCCGCGTTGGTCAGCCCATCGATCCTTTGAGGAGCCAACCGACGAGCACACCCACGCCGAAGACGATCGCGTAGATCACCGGTTGCGGGAGGAAGCTCTTGCTCACCTCGCGCGCGACGGCGGCGGCCATGTCGGCCTCCGACACCCGCTTGAGCGGCGGCTTGGACGCGGGCGTCGGCGGCTTCGGCGCGGGCTCTTCCGCGGGTCCGGGTTTCTTGGTCTCGGCCTGATCCGCGGGGACCTCGGCGGTGGCGGCTTCTTCGGCCGGCGCCTCGGCCTCGGGTGCGGCTTGCTCCGTCTGCTCGGCGGCGTGCGCCGCGCGGATCTTGATGTTCTCGTGCAGGCCCTCGAGGCTCTGCCCGATCACGGCTTTGGCGGACGCTTCGACGAGCCGCTGCCCGACGCTGGCGATCTTCCCGCCCACCTTGGCGTCGGCGTCGTAGTCGATGCGCGTCCCGCCGTCCGCCTCCGACAGCTTCACGTGCGCGGTGGCCTTCACGAAGCCGGCGGGGCCCTTGCCGTCGACGAGCACCGTGTAGCCCTCGAGCTCCTTGACGTCCTCGAGGGTCACCTTGCCGTCGAACTTGCCCTGCACCGGGCCGACTTTGACCTTGAGCTTGCCGACGTAGGCGCCGTCGACGAGGTCGAGCTTCTCGCAGCCCGGCATCGTGGCGGCGAGCACCTCGGGGTCCAAGATGGCTTCCCAGACGTCCTTGATCTTGGCTTCGAAGAGGTAGTCGCCTTCCAGCTTCACGGGATCGGACGCTCGCACACGGCCGTCAGACGTGAAAGGGTGGGGATTGCAGAAATTTTTGCCCGCGAGCGGCCCAACTCACGAGCCTCTGCGTAGGGACCCGCGATGAAACGACTCCTCCCCCTCCTCTTCCTCCCCCTAGCCGCCTGCAGCGGCCTCGACTCCGGCGGCAAGAACGCCTGCATGGGCGCCTCGGATTGTGCAGACGGTTTGGTCTGTATCTCCTTCGTCTGCGGCGAAGGCGCCGCGAGTGACACCGACGGGGACGGCCTCGTCGACGCCCAGGAGATCGCCGGGTACGAGATCGTCATCGACGACAAGGGCTTCGGCCTGGAGGTCGGCGCGGACCTGCTGACGACGCGCATGGTGACCAGCGATCCGACCAATCCGGATACCGACGGCGACGGCCTCGACGACCAGGAAGAGCTCCTCGAGCGCAGCGATCCGCGCCAGGCCGACACCGACGGCGACGGCCTCACCGACCTCGCGGAGAAGCGGCGCTGGAAGTCGAACCTCCTGTCGGTCGACAGCGACGGCGACGCCAAGAACCCGAACGACAACACGCTGCCGCTCGCGTCGCTCTTCGACGGCGCCGAGGTCATGGCCGGCACGTCGCCGACGCTCGCCGACACCGACGGCGACGCGCGCTCCGACTTCGAGGAGCGCGACTCCGCCGTACGCGATCCGCGCGTCGCCGAGATCCCGCAGGCCGACATGCGCGTCGTCGGTGAGCTCACCGTCGAGCTCAACGTCGAGTACGCGGACACGCAGGGCGAAGAGACGACCTACGGCGAGTCGTACTCCACGACGAACTCCAGCAGCCAGTCGCGCTCGGACATGGAGAGCACCGCGGTGACCATCGCGGCGTCGAAGGGCGGGGAGGGCTTCTTCGACGACCTCGAGTTCAGCAAACAAGGCGCGATCAAGTTCTTCGGCGGCAAGGCGCTCGAGCTGGGACGCCAGGGCGTGTGTCAGGCGGCCGCGGGCGGCGAGGTGAAGTTCAGCCAGGAAGCGCCCGACGCGCTCAACGCGGTGACCGACGCGATCTTCGGGCTCGCGGGTGACATCTTCAACGCGGTCGGCGGCGGTGCCACCGGCGCGTGTGACCCGCCGACGCCCGAGACGACGAACACCACTTCGACGACGCTCACGCAGGAGTCGTCGCGCTCCGCGACCGAGAGTTATTCGGAGTACCGCACCGAGTCGCGCACGCGCACCGAGACGGCGTCGGACGGCACGATCACGGTGGGGTTCGAGATCGAGAACATCGGCAAGTCGACCTTCACGCTCGTGAACCCGACGGTGACGGTGATGCAGTGGGTGCTCTCGCCGAGCCCGCAGTCGGAGATCGGCTCCGGCGCGTTCCGCACGCTGACGACGCTCTCGGCGATCGACGGCGGCGTTGTCGACGGCGCGGGCAACCGCACGTTCACGCTGGCGCCGAACGAGTCGACCATCGTGCAGATGTCGAACGACGCGGTGAACGCCGACTTCATCAAGGCGTTCCTCGCGCGCCCCGAGGCGATCTTCTTCAGCCCGGCGCAGTTCGACATCTCGGACGCCGAAGGCGCCAACTTCAAGTTCCTCACCGAGGAGACGTTCGGTCGCACCGCGACGCTCGTGATCGACGACGGCGTCAGCCCCACGCAGCGCTATCAGGTCGCGACCAACGCGGACCGCACGGAAGACGGCGAGCTCGCCGGCGTGCGGATGGGGACGGTCCTCGGCGACATCCTGAAGATCCCGTACACCACGCAGGAAGTCGCGCGGCAGGACGCCGACGGAGCGACGGTCATGGTCGAAGAGCTCGAGTCGATCGGTAACCTCGCGAACCAGCGCTCCGCGGATCGCGGCGACGTCGAAAACGGCATCCCCGGCGACGCGGAGGGGGTGTGGCTCATCTACGTGAAGCGCCCCGAGCAGGCCGAGGCGTCGCGCCCGTTCGACGACGTCCGCATGTTCCCCGGCGACGAGGTGCGTTTGGTCTACCTGCGCGACGTCGATGGCGACGGCGTGATGCGGCGCGAGGAGATGCTCTACGGCTCGAGCGACATGGACGCGGACTCGGACGACGACGGCCTGTCGGACTACCAGGAGCTCAAGAAGGGTTGGCTCGTCACGATCACGTACGACGACGGCGGCTCGGACGCGACGGTGAGTTATCGCGTGTCCTCGAACCCGACGCGCGTCGACTCCGACGGCGACGGCCTGACCGACATCGAAGAGCGCGACCTCGGCACCGACCCGAACAACCCGGACACGGACGACGACGGTCAGTCGGACCGCTGTGAGGTGCTCCCGCTCGACACCAACGACACCGTGGAGAATGGCGCGTGCCTGCCGGTTCCGAAGTACGCGCTGATCGGCGGCGGCTCGATGAAGGTGCTCGGCATCGAGGCGGACGGTTCGTTCGTGGACTTGATGGAGGGCGGCGGGCCCGTCGGCGGCAACGCGGTCGTGACCTCGTCCGGCGCGCACATCTACGGCGCGGGCGGCAGCAACGGCAGCGCGACGGTCACGGTGTTCGACTTCGACGTGCGCACGGGCGCGGTCACCGACAACCCCTACCCGCAGGAGGACTGGGGCAACGGTGGCATGAAGGACTTCGAGACGGTCGTGAAGCACCCGTTCCTCGACGTGGTCTATGCGTGCAACTCCGACGGCGAGAGCGACGGCGTCTACGCCTACCGCGTCGATGACGACACGCAGCCGGGTCGCGCGCTTCGCATCAGCACCGAGCGCGGTGGCATCCAGAGCCCGAAGGATCTGGTCGTCACGCCGGACGGGCGCTACCTCATCGCGATCGGCAATGCGCGCGAGATCATGACGCTCGGGATCAACTTCGACCCGAACGCCGGAGAGATCGGCGAGACGGTGGACCTGCGCGATGGTCGCATCCGCGAGACGATCCCCTTCTTCCCGACGGCGATCGAGATCAGCCCCGACGGTTCGCTGCTGTTCCTCGCCGGGACGCGCCTGCAGAATCAGGTCCGGTCGAACTTCATGCAGAGCTACCGCGTGGACCCGATCGACGCGTCGCTGACCGAGGTCCCGCTCGCGGATCCGTCGGGACCGCCGCAGATCGATCGCCTCCAGGTCCACCCGACGGGCGGGTTCCTGTACGCGCTCGACCCGGGCAGCCCGCTGTATCTGTTCACCATCAACCAGACGACCGGCACGGTGAGCTGGGTGGACGTGGACGGTGACCCGGCGAACAACGTGGACGGCGTGAAGACCGGCTTCGACGTGGGTGGCGCGAGCGATATCGCGATGGGTCCGAACGGGATGTACCTCTTCAGCACCGGCATCGACTCGGTGACCTGGGACATCGACGAGCTCGGGTTCATCGACGTCGGCTCGGCGCGCAGCCTCCCGGTCCGCGGCGATCGGATCACGATCTACTCGGAGATCCCGTAGGAATTCAGATTCGCTTCAAACGAATGGGCCCGCGGAACGCCGACGGGTCCACCGTTTGACCCTTCTGCGTAATCACGATCTCCCCCCTCGCGACCAATCGCCTCGCCGCCTCGCGCGCGCGCTCCATCAACGGGCGCCAGTCGTCGGGCGCGACCTGCCGCGCGGCGTCGCTCGGACAGATGCTGCTCGTCCGGGCGCGCTTCGCGAGGAGGGCGAGGATCGTGTCTTCGAGCGCGCGGTCGGTGGCGTCGAGTTTACGACGACACCGCGCGCTGCAGTGCTTCACGTGCTCCCAGTCGCGCTCCCACTTCTTGCGCCACGCGAACGCGCGCCCGCAGGTCACGCAGACCTTCGGCTCGGGGGTCACGCCAGCTCCAGGATCCCGCGCGCCGCGTCGCGCCCGGCGAGGTAGGCGCCCTCGACGCGCGCGCCCGCGAGCCAGTCGCCGGCGATCCCCACGCTCCCATCGACGACGAAGCGCGGACCGTCTTCGTCGAGCGGCGTCGCGTAGCGCCACCGGTGCGCGCGGACGTACTGCGGCGCTCGCGGCTTCGTGCCCGTGGCGGTGAAGAAGGCGTCGAGGAGCGCGATTTCGATCGCGTCTGCGTCGGCTTCGAGCATCCGCTGCGACCAGTCGTCGCTCGCGTGCAGCACCCAGGCTTCACTCCCGTCGCGCCCTGGTTTGCTCGAGTTCCGCGCGGCCCACCGCAGGGGGCCTCCGTCGAAGAAGATCCCGTCGCAGTCGATCGGGAGCGCGGCGTCGAACGCCGCCATCACCGCCCAGCACGGGGCCATCTTGGCGCCCGAGCAGATTCGCTTCAGTGTATCCGAGGGAACGAGCTTCGCGGCCTGGGGAGCCGGAGCGGTGACGAGCACGAAGTCCGCGGGGGCGAGCGACTCACCTTGGTCCGTGACCGGCACCCACTTCGAACCCACCTCGCGGAGCCCCTCGATGCGGACGCCGCAGCGGACGCTCGGCACCTGGGAGACCAGGTCCTCCACGATCGCGTTCATCCCGGGGATCCCGACGAACCGCTGGGTGGTGTCGTCCTTCGCCCGCACGACGCCACCCGCTGCGACGCCGATCCGTCCGAGCCAAGGCGCCGCGACGCCCGCGCCGATCCAGCGCTCGGTCTGATCCCGGAACGCTGCGGAGCGCGCGGTGAAGTACTGCGCGCCGTGGTCGAAGTGGTAGCGCCCGCCGTCGGCGGCGCGGGTGCTGACGCGGCCGGCGACTCGACGTCCCTTGTCGAGGAGGGTGACGTCGTGTCCGGCGTCGACGAGCGCGCGCGCCGCCGTGGCCCCGGCGATCCCCGCGCCGATGATCGAGATCCTCATCGGCAGCCCTCAACAAACGAAACTCTCGTCTTCATCCATCGACCAAACACGCTACGGTGCCGAGCGATGGACGGGGCGCACGCCACCAGGACGCGCGGCGTGCTCCTCACCGCCGCGGCGTCGGCGTTCGGGGCGATCTTCCTCGTGCCCTACCAGGCGGCGGTCGCCGCGGGCGACCGTGCCTCCGCGACCGCGGCGATGATCGCGTCGGCGGCGTTGTTCAACGTCATCGTGGCGATGTGGCGTCGGCGCGGTGTGGAGCCGCCCGCGCCCGGCACGATGCGTGTCGCCCTCGCGCTCGCGGTGCTCACGATCGTCGGGAACGTCTCGATCGCGCACTCCCTCCCGCAGATCGGCGCGGGCATGACGAGCGTCGTGATGAAGTCACAAGCGGTGCTCACCCCCCTCATCGCGTGGGTGACGATCCGCGAGAAGGTGAGCCCACACCTCTTCGTCGGCCTCGCGTTCGCGCTCGGCGGGTTCCTCGTCATGCAGTACGCCGACGTCGACGCCAACGCGGTCTTCCCGTGGTGGGCGCTCGCGGCGGCGGTGGCGTTCTCGGGGATGTTGATCGTGACGCGCCGCTACATCCGCGGGCGCTCCACCACCGACATCAACGCGATTCGGTTGGTGATCGCGGTGGTGCTCCTCTACGCGATCCCCGCCGAGCTCGGCGGCGCGCGGTTCTCGGACGACAGCGCGCTGTGGATCAACGCAGCGCTCGCAGGGGTGCTCGGACCGGGCATCAGTCGGCTGCTCCTGATGTCGGCGCTCCGCCACGTCACGGCGTCGATGGTCGCGTTGATCGGGCTCGTCGGTCCGGTGTTTGCGTTCGTCGTCGCCTACTTCGTGTTCGCCGACGTACCGACGCCGATCGAGATCGCGGGCGCGCTGCTGATCCTCGGCGGCGTGGCCTGGCCGGTGTGGCGCGCTCAGTCGGTGAAGTAGAAGTAAGTCCCGTTCACGATGTTGAGTCGGGTGTGCCAGCCCTTGGGCATCGTGGGCCGCGACCAGTAGTACATCCAGCGCGCGTCGGCCGGGGCGAGGTTGGTGCAGCCGTGGCTTCGGGTGTTGCCGAAGACATCGTGCCAGTACGCGCCGTGCACCGCGTACGGGCCGCGGTAGTACATCGTCCAGGGCACGTCTTCGACGTGGTAGATGCCTTCGACGGCGTCCTTCCCGCGCATCGTCTTCGTCAGGTACTTGCGCTGGATCTGGTAGAGGCCGTCCGGCGTATCGCGCCCGGGTTTGCCGGACGAGAACAGGCTCGCGTACACCGGCTCGTCGCCCTCGTACGCGACGAAGGCCTGCTGCTCGAGATCGAAGTGCACCCACTTCGCGTAGCTCGGAACCTTCGACGGTCTTCGGACCTCGCTCGCGATACGCACGCTGTCCGTGGCCACCAGCCGATTCCGCGGCGTGACGACGTAGCGCTCGCCGTCGATCTCGACCTGTCGATCGACCTCGAATCGCGCGTGGTGCTCGGCCGTGCCGCACGCTTCGAGGCCATCCGGTGCGTTGCAGAAGACCGGCTGCGCTTCTTCGTGGTGCACGAACGCAATCGGCAGCTCGACGTGGTCGCCGAGGTGCTCGCCGAGCATCGGGGAGCCGTTGCGGATCTTCAGCGCGTCCGCCCGCACGTACTCACCGCGAACGGTGCGGAACCAGGTTCGGTCGAGTTTGTTCTCTCGGCGATCGAGCGAGAGGAAGAAGTCACCGAACATCGGCTCCACCACGACGTTGGGACGCTTTCGTCCCCAGTCGCGGGTCTCGAGGGTGTGAAGCTCGTCGGCGTCGCGCGGGAGGCGCTTCAGGCGGAGCGCGCCTTTGTCGGTCACACGTGCGTAGCGAAACGGGAGCGGTCGATCCACGTCGGGGCGGCGGGTGTTGGACGCCGGACCACGCGCTCGCGAGAAGCCGTACGTGTTGCAGAGGTAGCCGCCGTTGGGGAGCGCGTACCAGCGTCCGCGTCTGCCGTTGCAGCGTCGCCACGTGCGCGCGCGTCGCGCGACGGTCATCGCTCCGCGCCAGAACCGACCGATCACGCGCCGTCCTCGCTGAACCTTGTTGTAGATCGGTGCGCGGAATCGGTCCGCGACGAAGACGTAGGGGTGTGCGTCGGTGCCGTCCTCGAACGTGCGTGCGCCGGTTCCGTCGTAGACCGGCGTCCAATCGTCGCGTTCGGGGCCCTCGAGAACGATCTCTTCCGCGAACGCGTCGTGGGTGGACGCGCAGACGAGGGCGAGTCCGGCGACCGCGCATAGGATGCGTCGATGCCTCAAGCCACCTGTGACAGTAGGGGGTGAGGGTGACCGGCCGCAACCGCGGACCATCGGTTGCGAGCTGCAGTTCGTTCGCTACACTGTGCGCGTGCCGCCTTCGTGGAAGGAGAGCGTCGAGCACACCGTCCTGCAACACCCGCTCCTCGAGACGAAGCCGTCGCTGGCGGGGTTGCGGGCCGGGCGCGAGGCGCGCCCCGAGACCATCTTCATGGGTTTCGGACTCTGCACGCAGGCTCGCCTGACTCGCGCTGTACCCATCGACATCCTCGGGATGCTGTTGCCCGGCGAAGCGCTGCGCCGCGCGGCCGGTGCGCGACGAATCATCGTGCTGATCGCCGACCGCCACGCCGTCATGCATCACCCCGCGGACGGCGTCGAACGCTGCGCGCGTTACATGCAGCGTGTCCTGGAGCGAGCGTCGTCGCAGCTTCCGCTCGGGACGTTGGAGGTGTGGCGCGCGTCGGACTTCCACGACGAGCCCGAGTTCAGACGCCGCCTCGATCACATCGACGAGCTCGCGAGCGACGAAGCCTCGGCGTACCTGCTCCGGCAAGTCGCGGACGTCGATTATCTTCAAGAGAACGTCGGCCCTCTGCTCAAGCTGGGGTGGTGTCTCTCCGGGCGTCGTGTGCACGACGTCTCGAACCTCTACGACGAGCGCGGCTTCGACGCGTACGTGAAGCCGCTCGCCGGCAAACGCCCGCCGTTCGTCTACGCGAAGGCGGGGCGCACGCTGAACGACCGTCGCAAGAAGGCACCGCCCTACGTCGTGGCGGAGCCGGAGCGGCGCATCTGCCTCACGCCCGAGGAGGACCCGGTCTCGAAGCTCGAGCGCGTCAGCAAGGAGGTCTCGCGCGAGACCTACCGCGGTGTGAAGAACCACCTCGCGGCGATCGCGAAGTCATACGCGGACCTCGTCCCGGACGCCGCGTCGGAGCTCGACGAGCGCCTCGAAGGTCTGGTGAGGAAACTCGCGGCTTGAGGTTCTTCGAACGGCTCGCCGTTCGCGGGTTCGACGTCGCAGCGCGCGGATTCGAGAGGCTCGCCGCGGTGAACGCGGACGCCGCCCGCACCTCGCGTTTCCTCCGCGAGCACGTGCGCATGGAGGCGCGTGCCTCCGATATCTATGTCGCGAGTTATCCGCGCAGCGGGACGACGTGGATGCAGATGGTGCTGCACCAACTCACGACCGACGGCGCGCTCGACTTCGCGCACATCAGCGAGGTCCAGCCCTGGTACGAGCGGAGCCTCGCGCTCGGTACACGAACGGCGTCGTCGTTCGCGTCGATGGCGTCGCCGCGGGTCTTCAAGAGTCACCTGCTGCGCCAGTGGTTACCGCGCACAGGGCGCTTCGTGTACGTGGTGCGCGACGTCTGCGATGTCGTCGTCTCGTACCACCGCTTCTACGAGAGTCACCTCGGGTACCGCGGGACGTTCGATGCGTTCTTCGATCGCTTCGTAGAGGGTCATGTGCAGTACCGGTCGTGGTTCGATCACGTCGCCGCCTGGCGGGACCACGAGGGGGAGCCGGACGTCTTCTTCGTCGACTACGGTGCGATGAAGGCGGACCCCGTCGCCACGGTGCAGCGGCTCGCGACGTGGCTCGGGTCGACGTCGGTCGACGTGGAGCGCGCGGTGGAACGTTCGAGCTTCGCGGCGATGAAGGCTCACGAGTCGAAGTTCGATCCGATCACCGAGCATCTGATCGACCGCGGACACATCGCGGGTCGTTTCCTACGCGAGGGCAACAGCGGGGTTGGTGCGTCGGCGCTGACGGACGCTCAGCGGGCGCGGCTCTCGGAGCCCGCGACGCGTCGCGTGGCGCCGTGGGACATCGCGGCGTTCCTTCACTGAGCCGAGCGCGCGAGGCCCTCGGCGAGGAGGTCGAACACCACCCGGATGCGGCGGCTCGTGCGCAGCTCGCGGTGCGCGGTGAGCCACACCGGGACGGGGAGCGCCGGCAGGTCGGGGAGGACACGTTCCATGAGCGGGTCGCGGTCGCCGACTTCGTCCATCACGATGCAGATGCCCATGCTCTGGCGCGCGAGCTCCCACTGCACGAGGTGGTTCTCGGTGACGATCGGGAAGTGCTTCGGCGTGAGCTCGACGCCGAGCTGCGCGAGCCCTTGGATCATGCGTTCGGAGCGATCGAAACCGAAGAACTCGGCGCGCTTCAGATCCTCGGGTTTCTTGGGGCGGCCGATCCGTTCGAGGTACTCGGTCGACGCGTAGAGGCGCGCGCTTCGATCCGCGATCTTCTTGGCGATGAGCTCCGGTTGTTTGGGTTGGAAGTTGCGCACCGCGATGTCGGCTTCGCGTCGGCGGAGGTCGCGCGCCGCGTTCGACGGGACGATCTCCAGCTCGATGCCGGGATACTCGAGCCGACACCGCGCGAGGATCGGCGGGAGGACGTGTGCGGCGATGAGCTCACTCGACGTGAGGACGACGGTCCCGTCGACTTCGAGCGATTGCCCGGCCGCGGTGCGGGAGATCGCGGTCGCGGCTTGGCCCATCGCGCGGACGTGCTCCAACAACTCGAGCCCGGCGGCGGTCAGCTTCAGTCGGTGCCCGACACGTTCGAAGAGCGCGACGCCGAGCTCCTCCTCCAGCGCGGTGACCTGACGTCCGACGGTGGGTTGCGCCATCTTGAGCGCCCGCGCGGCGGCCGAGAACGTCCCCTCCTCGGCCGCGACGAGGAACGCCCGTGCTCGGTTCCAGTCGAAGCGAACGGACCGCCATTCCATGCGAAAACGCATATCACGGTTTCAGGATCGGGCGTCGACCGAATCGCGCTACGCGCGTATCAATGGACCCAAGGAGACCGACAGAATGACCGAGACGACGCAAAAGAACACCCCCGAGAGCGCGAAGGCCACCATGCGCGTCTGTATCGTCGGGGCCTCGGGCAAGCTCGGTCAGTACATGGTGCAGCACGCCCTGGACCGCGGCTACGAGGTGGTCGGGGTCTGCCGGGAGGCATCGGTGCCGAAGCTGGAGCGCTTCGCGGACCGCATCACGATCGTCCCGGGCCACACCAACGACCGCGACGTCATTCGCCGCGCGGTCGCCGGCTGCGACGGTGTCCTCACCGTGCTCGCACCGTGGGGCGTGCAGCAGTACGCATCCGGTACGGCGCAGGCCGTGCTCGACTACGCGCCGGCCGACGCGCGCCTCGTCTTCTCGTGCGGCTGGCACATCACGATCGACGGGAAGGACCGCTACTCGCGTTTCTTCCTCGCGATGATCGCAATCTTCGGCTGGGTCGCGCGCCTGCTCCGGTTCGCAGAGCTCGACGATCAGGTCGAAGCGTGCCGTCGCATCTTCGCCAGCGACCGACGGTGGACGGTGGTCCGCGGGAGCGACCTCGAAGAGGGGCCCAGCCAGGGACTGCCGGTGTGGAGCGAGCGCGTCGGTGATCCCATCCTCGCGAGCAACCTCACCCGGCGCATCGACTTCGCGCTGTTCATGGTGGAGGCGCTGACCGACCCGTCGCTCGAGAAGAAGGCGCCGGCGATCGTCGGGTGTGAGTCGCCGTCCGCCGTCGCTCACCGGGGTCAGCGTGTGTCGTGTGAGACGCGAAGTGACGCGGCGTTGGCGGCGACCTCCGCCGCGGTGAGCGGTCGGTCGTAGATCGCGACGTAGCCGATCCTCCCCCCGACCGAGGCGTTCGCGCCGGGCCCGTTTCCGATGAACACCGAGTCGCCGGCGAGGAGCTTGATGGACCTGTGGCGATCGGGGCCGAGCTGCGACGACGGGCCGGGCGATCCGTCCAAGTAGAGGTCGACACGGTTAGTGATGAACGGTTGGCTCGTGTCGAGGACGACCGTGATCACTTCGCGCTGAAGGGGCCCACCGAGCACGACGTTCCAACGGATGTCGGTGCTGCCGTCGAGCGCGAGGATCAGCTGGTTTTGGGTGACGTAGAGGCCGAGCGCTCCGCCAGACATCGGTCCGAGGTACACCAGGCTCGACGCCACGCTGCTCGGGGCCAAATCCTCGACGACGATCTCGATCGTCGCGCGACGCCCATCCTGCAAGCCCACCAACACCTTCGGCGACACGAGGTCCCCGAACGCACCCGCGCCACCGGGAACGCTCCACGACGCGCTTCGCCCGGCCGACCCTTCGACGTAGGTCGGACCGTTCGGGGAGGTCATACGCTCCAGGTTCAGCGGCTCACCCGGCGCCGAATCGATGGCCCGCCGCGCGGCGCCCGACTGGGGGTCTTCGTCGAGGAAGTACCGCACGAGGAGGCCGTTCTCGACGAGCGGAGGGATCCCGCTGTCGCGGTTCGTGCCGCCGTCCCGGACGCCGGCGTCCTGTGTACCCCCGTCGCGTGCGACGCCGCCGTCGCGGCGATCCATGTCGCCCCCGTCGCGCTCTTGGCCGGCGTCCTGTGCGGGGGGGCCGCCGTCGCGGATCCCGGCGTCGCGTCGCTCGGGCGCACACGCGGCGACGGTGGCGGCGATGTCGCTGCCGTCGACGCCGCAGGGTTCGGCGGGGACACACGGTGGGCAGTCGTCGGAACACCAGCGCTCGAAGCGACCGACGACGACGACGCGGGTGTTGTCGACGAACGCGGACTCCAGGCAGAGGTCGGCGCTGCGGTCGTCATTCTCGGCTCTCAAGTGAACGAACAACGCGCCCTCGCGATCGTCGCCGGGGACGATCGCGTAGGACAGCGGCAGCGGTCCGTGGTCCGCGAGCTCGAACGTTGTCGCGTCGACCGGCGCGGCCGGGGCCGCGGAGCCGAGGGACGACCACGCGTGCACCCGGTCGATCGAGGACCACAGCTCGGACGTCGCGTCGACGACCACGACCAGCTGCGTCGGCTCGCGGCACCCGGCGCACGCCAAGAGGCAGAGGCCGACCCAGCGTCCGGTCCGTCCGATGCCGACCGTCATCCCTCGGGACCTCGGGAGGGCATCGTAAACGCGCCGGTCGTTCCGCCGAACGGATCGCGTTCCGTCGTCGCGGCGACGCCGATGGCGATGGCGCCGAGCACGACGACGACGGCGCCGCCGACGATCCAGGGCCAAGCCGGCCCCGACGTTTCTTCGGACGGCGCCGGTGAGGTCGCCGCCGTAGCCGGCGACGAAGCGACCGGCGTTGGCGGGGTCGTTACCGCTTCGAGCTTCGGCTTCGGGCGCTCGACCGGGCAGGACCAGGTCTCCGTCTCTTCGTTGCGGCGACGCACCTCGGCATCGAGATCTTCGGCGCCGTCGACGGAGCGGGCCATCACCGCGCGGGCACCGAAGACGTCGCCGCCCGTGGCGACGTACGCTTCGGCGCAGCGGTAGAGTCGGTCGGTCGAGCGCTTCGACTTGGGCCGGGTGAACTCCAGGTCCGGAGCGTGGGTCTCGGCCTCGACGAAACACGCGAATGCGGCGATCGGCTCGCCGAGCGCGTTGCGAACGACACCTTCGCCGTAGGCGAGCCGCGCGATGTCTTCACGTGAAGTCGCCGAAGCGCGCGCTTCGAGGATGACTTGGAGCGCGGGCTCCATCGCGGCGAAGACCATGAACTCGTCGGCCTTCGCGAGCGCGACGTCGGCGGTGGGTGGCGCGGCGATCGACAGAGTCATCGCCGCGATCAACCCGTGCATCGTCTCGGAGCGTGGCTGCTACCCGCCGCCGACGCAAGTCACCGGAAGACGCGGCGGGTGCTGGCGCCCGGATCGAGCTCGACCTCGGCGCGTTCGACGCGGCCATCGCCGAGGTCGACGGCGACGACGACTTTGCGGCACGCGGGGACGTGGACGCGCGCAGGGGTTCGACTGACGCGCCGGCCGTCCACTTCGATCGGTCGGTCGGTCGGTGACGACGCGATCGCGATCGTCGCGCGGTCCGAGGGGCGGCAGACGACGAGGCGCACTGCACGCGAACGACCACCTCGGACCACGAACGAGCGTCGCGCCCGCCGGGTCCCCTCCGGGCGCGCCTCGACGACGTGGCGACCCTCCGCGACGCGCGTCCGGAGCGGGCTGAGTCCCGCGAGCGCGCCGTCCAGGTAGATCGGCGTCTTCGTCGCGCGGCCCTCGTGGTCCTGCGTGTGGATCTCCACGGCGGTCAGCGACGGGGGCGCGACGTCCGCGGCCCCCGCGCCGGCGTCGGGCGCGTTCGTGGCGAGGCGCGGTGGTTTCTCCGAGCTCGATCGCGCGCTGTCGCGGTTCGAGGAGGGCGGCGGTGCTTCGCGTGGGACGATCGCGCCGGACGAGCGCGCGCCGTTCGCGGGCGCGCCGTTCGCGGGCGCGCGGGCTGTCGCCCCGCCGTTCGAGGCTCCGCCGCTCGCGGGCGCGCCCGTCGGTGCGCCGCCGTTCGCGGTTACGCCGTTCGACGCGCGGCCGCTCGGTGCTCCGCCGTTGGAGGCTCCGCCGCTCGCGCGAGCACCGTTCGCGGGCGCGCGGGCCGTCGCCCCGCCGTTCGAGGCTCCGCCGCTCGCGCGAGCACCTTTCGCGGTCGCGCCGTTCGCGGTCTCGCCCTTCGCGCGCGCGCGGGCCGACGCCCCGCCGTTCGCGGTTGCGCCGTTCGACGCTCCGCCGGTTGGTGCTCCGCGGTTCGGCGCTCCGCCGTTCGCACGTGCACCGTTCGCGGTTGCGCGGTTCGATTCTCCGCCGTTCGCGGTAGCGCCCGTCGGTGCTCCGCCGTTCGCGGTTGCGCCGTCCGACGCGCCTCGCGCCGACGCTCCGCCGTTCGCGGCTGCGCCGTCCGACGCGCCTCCCGTCGACGCTCCGCCGTTCGCGGCGCCGACCGCCGTCGCTCCGCCGTTCGCGGCTGCGCCATTCCACGCGCCTCCCGCCAACGCTCCGCCGTTCGCGGCCGCGCCGTCCGAGGCTCCGCCGATCTCTGCGCCGCGGATCGCCGCCACGGCGTTCGAGCCCATGGGCGACGGCTCCGCCGCGCGCCTCTCTGCAGACGTCCCCGACCGCGGGACGACGACGGGCTGCGCCTCCACGCGGCTGACACTCGCCGCGGCCACGGGCGCTTCGCCCGACGATCGCGGGGCGGCCTGCATGGCAACGATCGCGATCGCCGCCGCCATCGCGACGGCGCCCCACAGCCACCAGCGGCGCCTCGGCGGTTCGGCCGGGGTGGCTTCGATCTTCGTGTCCACGGGCGCGGCGATCGCGATCGGAACCGTCGGCGGGGCTTCCGGTTCCAGCTCGTGGACATCCGTCGAGTGCGCCACGAGGGGCAGCGCATCGATGGTGCCGCTCGGCGGCGCGGACAAGTCGAGCTCCGCGAGTCGCGCCTCGAGCTCGGCGGCGCTGGGCCGCGCCTCGGGGACGAACGCCAGGCAGTCCTCGATCAGCGCTTCGAGCCCGTCGATCGAGCGGACGTCGCCGAGCTCGAGCGGCGGTCGCAGCCCGAGTGACTTGTTGTGCATGATCGCGATCGCGGTGCCTTCGTACAGGCGCCGCCCCGTGCACATCTCGTGGAGCAACAGACCGAGCGCGTACACGTCCGACGCCGCGGTCACGCCGTCGTTGGTCACCTGCTCGGGCGCCATGTAGCGCGGCGTCCCGAGGAAGACGCCCGTCGCGGTGAGCGAGGCTTCGTCATCGAGGTGGTGTTCGAGCTTCGCGATACCGAAGTCGAGGAGCTTCAGGGTGCGGCCGTCCGGGAGGACGAAGACGTTCGACGGCTTGAGGTCGCGATGGGTCACGCCGGCTTCGTGCAGCACGACGAGCGCGTGTGCGATCTGCGTCGTGAAGTCGACGGCGCGTTCGATGGTGATCGGCCCCTCGGCGAGGAACCGGTCGAGCCCCTTGCCGTCGAGGAGCTCCATCACGAGCGCGACGCACGGCGGATCGTCCGACTCGATGAAGTCGAAGACGTCGACGAACGACGGGTGTCGGATCTGATTGACGATGCGCGCCTCGCGCATCATGCGCGCGACCGCTTCGGGGTCCGCGGACTGTCCGGGGACGAGGATCTTGATCGCCGCGGTGCGCCCCAGCCGAACGTGTGTCGCGCGGTAGACCGTGCCGACGCCGCCTCGACCGATCACGCCGTTGAGGCGAAAGCTGCCGAGGGTCGAGCCGATAGGTACGGGGAGTGTGCGTTTCTTCGGGGGCACGGGCCTGACGGCGCCGAGTATACAGTTTCCGCGCGCGGGGGGAGCTAGCCCGGACGATCGGAGCTCACGGACCGACGAGGTCGAGCAGGGCGCGAATCGTGACGTTGCTCTCGAGGTGGTGACGGAGCTTCTTCTTGTCCCGGATGCGGTACGTGTTGCGGCGCCCGTCCTTCTTGACGGTCACGTAGCCCTCCTGCGCGAGTTCGGCGACGATGCGCTGAGCGGCGCGCTCCGTGATGCCGACGTGCGTCGCCACGTCACGAAGACGCATCGAAGGGTCCTGCGCCAGGCAGAAGAGCACGTGGGCGTGGTTGGTGAGGAACGTCCAACCCTCCGTATGGGTCGGTGCTGCCGGTAGCTGAATCATCGAAATCCCCTTCGTGCTCGTTTCACAGCGCCGCGGTGACGGCGCGATAACGTGCGGCCGCGCGATGGCTGGTGACCAGCGCGTCCACGAGGTCCTTGGCGGCCTTCGCCGTGGCTTCTTCTCGCAGGTTGACTTGCAGGATGCTGGAGTCGCCCAGCTCGAAGCGTCGTCGCTCGGCGACCTCCACCTGCCTCGTGAGCTCCAGCGTCTTGCGGGAGAGCGTCGCTCGCGTTCGCGCGGTCGACAGCTCGGACCAGGCGTCGTTGACCTCCATCTTCACGACGTCCTGCAAGAAACCTTGCTTCGCGCGGACGGCGCGCAGCTTCGCCGACACGGATTGGATCTTGCCGCGTGCCTTGCGCTGTTGGGCGGGCCACTTGAACGCCAACGACAGCCCGAGCGTCGTGTCGTTCTTCGTGGTCTCGTTCGGGTCGGGCCCGTAGGGGCGCTCGACGCCGAAGTCCTTCGAGCCCTCGACCTTCAGATCCACGTTCGGTGCGCGCATGTTCTCCGCGAGCTCCAGCTCCGTTCGGAGCCGCTTCATGATCCCCGCGTACTGCGCGAGATCCGGGCGTCGCGCCAACGCCGAGCGTATGTCCTCATCCCGCACCGGCGGGACGGGTCGAGGCCCATCGAGCGCTCCGGGCGCGCGCGCGTAGGTCGGGACGTCGGGGCGCCCGTCGTCGTCGCGTTGAAACAAGGACAGCGCGAAGGCGCTCGCCTGCACGGCGCGGCGCGCCTCGACGACACCTTGTTGTCGCGAAACGATCAGCCGCTCGTTGTCGACGAGCTCGATTCTGGGGATGTCGCCACGCGCCACCCGCCGCTCGATGCCGGTCACACGTTGCTGCGCGAGCTCGAGGAGCGACTCCGCGATGCGGAGCTTCTCGTGCGACGCGACCCACTTGAAGTACAGCTCCGCCGCCTTGAGCTTGGTCATTCGGAGCTTCTCGTTCGCCGCGAGCTTCGCGACCTCGACGCCGACCTCGGCCTGCCACATCTCGGCGCGTCGTGCGTCGATCGGACCGTCGCGCCAGAGGGGGACGATGATGCCCGCGGCGATTTCGCCGCTGTCGCTCGTGAGCTTCTGTGCGTCGTAGATCGGGTGGTCCTCGCCGTACCGGTAGCCGGCGTACAGCTCCGTGCCCCAGAGCGTCGTCGGTTGGCGGACGCCGACCTCCGAAGCGATCCCTTCGTAGTACCCGGCCGCGTAGCCGCCCGCCTTGCCGTGCAGGTAGACGTCGAAGCCGCCCTCCGCCGAGAGCAACGCACCGCGCGCGACGTCGATCTCGGTGTTCGCCGCGACGACGAGGGGGTGATGGAGCTCGACGGACTTCAACACCTCGTCGAGCGTGAGCGGAGGTCCGACGGCGAGTGTGGCCGTGACGGCGAGCGCGACGCTCACTTCTTCTCCCCCACCACTTCGTCGTCGGCCGCGGCGACGGGCGCGGCCGTCGCCGGGAAGCCGTTGGCGCGACGCCAGAGCTCGTACCCGAGTCGGACCTCGTCGAGCAGCACCCACGCCTTCGACTTCACGCCCTGCCGTAGGTACCGCCCGCTCGGCCAGGGCTCGCCCTCCGGGTCCGGCACCACCAGCGCCCGGAACTGCCCGCCGCGCCGGCTCTGTGCATCGACGACCGACACGATCCCCCCGAACGTTCCGACGGCGACCGAAGGCCACCCGGCGAACTGAACGGCGGGCCAACCCTCGAACTGGAGGCGGACCTTGCGATTCTCCTGCACCAGCGGAACGTCGTTCCCGTCCACCCAGATCTCGACCGCGACCGCGCTCGTCTCCGGGACGATCGTCGCGAGCGGGTCACTCTCCTTTACGATCTCGGCGCCGAGCCCCGCTTCGAGGCGAAGGACGACGCCGTCCGTCGGCGCGGTGACGAGCCGGGACTCTTGCCGTGCAAGCTGAACGTCGATCTTGGTGAGCTCCGCCGAGGCCTTCGCCGCTTCGGCCGCCGCCTTCTTCGCAGAGCCGTCGGCCGACGCGACCTTCGCGAGGAACTCCGACTCCTTCACCATACGTTCCGCGCGGCTCGCGATCAGCGCCGCGCGCGACTCCTGCAGCGCGGCCTCCGCTGCACCGACCCCCGTCTCCGCCTTGGTGACCGCGAGCTCCGCGAGCTCGCCGTCGCGTCGGGACGCCAGACCCTCGTCGACGAGCTTCGACTTACGGGTGAGGTTGAGGCGCGCCGCCTTCAGGCTTCCACGCTCGGCTTCGAGCTTCGTCTTCGCGGCGTCGACCTTCCGCGCCGCGACGTCGATCTTCCGCTCCGCGGCTTCGACGGCCATCACGCGGGCCTTGTCGTACGCATCGACCTGCCGATCGTACGCGGCGGCCTGCGCTTCCGCTGCGCCACGCCGCGCCTCGATCGCCGCGCGCTGTTGCTGAAGACGACCGACATAGTTCGGGTCGACATCGGTCAGCTCGACGATCGGGTCGCCGGTCTTGACGACGGAGCCTTCGACGACGTGCCACTTCTTGACGCGGCCCTTGATCGGCGCGTCGACGACTTGTGCGCGGTCCGTCGGCGAGAGCGCTACGACCCGACCGACGCCGCTCGCCGTCTGCTGCCACGGCGCGAGGAGCAGCGCGGCGAAGAGGAAGATCATCGCGATCGCGACGGCCTGGGCCGGGCGGCGGATGCGCGGTGCGGACTGGACGGTGGCGAGGACGGCGCTCATGCGGCCTCCGCGGAGGCGCCGAGACGAACGCTCCGATCGAAGAGTCGTGCGATGGATTCGCGCTCGGTGAGGCACACGATCGTCGTGTCCTCGAGCGCGAACAGCGCTTGAACGAGTGTGCCGGCCTTGGTCTCGTCGAGCTCTTCGAACACGTGGTCGAGCACCAGCACTCGGCTCGGCCTCAGCAGCGCTCGCGCGACGAGGAGGCGCGTACGTTGCTCGGGGCTCAGCCCAGCCCCCTGGGGCCCGATGGGGCGCTCGATGTCACGAGCGAGATCGTGTGCGCCGGCCGCTTCGAGCGTCTCCCGTGCGGCCTCGTGGGTGACGTTGGCGTCCGCGACCGCGAGGTTGTCGAGCAGGTCGCCCTCGAAGATGCCGTCGTGACACAACACGACGATCTGCTCTCGGATGCCGGCCGGGTCGAGGTCGATGCACCGTACGCCGCCGACGATCACGCCGTCGGACAGCCCGATGAGTCGGGACGGCGCGCCGAAGATCGCGACGCGCTCGTTGGGCGTGGCCTCGAACGCGCCTTCCAGCCCGAAGCTGAGCGCGTTGCCCTTGCGGACACGTTCACCTTCGTCATGGCGCAGCGGGAGGTCAACGATCTCGCCGAGCTTCCCGACCGCCGCGACGAGGTCGTAGACCTTGCCGAACAACTTTCCGATCTTCGCGAGCGACCCGACCGTCACGGACATGACGACCTCCGCTGCCACGAGCTGGCCGAGGCTGAGCTGCCCGCCGATGACGAGCGCACCACCGAGCGCGAGCAACCCGACGCTCGCACCGATCTGCAGCAGCAACATGCCGCCGAACTGCCGGAGCTGAATCCTGAAGTGGTTCTTTCGCGAATCGAGCCAGTGCGCGAGGAGATCGTCGGCTCGGGCTTCCGCGTGACGGAGGCCCGTCGCCGATCCGAATGCGTGCGGCGCCGACGCCAACTCTTGCAGCCACGCGGCGACCTTGTACTTGTCCTTCGACTCCTGCACCGCGGTCGTCACGGCGCGTCGTCCGAGCGGGAACACGACGACCGCAATGCCGACGATGAGCGCGAGGTCGAACGCCAGGAGGAACGGGTGATAGAAGGCGAGGAGGAGGAGCCCGACGCCGATCTGGAGGACGGCGGTGACGCCGTCGAGGAGCACGGTCGTCGCGCTCTTCTCCGCGATGGCCGCGTCGAAGAAACGCGTCACCTTCTCGCGTAGCTCCTTGGAGGACATCCGGTTGCGGTCGACGAGCGGTACGCGGTGCGCGAAGTCCGTCGCGGCGCGTACGAAGATTCGCCGGGCGATCAGCTCGACCGCGATCGCCTCCAGCACGCGCAGCACGCCGGAGAACGCGAGGACCGCGAGCAGGATCAGCGCGACGACGATCAGGGGTTGAAGGAGCGTCCCGAACGCGACGATGTCGAACATCGTCTGGACTGCGATCGGCGTGGCGAGCGTCATCAGCCCGATCGCGGCGGCGTAGACGAAGACGGTCCACAGCTCCGCCCGCTCCATCGCCACGAACGCGCCGACGCGACGCCATGGCGTCCGACCGGCGAGCGCCTGGAGTGGGCGCCTCGGCACCACAAAACCTGCGGGCAGCGCGCTGGCGTCGGGGCGGCCCGCTTTGGCAGCGAGCTCCGCAAACGGGATGTGGTCTCCCCGCTCGACGAGGACGATGTTGTCACCGAAGACGACGATCGGCGCGCGTCCGTCGGACGGTCCGTATTGCGTAGGTACGAGATCGTAGCCCAATGCGAACAGCGCCCGACGCGCCACCTCTTCCTGGTGTTCGCAGTCCGCTCGGGCTTCACGAAGAGATCGCCGCGCGGCCTTTCCGCCGACGGCGGCACCGAGGTGCAGCACGGTTGCTTCCAAGCCGATGCGCATCGGTGCGCAGACTGGACACCGAATACATGAAAGTCAAGTCGTGTATTTCGTGTCGCGAAACCGCGGTCCTAGTCCCCTCCGCGTCGCTGGTTACGCCAGCGTTTCGCCTCGCGGATCATTCGTCCCATCTTCTTACCCTCACGTCGCGACGCCGCAGCGTCTTGGCGCAGGGCTTCGGCGGCCTGCTCCTTCAGCAACTGTCGGTAGTGACCGACACGTTCCGTGTCGAGTGTGCCGTCCTCGACGGCCTCGCGGACGGCGCAGCCTGGTTCCTCCGCATGCGTGCAGTCTCCGAAGCGACAGCGTTCGGCGACGGCGTCGACGTCGTCGAACGTCAGGCGAATGCCTTCCTCGCCGCCCGCGAGCCCGATTTCCCGGAGGCCAGGCGTGTCGATGACGGCGTAGCGCTCCAGCACGGAGAGCGTTCGACGCGTGGTCGTGTGCCGGCCTTTGTCGTCCCCCGATCGCACGTCGGAGGTTTGGGCGATGTCGTTGCCGGCGAGGCGGTTGAGCAGGGTGCTCTTGCCGACGCCCGACGGTCCGAGCAGCGCGATCGTCGCGCCTTCGGGGATCGTCGCCGTGAGGGCGTCGATGTCCTCGTCCTCGATCGCGCTGAGCGCGACGACCGAGACCCCGAGGAAGGCCTCCTCCGCCGCCTCGACATCGGCGGCGAGGTCGACGGATCGGTCTGCTTTGCTCAGCACGATCACTGGCGTCGCGCCGCCGTCCCAAACGAGGGTGAGGTAGCGCTCGATGCGGCGTTCGTTGATCGGTGTGCCGAGCGCTTCGACGATGAAGACCACGTCGACGTTTGCGGCGAGGGCCTGGACCTCGGAGCGCCGTCCTGGTCGACGCCGGGCGATGACGGTGCGACGCTCGAGGACATCGGTGATGCGGTCTTCTTCGACGACGACCCAGTCGCCGGTCACGACGTCGTGGCCGCTGCAGTGAACGGCGCCGTCACGCCCGAGGACCTCGGCGAGCGCACCGTGGCGGGTGACGACGCGGACCGCGCCGTCGGGGGGAGAGAGCTGTATCGATGACACGGTCAGCTTCGTGTCGTCACGCGCTCGATTGCGTCTAGCAGGGCTTGGCGGGTGACCGGCTTCTGGATCAACCGATCCGCCATCTGTTCCTCGAACGCCGCGGTCGATGCGTGGAACGAACCTCCGGTCAGGATGAGGATCCGCTCGACCAGCTCCGGTCGAAGTGAAGCGACTTCGGCGTACAGCTCGGCCCCCGTCATCGTCGGCATCATCAGGTCGAACATGAGGACGTCGAAGGTCGCTCCGTCGCGGAGTCGTTCGAGTGCGGCCAGAGGGTCGTCGATCAGCTCGACGTCGTGGGCTTTGATGAGGCGGCCGATGGCGCGCAGCACCGGGCCGTCGTCGTCGACGCACAGCACGCTCCGTCGCGATTCTTCGGCGCGGTCCGCGGGGTCACGCGTCGTCACCGTCGTCGGTGCGTCCGTCGTGTAGTGTCGCGGCAGCGTGACTCGGATTCGGGTCCCCGCGCCGACCTCCGACTCGACGCTGATCTCTCCGCCGTGCGCCGTGATGATGCCGAGGCAGATCGAGAGCCCGAGCCCGGTGCCATGCGACTTGGGCTTCGTCGTGAAGAACGGATCGAAGATGTGCGCCCGGACTTCCTCCGGCATCCCCGGCCCTGTGTCGCGAACCTCGACGAACACCGTCTCGTCGCTCGCCGTCGCGAGGGATACGACCACTTCGTTTTGGCTGGCCGATCCCTGGCCGATCGCGTGCGCGGCGTTGAGCATCAGGTTCGTCAGCACCTGAACGAGCTGCGAGTCGTCCGCGTACACCGTGGGCCGCGTCCCGTCGTCGATGATCCTGTAGCGTGCGCAGTGACGCAGCTCGTTGGCGCACACGCGGTACGCGGCGTCGACCACCGTGCGGAGCTCGACCACGTTCAGCTCTTGGCTCGTCGCGCGCCCCAGCGTGCGGAGCGATTGCACGATCTTCTGCACGCGCAGAGTGCCTTCGCTGATGTCGTCCATCATCGCCGACCACTCGACGGCCTGCGGGTTGGCGCCGGCGTTCGCGAGTGTCTTCAGCTCTTCGCCGAGCATCTCGACGTTGCCGCGCACGTAGGTGAGCGGGTTGTTGATCTCGTGCGCGACGCTCGCGGTGAGCGTTCCGAGCGTCGCGAGTCGATCGACCTGCATGTGCAGCCGTCGGCGCTCGGTATCCTCGGCGACGGCGATGACCGCGGAGCGGGGCGGCTCGTCGTCGGACCCGCGTTCCGGCGCACACTCGAAGACGAGGTGGCGCTCCGGTCGATCCAGACGCGGTGCGAGGGTCACTTCGAAGTGGAAGGGCTCGCCGGTCTCGAGCGTTCGCTCGATCGACGATCGAAGGTGCTCGACGTGGCGGTCCGGCAGCGCGCCGAACGCGTGCGCGAGCGTCATCGGTCGGCGCGGCGTGAACCCGAGGACGGTCTCGGCGTGTTTCGACCAACTGAGCTGGCGATCGCGACCGACGCGGAGGTGACCGAGGTTCGCAATGCGCGCCGCGAGCTCGTGCGCGATGCGCTCTTCGTGCAGCTCGATCGAAGAGCGTCGTAGCTCGAGCTCGGCCATGACCACGGCCGAGAGTGTCTCGAGTATCTGAATGTCTTCGGCGCCGATTTCCCGTGGTTTTCGATCGAGTGCGCACAACGTTCCGAGTCGGTACCCATCGCTATCGATGAGTGGCGCGCCCGCGTAGAAACGTATGTACGGATCGGAGGTGACGTGTGGGTTGTTGCGGAGGCGCGCATCTTCGAGCGCGTCCGGAATCACCATCGGTTCGTCCGAGAGGATCGTGTACGCGCAGAACGCGTCCTCGCGTCGTGAGCCGGTCCCCGAAAAACCCACCGTCGATGCAAACCACTGACGTTCGTCTTCGACGAGTGAGACCAGAGCCATCGGAACGCCGAGCAACTTGGCGACGAGCTTCGCGGTCTCGTGCACGCGTGCCGGTACGGGTTGTTCGACCGCGTGATAGGAACGCAACGCCGCGAGCCGCTCACGTTCGTCGGTGGGTCTCGGGACGGGCACGGCTCTGTCAGATTAGCAGGGTTCCTTTCCTGAAGCGCGTCGTCGCGGCATGCTCCGGCGCACGATGACGAGCGCGGACTCCGATTACGCCGCAGTGTATACGGCTGCCTCCGATGACCCCGAGAAGTTCTGGCGCGCGGCGGCCGAACGAATTCACTGGGAGCATCCGCCGGAACACGTCCTCGACGCGAATCACGCACCGCTCTATCGCTGGTTCGCAGGCGGCAAACTCAACACGGCGTACAACGCGCTCGACCGTCACGTAGAGGAAGGTCGTGGTGATCAACTCGCGCTGATCTGGGACAGCCCGCTCGCGAGCGCAAAGCTTGCGCTCACCTACGCCGAGCTCCGCGACCGCGTTGCCCAGTTCGCCGGCGCGCTCGCCGCACAAGGCGTCGAGAAGGGCGACCGCGTCCTCATCTACATGCCGATGGTTCCTGAAACCGCCGTGGCGATGCTCGCATGTGCGCGCCTGGGCGCAGTGCACTCCGTGGTCTTCGGTGGGTTCGCTTCCGCCGAGCTCGCCAAGCGCATCGACGACGCTGCGCCGAAGCTCGTCGTCTCCGCGTCCTGCGGAATCGAACCCACCCGCGTCGTCGAATACAAGCCGCTGCTCGACGCCGCGATCGACATGAGTCGTCATCGCCCCGCGCGGTGCATCATCCTTCAGCGTCCTCAGGCCACCGCCGCCCTCGTCGAGGGCCGTGACCTGACCTGGGACGCCGCGCTCGAAGGCGTCGAGCCGCACGACTGCGTGATGGTCGACGCCACGGATCCGCTCTATGTGCTCTACACCTCCGGGACGACCGGTGAGCCGAAGGGGGTCGTTCGCGACAATGGCGGGCACGCCGTCGCGTTGTCCTGGTCGCTCGAACACGTCTACGGCGTGCGGCCGGGTGACGTGTTCTGGTCTGCGTCCGACGTCGGCTGGGTCGTCGGCCACTCGTACATCGTCTACGCGCCGCTGATCCTCGGCGCGACGACCATCATGTACGAAGGCAAGCCCGTCGGGACGCCGGACCCGGGTGCGTTCTGGCGGGTGATCGAGGAGTACGGCGTTCGAGTGTTCTTCACCGCGCCGACCGCGTTCCGTGCGATTCGCCAGCAGGACCCGAACGGCGAGCACATCGGCCGCTACGATCTCTCCAAGTTCGAGGCGCTGTTCCTCGCCGGCGAGCGCTGCGATCCCGACACGCTGAACTGGGCGCGCGAGAGCCTCGGCGTCGACGTGATCGATCACTGGTGGCAGACCGAGACGGGGTGGCCGATGGTCGCGAATTGTCTCGGCATCGAGAAGCTCCCCGTGAAGCCCGGTTCCTCCACGCGGCCCGTACCGGGGTGGCGCGTCGAGGTGCTCGACGATCTCGGTCGGCCGGTCGAGGCCAACGTCGTCGGTAACATCGTCGTTCGGCTACCGCTCCCGCCCGGTGCGCTACCCACCCTGTGGAACGCCGACCAACGATTCATCGATGCGTACCTGTCGCGCTTCGACGGCTACTACCAGACGGCGGACGCCGGGTACCTCGACGAGGATGGGTACCTGTTCATCATGTCGAGGACCGACGACGTCATCAACGTCGCGGGGCACCGGCTCTCCACCGGCGCGATCGAAGAGGTCCTCGCCGAGGTGCCCGACGTCGCGGAGTGCGCGGTGGTCGGTGCGACCGACGAGCTCAAGGGCCAGCGCCCGCTCGCGTTGCTCGTGCTCGACGCGAAGGCGACGCGCAGCGAAGAAGAGATCGAAGCGGAGTGCAAACAGCGCGTCCGCGATCGCATCGGGCCGATCGCTTCGTTGTCGCACGTGCTGGTCGTGAAGCGTCTACCGAAGACCCGCAGCGGAAAGATCCTCCGCCGCACGATGCGCGCGATCGCGGACGAGCAGCCCTATGATCTCCCCGCGACGATCGACGACCCCGCCATCCTCGACGAGATCAGCTCGGCGCTCGATCGCACGCGCTCGTGAAGCTCCGCCTCGGCGGGAGGTTGTACATGCGGTGGAGCGTCGAGTGGTTGCGCAGACCGATCGCTTCGCGCGTGATCTTCAGATCGAGCAACGCGCGCGCCGCGGCTTCGTACGCGTCGAGGTACGCCGCGCGCCGCGTCTCGTAGTTCGCCTCGGTCGATTCGTCGAGCGCGAGCGTCGAGGCTTCGAGCGCCAGCATCGCGTAGTCGACTTTCACGCCGGCGCGACCGAGCGACGCGGCCGTCTCGCGGCGGATCTCGATCTCGAGGGACTCTTGGCGCTCCTCGATCGAGAGGTGCGCTTCGAGGCGGTCGAGGTACGGGCTGGAGTGGCCGCGCGCCTTCATCGTCGACGCGAGCTCGCGGTAGCGGTTGGGCGCCATCGTCGTTAGATTGTAGAGCATGGCCGAACCTTCGCTGCGACTGATCGAAGCGCTCCGGCAGACGGCGGATCGCCTCGACGGTGGAGCCCCCTATCGCTGGACGCACATGGGGTCCTGCAACTGCGGACACCTCGTACAGACGGTGACGAACAAGACCGCCGCCGAGATCCACGCCCGGGCGTTGGAGAAGGCGGGGGACTGGTCGGCGCAAGCGATCGATCACTGCCCGACGAGCGGTCTCACGATCGATCACATCATCGACGCGCTGCTCGGCCTCGGGCTCGGCCGGTCGGACATCGTCGAGCTCGAACGACTCGGCTCGCGCCGCGTCCGCCAGCGGCTGGACGGCGAGGTCTCGCACAAACGTCGGTCGGACGTCGTGCGGTACATGCGCGCCTGGGCCGTCCTTCTCGAAGAGGAGCTCGCCGAGCAGATCGCGGCGGTCGGGCAGGGCGGTACGGTGCGCAAGGCGCCGGTCCTCAGCCGAACGTGACGAAGAACGCCGGGGGCCTCCGCGTCCTCATCGCGTACGTCGCTGCGATCGTCGCCGCCGTCGTCGCGGGCTGGCTCGCGCGCGCGATGCACCCGTGGTGGATCGTCGCCATCGCCGACGTCGCCGGGACCGCGGTGATCTTCGGCTTCAGCCGCGCCTACGACAACTCGAGCTTCTACGACGCGTACTGGAGCGTCGCGCCGCCGCTGATCGGTGCGTACTTCGTTTGGGAGGCCGGCGCTTCGCCGCGGCTGCTGCTCGCACTCGTGCTGGTCACCGCGTGGGCGGTTCGGCTGACGTTCAACTGGTGGCGTCGCTGGGATGGGCTCACCCATGAGGACTGGCGCTACGTGGATCTTCGCGACCAGACGGGGCGCATGTACTGGGCCGTGAGTTGGCTCGGGCTGCACCTGTTCCCGACCGTCCTCGTCTACCTCGGCTGCCTCCCGCTGTGGGCGGCCGCGGAGTCCGAGGTCGTGCTCGGCGTGGTCGACGCGGTCGCGGTGGTGGTGATGGGGGGCGCGATCACGATCGAGGCAATCGCGGATCGGCAGCTCTTTGCGCACGTCGCCGAGGGCGGTGGCGGTGTCCTCGATCGCGGCCTGTGGCGCTGGAGCCGACACCCGAACTACTTCGGCGAGCTCGCGCTCTGGTGGGGCGTCGCGTTGTTCGGCGTGGCGTCCGGCTCGCGTGAATGGTTCGTGTTCGCGGGCGCGGTCGCGATGACGGGCCTGTTCGTGTTCATCAGCATCCCGATGGTGGAGCGGCGATCGCTCGCGCGGCGTGGTGATGCCTTCCGCGCGTACTCCGCGCGGACGTCGATGTTGATCCCCTGGCCCCCCAAAGAACGCGACCGCGAGGCGTGAACGACTCCGTTCGGGGCGCGCGGCGACGCGGCGTGCGCCTCGAGTCTCGCGGCGGGGGTACGTCTGCCCGAGCTGTCAGCGGTCGAACCCTCACTCGGCTTGACAGGCTCGTTGGGCTTAGTTAGTTTGTTGCCCGAACAAACAAATGCTTCCTCCGCGGGAGCACGGATAGGGTTAATTCTATGACACGGTCTCACCTGATGCGCTTCGCTCTCAGTTCCCTCCTCGCTGGCGCGGTCGCTTGCAGCGGCGGCGAAGACGACGACGACACCACGAACCCGCCCCGGGACGGCGGCGTCACCAACACCGAACGGGACGGCGGCGAGCCTCCCCGCGACGGCGGCGAGCCGGAGCGCGACGCGGGCATGGAAGACCCGATCCTCGTCTCCATCACCGTGGAGCCCGACACCGCCACGCTCGACATCGGCGCGACGCAAGGCCTCACCGTCACCGGCACCTACGACGACAGCACGTCGGCCATCCTCACCGACGGTGTGACCTACCGGTCCTCCGACGACCTCGTCGCGACGGTCTCCGCGATGGGTTTGATCACTGCGGTCGACGTCGGCTCCGCCACCATCACCGTTTCGATCGACGCGTTCGAGGCGACCGTGGCCGTGACCGTCAACGCGATGCCCCCGGATGACGTCTTCGTCGTGTTCGACGATGACTTCGGCGCTGACATCACGTTCGCGGATTTCGGCGGCTCCAACAACATGTACGAGGTCGACAACGGCATGGCGATGGCGGGGACGTCATCGCTGCGCGTCGAGGTGCCCGCAAAGGGTTACACGGGCGGTGCCTTCGCGATCGCCGCGCCGCAGGATCTCACGATGTTCAACGCGCTGACCTTCTGGGCGCGTTCGAGCTCCGACCTCCCGCTCAACGTCACGGGCATCGCCAACGACGGCAACACCAACGTCTACCAGGCGGAGCTGAACGCCGTGCCGCTCACCGCCACGTGGACTCAGTTCGTGATTCCGATCCCGGACTCCTCGCGTCTGAGCGCGGTCAACGGACTCTTCCACTTCGCGGAGGGTTCCGAGGACGGTGCGTACACCATCTGGTTCGACCAGATTCAGTACGAAGTCATCGAGGCGTCGCGGCTCGGGACGCCGATGCCGGCCATCGCCACCGAGACGATCATGCGTGACGTGGGTGCGACCTTCAACATCAACGGGACCTCGGTGACGACGCCGGTCGACGGCAATAACGTCACGATCTCGGCGCGGCCCCCCTACTTCACGTTCGCCTCTTCCATGCCTTCGGTCGCCACCGTCGACGCGATGGGGGTGGGTACGACGCTCGCGGAGGGCTCGACCGACATCACCGGCACACTCGCGGGCGTCGCCGCGGCCGGCACGCTCACCGTCAACGTGGCCGCACCGACGGTACCCACCGTCGCCGCGCCGACGCCGACGGTCCCCGCTGGCAACGTGATTTCGCTGTACAGCAACGCGTACACCAACTCGACGATCGACACGTGGTCCGCCGTCTGGGACAGCGCTGACGTCGCGGACGTGCAGGTCGCCGGCGACGACAACAAGCTGTACACGAACCTCGTGTTCGCGGGCATCGAGTTCGTCGGTGGAAACTCGATCGACGCTTCGGCGATGACGCACTTCCACATGGACATCTGGACGGCGGACTCGACGGTGTTCCGCGTGAAGCTCGTCGACTTCGGCGCGGACAACGCCTTTGGCGGTGGTGACGACACGGAGCACGAGCTCACGTTCGACGGTGCCTCCACGCCGCCGCTCGCGACCGGTCAGTGGATGCAGCTCGAGCTTCCCATGACGGACTTCGTGAACCTCGCGAACGCCGCGAACATCTCGCAGATCGTCATCGTGGGTTCGACGAGCACCGTCTACGTCGACAACGTGTACTTCCATAACTGAGTCACCGCTGTGAAAGAGCTACGCTTCCCCGAATCGTTCGTGTGGGGCGTAGCCACGTCGGCGTTCCAGATCGAGGGCGCGACCGAGAAAGACGGTCGCGCCCCGTCGATCTGGGACACCTTCGCGGCTCGCCCGGGTCAGATCGCCGACGGGAGCGATGGCAAGGTGGCTTGCGACCACTACCATCGCTACCCCGAGGACGTCGGACTCATGAAGTCACTGGGCGTCGCCGCGTATCGGTTCAGCGTCGCGTGGCCGCGCATCCTCCCCAAGGGGCGCGGTCACGTGAACGCGGCCGGCCTCGACTTCTATGACCGCCTCGTCGACGAGCTCCTACGGGCCGGCATCGACCCGTGGGTGACGCTCTATCACTGGGACCTCCCGCAGGCCCTCGAGGATCACGGCGGGTGGACGGAGCGCACCAGCGCGCACGCCTTCGTCGAGTACGCGGACGTGGTCTCACGGCGCCTCGGCGACCGCGTGCAGCACTGGATCACGCACAACGAGCCGTGGTGCTCGAGTGTCCTCGGCTACGCGCAGGGGGAGCACGCGCCCGGCAAGCGCTCTTGGGCCGACGCGCTCGCCGCGTCGCATCATCTCTTGCTCGGGCACGGGTGGTCGGTCCCCGTGATTCGGTCCAACGCGCGGGGTGCGGAGGTCGGGATCACGCTGAACCTGACACACGTGGATCCCGCGAGTCCGAGTGAGCACGACGCGCACTTCGCGCGGGTCATCGACGGTGAGATCAACCGGTGGTACCTCGACCCGCTGTTTCGGGGAGAATATCCCGCCGACATCATCGAGCATCACCGACGCGAGGGGCACATCTCGACGGACGAGCTGGAGTTCGTCGAGCTCGGCGACCTCAGCGTGATGCGTGCGCCCGTCGATTTCCTCGGCATCAACTACTACACCCGCGCGATCGCGCGGAGCCCGTGGGTCGATGAAAGTGACAACCTCCCGCGGACCATCGAAGAGCCGTCGGACGACGTGCGATCCGACATGGGTTGGGAGCAGTGGCCCGACGGCCTTCAGAACCTCCTTCTTCGCGTGAACGACGAGTACACCCCGCCGAAGATCTACATCACCGAAAATGGCGCGGCGTTCTCGACCGGACCCGACGCCACGGGTCGCGTCCCCGACACGCGCCGCCAGAGCTACGTCGAGGAACATCTGAGGGCTTGCCTCACCGCCATCGAAGCGGGCGTGCCGCTCGAGGGCTACTTCCTGTGGTCCCTCCTCGACAACTTCGAGTGGGCCTATGGCTACGAGAAACGCTTTGGCATCGTATGGGTCGACTTCGAAACCCAGGAGCGCATCGTGAAGGACACCGGACACTGGTACGCGGACGTCATCCGCCGCAACGGTCTGACCGCGGAGCACGCAGCGTGATCCGCTCGTCCCTCGTCGCCATCGCCATCCTGACCTCCGCCCCGGCATGGGCACAGTCGTCGACCAGCTCCACGACGACGACCGCGTCGGTCGCCGCCCGCCCACCGCCCGCCGAATCCCCGCCGGTTCGCCGCTTTCAACCCACCCCGCGCGCCGAAGGGGCCCCGCACGTCGTGAAGACGTACCGCGACGAGCGGGGCCACCTCCTCCTCGTCGACGGCGTCCCCACGATGGTCTACGGGATGAACTGGGGCTACATGCCCATCGGCGAGAACTACTCGTACGACTTCTGGGGCAAGTCCGATGACTTCATCCGGGAGGCCCTCGACGCGGAGATTTCTCTGCTCCGCAAGATGGGGATCAACGTCATCCGCCAGTACATCGGAATCCCCGCGAAGTGGATTCGGTACATCTACGAGAAACACGGAATCTTCACGGTCCTCAACCACCCCATCGGCCGCTACGGCATGAACATCGACGGGGTCTGGGTGAGCCCCGTGGACTACTCCGACGAGCGAATGCGCGAAGTCATCCACGAAGAGATCGATGCGCTCGTCCGAAAGTACAAGGACGTCCCCGGCTTGATGATGTGGATGCTCGGGAACGAGAACAACTACGGCCTGTATTGGAAGTCGACGGAGATCGAAGACCTCCCCGAGGAGCAACAAGGCGATATCCGGGCGAAGTATCTGTACTCGCTGTTCGGCGAAGTCATCGATCGGATCCACAACCTCGACAGCAACCACCCGGTCGTCATCGCCAACGGCGACGTCGGGTTCATCGATGTCATCGCCGAGGAGTGCAAGAACGTCGACATCATGGGTTCGAACGTCTACCGCGGCGCCTCGTCGCGCGACCTCTTCGAAGTCATCGAGAAGAAGCTCGGCGTCCCGTTCATGTACACGGAGTTCGGCTCCGATGCGTTCGACGCCAAACGGATGCGTGAGGACCACCTCGCACAGGCGGAGTACCTGCGGCTTCAGTGGCAGGAGATCTACGAACAGTCGTACGGCCACGGGAACGTAGGCAACGCGATCGGCGGGATGATCTTCCAGTGGAGTGACGGGTGGTGGAAGTACAAACAGACCGAGAACCTCGACGTCCACGACGAGACCGCCTCCTGGGCCACCGGCGCGTACCCCCACGACTACGTGGAGGGGCAGAACAACATGAACGAGGAGTGGTTCGGTATCGCGGCGAAGGGGCGCAACGACGAGCGCGGGCTCTACGAGGTCTACCCGCGGAGCGCCTATTACCTGCTGCGCGAGGCCTTCCGCCTCGACCCCTACGCACCCTCCACGACCAACGAGAGGATCCGCGAGGTCTTCGGCGCCCTCGATCCGAAGGACTTCCAAGCGCGCTACGAAGCCACGCAGCTACGCTCGAAGATCGACTTCCTGGAGCGCGTCCGGCTCTCCCAGCTTCGGCTCGATCTCATGACCTTCACGACGGGTGGAAAGAACCTCAACATCGACGAACGCGAGCCGCGTCGCTTCGACCACCTCCAGTCCGCCTACGTGGGCATCGAGGCGCGCCCCGCCTCAGGCGTCCGTGCGGACGCTACGGTCAACGTCCTCGGCAACGTCGCGGTCAACCCCATCGACGAGATCTACTTCGAGCGCCGCGGGATCCCGGAAGAGGTTCGCAACACGGCCGGGGAGGAGGTCGTCCTGACCAGTCTCGAGCGTGTGAAACTCTACCAAGCATCCTTCGAGTGGGAGAACGACTGGTTCGCGGTCGAGGGCTACTATCGCAAGGGGCACTACCATTGGGGTTACGAGGGTGACTTCTTCGGGCTCTACCCGGAGGCCAACTACGAGCAAGCCGTCGATCAGTTCAACGCCGACACACCCAGCGGTGTCGTCTTCACCGGTAAGAAGGCGTTGGACGGCCTCAAGATCGCGTTCGGTCCGCAGCTCTACTGGGGCGCGAACCCAACGGTCATCTCGAAGTACTACCGAACGATCGGCGACTGGGAGTTTTCTCTCATCCACCAGGAGGACATCGCCCAGCAGGCCTCCGCGCTGACCAGCTCGATCATCCCGCAGCCTCGAACGCGAAAGTCGACGATCTACGCAGCGCGCGAGTGGGGGCCGCTCAAACTTCAGGTCGGTGGAATCATGGCGGGTACGGACCGGCTGGGCCGTCGCTACGTCTCCATCGAAGAGGCCGCCGAACCCACGTATCTCGAGTCAGGCTACTACGTGCTCGACGACGAGATCGAGCTGATCGACACCCTCGGCGCCAAGGCGCGCGTCACGCTCAACCTCAACCCCTTCTACTGGTACGTCCAGGGTGGCTACCGCGGGTTGGTCGCCGATGCGGGTGGTGACTGGTCCCTCAACATCACGAACTGGTCGATGAAGGAGAGCGGGCAGGGCAACCACTGGGCGGTCTCGAGCGGCGCCGCGATGTACCTGGGTGACTTCGTCGTCGCGCCCAACTTCCTGTTCCAGAAGCCACTGGAGGGACCGCTGGTTCAGATCGAAGACGCGTTCGATCCGAACACCGGCACCTACTACCGCGGTGTCCTACCCAGAAACCAACTCAACGATCCCTTCTGGGTTCGCTCCAACCGCGAAACCTACGGTTTCGAGCTCCTCCTCGCCTTCGATCCCACCCCCGACACGTTCATGTGGGCGTGGGACAACCTCCAGCGCGAGAACGCCTTCTTCACCGCTGCGCTCGACTTCACCTACAAGGTCCATCCCACGAGTCAGGATGCGGCGGTGGCCGTGGCGCAGGAGGGGTTCGTCTTCGCCTTCGCCGGGGCTGCTCCGGCTCGGAACCTCTGGGATGTGAGCCTCCGGACGATCTTCAACTTCCGCTCCGACATGCAGTGGGTCAACTGGCTCTACTCGGGCCGCGGGCAGGCGAACGGCGACGACGATCGCCTCGTCGTGCGGTACGGAACCTACGGTCGGTTCCGTTGGGATCAATTCGTCGCGCAGTACCACGTCCGGCTCCACGACTGGGGCCCGTTCGATTACTACCGCGACTTCAACCTGACGTTCCCGCTCCAGACGTTGCTCGACATGAGCTACGCGTTGCAGACGCCCGACTGGTTCGCGATCTCGCAGACGCGCCTCGGGCTGCGGGGTAAGTTCAGGTTGCTCGATGAGAACTCGGGGCGCTTCCAAGCCGACCCCGACGATCCCGACGCGTTCGGCCAGGAGTGGGAGGTGCTCACCTATGTGCAGATCTCGATTTGACGCCGTCTGGCTCCTTCCGGCGGTCATCGCCCTCCTCGCGGGGTGTGAGCTCGATCCGCAGCGCTATCGCTACGGCGAGAACATCACCGGGCTCCAGTTCGAGTACTTCGACGAGACCGAAGGGGTGCATCCGAGCCAGGTCGTCCTGCTGAACCCGAACAACCCATTCGTCGAGGCCCCGATCGGCGCCGAAACGAAGTTCGACCTGCTCACGGGGGGCGGAAACGCCGCCGGCTTCTACGCGTGGGCCACGCTCCTCGCGACGGGCGCGAACGGCGAGAATCAGTTCTACGCGGCGACCAAGCTCCGCGACGTCTACTACGCGAACGAGGTGCCGCCCGAGGACTCCGAGAAGGTCCGCCTCCTCGCGATCGCCGCGTTTCAGTCGGTGCTCGACAACTTCCCGGACTCGGTGACCTTCGACGCGTCGGGCACGATCCCGTTCCCGCTCGCGACGCCCGCCTTCCAGGCGATCGTCGACCTCAACGGGCGACCCGAGGGTGACTGGGCGCTCGTGCAGGACGTGAACGGGAACCCCGTCGCCGTGAAGCGCGCGGGCGTCGATATCCCCCGCACCGTTGTGGAGGAGGAGGACGACTCTTGAGGTACGTCAACGCAGCCTGCGTGGCACTGCTCGTCACGAGCGCGTGCCGACTCGACCCCGGAACGCCCGACTATTCGGGCCACGTCGGACTGTTCGAGCCGGACGGCGACACGGAGCCCGTCGATGGGCCCGACCCCTACGAACCCGGCGAGGCGCGCCTCGCGTTCGGGTTGTTCTACGAGGGCGGGTTCTCGGACGTCATCGCGAGCAACGGAACGACCATCAACTACTTCATCTTCGTCATCGAGGGGACGTCCCAACTCACCTACGCGCAGGAGCCCTCGGACGATCGGGTCGAGGGGGTCGTGTCGGATCAAATCACCCTGGAGGGGACGCCGTTCTGGGGCGGCGGGTTCGTCTGGAACGAACCCATCGACATCTCGGAGTGGACTACGATGTACGTGAGTTTCAAGTCGAGCGACCCCTCGTTCGAAACCTTCGACCTTCAGGTACAATCGGGCGCGGGGGCCGCGGCCACCAACCTCGACCCGCGCGACTACGGCTACGTCAACGACGGCGAGTGGCACAACCTGGCCATCCCCGTGCAGGACTTCGTCGCGGCCGGGTTCGACCCGGCCCAGACGCGTTCGCCGTTCATCCTCGCGTCCCCCGGAGGAGACGCGGGTGACGTGCTGCTGGTCGACAACCTCTACTACACGCAGGACTGAAGTCAGGCCGCTCCGCGGCGCTGTTCCAACTCGCCCCGAATCTCCAGCGCTCGGTCTTCGGTGATCTCGTACCGAGCAATGAGCCAGATCGCGATCATCGAAGTCGCGGCAGGGATGAATGCGTCGAAGGCTCGCATCAGCATGATCGCCTCCGACGTCTGCTGGCCGTCGAGCTCGACGTCGAAGCCGGTGGCGTTGAGCAGGAAGCCGCCAGCGGCGAGCGCCGCCGCCATACCGAGCTTCACGACCCACCAGAAGATCGAGCCGAACATCCCCTCCCGGCGCTGCGCGGTCTCGAGCTCGTCGAGGTCGACGACGTCCGCCACCATCGAAGGCATCAGCGTGAACAGGCCGCCGAGCCCGAACGCGAGGAAGGGCGCCGGCAGCACCACGAGCCACGGGTTGTTCGGGTCGTAGCAGAACCACTTCATGATGTAACCGAGCACGGACACGCCGGTCGTCAGGAAGAAGGCGCGCCGCTTTCCGAGCTTCGTGCCGAGGGCGGTGGCGATGATGATGACGACGAACGTCGAGACCGCGGAGAGACTCCCGGCGTAACCCGCGTACTCCGCTCCGGCGACTTTGTCGCCGCCGCACACGTAATAGATGATCACGTAGGACTGAAACGAAGAGATCAGCATGAAGCCGTTGAAGACGAGGAACGTCGCCCCGCACAGCTTCTGAAAGGGTCGGAACTTAAGCGTTGCACCGAATCCCTTGAAGAAACTCACGAGCTCTTCCCCGAGCCTCTTCTTGGCGCGCTCCGCTTTGGCGGGGCCGAGGCGCTCCCGGAGGAAGAGCGCCGGTAGAACGCCGATGCCCATCGTGACGACGCCGATGATGACGGCGAGACCGGCCGCGCCGTCCATCATGTCGTCGAAGTAGTCCTCGGCCTGCATGAAGGCGAGGAACCAGGGCGACACCACGTACGCGAGCTGCCCGAGGAAGTTCTGGACGCCCATGAGGCGAGTGCGTTCGTGGTAGTCGGGCGTCAGCTCGTAGCCGAGCGCGACCCAGGGCGTCGCGTACATCGTGTACGCGAGGTAGAAGACGATGGATCCTGCGAGGAAGTAGACGAAGTAGAAGGTCTCGCTCTTGTCGCTCGGGAACTGCCAAAGAAGGATGAAGACCACGCCCGCGGCGAGCGCCCCGATGAAGATGTACGGGCGCCGGCGCCCCCACTTCGACTGGGTCTGGTCCGACACGTAACCCATGAGCGGGTCGGTCAGCGCGTCGGTGAGGCGGGGCAGCGCGCCGAGGAGTCCGACGAGCGCTGGGTTCATGCCGAGCCCGAGGTTCAGCACGATCGTCATCCCACCGATCGCCGCTGCGAGTAAGTTGTTGATGAGTGCGCCGAGGCCGTAGATCAGCTTGGCGGCGAAGGTGATTCGGTCTTCGGGGCGCGTCGTGTGGTCGCTCATCGAGGCGCCCGCTCGAACACGCGCACGTAATCGACGAGCATCTCGGCGGGGAAGACGGTGTCCGAACCGACGGGCCCGACGAAGCTGCCGCCGACCGCAACGTTGAGCAGGAGGAAGAACGGGTGATCGAACACCCAGTCACCACGCGCTTGGACCTCGGGGGTCGTGACGACCTGATAGACGACGTCGTCGACCAGGAACGCGATTCGCCCCGGATCCCACTCCACGGCAAAGATGTGGAAGTCATCCGTGAAGCTCTCGTCCTCGGGGAGCGCGAACTTACTCGTAATGGGGCTGCCCCCCGAGTAGCCGGGTCCGTGCAGCGTGCCGTGGACGACGCGCGGCTCTTGGCCGCGGAACTCCATGATGTCGATCTCACCCGCGCGGGGCCAGTCCGTCTCGGGGAAGTTCGCGCCCAGCATCCAGAACGCGGGCCAGATGCCCTGCCCCGGGGGGAGCTTGATGCGCGCTTCGAAGCGCCCGTACTTCTGCTCCACCAGGCCCTTGGACTTGATGCGCCCCGAGGTATACGCGCGGCCCATGTAGTCTTCTTCGCGGGCGACGATGCGGAGGTTTCCGTTGCCGTCGTGGGAGACGTTCTCGGTGCGGTCGGTGTCGAACTCGAGCTGGTTGTTGCCCCACCCGTCGCCGCCGACGTCGAAGGTCCACATCGCGGGATCCGGCGACGTGCCTTCGGCGCCGTCGAACTCGTCGTACATCGTCACGATCCAGGACACGGGTGGCTCCACGACCGGACCTTCTCCAATCTCACATCCCACGATGCTCGCGGCGATGACGACGACCCACGGCTTGAAACCAACCATCATGTGCTTCCCACTGCCGCGACCACGCGGCTGAACATCTCGGGGTTCTCGAGCGCCGATCTGAGAACCAGCGTCGCGGCCCCGACCGCGATTCCTTGTTCATCGAGCTCGCTCCGGAGGATCTCCGCGTGTGCGATCGAGTCGGCGAGGGAGAGGCGCGACACGGTATCGCGGAGCGGTTCGAGGAGGAGATCTCCGACCCGCATCAAACCGCCGCCGAGCACGACCATTCTCGGGTTCAGCAGATTGAGCATGTTCGCGACGCCGATACCGAGCTGCCGTCCGGCGTAGGCGATGACGGCGACGGCCGCTTGATCACCGGCGAGGGCGTCGTCGACCAGCGCGTCGATCGTCTTGGGAGGCTCGCCTTCGCCGAGCGCGCGATACTCTTGCTGCGCACGCTCGAGGAGCGCGGCGCTGCCCACGAGCGTCGTCAGGCAGCCGCGTAGCCCGCAGGAGCAGAGCGGTCCGTTGGCGTCGATCGACGTGTGGCCGATCTCCCCCGCGGCGCCGCCGCTACCGCGGAAGATCTCACCGTTCATGATCAGCCCGGCGCCGATGCCGGTCGCGACCTTGATGTACGCGAGGTCACTCACCGTCCGGCCCGCGCCCCACCAGCGCTCCGCGAGCGCGCCGAGGTTGGCGTCGTTGTCGAGCACCACCGGCGAACCGATGCGCGCCTCGAGCTCTTCGATGAGGTCGATGCCCTCCCACTTCGGAATCACCGAAGGCAGGAGCTTCCCGGGTTCGGCCGGGTTGAGCGGGCTCGGTACGGCGACGCCGACGCCGACGAGCGACGACGGTTGGGTGCCGTTCGCCAGGCAGACCTCCAGCACGAGGCGCTTCATCGCCGAGAGCGCCTCCTGGGGAGCGTCACGGACCGGCACGGAGACGGAGCGGTACTCCGAGACGTTGGCGCGGAGGTCGGTGAGTACGACGGAGACGTGCGTAGCGCCGAGCTCGATCCCGACGATGTTGCTCGCCGCGTCCGAGAACTCCAGGAGGATGGGGCGGCGGCCGCCGGTCGAGAGACCCGCGCGCGCCTCCCGCACCAAGCCCGTTTCGAGGAGGTCGCTGACGATCGCCGAGACGGTGGAGCGGCTGAGTCCGGTACGACGCGAGAGGTCGGCGCGGGAGATCGATCGCTCGCACCAGAGCAGGTTGAGGAGGAGGCGGCTGTGCTGGGCTCGGATCGCCGAGGCGCCCAGCACTTCGTCGGGTCTGTGCACGGTGCGGATCATGATGGACGGCGCCGCCTCGTGCTACGGGCAGGTGTCGCAGCGACCGTAGGCCGCCTCGGTGGTCGTGGGCGCGTCGGGCACCGTGATTTGCCGGTTCGCGAAGGTCGCGCCGTCGGTGACGGGCGCGCAAGCTCCGTTGCCGGCCATGACGTCGTCGATCAGGTCCTCCTGCGAGGCGAAGTTGTCGATCATGTACTTGAACTCGAGCGGTCCGGCCGGGAGCGGGAACGTCCCAGAGTAGACGCCGTCGGTGTCCGGGTCGGTGAGCTCGAACCCACCGTCGCACCACGAGCAGAAGGGCCCGGTCACGAAGACCGTCGTGAACGTCTCCGTCGTGCAACTCATGTCGACGGAGAAGGTCACGTTGTACTCACACGAGCCGTCGTCGTTCGTCGCGTTGGGGTCGAAGTTGACGGCATCCGTGTCGGTGCAGCCATCGCCCGGGCCGCCGCCCGTGTCCGACGGGTCGTTCTTGTACTGAATGTCGTCCACGTAGAACTCGATCGTGTTTCCGGGTGAGGTCGCAACCCATCCGAACCCACCCGCGATGTCCGCGTAGTCCGTGCCGACCAAGAGGATCTGGTACTCAGTGGGCGTCGCAGCCAGCGTGATCTCCGGAGTCTCCAACGCAAACCCATCCGGCCCCGCGTAACCCACCAGGAATTTCACGACCTCGCCGCCCTGTGCGCCCCACGCCCAGAAGTTGATGCGCGTCGCACCCTGCGGGACCGGGAAGCCGTCCGCCTCGCCCCAGTTGCCGTCGGGGTACTGCCAGAACACGCCGCCCCATCCGTTCGGGCCGCCCGCGGTGTACGTGAACGCGTGGCAGAGCCCGGCCTGATCCCCGGCGCGCGTGGGGCAGACTTCAACCGCCGTGATTCCGCCCGACTCACCATCACCCATGAACCCACTCGGCGCGTAGACATCGTCGACGACGAGCGGGAGCTCCGTACTCACCGCGGGGCACCGTCCGAACGTAAAGGGTTCGAAGACCGTGTCGGCGGCGGGCATGGTGAGCTCGCGCGCGAGCCCCCCCGACGCGGTGACGCCGCACGCGGCGTCGATGGGTTCTTCGCGGATGGGATCGCTGCCGATCACGAACCGCAAGTTGTGTTGCTGCGCCGTGATGACGATCGTTCCGCGGTACACGTTGTCCTGATCACCGTCGGTGAGTACGGCGCAGGTCCCGCACCAGTTGTTGAAACTCCCGTGCACGTACACGCCGTCGGCGCGGTCGAAGTCCTGAACCCCGGACATGTCCACGCGAAGCGTCGCGATGTAGCGGCAGGAGCCGTCGTCGTCCGTCGCGGTGTCACTGAAGTTCACGGCCGCGGCGTCCGTGCAGCCGTCGTAGCGACAGGAGCCGTCGTCCGTCGTCGCGGTCGGGTTGTAGTTGTTCGCTCCGGCGTCCGTGCAGCCGACGCCCGAGTACGTACACGACCCGTCGTCGATCGACGCCCGAGGCAGGAAGTTCTCGGCGAAGCGATCGGTGCAGCCGACCACCGGCTCCGTGGTGGGCACGCACTGGTTCCCCTGGCGCTCCGTCCCCTCGGGGCAGGGGTTTTCGGGCTCGAACGTGCTCGAACACCCTACGGCGAGGGCGAAGAGGGCGATCGGGGCTCGGTGAAGGGTACGCATGGGGACTTATTTCGTTCGCCGAACAAACTAAGTCCCTCTCCGGGGCAGTGTCAAGTCGAGCCGAGGAGGCGGTCCGCCGGGATGTCGACCTCGATGCGGTCGACGCGGCCGGTCCGCTCGAAGAGCGCGGCGGAGGTCTCGGCGTCGAGGATCCCGCCCTTGGCCACGTCCACGTCGCCCCCACCGTACACACGCGCGACGAGGGTGTCGCCGGACGCGACGCGCACGTAGACGACCGGGACCTGGCAGACTGTGAAGCCGAGCGCGCCGGCCGGCAGCGTCATGCGGTCGGGGGCGCCGCCGACGCGGAAGAAGGACCACGACGCCGGCGCCGCGAGGAGCTCCTCGGCGCGAAGCAGCGTCGGGTCGAACCGCAGACGGCCGCCCTCGACCGAAATCCCGAGCTCGCCGCGACGTGTGAGGACCTCTTCCTTCACCTGCCCGGTCATGCCGGGTTGCTGCGCGCTGGCGTGACCGGGGGTGTGGGAGTACGGGTCGGTGGGGAACGCGCCGTAGACCTCGGGGGACTTCGTGAACCCGAGGCCGTCGCGCACGCGGTAGTACGCGTCGGCGAGGCGCGCCGTGACGCCTGCGTCCTCGCCGCTCTCGACGGCGGCGAAGAAGCGCTCCTGCACCGCCAGCAAGAGCTTCGACACCATGTGCCAGTAGATCGATCCGATCCCCTCGTAGCCGTACATCGTGCCCGACCGCCCCGTGAACGCGCGGTGCCCGAACACGTCTTCGTAGAGCGCGCAGGTCTCGTCGCCGTGGGCCTCGACGAGCGCACGCCACACATCGTCGAGCTCCGCGAGCGCCTCCCGCAAACTGCCGACGTTCTCCAGCGCGGGCGCGAAACGATGCTGCCCGCGCGCGTCGACCGCGACGATCGACGTCTCGTCGGCCTCCACGAGCGCCGACAGCAGTGGGTTCGCCGCGACGTCCGCCGCGTCGACGACGTTTTTGTCGAGGAACCCGGGGAGCGCGCGGGCCGGGTAGAGCATGAAGCTGTTCTGATCCGCGCGGTACATCGCGCTGTCGAACAGCGCGTCGATGAGCGCGAGCGCCTCCTTCGCGTCGAGGCGGCCCGAGCTCAGCACCGCGACTTGCCCCTCCAACATCTCGTAGAGGTGCTCGACCCCCGCGCCCTCGTCGTCCGCGTGCAGCACGTTGTACGCGTGGTAGAGGCCGTCGGGCCGGAGGCTCGCCGCGATCGCGTGGTCGGCGTAGCGCAGCGCCACGCGGCACAGCGCAACCAAGTCGTCTCGGCGCCGACGCTCGCGTCCGGTGAGGCCGTGTTCGTAGAGCGACGCGCGGTAGTCGGCGTAGGGAGCGCCGAGGGCGTCGAGCACTTCGCGGCGCGCGGCGTCCGACACTGCGGGGGCGTCCAGGAGACCGGCGTGTTCTTCGAGCGCCGCGCGGATCGCGTCGAACCAAACCGCGACCTCCGTCGACAGCTCGACCGCCTCCGGCGCGGACGCCGCGAGCCAGTCCTCGAAGAACGCGAGGTAACGCCGCAGGTAGTCGAGCGTCACCATCGACAGCCCGTAGCCGGCGAGCGCGTTGTTCGCGTCGTTCCACTCCGGTCGCTGCGTGTTCATCCAGATGCCGCCGTCCACGACGAGGTTCGACAGCTTCGCGAGCGCCGGTACCAACAGCTTCTCGACCAGGTTCACGTGCCGAATCGACCCGTCCGCGTCGCGCAGGAGCTTGCCGTCCGTCCCGCCCGCCTCCACCCGCGCAGCGATCGCGGCGTCGTGTGCCTCGTCCAGCTCGATGCTCGAACGCGGGTTCGCGAGCAACGCCTCGTAGGGGCGGATGCGGTACGGAACGTCGGCGTAGGAGAAGATCGCTTCGGTCGCCCATGCCGTGAGCCGCTCCGGGTGGTGCGCGCGCGACAGCTCTAGCAGACGGAGCAGGTACACGATCTGGTGGTCGCCCCAGTACCCGATGTTGCTCCACGGAGCGTCGGGCTCGGGCACCTCCCACTCGATCCCTTCGCGCGTGACGCGGTACGGGTTGTAGCCGTCCGCGGTCGACGCGTTGAGGAACTTCGCGACGATGCCCTCCACGAACGCCGGGAACGCGGTGCACAGCGCCTCCCAGTTCTGGAAGATGTCGCGCCAGTTCCCCTGGTACTCGAGGCGCTGGTTGCCCGCTTCGTCCACGAGGTGGATCGCGAAGCGATTCCAGGGGCGGCTCGGATCACCGTGTCGGCGGCTGAAGGTGATCGGGAGGTACTCGAGCCCGAGGCGGTGCAGGTTCGGATCTTCGGTCGTCGAGAAGCGTTCGTGGAGCGCGTCGATCGACAAACGCTCCGGGAGCGCTTCGAGCAGCGCCCGGTGTGTCTCGAACGCGGCGCGGTTTCGCGTGCGCACGAAGTCGGCGACGTCGGCGCCCGGGACGTCGTCGTCGAACGCAAACACGCCGCCGCGCATGTTGTTGAAGAGGACGTTCGCGAAGTGGTGCGCGTTCGCGGTCGGGTCGGCGGTGTGCTGCAGCCCGTCGGCGCTCGCGACGTTTTGTATCAAGCGATCCGTTCCGGCGGAGATCTCCTCGGCGAGTATCGTGTCCCAGTCGCGCTCGGCCTCGAGCTCGGCGCGGAGCGCTTCGACCTTCGACTGACTCTGCGCGACGTCGGCGACGAGATGCCAACGCACAGGCTCCCCGGGCGACAGCGTCAGGTGTTTGTCCAGGACGTACGCGCCGCGCCGCCCGGTGAGGACCGCCGGTCCGTTCGGTGACTCGCGGGTGCGAACATCGGCGCCGTCCAACCCGTGGCTCCAGACCACCGTCGCCCGCAACGACTCCGCGGGCTCGGCGCGGTCGGAGAGCTTGGCCTCCAGTGTGAACAGTCCAAGGCGACCGTCGATCTCGCTGCGACGGTACGCGTTCACGAGGTTGCTCATCTGCTGTTGCGCGGCGAGGTCCACGCCGTGAGGCATCACGTTGCGTAGGCCATCGACGATGTGCACGTCGGTCGTTCGTTCCGCGACGAGCGTCGCGCTGCGAACCCATCCGTAGCGCGACGACGAGGACCACGCGTAACGGAAAGTCAGGCCGAGCTCGGCGTGGTGCTCCTCGAACACGATTCGATTCCCCGGGATGTTCTTGTGGAGGGCGGCGCGCCGTTCCCCCGTGAACGGCCGCCACGTCACATCGCCGACGCGCAGCTGGGTGAACGGTCCCGTGTGCGGCGCCGACAGGTGAAGGCGATCGTCGGTCTCGTACGGGAAGAGGCAGCGCGACGCATCGACGCGCCCGGCCGTCAGCCCGCCGCGGCTCGACACGAACATCCAGTGGTCGGCGTCGCTGACGACGCTCATCAAGAACGGGGGGAGCTGGTCGACTTGGTCGATGCGGAGCATCGCCTCACCGTCGACGTCGACGAGGGGGAGCACGGGCCGTGAACCTGGCAGACGCCGGACGTCGCCGTCTAGGGGGTGACTAGGGGTGGCGTCGCGCGACGTCGGGAGGCAGGCTCGGTGCGTGCGTCGGTCTCCCTTACTGTTCTTGCTCGCGGCGGCGTGTGCGTCGGCGCAGAAGCCGGCGCCGACACCGAACACAACGACACCGATCACACAGGCGCCGAACGCGCTGCTCGCCGACACCTCGCGGGCGATCGCCTATTCGGGCTACCGCGAAGGGCAACACCCGGATCGCGGAGACGGCGAGGTTGCGCCGAGCGACGATCAGCTCCTCGAAGACCTGAAGATCCTCGTCGCCGCCGACTTCACGCTGATTCGCCTCTATGACTCCGGTGCGTTGTCGACGCGGGTACTGAAGCTCATCGCCGCGCATGACCTCCCGATCCGCGTGATGCTCGGAGCTTGGTTGCAAGCCGAGTTGTCCAACCACGAAGGGTGCGCGTGGTTGACCGAGCCGATCCCCGAAGCCGAGCTCGCCGCGAACACAAAGGCGAACGGCGAGGAGGTCCAGCGCGTGATTGCGCTGGCGAATCAGTATCCGAGGATCGTCGTCGCGGTGAACGTCGGCAACGAGGCGCTCGTCACCTGGAACGATCACCTCGTCGCGCTCGACGCGATGCTCGCGTACATGAAGACGGTGAAGGCGGCGATCGCGCAGCCGGTCACGACCGCCGACAACTACGTCGTGTGGCGCGAGCAGGGCGCGGCGCTCATGACGGTCGCGGACTTCGCGGCGATCCACACCTACCCGGCGTGGGAGAACAAAACGATCGACGAGGCGATGGCGTACACGATCGAGAACCTCCAGGGCGTGCGCGACGCGATCCCCGCGGCGCAGCTCGTGATCGCCGAGGCGGGGTGGGCGACGACCGCCGTGGAGTTTCCCACGGCGAACGAAGCGAACCAGACGCGCTACTTTCGCGAGCTCATGGCGTGGGCAAAGACGTCGAACGTCACCACGTTCTTTTTCGAAGCCTTCGACGAACCCTGGAAGGGCCACCTCGCGAACCCCGACGGCGCCGAGAAACACTGGGGGCTGTGGTTCGTGGACCGAACGCCGAAGGCGGCGCTGAAGTCTCTTCAGTAGATCCCGGGGATGATCCGCCGCGGGACGCGCTCCTTGTAGCGATCCCACAGCGCCCCGTACTTCGCCGCGCAGCGTTTGTCGTCGTCGCGTTCGCGCGTGCCGAGCAACAGCACGTAGTACAGCGGGTAGAGCCACGGCCACGGCACCGCCGGGTGGCCAAGCGCGAGGGTGATGCCGGTCGCCATGAGCACCTCGCCGAGGTAGTTCACGTGGCGCGACACCCCCCAAAAGCCGCTGCAGAGGAGCGACCGCTCGCCGTCCGAGACGGTCTCGGGGGTGATGACGCCGAGGAACTTCTGCTCCGGGTCACGTTTGAAGACGTACTTCTGCATGTTCGCGCCGCGCGCGAGGGACCAGCCGGTGAAGAAGACGGCGGCGTAGAGGACGAGCTCGAGGGTGGAGAGCTGGGGCCCGTTGAGGTGCGCGGTGGTGCCGAGCCCCACCGCGTAGAAGTACGGGTAGAACGCCATGCAGCCCCACCCGAGCTTGAAGCCCACGCGCTCCGCGAACAGGTCGTAGGTGTAGAGGTGGACGTGTTCGAAGAACAGGTAGTCGAACACGAACCACGACAGGAGCGCAGCGCTGAGGAGGAGCCCGCGGCTCGGATCATCGTGGGTGATCACGTGGTGCGCGGTGAACGACAGGACGTTGAGCTCGAGCAGCACCGCGCCGACGAGGTAGAGGTACATCTTCGCGTCGACGCGGCGGCCCAGCCACTGCGGGTTCTCGGCGCGCCCGAGGAAGAGATCCGCGAGCAGCCCTTTGCCGGTGGGCGGCTCCTTCAGCACGACCACGAGCGTGAAGATCAGGCCGAGCGTCGCGGCGCCCGCGGCGCCGACGTAGCGGTGGAGCCACAGCGCGTCCCACGTCGTCCACCCCGCGCGGCACACGCCGCTCCACACGACGATCGTCACGACCAGGACGAGGAGCCCGTTGAGTCGGTAGCGCAGCGGCCGACCGTCCTCCTTCACGTAGCCTTCGACGCGGCGCGCGGGGAGCACTACGTGGAGGACGAGCACCAACGCGTAGACGATCCACGGCGCGAAGAACCACACCATCACGACAACTCCTTGGTGGAGGCCGCCATCACCGCGACGGCCGTGCGCTTCGGGAGGAGGCGGCCCATGAAGAAGCTCGCGAGGCCGTTCACGAACCCGGGCGTCGTGCGCGGTCCGCGGCCCAGCGCGTCGAGCGTGGCCTCGGCGATGGCTTCGGCGTCGAGGGTTCCGGGCGCTTCCTTCTTCGATGCGCTTGCGTAGCCGGGCGTTCGGATCGCGCCGGCGCAAGACGCGACGACGTCCACGCCGTGCGGTTTAAGCTCGGACCACAGGCCCTCCGCGAGCACGGTGTTGAACGCCTTCGTCGCGGCGTAGGTGGCGATGCGCGGGGCGCCTTGCTGGCCTGCGAGGGAGGACATGAGGGCGACGCCGCCGCGGCCGCGTTCGATCATCGCGGGCGTGAGCGCGCGGACGAGCGCGACGGGGGCGCGGACGTTGACGTCGACGGCGCGGACGAGGTCATCGGTGGTGCGCTCGACGAACGCGCCGATCGGGGCGTAGGCGGCGTTGTAGACGAGGAGGCCGATCTGCAGGTCTTCGGTTCCGTCGACGACGGCGGCGACGTCGGTCGCGAGATCGGCGGTGACACATCGGGTCTGGACGTCCTCGATGCGCCCGGCGATCGCCTCCAGGAGCGCGCCGCGCCGCGCAACGAGCACGACGTTGACACCCCGCTTCGCGATCGCCTCGGCGAACGCGGCGCCGAGGCCCTCGGAGGCCCCGGCGACGATCGCCCACGGGCCGTATCGATCTGCGAACGCCACCATGGCGCGGACGGTACACGACACGTCGGCGAACCGGGATCGCCGATCGATAACGCACGCCACGTTCAACATTCGGTCGAGCTGACGTCGGGATCGCCGCGTGCTTTCATGAAGGGGCCGTGCGGATCTGGATCGGTGCCTGCCTGTTCGTGGCCGCGTGCTCGGGCGGAGGGTCGACCGAACCGTCCGCGCCGGACGCCGGCCCGGACGACAAGGACGCCGGTTACGTCATCCGCGACGCCGGGGCGGACGTCGACATGCGACCCCGGTGCGGCAACGGCGTCTGCGAAGACGGGCGCTACGACAAGCCGGACTTCGGGGAGAGCGTGATCACCTGCTCCGAGGACTGCGGGTTCGAAGCCTGGGGGTGCTCGCACTCCGACGAGGGCTGTCGCTGTGGCTCCACCTACGAGCCCGGAGACGAAGCCTTCTCACGCGACGACTGCGCGTGGCCCGGGACGCTGTGCGTTCCTTGGGATCGAATCGGCCGCGCCGATTCGCAGATCAGCGACCATACCTGCGTTCGACCGTGTGAGACCGACAGCGATTGCGGGACGGGCCCCTCGGGCGAGGAGCGCGTCTGCGCCGACATCGAGCTCCCCGAAGGCGCGCCGCAGCTCGGCCGCGCGTGCGCCGACCGTCGCGCCGAGATCGACGAACACTGCGGGTGGTCGTTGACGACCGACGTCCGGGTCATCGGCGCGCGGGTCTACACCGGCGACGAGATGGTCGCGTGCGGCGCGGGCGCGACCTGCGTGCTCGGCGTCGACCCGACGTTCCACTCCGACGAAGGTGTTTGTGTGATCCGCTGCGGACGCGAAGACGATCCGCCGTGCCCCACCGCGTTCCCGTACTGCAACCCGAGCGTGGTGGTCGGGACCTCCTCGACCGCGCAGCGGTCCGTCGGGGTCTGCAGCGCGCAACGTGGGCTCGGCGCGGTCTGCGAGATCCGGAGCCGGGATCGCGTGGGCCTCGCTTCGCGGTGTGACACCGCGGGGGGTGAGCTCCGCTGTTTGACGCAGGAGGGTTCGAACCGCGGCCACTGCGTCGCGCCGTGTGAGGGGGCCTGCGCCGACGATCCGCAGAACGGCGCGATGACGTGTGTCGCCGACTTCTTCGACGATGGGTTCGGCGTCTGCGCCCACGACGACTGCGGGACGTTCCCCGACACGTGCGATGGCGACGGCTGGGGCGGCGACGGACGGTACTGTCGCGCGCTCACCGAGGCCGCGGGGGCGTGTGTCGATCGTGAGTACTGGTCCGCGCCGAGCAAGGTCGACAGCACCGGTGCGCTCGCCCACCAGGGCGACAACTGCACGACGTCGCGTTCGATCTTCTGCCCCGAGCCCGCCGAGTGCGTCGACATCGCCGTCGAAGACGGCGGGCTGTGCATGCCAACTTGCGACCGCGACGCGCCCGACGCGATCGCCACCTGCATCGACGGGCTGACGGCGCTCGGCTTCGGGACGACCAACGCCACCTGCGCGCAGCCCTTTGGCCTCGAAGGCCACCGGGGCATTTGCGGCAGTGACGATTAGAGCGCCCTCTTGCCGAGGACTCGAACGCGGGGGACCCTCCCGCCGATGCACACGCGCGCCCTCCTGATCGCCCTCGCTCTCGTCGCCTGTAAGAAGGAGCCCCCGGCCGAGCCCGCCGCGGCGGCGAAGCCCAAGACCGAGGCGCCGAAGGCGACCGGCGCGGCTGCGCTCGTCGCGGCCGACGTCTGGATCTGCGACGGCGGCGCGGGCAAGAGCTGGATCAACAAGGGCACGACGAAGGCGGAGATCGAGGAACTCGTCGGGGCGGAGAACCTGAAGGACGAGGAAGAGAACTTCATGGAGAGCGAGGAGACGTTCGTGGTGACGACCTTGTTCCCCGACGACAAGGACCGACGCGCGACGATCCACTGGATGAACGACGACCCGACCCAGGGAGTCACGCGCCTCGACCTCTTCGGGAAGAAGTGGCGCACGTCCGACGGGTTGTACCCGGGCGCGTCGCTCGCGGAGGTCGAGAAGATCAACGGCGGCCCCTTCGATCTCATGGGTTTCGAATGGGACATGGCCGGGATGGCGTCGGTGAAGTCGGCGGGCCTCAACTTCGTGGTCCCGCAGGCGAACGTGACGCGACCCGAGTACGAGAAGGTCGTCGGCGACGGGGAGTTCAAGTCGACGGACCCGAACATGCGAGCCGTCGAACCGATCGTCGGCGAGGTGATCTGCCAGCCGATCTAGAGCGGTCGAGAGGAGTGGACTGTCCGCGGACTGTCCACACCGCGCCACGCGCGTCCTCCCCATTGCGCCGACGCCTGGCACGCCGGTTGTAACTCCTTCGTCGCGGCATTCGACGAAACCCCATTCGGGTCGCCGCGCCGGCGGGTGCGGCGACCAGCTCAGGAGCAAACCTCATGTACGACTGGTCCGGCGCGGCGCGCCCGTTCGCCTTCTTCTGTCTCACGTCCGCGGCCCTCGCCTGCGGCGCACCGCCCGCGGGCGAAGCCGACGTCACCTCCGGACCCGAGACGGAGCTCGGCTTCGTCGGCTCGAACCTCACGGTCTGCGAAGCGATCGAGTCGCCCGCCCTCGTCGAGGCCGGCACCAACCTCGAAGAGCGGGCGTACGACTTCGGCCGCCTCAGCGCCGAGCTCGCCAACGACCTCGAGATGCAGGCGATCACCGGCATCGTGACGATCGACGACTGCGAGGACGCCCTCGCGTTCGTCGAGGCACGCGTCGCGCGCGACGTCGGGCAGGGCTCACTCGAGCCGGTCCTCGCCGACGCCGGCTACCCGTCGGAGCTCGACGAAGACGGCTTCGGAACGACCGTCCGGGGTATCTGGAACGGGGAGCCGAGCGGCGACCAGCGCATCCTCCGTATCCGGATCCCGAACCAGCTCGGCTCACCTGGCGATGCGGATCCGTCGGACGGTTCCTTCAAGGGCTGCTCCGCGATCGCGTTCTCGCCGCGGCACCTCCTGACTTCGGCGCACTGCATCCCGGGGGGCGTGAGCGGCTACTGGCGAGTCCGCGCGTTCCGCGGCGACTCCAGCGGGAGTGATCGCGGCACGCCGATCCTCCTCGGCAACTACCGCGCGTACATCTACGTGCACCCGAACTACACGGGGTCGGGTGACACCGAAGACGACGTGGCGCTCATCTCCATGGCGCGTCAGTGTGTGAACAACAACGAGCGCGACGCGGTCACCGTGTGCTCGGGCTCGCCGTGGGAGCGCACACCCAACAACACGAACCTGATGCGCCTGTGGCTCGGCAACATCTCCGTGAGCACCGCGATGACGATCAAGGGCTTCGGAACCACGAGCCGCTACTCGGCGACGCCCGCGCGGCTGCACTTCGGAGACGACGGCGCGCAGGTCTCGATCGACTGGACGGGCTCGAAGCACTTCCTCACCGACGACGAGAAGAAGGCGATCATCTGCAAGGGCGACTCGGGCGGCCCCGCGATGATGACGGCGGACTGGGCTTCCTACGCGGCGGGTGTCGCGTCGAACGCGACGATGTACGGCGATCAGATCTGCGCGAAGACGACCGGCGTCCGGAAGCAGCGCTGGCACCGTATCAGCGGCTCGTTCGCGAACTGGGCGGAGCCGAAGCTCGACAGCAACCCGTGGTTCTCGTGCCCGCTGTCCGGCTCGAACTGCTGCCACCGCGCGTCGTCCGCGAACGCGTACACCGAGCTGGCGAACCACACCTACGCGCGCTGCTGGTAGGTGCTCACACCCGAAGGAGCTGGGTGAGCGGGCCCTGACTCCCGTCACCCCAACCGTCGAACGGCGCACCTGCCGCGCGCGCTACCGTCGCGAGCAGGTCGCCGTGTCGCCGGTCGCCCACGTCCACGAACCTCCCCGTATCGATCGCGCCGCTCGCGCCCCCCGCGAGCACGAAGGGGAGGTCGTGGTGACTGTGGTCGTCGCCGTCGGAAACCTCGGTGCAGAACAGCACCAGGGTGTGGTCGAGCATGGTGCCGTCGCCCTCCGGATGCATCGCGAGGCGATCCATCAAGTGAGCGAGGCGATCCGCGAACCACCGCCGCTGCGCGACGTACGTGTCGAGGAGCATGCCGCTCCCGCCGTAGTGCGAAGCCTCGTGGCTGCGGGTGTCGCGGGTGTTGGTCATCTCCGCGTTCGGGATGCGGCTCATGATGAGCTCGCTGGTGTGGTGCGAGCACTGGAGCACGCCGACCTGCGTGAGGTTGCAGGCCATCGCCTCCACCATCACGTCGATCTGCAGGTTCAACAGATCGCCGAAGCGCTCCGGCGCGTAGAGGTCCGTCACCGAACCCACCGCGATGGCCGGGTCGTCGCACGTCGGAGGCATCGCCGTGGTGTTGCGGACGCGCTCCTCGACTTCGCGGAGTGACTCGAGGTGTAAAGACAACTTGCGCTGCTCGACGGCGCCGAGGTCCGCGCTGAACGCCTCGAGGTCCGCGCGCATCGCGTCGATGACCGTGACGTCCGAGCTCGGCGCGGCGGGGTCGCGCGGGGTCGCGCCGGTGAAGAGACGCGCGAACGCGAGCCGGGGATCGTCCTCCGGCGCGATCGTCTGCTCGGAGCCGACGTAGCTGATGTGTTTGTCGCCCGACGCCCCGTTCTGGTTGGCCTGCACGCCGAGGTAGAGGTGGCGGTGCGGCGCGCCGGAGTAGACGGTGCGCGCGAGGCCGTGGTCCAGCGATTCGCCGCGACCGCCGTCCTTCGCGGTGAGGAGCTTCTTGGCGCCGCCCGGGTGGCTGCCGGAGTCGGTCGGCCCCGAGCCGAGACCGCTGAGGAACACACAGCGATCCTTGTGTCGTTCGAGGGGCGCGAGCTGGTGCGACAACGAAAGCGAGGCGCCGCTCCCGCTCGGGCGCCACGACGCGCGGTGCACGCCGTCGGGGTAGTAGAAGAAGATCACCCGGTGCGCGGTCGACGCGGCGCGCGCGGTGAGCGCCGAGCGCGTGAGGTACCAGGGCACGACGGCGGCGCCGAGCCCGGCCTTGAGGAAGCTGCGGCGGTTCATGGCGCCCTCCGCCGGACGAAGGCGTCGTCCGCGACGATGTCGAGTAACAGGTCCCGCACGTTGCGGCCGTTGGCGCGGAATCGATCCGCGATTGCGGCGATCGTGCAGGCATCCGCGTCTTCGTTCGTCTGGCCGGTCTGGTAGCGCCACACCTGCGTGGTGAAACACGTCGCGACGCGGTCGGACGCGGCGAGCGCCTGCGCGAGGCCTTCGAGATCTGCGAAGTCGGTGGCGGTGCCGTCGCCGAACGCCTCCACGTCCTCGAGGGCGCCCGTCGTGTCGATCGGGTGGCCGTTTTCTTCGGTGCGCGGACGACCGACGGTGTCGAACGTCTCGAACGCGAAGCCGACCTCGTCGAGGTAGCGGTGGCACGCGTGGCAGCGCGGGTTCTCGGAGTGCTGCGCGAAGCGCTCGCGGGTCGTGGCGTTCGGGTCGACGTTCGGCACGCCCCCCGCGTCCGGCGGCGGGACGCCGAAGGCCTGGCAGAGGATCCGCTCGCGGACGAGCTTGCCACGGAGGATCGGCGACGTCTGATCGGAGTGCCCGTACGACGCGAGCACACTGCCGTGCGCGAGGACGCCCGCGGCGGGGCGCGCGACTTGTTCGCCGTCGAAGTCGCGGCCGTGGAACGCCGCGAGCGTCGCGTCCTGGAAGCCGAAGTCCGCGGTGAGGAGGGTGTCGAGGTCGCCGTCGGAGTCGAGCGCGACGTCCGTGAAGAACCTCCGTGTGGAGGCGAGCATCGACGCGCGCACCTCGGGGCTGAAGTCGCCGTAGGTGGCCGGTTGTTTGTCGACGGTCATCACCCGTTCGGCGCCGAGCCACGCGGTGGCGAAGCGGCCGAGGGAGACCTCCGCGCGTGGGTCGTCGAGCATCCGGTTCGCTTCGGCGCGACGCACGGCGGGATCGAGCAGCGTGCCGTCCGCCGCGTGAGCGAGGAGGGCCTCGTCCGGAGGCGAGGACCACAGGAAGTAGGCGAGGGCCGACGCGACCTCGTAGGCGTCGAGGGCGAAGTCGTCGCCGTCGGCCTGGCCGAGCTCGGTGCGGTAGAGGAAACGCGGCGACGCGAGCATCACGCGCACGGCGTCGGCGACGCCGGCTTCGAACGTCTCGGCGCCGCGGATGAGCGCCGCGAAGCGTTCGATCTCCTCAGTAGAAAGCGGTCGCCGGAACGCGCGTGCGCCGAAGCGCTCCACGAAGGTGTTCGCGCAAGCGTCGCTCGGTGCGCAGGTGATCCAGTCGTCGAGCCTATCCACGACGCGCGCGGCGAGCGCCGCCGTCGCGTTGAAGTGTTCGGTGACGTGGACCGGCGTGACGACCGCCGAGTCCGCGTGGTCGTCGAACGGGAAGTGGTCGGGGCGGATCTCCGCGGGGAGGCCGCGGTACGGATCTTCGGCCGCCGGAGCGTTCGTGCAGTCGATGGTGATCTGCGAGTTGAACCCGCCGAACCCGTCGGGCGCGCGCTCGGAGGCGTTCGGATCCTCGAGCCACGTGCCGTCGACCACGAGTTTGTAGGTGTGCGCGCCGTCGGCGAGCACGCGCTCCAGGACAAACGCGCCGCGGAGCTCCGACCAGGTCATCGGCCAGCCGCCCTCGGCTTCCGTCGCAGCCCAACCGTTGAAGCTGCCCGCGACGATCACCGTCGAGCCGCGCGCGCCTTGGAACGTGAAGCGATGGGTCCCGCACGCGGTCGTCGGTGCGAGCGCGGCGACGGTGCGGCGCAGCTCGTGTCGTGTGAGCAGTCGGATGCGGCGCGGCGCAAACCTCGTCTCGGCGTTCGCGCAGGTCGACTCGACGACGGGGGCGATCGTGTCGAGGGCGTCGAAGATCGTCTTCGCGCACGCGCGGTCGCAGGCCTCGGGGCGGCCGACCGGCATGCGTGTCTCCACGGCGTCGAGGAACGCGGTCTCGCCGCGGGCCCACCCGGCGAGGATCGGTGCGACGCCGCCGGTCCCGGCGGGGCCGTGGCAGGTCGCGCACTGCATCGCGTACAGCTCGGGGCCGGTGGCGTTCGGCGGCGGGTCGGGGATGGGGGCCACCGTCGGCGGCGGGTTGGTCTCGCGGCGCGGGGCGGTCGCGTCCGGACGTGGACAGGCCGTCACCATCAGGGTGACCGACCCGACCAAGGCTGACCACGAACCGCTCCGCACCCGCGTCTGTCGTCGCCCCCGCGACGACCCGAGCAGCATAGTCACTCAGCCGTGAGTTACGATTCGACAGGTGGCGGATGGGACGCGCGACCACACTCGAACATTGAGTATCCTGCGGGACGTTGGACTACGGCGAGCTGCGGCGGATCGGCTTCGATCTCGACGGGGACCCGGGCCCGCCGATCGACCCGGCGGGGAAACACATCCTCCTCGTGTACCTGTTTCCGGCGCTCGGTGACGCCGTGCTGTTGGCGCCGGTGGCGCGGGCGCTGCTCGACGCCGGGGCCGAGGTCGACGTGTTGCTCCGCCCGAGCGGGGCGCGGATCTGGCGTCACGTCGACCTGCCGGTGCGGGTCATCGAGGTCGGTGACCCGCTCGACGCCGACTACGACGTGGCGGTCGACCTCACCCGTCGCTTCGACGCGGACGGGCGTCCGCACCTGGCCCGAGCGCCGGTGCGGCTCGGTTGGATGGGGGAGGACGAGCCGAACCCGCCGCCGGGCCTGACGTTCGGGACGGTCGATCACCGCATCCAGGCGGACCGGCACTGGTCGCGGCTGCAGATGCTCCCGCTCCGTTGCTTCGGCGTGAAGGAGCCGATCTTCGACGTCCCGTTCCGCATCGACGACGCGGCGCGCGCCGCGGCGGACGCGATGTGGACCTCGAAGCCGCGCGTCCTCGTGGTGCCCGGCTCGCGTGAAGCGCGCAAGCTCTGGCGCCCGAACGCGTACGCGATCGCGGGCGGCGCGCTGCGCGAAGACGGCGCCAGCCTCGTCGTCGTCGGTGCGCCGGCGGAGGCGGATCGGATCGAGGAGGTGGCGGATCGGATCGGTGCGCCCACGTACACCGGTTCGGATCTCGGGCAGCTCCTCGCGTTGGTGCAGGGCGCGGACATCGTGCTGACGAACGACACTGGGCCGCTCCACCTCGCGTACCTGAGCGACGTGCCGACGGTGGCGGTCTTCACGCAGATGCCGACCGTCGCGTGGGGCCCGCCGCACCGCACGGAGCGGCACATCGTGATTCGCGTGGACGCGGCGGTGGAGCAGGCGTCGGACGCGATGTGCGGCGACGCGCTGGCGAACGCGGTGCGCGCGTTGCTGGCGCGGGTCGAGTCCTGAGCGGCGCTTGACGCAGCGCACGACGCGACCATCCAAGGGGGCGCAAAGGATCGAACGAACGTGCCCAGGGATCTCTACGAAACGCTCGGTGTGTCGCGCACGGCGTCGGCCGCCGAGATCAAGAAGGCGTACAAGCAGCTCGCGCGGAAGTACCACCCCGACAAGAACCAGGGGGACGCTGCGGCGGAGGCGCGCTTCAAGGAGATCGGTTCTGCGTACGAGGTCCTCGGCGACGAGGACAAACGCAAGCTCTACGACGAGTTCGGCGAGGACGCCGAAAAGCTCGGCTTCGACGCCGAGAAGGCCCAGGCCTACCGCGCTTACTCCGCGGGTGGCGGAAACGGCTTCCCCGGCGGCGGTTTAGCGGGTGGCGTCGACCTCGGCGACATCTTCTCCGATCTGTTCGGAGGCGGCGGCGGCTTCGGCGGCTTCAACGGTCGCCGGCCCGCGCCGCGCCAGGGCGCGGACGTCACCACCGAGCTCACCGTCGACTTCGTCGACGCGATAAGCGGGACCAAGCCCACGATCGAGATCGACAAACCCGTCGCCTGCGGAACGTGCTCCGGATCGGGGCGCGCGGGCGCCGCGACGACCTGCGCGGGGTGCGGCGGCTCCGGTCGCGCGAACGTCGCGCACGGGCCGGTCCAGGTGCAGGCCGCGTGTCGGTCGTGCGGCGGGAGCGGACGCAGCGCGCCCGCGTGCTCGACGTGTCGCGGCTCTGGCCAAACGACGAAGCGCACGAAGCTCACGGTCAACATCCCGCCCGGCGTCGAAGACGGCCAGAAGATCCGCCTCGCCGGCCAGGGCGCGCCCGGTCGCAACGGCGGTCCCGCGGGGCACCTGTTCATCCAGGTTCGCGTCCGCCCGCACGCGCTGTTCGAGCGCCGCGGACGGAACCTCGAGTACACACTCCCGATCACCGTCGGTGAGGCGATGCTCGGCGCCGAGATCGACGCCCCCACCCTCGACGGCCGCGTGAACCTCCGCATCCCGCCGAACGCGCAGTCCGGGCAGAAGCTCCGGCTACGCGGCAAGGGCGTGCCCGCGTCGAAGAAGGACGCCGCGGGTGACTTGTTCGTGCGCCTGTCGGTGGTGGTGCCGAAGGCCGGGACGGACGAGGCGAAGAAACTCGCCGCCGCCATCGACGCGCTCTACGACGAGGACGTTCGCACGGCCTGAGCTCTAATCTCCCGGGACGCCGTCGACGTCCATCCACCACGGCGTCTCACCCTCGTACGGAGGGAGCGCGTAGAGCCGTCGAAGCGCGTCGAGCACGGCGCCGTGATAGATGGTTGCGTGGGTGTCCGTCGCGGCGCGATCCGCGTGGGTCACCTTCAACCCTTCGGGTTTGGTCTCGGCGAGCGCGGCGAGGAACAGGTCGGTGCCGACCTTCATCGCGCCACCCTCGTCGGCGGTCGCGATGTACAGTCGGCGATCCGAAGCCCCGTGCTCCGCGAGCTTCGCCGATGCCTCGCGCGCCACGCGTCGGGCGTCCCACCATAGGCTCGGTGAGATCGCGAGGTAGTCGTCGAACGCGTCCGGAGCGTCGAGGAACGTGTCGACGACGAACAGGCCGGCCAAGCTCTCCCCGACGAGGACACGACGTTTGCCGGTTCGGTATCGCGCCTCGACGAATGGTCGAACCTCGTCGAGGATGAAGCGACGAAACTCGGCGGCGCCGCCCGCTTTCGGAAACCCCTTTCGAAAACGGGGGTCCTCAGGAGGTGGCGTCAGCTCGTGCTGGCGATCCTTGGTCTGAATGCCGACCACGACGAACGTCTCGTACGTCCAAGAGAGCGCGCCCAGGTGAGCGAGACCGGCGATGTGTTCGAAGTCCTGATCGAGCGCACCGTCGAGGAGGTAGATCGTGCCGTGTATCGGCCGCCCCTCCTCGTAGCCCGGTGGCACCCAGACGTTGATCTCCCGCGCGTCGCCGAGGATCGCGGTCGTCAGCGCGTGCGTTTCGCCGATGACGATGGGCTTCGTATTCGAACCGGACGTGGCACATGCGAGCAGGCCTGTGGACAGGAGCGGTAGGAGTTGGCGGATCACTTCGCGGGCATAGGTCGTCGTTGGGCGCGGAGCAACCGTGGGTCTACGTGTCGCCGTCGATCCACGCTTGCCAGTCGTCGTCGGGTTCGGGGGCGAGCCAGTAGGTCGTGTCGTCGCGGATCTTCGTCGCGTTCGGGGGCGTGGCGATCGTGACGCCGCCGCTCCAGAAGCTCTCGAGCGTTCCCGTCTCGAACTCGGCGCCGAGGATGCCGACGTCGGCGCGGAGCGCGACGGTGGGCCAGAACTTCGTCTCGTTCTTCAGCAGGTGGATGTACGGGCGGTCGACGTGCAGCTCGAAGCGGATCGTGTCGTTGACGAGGTCGCGGCGCACGACGGTGCCGATGGTGAGGCCGCGGTAGTAGATCGGCGCGCCCGGTTGGATGCCGTGGGTCTGCTTCGCGAACAACAGGTAGCGCTGGCCGGCGCGGTCGGCGGCGACGGCGGGGGCTTCGGGCAACATGTCGAACTCGGTCTGCTCCGGGCCTTCGCCGGGATCGACCGTGACATAGGCGCCGGAGCGCAGCGCTTCGAGCCCGCGGACGCGGCCGACTTCGAGCTTCGGTGTGACGACCCAGAACTTCGACCCCTCGCGTGCGAGCTGTTCGGCCCAACGCTCGATCGTGACCTCGACCTTCACTTCGGAGGCTTCGGGGTCGAGGCGGATGTCGGTGACGCGGCCGCACTCCACGCCGCGGTAGCGCAGCTTCGAGACGTCGACTTCGAGGCCCGCGTTTCGGTCGGCGCGAAGCACGAGCGTGGCGCCCTTGGAACGCACCTCGCGGATCAGGAGGAACGCGGCGGCGATCGCCGCGATGACGGGCATGAGCCAGGGCAACAAGCGGGAGGATTTGATGGTCACGGGGTCACTCCTTGGGCGTCGGCGGCGGCGCGGAGGTTCTGGGTCGCGATGATCGTCAGCACCACCACCGCGGCGAACGCGAAGATGCCGGCGCGCGGCACGATGTAAGTGAGGTCGCCGAAACGAACGACGGAGATCGCGACGGCGAGCAGGAACACGTCGAGCATCGACCACGGTCCGATGCGCTCGAGGAACGCCAGACCGCGACCGACGAGCTTGGGTGAAGTGTCACGACCGAGCGCGACCGAAACCCAGAAGACACCGACGATCTTGATGAGCGGGATGACCATGCTCGCGATGAACACGATCGCCGCGAGGGTCATCTCGGACGCTTCGACGAGCTCGATGACGCCGGCCCAGATCGTCATCTCTTGCTGACGTCCGAAGCTCGCGTGCTCGAAGATCGGGAGCAGGTTCGCCGGCACGTAGAGGAGCAGCGCCGAGAGCGCGAACGCGGTCGCGTAGCTACGTCGTGTTCGCGCGTCCGCCATCGGCACCAACGAGAGCAAGGCGTGTGCCGCGCCCTCGGCGGTGTGGATGGCGCGCCGGATCGTGGCAGATCACCACGCGCGCGGCGTCCTGGTGGGATCCTGTTCTTCCTACGGTCCTTTCGCACTCGGCCGGGTGCACTCGTCGATGCAGTGCACACGATCTCGCCCTGAAAACGCCTGATTTGCCTGGCCTCTCGTTTGCTCTGGCTGCGCGCCATGTCGGCCATCCGCTTCATCACCCAGATGCAGACCTTCACGCAGACCATCGTCGAGACCGTCGTCGACGCGCTGGGCAACGTGTCCACGGATACGTTCATCCAGACCGAAGAGCGCCCCGTCGAGGTGCCCGTCGTGGTGCCGGACGAAGCCGACGTCGAAACCACCGACGATCCCCCCGAGCTCGACGATGAGCGCCGCGAAGAGATCGCCGAAGAGGTCGCCGCGCTCGACCGTGTGCAGGACGGCGTCGAGTACCTCTTCGACCCGGAGCTCACCCCCGACGAAGCCGCCTACGCCACCTCGCTGATGCTCGACCGCTGGCCGCCTGGTGAGTCTTCCGGCACCTACCTCACGCTCCAGCTCGGCGACCTCGCGGCCACGTGGCCCGAGGGCGGCGAAGCGGTCCTCGGCATGCTCGCCGAGCGTGCTCTGGATCCCGACGAGACGCTCCACACCGGCGAGCTCGCCGCCGCGGCGTTGAACCTCGCGAGCACCGATCCGACGCTCGCCGCCGCGCTGATCGACGACGTGGGCGATGCATGGCCTGCGTTCGTCGCGACACTCGGCATGGACGTCCCCGCGGACGCCGGCTTCGACGACCCGCGTATGCGGAACGTCGGCTCGCGCATCATGGAGGTGACGGCGTTCCTGGAGACCGTGCAGAGCCTCCCGCCGTCCGAGGGGCAGGCGCTCGCCGTGTTCTCGATCTTCCAGGGCGCCGGTCCCCTCGCCTGGGGCTCGAGTGACTTCCGCACGCAGATGGGCCACGCGCTCGCCGGTGTCATGGCGCTCGGCGACGCGGAGCTCGCGGCGCAGGAGGGAGAGCGGATGGCCGCGTTGTTGTCGCAGCCCGACATCGCGGAGGCGCTCGAAGTGGCGACACCGGCGGAGCGCGAACAGCTCGTCGTCACGTTGCTGTCCCGCCCCGGCCTCACCGCGGAGCTCCTCGACGAGCACCATGGGAACCTCGCCACGGCGATCGCGTTCGTCGATCTCGGCCAGCTCAACGATCAGCTCACCGGGCCGTTCATCGCCGGCGAGACGCTGGGCCTCCCCGACGAGACCGCGCTCGCGTCACCGGGCGACCTCGAGGACCACCCCGCGATCGCGGCGCTCGGGGATCCGGCGACGGTGGCGGACATCGAGGCCGCCGTGCTCGCGGGGGAGCTCGACGCGGCCGACGCCGCGGCGTACATCCGTTCGCTCGCCGCGGAGTCGACACGCATCGGTGATCCGGACCTGACGAACTACGGGGCCAACGCCTTCACCGCTGCGGCCATCGAGTTCTTCAACGGCGGCAACCCGATCGAGAAGTCGAACGTCGATGACCTCGCCAACCGCGACGCGGAGCAGCTCCTCGCGCTCGCAGACGCGATCGAGGCGAGCGACGATCCGCGGTTCATCGCCGAGGCGCTCGTGGCCGGATCGATTCAGCACGCGTCCTTCGAAGGTGCGCTCGAGCCGTACGTCGGCGTCATCAACGAGATGGCGCAGACGACGCAGCGCAACCGCGTCCTCACCATGATGGCGGTTGGCATCGCGGCGAGCCTCGTGTTGCCCGCCGCGGCCGCCGCGGGCCTCCCGGCGTTTGGCGCCACCGGCACGATCTTCGGCGTGGGTGTGACCGGATCGCCGTTCCTGTCGGGGCTCGTCGTCGGTGGCACTTCGGGGGTGTTGAGCACGACGATGAACGCCGCGTTCCAGTACGAGGGCACCGGCGAGATCAGCTGGGGGCACGCCATCGCGGGCGGCACCATCGACGGGCTGACCGGCTTCTTCGGCGCGACGGTCGCGGCGCGCGCGATGTCGCAAGGGTACGGACTCGTGCGGGCGGTCGGACCCGCGGTGGGCATCGACGCGGCGGGTGGCTTCGGCAGCTACGTCCTCGGAACGCCGGGCGCGCTCGAAGGCATCCTCGCGCTCGACGAAGACCACGTCCTCGGCGCGCTCGCGCAGACGGGGATCAGCGCGTTCCTTTCGATGGGGTTCAACGGGGTCACGTACCGCGTGCAGCTCGGCGACCCGCCCGCGATCGGCGTGCCGCGTGACTACGACACCAACGCCAACACGATCGCGAACCTGTTGGATCCGGCGGCCTCGAACGGCGTCTTCGACGGGACGGTTCCGATCCTCGGTATGGACGGCAACCCGATCGACGTCGCCACACTCGCCGCGCGCGACTACGAGAGCTTCTTCACCGTCTACCAAAACGACGCCGGCGATCTCCTCGTGCAGGAGGTCGCCCGGGCGCGGCCGGGGACGCCGCTCGCGCTCGAGCCCTTCGACGCCATCAACGGCGTGGCGCGCAACGCACCCGGCGACGGCTGGACGCCGATCGGCAGCTTCCACAATCACCCGTCCGGAACGGGCATCGCCTCCAACGGCGACCTCGCGGTCGATCCGATCTTCCGCGGCGAGATCGGCGACGGATTCGCGAGCTTCGTGTTCACCGGCGACGGCGCGACGCCGATCGTCAGCGAGGCTCCGCCGACTACGCTCCTCGACGCGTACCAGGCGGGGACGCTGCAGCCGTTCACGGACGTCGAGCCGACCGAGGCGGATCTCGCCGAGCTCGCCACGCTCTTCGAGCGGTTGGGCGACGGGTCGCTCTACATGGCGTCCATCCCCACGGCGCCGAACACTTGGATGACGGTCGGGCCGCCGCTGGATTCGCGGATCACGGGCGTGCTCCCGCGCGACGTGAGTTACCTGTCGCTCGACTTCATGCCGGGCGGTCGTACGAGCGCACCGACCACCGAGGCCGAGGCGATCGCGGCGGGCAACGAGTTCGCCTGGATCGTTCGCACGGTCCTCGACGCGGCGCCCGACGACTTCGATCCGAACACGGTCATCGTCTCGAACTCGACGAACGCCACGATGGCGGACTACGCGAGCCGGGTGCTCGGTATGAACGTCATCGACCTCGGGGAGGGCCGCTTCGCGGTGTGGACCACGCTCGGCGAGCTCCGCGACCACATCGCGCAGCCGCCGATCTCGCGGATCCTCGATCGTCAGGCGAGTCGCTTCATTCCGTAGTGATTCGCGGCGCGGTCGTCGGTTGCGCGTTCGGGCCCGCGTCGGTATCGGGGGCGGATGCGAAACGCCCACGTCGCCGCCGCCGGTCTGATCCTCTTCGCCTGCAACACCGTCGACGACCTGCCGGAGGTCGAGCCGTACCCGCAGTGCGACGCGAGCAGCACGAACCTCGCGTCGCAGGCCGCGACCTACGACGCGATCGCGCGCCGCCTCCACATCCAGCCGGGACAGAACCTCCTGCACGCGGCCATCACGACGTCGGACTACGAGACGTTCGATCGCGTTCGGCTCTCCGACAACAGCGGCTTCTGGACGGCGACGTACGTGGCCTCGCAGGCGTACCGCTACCGCGTCAGCGGGGACGCCGAGGCGCTCGAGAACCTGAAGCGCACGCTCCAGGGCATGCTCGACCTCACGCGCATCACCGGCAAGCCCGGGTTGTTCGGGCGCTCCTACGTGAAGCTCGGGCTGCCCGGGTTCCCGACCGAGGCGGAGCTCGTCGCCCAGTACCCCGACTGCCCCGACTTCTCGGCCGGCCAGTGCAAGCGCTGGAACCGCGTCGACGACGGACCCTACGCCGGCCACATGTGGAAGAACGACGTGTCGCGCGACGAGTACGCGGGCCACATGTTCGCGGTCGGGATCGTCGGTAAGTTGGTCGACGACGCGGAGGTTCAAGACACCGCGCGGGCGATCGCGTCCGAGGTCGCGCTCCACCTCATCGACAACGACATGCAGTTCAAGGACGTGTCGGGGGAGACGACGACGTTCGGCTTCATGAGCCCCACGTCGTTCGGTGGGTTCCCCGGTTTCCTCGCGGTGCAGACGCTCGCGTGGTTCGCCACCGCCGCGGACCTCACCCAGGACCCGCGCATCACCTCGTTCTACCGAAATTGTCTGCTGCGCGAGGACATCGAACAGTGTGAGAAGCCGGACCTCGCGACGTCGGAGTCGTATCTGATTCACCTGCGGACGATGGGGTTGAACCTCGACTGCAAGACCAACTGGAACAACCACAACATGGCGCAGCTCGCGATGTTCGATCTGTTGCAGACCGAGGAGGACGGACGAACGCGTCGCATCTACCAGCAGATCCTCGAGGACCAGATGTGGGCGGCCGACGACCCCCGCCCGATGAAGGACCAGAAGAACACGCTGTACACGTTCTTCCACGAAGTGAACCGCAACCCCGCGCTCGTCGAGCGTGACGAGGCTCGGGTCGAGACCGGGCTCTGCGTGCTCAAGAAGTTCCCGGAGGTAAAATATCGCCGCGCCGTCGATCACAGTCGATTCACGGAGCAGTGCCGCGGGCGCAAGGACTTCGGGATGAGCACGGAGCTGATCCCGTACGAGGAGCGCCTCGTCGACAACTTCAGCTGGACCCGCAACCCCTATCAGATCCGCGATCCCATCGAAGAGGATCGGACGTACATCGAGTCACCCGAAGACTTCCTCCTCGCCTACTGGATGGGTCGGTACTTCGGGATGATCGACGAAGACACCTGAGGATCTCGTCGAAAGAAAGTGTTCCCACGGATCGGGCCGGCGGTGTCATCACGGTCGATGACGTTCTCCCTTCGGCTCCTCGCGGTGCTCATCCTCACCGGCTGCAGCGCAACGCCCGCCCAAACCCTGCACGGGGACGACCCCCGAACCCGTACCGCCCGAAGCGGAACGCGCCTGGTCGCGGTCGAGGTCACGGACGTTCAGGGCGACGCTCGCCGCTTCGTGCATTTCCGCGATCGCGAGACGAGTCAGCCGTGCCAGCTCGTCCCGATCGATTCCGAGCTCGCGACGTACGCGTGCCTCCCCGAAGCTGTGGCTCGCATCGCCTATCTCGACCCGAACTGCGAGGGCGATCCGCTTCCGAACGTCGTCGAGAGCGACGACCGGTGGGTGCGCCTCGGCGAAGGGTTCGCGCCCGACGTCGTTCGCCTGGGCGCGCCGCTCGACGACGTCGAGGTGTACACCCACGGCGGGCACCGCGGATGCCATCCGGCGACCGAAGTCTGGGTCCAGCGTGGAACGACGTTTCGGACGGCCGAGCAACGCGAGGCTACGACGTTCGTGACCGGCACCTACGAGGTCGACGCGAGCCTCGAACGGATCGATCGCACCTCGTTCAAGGGCAGCGACGGCAGCACCCTCCTCGTCTCGCTCTTCGACCGGCTCGCCAAGACGACCTGTCGTCCGGGGGAGGCGCCGGACGGCGCGGGCCCGCGCTGCATCCCCGCGATCGACCGACTCTTCGTGGGGCCCGAGCTCGAGGACCTCTTCCTACCGGGCTGTGACCAGCCCGTCGTCGCGTCCTACTCCGCATCCGCCGTCGGATTCCGCACCGACGATCCGGACGAAGTGATCTACCGCTTCGTGAGGCCGGAGCGCGACGTCGACGTCGCCCGTCGCGATCCGATGTCCGGGGCTTGTGTCCCGGTCGTCGATCTTCAGCTCGGGCGGCGCAGCCTCTTCGAAGTGCACCCGTACCCCGCGTCGGCGTGGCCGATCGTGCGCCTCGAGCGTCACGGCGCGCCGGACGCGACGGTGGACGTCGCGTGGTCCGTGGAAGGCGCCGCGCTCGCGGCGTCGCCATCACCGAACCCCGAGGCGCACTTCACGTCGACGACGCTCGGCGCGAGCTGCGCGCCCGGCTGGGTCGACGGCGAGCTTCGCTGTGTCCCGGTCACGCCGTGGGTGAGCGGCGTCGAGCGAGGCGCGTTCGAGAACAGCGGGTGCACGCGCCGAGCGCTCGCGCTCTCCGCCGGGAGCACGCCGCCCACGATCGCGGCCTTCGAATCGGCTCCCGCGACGGCGACGCAAGCTGGGTTGCGAAGCTGGGGAGTCCACTTCGTGGATCCGACGCCGGTGGACGGATGGATCCTCCGGTGGAACGGTGACTGCTCCCGCGCGGTGGGGGTGTCCGTCTTTCGCCTCGGGGACGAGGCGGGCGCGGACGATCTGCCTCGGTTGGTGTCGAGAGACCTGACGCTCGAGTAGGACCTCCCCGAGAATGGTCGGTGGCTTCTTCGCGCCCGGCACCTCGTGGCCGAGGCGTGTGCGAAACCTTGCGATGTCTTGAAGCCGCCCTTCACGCAGGGAAGGTTTCGAGCTCCCCGAGGAGGTCGACCCGAGGCCAGGATGGTGATCCGCGAGGGGTCCCTGTATCTACATCCTCGGTGAACCTACGCACCCTCGGGACGACCGTCGTCGGGATCTGCCTCTTTTCGCCGCTCGCGTTCGGCTCCGAAGCGGCGCGAGTGTTCGAGGAGAACGTCGGCCAAGCCGACGCGCGGGTGACCCACTTCGCGCGAGGCGCACGCGACACTTTCTTCGTCACTCGGGATGGGTTCGCGATCGTCGCGCCCGGCTACGCCGTCACGGCGCAGCTCGGTCGGCCCGGTCCGGTCCTCGAGCGCAGCGCGCTCCCGGGACGTGTCCACCACCTCGTCGGCGATCCGAAGAAGTGGCGCGCGGACATCGACACGTTCGATGTCGTCACACGCGTCGCGGGGAAGGGCGTCACCGTCGATCACCGCTTCGACGAACGCGGTCGCGTCGCTTTCGACGTTCACCTCGCCGCGGGTGCCGACCTCGCGACGTTCGCGCTTCGCTTCGACGGTCCGCAGAAGATCACGATCGACGACGCCGGTCGGCTCGTCCTCGACGAGCGAATCTACCTCACCGCGCCCCTCGCGTCCCAGGACGGCGAAGCGGTCCCGTGCCACTTCGTGATCCGCGGCGACGCGATCGGGTTCGAGGCCAGCTACGATCCCCGCCGCCCGCTCCTCATCGATCCCACCATCGAGTACGGGACCCTGCTCGGCTCCACCGGGAGCTCGATCGAAGCGGTCGACGCCGACGCTTCCGGCAACATCTACGTCTTCGGCACCACGAGCCAGGCCACGTTCCCGACCACCGTTGGCGTCTACGACACCACCCTCGAAGGGACGGACGCCTTCGTCGCCAAGATCGACCCGACGCTCACCGGCGCCGCCTCGCTGGTGTTCTCCACGTTCGTCGGCGGCTCCCAGACGGACCGGATCTACGCGGGCGCCGTCGGGCCGAACGGGCGGCCGCACTTCTTCGCGCGGATGTCGAACGACTTCATCACGACCGCCAACGCGTTCGACGCGACGCGCAGCGGCGGCTTCCCCGGCTACATCGCGGTGCTCTCCGCCACGGGCGCCGCGCTCGACTACGGGACGTGGTTCAGCGACGGCGGGCAGAGCGCGATCGACGTCGACGCGGCCGGCCACATCTACGTCGGTGGCAGCAACAACAGCACCAGCCACCCGCTGACCCCCTCCGCGTACCAGTCGACCCGAATGAACAGCGACGCGTACGTCGCGCGCCTCGACATCACGCTCCCGCCCGCTCAACAGCTCGTCTACTCCACACGTTTCGGCGGCTTCGCCAGCGACGCGACGATGGCGCTCGACGCGGACGACAACGGTCACGTCTTCCTCCTGATCGACTCCGGCTCGTCGGATCTCCCGGTCACGGTGGGGGCGTTCCAAACCCGCGCCGACACGTACGCGGTCGCACGCTTCGACACCAACGCGAGCGGCGCCGCGTCGCTCGTGTACTCGACCTTCCTCGGCGGCACGGGCGGTGAGACCCGCCGCGTGAACGTCGGCGACATCGCCACGGACGGCGCCGGCCACGCGTACGTCACCGGCGGCACCGCGTCCGCCGACTTCCCCACGACCGCGGGCGCATTTGCCACCACGATCCCCGCCACCGGCTCGGCGTTCATCACGAAGATCGCGCCGACGGGGACCGCGCTGGTCTACTCCACGTTCGTCGGCGGCAGCTCGCCGAGCGACGAGGGCTACGACATCGCGGTCAACAGCCTCGGCGAGGCGTTCCTCACCCACCGAAGCTCCCTCGCGCCGTCCCCGTGTGGCTTCGCGGGCGCGACCGGCCTGCAATCTGGGTTGACGCGCATGAACGCGGCCGGCAGCGCCATCATCCATACGACGCGCCTGGGCGAGAGCGAGGCGGCCCACCTCGCGCTCACCCCCGCCGGCGTCGCGGTCATCGGCGGCACCCTCGACACGCCGACGTTCCCCCTCTCGGGCGGATTCGCGACCTCGCTCGCCGGAAACGACGGCTTCGTGGCCGCGGTGTCGATGGAGCCCGGGTGCACGGACCTCGACGTCGACATCACCGTCGACCCCAACCCCACCACCGCGGGCAACGGCGCGACGTTCACCGTGCACATCACGAACCTCGGCGTGGACCCCGCGCACGATGTCGTCCTCACTGACGACCTCCCCGATGGCGTGTCGCTCGTGCTCGCCGAACCCCGGGCCGACTGCCCGCGCGTCGATCCCGTCGTGTGTTCACTCGGCACCATCGGGGCCGGCGCGACGTCGACCGTCACCGTGCGCATCTCCACGACGCGCAGCTCCCCCGCGAACATCCTCAACACCGTCGAGGTCAGCTCGAGCTCGCCGGACGCGAACCCCGCCAATGACGTCGCGTCGGTGGTGCTGAACATCTCGCCGCGCGCCGACGGCTGCGGCCCCGTCACCTACTTCGGCGACTGTAACGGCGCGACGCTCACGTACTGCGAGGCGGAGGGCACCGCGGCGGAGCGCGTCGTGACGGTCGACTGCGCTTCGCAGTTCCCCGGCGCGCGCGCGACCTGCGGTTTGGTCGACGCGACCCACGGGAACGACTGCGTGGTGTTGGCCGGCGAGACCTGCGCGTTTGCGGACGAGCTGCAGCGACCGCAGTACGCGCTGTGCGACGGCAGCGCGCCGGGCTGCGTCTACGACGAGGCCGCGGGTGAAGCGATCTGTCAGGAGGGCGTCGGGCCCTGCACCCCCGCTGTGGCCGGCGCTGCGTACGCACCGACCTGCATCCAAGGGGTCCTCGCGTTCGACTGCCGCGTGAGCCAACCCGTCGGCTACGACTGCGGCGGCGCGGGCGGGACCTGCGCGAACGCGACGTGCTCCGGCCTCCCGGAGGGCGCGCGATGCAACGACGCCGATCTGCTCTGCGTCGAGACCGCCGCGATCTGCGACGTGTACACCGATCGCTGCCTCGGCCTCGGCGCCGTCTGCGACGCGACCATGTTCACCGCGTCCTGTGACGGCGACACCCTCGAGCTGTGTGACCCGCGCGTGGGACGCGTGGTTCGCACCGACTGCGCCACGGCGTTCGAGGGTTCGGGCCGCGTTCGGTGCGGCGCCCCCTTCACCTGCCTCGACAACCGCTCGGGCGGCCCCTGCGCACGGGTGCCGCCGAGCTGCGTCGGCGGCGCGTCGGGGGACCGCTGTGATCCCACGCGCGGCATCTACTGCGGCCCGGGCCTCAGCTGCGTCGCGCGTCAACCGGCTGCGGGCGAGCCGCCCATCTCGACGTGTGAGGGGCTCCGCAGCGAGTGCGCGCCGACGGAGATCACCGCGGGCTGTGAAGGGGACATCGCGACGTTCTGCGTCGGCAACCGCGAAGGGACCGCGGTCGAGCCGGTCGGCTTCGACTGCGCTTCGTTCGGGAGCACGTGTGTTCGCGAGGGGCGGACGCAGGCGATCTGCGAAGGCGGGGAGGGCGCCCCCTGCGACGACCCGACGCTCCACCCCGCTTCGTTGCTCCGGTGCCTCCCCGGCTACGCGTGCGCGGGCTCCGGCGCCACCCTCGGCACCTGCGTCGAGGTCTCACCGACGCGCGACGGTGGCGTCCGCGACGGCGCCGTGGCGCCGGACGGTGGCGTGGTCCGCGACGGCGGGAGCGAAGGCCCCGTGCGCGACGCGGGCACGACCCGACCGAAGGCGCCCGACGAAGGCGGGTGTGGCTGCACCGCGACGGAGCGCTCCGATGTGAGTTGGGGGTGGTCGCTCGCGCTGGTCGCGTTGTTGTTCCGGCGGCGGCGCGCGGTGCTCGCCGTGTTGTTCGCGCTCGCGTTGGTCGCGGCGGATGACGACGCCGAAGCCAAAGGGTTCCGCGGCTCGACGCTGACGCCGAGCCGTCCGCTCGGGTCGGGCTCGGGACTCCAGGTCGGCGCCGGCGCGGTGTCGACGTTGAGCTGTCCGATGACCGTCGACGACTGCCTCGATCCGATCTTCGGCGTGTCGGCGTGCGGGCGGATCGAGATGCAGCTCCTGCTCGGCGTGTCGCCCGGCCTGTCGGTGTGTTTCGACCACTGCAACGCGAACCCGCCGGACCTCGCCGCGTGCCAGAGCACCGACTACTTCCGGACGATCTGCGGCCAGTACGAGGCGTCGACCTTCCTGATCCCCGAGCCGCCCGAGTGCCAACCGCCGACCGGGCCGGCGTACCCGTGTGAGCACCCTTCGGCGTGTGTGAACCTCCTGCGCGGGTGGATCGACGACACTGCGCTCCAGTTCGGGAGCGCGGCGCCGGCGGTCGCCCCCACGACGGTCGTCGTCCCGCCGACGTCGGGTGACAACGTCGGCACACCCCCCGCCGGGTCGCTGCTCGCAGTGAAGAAGCCGGACTACACGCCGGTGGGGATGCGATCGGACAGCCTCGAGACCACCCTTTGGGGCTTCCATCAGACCGACGTCACGCAGGGGTCCAACCTCGACAACGTCGCGGCGCTGTCGCGCATCCAGACGCAGCGACAGGCGTGGGCGGCGAACGGCGACGTCGTCGGGAGCTGCAACGAGTACGCGTACGAGTTGTTCTACTCGGTGAGCCAGTTCCAGGATCAGAAGATCACCCTCGGCTCGGAGTACCGCGACGTCTTCGACCTCGCCTATCAGGTCGCGAACCCGGTGCCCGCGCACGCGCTCGGCACACGCGGGGTGATGAACCTCGCGGAGGTTCGCTTCGACGGTGCGCCGTCACCGGATCAGCACGAGTTCCCGTCGTGGCAGCAGTACAAGAACTCGTTCTTCGCCGCCGACTACATGAACCCGACCCAACGCTCGATGATCCTCGCGGATCTCGAACCCGGCGATCCTCGCCCGTCGAACAAACAGATCATCCTGCTCGACGACGATCTCTACGCCACCGTCTGGGATGGCTACATCAACGGTCGCTACACCGAGTCGTGGCAGTGGCACCTCGACCAATCGAACGCGTTGCAGCCGCTCTACCTCGACGAGCAGCTCTTCCAGATCGAGAAGTTCAAGCTGGAGTTCGAGCAGCTCTTGTTCCGCCGCGCGCAGGTGCTCTCCGCGATCCAGGCGATCTACCGGCGCTGGCACGAGGGGGTGCTCGAATCGATCCCCGAATTCGCGGACGACTCGTTCTTCGATCCGTCGATCTACGAGAGTCAGATCTACGTCGGCGAAGATCCGATCTCCCAGCTGCTCGCGGAGCAGCGCGCGCAGCGCGCGGACCGCGCCGCGTCGCAGGGGCTCGTCAGCAGCAACGAGGTCGTCAGCGTCCAACACGGCTTCAACTACTCGGACTTCACGCAGCTCCCGAGCGGACAGGTCACCACGCCCTTCTCGGCGCCGCTCCCGGGTGCCGGCTCCGTCACGACGCGCGGGGGGATCTCGGCGACGCAGTCGGTCGCTCGGGCGACGCAGGCGCTGCGCGGCATGTCGATGTCGAGCTCGTTGGTCGCGGAGTCGGTGGGTCTGCAGGGCTCGCTGTCGGACGTGGTCGCGCCGGGCCTGGAGGGCCTGTACGCGATGCTCGCCGGGGTCGATGCGCTGATCGAGGCGGCGCTGTTCGAGGCGGAGGCGCTCGGCTGCCTCGCCCCGGGGCTCACGCCGTGTGACTGGTCGCCGCGTCTGTTCAGCCAGCGCGTCACGGATCTCGGGCGCTACCGCGAGCCGTATTACGAGCAGTGCCGCGAGTACACGGCCGACACCGGCTTCGCGGCGATCGTGAATGCGACGCCGTTTGTCTACCCCAACCCGTCGGGCGGTCAGCCTCCGGAGCTCGTCACGATGGTCGACGGACAGTCGTGCAACCGCGCCGCCTACAACACGGACCTCGACGCGATGCAGCTCTACTTCGACTGCGTCGACCAACACAAAAAGGACCTCGTCTCCGCGCTGACCCAGATCCTCGGGAAGGAGGGCTTCGTGATCGGACCGCCGCCCGACTACGACGTACGGATCGGCGGCGTCGAGAGCGACACCTTCGAGACCGGCAACGACATGTTCGAGGCGCGCGGAGGTTTCGAAGCGACGTGGGGCATGACGATCGCCGGCGTCGAGACGAGCAGCCCCGACTGGTGTCTCCTCGAACCCTCGCTCCACGCTGCGTTGTGGGCGGGCGGGCGCGCGTTGTTCGCGAACTTCGAGCTCGTCGACGCCCACGCCACGATCAGCGCCGAGCCGGGCGTCGACTCGGAGGCGTACATGGAGGTCGCGGGTGTCGAGCTCGTCGACACCGGTCCGCACCAGTTCGCGACGAACATGGACTTCAACATCATCGAAGACGGCGGCGAGGAGTCCGAGGACTTCTTCAAGGCGCAGGCGACCATCACCGTCGTCGTCGTACCGGTGACGATCCGCGGCGGCGTCGCCGGGCGGATCGGCGCGACGGTGGGGCTCGGCATGGGCCAGCCCAAGGGCGGGTCGTGCAGCACCGCCGACGTCCTCCTCGAGGGCCACTTCACCCCTTACGTGGGCGTCGACGCGTTCGCCTCGGTGAGCATCGACGCCCTGATCGTCGAAGCGGGCATCAAGGTCACGCTCGTGCTCGTGCAAGCTGACTTGCCGCTGGACGTCGCCGTGGAGGTCGACGGGATGCAGGCGGGGAGTGTGCTGGGCGCAAACATGGCGGTCTCGGCCAACCTCGATCTCGTGCTCTCCATCCTCTCGGGTTGGGTGAGCGCGTTCGTGGAGATCTGTTACCTGATCGGGTGCGAGTACTTCGAGGAGATCCTGTTCCGCTGGGACGGGCCGCGCTTCACGCAAAATCTATTCAGTGTCGGCTTCGAGGTTCCGCTCTTGCCGCTGACCACGCTGGGAGACTGACGAAGATGACCGTCAAGAAGCTCTGGGTCCTCACGATCCCCGCCGCGGTCGCGGTGGCGGCCTACCTCTATCCGGACGAAGCACCGAAGCGCGGGGCAGCGCTCCGCTACGACGTAGAGCTCGACGGGAAGTCCCGCGCGCAGCTCGGCGCGCCGGAGCAACCGGTCGTCGTGGACAGCCGCTACGCGGTCGCGGCGTCCGTCGAGCTCCAACCGACGACCGACGCGCCGGGCGCTCCGATGGCGCTCACGTTCCTCGCCGTGGAGCGGGCGACGGTCGAGGTCCTCGGCGAGGCGGCGCTCGACGCGACGGGGATCGCCGGGCGGACCTTCTTCATCGACGGCGACGCGCTGGTGTCTCCCGCAGATGCGACGCTCGATCATCGGCGCCTCGCGCAGCTGGTCGCGTCCGAGCTCGCGGTGGAGCTCTCCGACGAACGCAACTGGACTTCGATCGAATCGGGGCTCCTGGGTCGGGTGGAGTCGAAGTACGAACGCGACGGCGAGACGATCGTCCGCGACCGCGTGGCGTACGCGACCCTGCGCTCGGGCGTCGACGCGAACACGGCGAAGGTCACCGGGCGCGACGCGATCGAGATCGAGGACGGACGGTTGCGTTCGCTCGTCGGATCCGAGGAGGTTGTCGCCGCGTCCTTCGTCGCGGAGGCGTCCCGGCGGATCGTGCGCGTCGGCGTCGAGATCGCGCGCCCGATCGTGCAGCCGCCCAAGGTCGTTCGCCACGTGATGAGCGAGCCGATCGTCAGCGGGACCGCTCAGGATCGCGCGGTGCGGGATCGCATCGACGGGCTCACCCCGGACGCGCTCGTCGCCGACCTCGAGGCCCACCCCACGGGCCAGCTTCCGCACCACAACGCGTGGCTGTGGCGGGCGACCGGGTTGCTTCGGGCGCAGCCCGAGGTCGCGGCGCGCCTCGTCCAGACGATCCAGTCGCCGGCGATGACGACCGGGGGGCGCGGGCTCGTCCTCGACCTCCTCGCCTCGGCGGGGCACGCCGAGGCGCAAGCGGCCATGCGATCGATCGTCGAGCTCGACGCGGTGAAGGACGATCCGAAGGCGTCGCTCCTGTTCCAGCGCTTCGCGTTGTTGAAGCAGCCCGACGCGGCGACCGTCCGTTTCCTCACCGACGCACGCAACACCGCCGGCGACATCGACCGGTACACCGCGAGCACCGTGTCCCTCGGCGCGGCGGCGGCGCGCGTCGAAGGGGGCGATCGGATCGCGCAGGGGCTGCTCGCCGACCTCTCCGCGGAGACCGACGAAGACCGGCTCCGCGCGATCGTCGCGGGCGTGGGCAACACCAGGTACGAGCCGGCCGCGTCCGAGCTCGCGGCGAAAGCGCGCACGTTCTCGCCGCGCCTCCGCGCTGCGACGGCGTCGGCGCTTCGGCACCTGCACTCGGACCAGGCGCGCGCGCTCGCGCTCGCCCTCGCGCGGGACCCGGTCGATCTGGTGCAGGTCCGTGCGCTTCACGCGCTCCGCAAGCAGGGGCTCCGGCCGCAGGACATCGCGGGGCTCGATCCGCGCCCCCTCGCCGAGCTCGCGCTCCCGGCGTTCGTGACGCTGCTCGAGCCCCACGTGAACCACCCCGACGCGCGGCGCGCCTTGACCCAGGTGCTCGCGCGAAAGGCCGACCCGCAGCTCAAAGCGCGCGTACGTGATCTCCTCCAGACCCCCTGACGACGGGCGTCGCGGCTCGAGCCCTTGACGTGGGGAAGACGGGCTGGTTCGTCAGTGCCATGCACAAGCGCACGATGACCGCGTTCTCGCTCCTGACGATGACTCTCCTGTTGGGGTGCCCCAAGAAGGAGGAGGCGAAGGCGCCGCCGGTCGCCGAGAAGAAGGCGGAAGCCAAACCCGCCGAGGCGAAGAAGGCGGAGGCCCCCGAGCACTACTTCAACAAGAAGGAGAACCTGGACCCGGATCCGGCGTACGTCCCCGGCGACTACCCGGCGCCGGACACCGCGGCCGCGAAGAAGGCCTACGAGGAGCGGGCCGCGAAGATCGCGGTCGGGGGTGACAAGACCCTGAAGGTGCAGGAGGGCGGCGAGCTCACCTTCGGCATCGCGAAGAACGAGGAGAAGCGTGTCTTCGGCTACTTCCGCAAGTACGCCGGCGCAGTGGCACTCGGTGCGTCGGGGCCCGAAAAGGTGGAGCTGGTCATCGACGTCAACTCGATCGACACGGCGGTCGCGGGCCGCGATCACCGCATCATGGACATCCTCCTCCAGAGCATGAAGCCCGAGTACGGGACGGCGGTCCTCGTGTTCGACAAGTTCGACATGGGCGGCAAGTCCTGGGACGACGCCGTGAAGGAGGGCGCGCCGATCGTCGCCTCCGGCTCGCTGACGGTGAACGACAAGTCGAACCCGGTGAAGACCAAGCTGAGCGTCACCCAAGAGGGTGACGTCTACACGGTCGAGACGACGGACAAGGTGCTGATCAAGCTCTCCGACTACGGCTACGGCGAGCGTCCGTACGCGCTCATGAAGGCGTGCAACCACGTCTCGATGGGCAACGTCGTCGACCTCGCGGTGAACGTGAAGCTGAAGTAGACCGCGGTCAGCGGCGCTCGGCGACGTCGACGGCGAGCATGGACCGACCGGAGGACTCGGTTCCGTCGCGCGGGCTCGGCTCGTGCGTTTGCCACCACGCGGCGGCGTCCTCCGTGGTCCACGCTTCGAGCACGAGCGTGTCGAGCGCGGCGGCGAGGGCGGCTCCGTCCGCCGGGCGTTCTTCGGGGCGCTTCGCGAGGCAGCGGAGGATCAGCGCTTCCAGCTCGGCGTCGATCGGGCGGCCCAGCGCTTCGGACGGAGGTTCGGGCGTGTCGTTGAGATGTCGCGAGCACACTTCGATCACCGTTCGCCCCTCGAAGACGTCGCGCCCCGTGAGGAGGAAGTAGCCGACCGCGCCGAGCGCGTACACGTCGGACGGCGCGCCCACGTCGTCCGGGTCGCTGATCGCTTCCGGTGCGAGGAAGCTCGGCGTCCCGACCACGACGTTGGCGTTCGTGAGCCCGTCGGCGACCGGGTCGTCGATCGCTTTGACGAGGCCGAAGTCCAGCACCTTGACGGTGTCCGGCGTGTTCGCGCGGACGCACAGCATGATGTTCGCCGGTTTGATGTCGCGGTGGACGAGCCCCATCGAGTGCGCCTCCGCGAGCGCGCGCGCGGCCTGGAGCAGGATGTGGCCGACGCGGCCGGCGGGCACCGGTCCAGCGAGCTCGACCAGCGCCTCCAGCGTGAAGCCCTCGACGTACTCCATCGCGTAGTAGAACTGCCCGTCGGGCGTTCGGCCGTAGTCGTAGATCGACACGCTGTTGGGATGTTCGAGCCGGCTCGTCTGCGTCACTTCGCGCTCGAACCGGGCGATGGTCTGTTCGCCGGCCTTGTCGATCGGCAGGAGTTTGACGGCCGTCGGGCGTCGCAGCATCACGTGCGTCGCGCGGTACACGACGCCCATACCGCCTTCACCGAGTTTGCTCGACAGCTCGTACTGGCCGAGCCGTAGCGCGTCCCGCACCTGACGCCGCAGGCCGTAGATCACGTGCGAGGTGACGGCGTTGGCGCCGACGAACGCAACGCCCATGAACGTGAGGCCTTCGCGGAGGAGGTGGTGCGTCGCTTGGAAGGGTTCGGAGATCAGGATGGGCAGCATGCACGCGGCGCCGACGAAGAGTGTCCGGAGCGTCTGACTGGGTACGAGCGCGGCGCGTACGCCGAGCAGCAGCATCACGCCGAACAACGTGAACACCGGGCCGTACGCGGGGGTGTCGGCCGGTGCGAACGCTTCGCCGATGAACACGTAGATCGTGGACAGCCCGACGGTGACGCCCACTTCGAACGCGAGCACGACGAGCCGCGGCGCTCGCGTGAACTTGAGGAGCGACCACGAGGCCAAGAGCACGGCGGTCACGAGGTACCGGAGCGTCGCGATGCCCTCGGGGATCTCGGGCGTGCCCTGGGCGTCGAAGACCAGCGGCGTCACGAAGTCGGAGACGTACGCCGCGACGTCGATCATGAGGATCACCTGTACGTACAGACGGGTGCGATCGCGGAGCAGGTCGACGTCCCGCGGACTCGCACTCGCGGACGACACGTCCGGATTCTGCGCATGTTGCGGTCGGGCGGAGCAAGCGCAGGGATCGTCGCTTCCTCGCGAGCCGGACCTCGCCGCGGCGGTGACGGTCCGTGCGACGTGCTGTCACAGTCCACGCGACACGTCGCCTCCTTGCGGTGCGCTCCGGTGCTGGCCCACGATGTGCTATCGGAGGTCGAGGTGTTTCGGACGACCCTCGTCCTAGCGACGCTCGTCGCATGTGTGATGCCGCGTGTCGCACGCGGTGGCGACAGTGAGGGATTGGCCGCGTCGTCGACGACGAGCGTGTCGGCCTTACCCGCTCCGGCTCGTGTCCGTGCGTCGGGGCCGAACGACGAAACCTCCAAGCGGCTGTCCGCCGAAGGTGTGCGGAGGTTCCTGGCGCGGCAATCACAGCGACGGGCTCCGCCGCCCGAGCCCGGCCTCGTGACGGGCGAGGTCTTCGCCGGCCTCGGCGCGCTCGTTGGGTATCGCCTCGCCTCCGGCGCCGCCTTGTCCGCCGCCGACCCGGAGCTGACGACGTCGTCGGCGACCGGTCTGCTCTTGCTCGACGCGACACTCACCAGCGCCGTCGTCGCCGGCGCCGTGTACCTCGTCGGCGACTCGAGCACGGACTACGAGCCCTCGTTCCTGGACGGTGTCGTCGGCGCCGTCGTCGGCTACTGCGTGGGACTGATCGCCTCCGTCGCGGTGGTCGTCGTGGACCGGAACAACCGCGAGCCGCTCGAGCGACATCGCGACGACCTCAGCACCAGCGCGTTGATCACGATCGGAATCGCGAGCGCGCTCGGACCGCTGTTCGGCGCGGTGATCGGTGTCAACGCGGGCAAGGACATACGCCCCATCGAGTAGGTGGACGCAAAGCGTTTCCCGCCGCGTCCGAATGTGAGGGTCGCGTGGCCGCGGAGCACCGCGCCACTAGAACGACGAACGCCCGGCGAACCTCGTGGGCTCGAACCGGGCGTCGCGTTCGCGGGATGGGCACAGCTGGATTTGAACCAGCGACTTCCACCGTGTGAAGATGGCACTCTAACCGAACTGAGTTATGCGCCCGTGAACGGACCGCGTAGATGCCAAAAGATCCCGCGCCTGTGAAGCGAAAAGTGTCCCCAGGTGGTCGTTCCGCCGGAGGGTTCGGCTACGAGGTGCGCCGGGCGCTCCTTTCGGGCACGTACGTCGAGGTCTACGAGGCCACGGCGCGGCTGCGCGGGGACTTCGAGCGGCGCGTCCTCCTCAAGCGGCTGAAGCCCGACCACGTGGACGACGCCCGGCTGCGCGAGGCCTTCCTCGGGGAGGCGCGGGTCGTGGCGCAGCTGCAGCACGTCAACGTCATCTCGGTGCTCGACTTCGGCATCGACGACGCCGGCCCCTTCATCGCGCTCGAGTACGTCGACGGGCTCGACCTGGAGAACGCCGCGGCCGGTGCGCCGCTGCCGCCGTTCGTCGGGCTGCACGTCACCGTCGAGGTCCTCCGGGCGCTCGAACACGCGCACGACCTCACCGACGAACGCGGCGCGCCGCTCGCGATCGCCCACGGCGACCTCGGCCCCCACGCCGTCATGCTCTCGTGGTCGGGCGACGTGAAGCTCTCCGCATGGTCCGTCGCGCGCAGCGCGCACCTCGACGTCACCACGATCGGACAGCCGCGCGGCAGCATCGAGTTCGTGGCGCCCGAGCGCCGCGACGGACGCCCCGCCGACCGGCGCTCCGATCTGTACTCCGTCGGCAAGCTCCTCCGCTGGATGTCGACGGGCACCGCCGGCATCGACCACGCCACGTTTGCGGACGACCGCGCGCTGCGCGAGGTCATCGACATCGCCACCGCGCGCGACGCCAAGGATCGCTACGCCGACGCCGGCGCGATGATCGACGCCGTCTGGCCGCTCCTCGTCCAGCACGCCGAACGCGACGGACGCCGCGCCACCTGCGCGTGGCTCTCCGAGCGCCGCGACCTCTTCGCGGACACCTCACTCCAGGTCATCGCCGGGCTCGCACGCGACGCGGTCCGCACCGAGCGCGCACCCGTGCCGAAGATCCAGGTGCCCGAGAGCAGCGTCACCGCGCGCGACGACTCCGCGATCGGCGCGCTCGTGCACGGCTACCGGATCGAAGCGCTCGTCGCGCGCGGCGGTTGGGGCGACGTCTACCGCGCGCGCCACGCGAGCCTCGGCCACCTCTACGCGGTGAAGGTGCTCGGCCGGCAGATCACCTCGCCGAACGGCGCCAAGCGCCTCGCGCGCGAAGCGAAGGCGATGAGCCGGCTCGTGCACGACAACGTCGTCCCCGTGCTCGACAACGGGCAGCTCCCCGACGGTCGTCCCTTCCTCACGATGCCGTTCCTCGAAGGCCGGACGTTGCATCAGATCATCGGCAACGAAGGCCCGTTCTCCAACGATCGCGCGGCGTCGTTCGTGCGGCAGATCGCCGAGGGCCTCGACGCCGCGCACGCGCAGGGCATCATCCACCGCGACCTCAAACCGGGGAACGTCTTCGTGAGCGAGGAGGGCGGCCTCGAGCGTGCGCGGATCCTCGACTTCGGGATCGCGCGCGTCGTGGAGGACGGCCGCGATCAAACGCAGCTCACCGCACCCGATCGCCTCCTCGGCACGCCGTGGTACGTAGCGCCCGAACAGATCCGCGCGCCGTCCGACGTGACCGGCGCGGCGGACATCTACTCCCTCGGCATCGTCCTGTACCGAATGCTCCGCGTCGAGCCGCCGTTCGCGGGCACACCGACCGACGTCCTCGAAAAACACCTCCTCGCGGACCCGCCCGCAGTCGACGGTCCGCTCGGCGAGGTACTCGCGCGGATGCTCGCGAAGCACCCCGATCAGCGGCCGACGCCGCGCGGGCTCGTCGAGGAGCTCGACGCGATCGGCTACGGTATCGATACGGCGCGGACGCGGGTGAAATCGTCGGCGGGGCGCTCCATCTCTGGGGATCCGGTGAGCCCCGGCATGATCGAAGCGGTCGCGTTCCACGACCCGACGATGATGACGCCGACGCGGCTCGACCCGCCGGCCCCAACGCGGCCTCGCCGCACGCCGTGGGCCGCGATCGGCGCGGTCGTCGTCGTCGTGATCGCGGCGAGCGCGCTCGCGACCGCGCTGTTGCTCGCGCCCGAGCCGACCCCCGTCGCGTCGGCGCCGGTCGTCCCGCAGCCCGGCGCTCAGGCCGCGCCGCGCGTGCAGCCGGGCGCACAGCCCACCGCGCCCCCGAAGGCCCCCGAGCCGCCGTCTCCTGCTCCTCCTTCGAAGCCCGCGAAGCTCACGAAGCGCACGCCGCCGAAGTCGGTGAAGAAGGGCGACGCCGTTCGTCAGGCCCGCCGTCACCTCTGGAACGTGCTGAGCACGAACGGCCTCGCGATGGCCGATGTCGAGGCCTCGGCCTCCCTCGCCGCGGCCGTCACGCCGGTGCAAGCTGCCTTGCGCGCCGCGGACTCCGCCACCGCGGAGCGGCTCATCGCCGAGGTCGAGCGCGTCGCGCCCGCGGCGTCGGCGGATCCCGCGCTGATCGACGCGAAGCTCCGGCGGGTGCAGAAGCTCCTCTCCCGCGTCGCCCCCACCGTCGCGACGGAGAAGGTGAAGGCGTTCGAGGATCGCTTCTTCGCGCTGAGCTCGACGTCGCCAGGCACGGACGCGCTCCGCCGTCAGCTCACCGTCCGCATCGCGGCGCTGGAGCGCGATCTGTTGCGCGCGAAGTAGCTCATTCGATCACCCACAGCACGACCGCCGTGATCGCGCTCGTAACCGCCAAACCAAAACACACGTTGGCCACCGTCGCTTGCGTCGACGCGCGGCTGTCGAGCGCGTCGCGTCGCTCGGGCGTGTGCGCCATCGACTCGATCTCACCGACCGTCCCTCGACTCAACGCTCCGAACGCGATCCCCCCCGCCAACGCCGCGACGCCGACGCTCCCCGCGATCCACGGGTACGGCGACGAGGCCGTGGGGGTCGAAGTGACCGCCTGCGGCACCGTCACCGCCTTGGGCGCGAACAGCTGCGACGCGAGCGGCATCCACGCCGCGGGCTTCTTCGCGTCGGCGCGCGGCACCTTGAGCGTGACCTCCTTCGGCGCTCCGTCGACGACGAGCTGCGCGCGTACGAACATCTGCAACGGTCCGCCGACGACCGAAAGCAGCAGCACCTCGTTCGCACGTAGCCGCGCGCGCACCGCTTCGACACACGGGCCGGCTTTCGCGCACTGCTCCCAGTCGGGCCGGTCGACTTCGACGCGTCGCCCGCTGTGCTGTTCGATCGCCGCGCCGACCGCGCGCGCGACTTCCTCGGACTCCGACAGCGGCACGCCGCGCGCCGCGCCCACGTGGACGCCGACGACGCCGATCAGCAGCTGGAGCAGCACGCCGCGGAGCCTACCATCCCTTTGAACGCGAGCGACGCCGTTGCATGATGGTCATCGGTGCGCGGCGCTCGCCTCAGCTGGTTGCTCGCGGCGTCGGCCTGCACGGCATCACCGTCGAAGAGCGCGACCGCACCTGCGCCGCCGGACGAAGTCACCTACCTCCTCGCCGTCGCGCGCGGCGAAGGTGTCACCGCGTCCGCGCTCGTGCGTCGGGTCGACGACGACGTCGGCGCCGAGCTCCCCGAGTCCTGGACCGACGCCGATGAAGCGTGGATCCTCGGCTTCACCGACGACGAGCTGGAACGAATCCCGCTCGTGCCCTCCGCAGAGCCCGCCCGCGCCGCGGGTGATCGCGACGCGTTGCTCGCAGCGCCCGCGTGGCAAGTGCACGGCGTGATCGAGGCGGGGGCGGCGACGCTCGCGGTCGACGGCGTACCGCCGCCGGAGCTGACCGTCGCAGGCCTCCCCGCGTGTCCCCAGGTCTACGGCCCCGACAGCTACGCCGACGTGCGGTGCCGCGTGGACCGCTGCGTCGCGCCGATTCAACAGGAGGGCTGCGACATCGCGATCGACGAGTTCTCGTGTGAGATCGGATTCGACGTCCGCCTCGACGGACGCGGCAACCCCGTCGACAACGGGAGCTGCGAGACCGGCCCGGACCACGAAGGCGCGCGCTCGGTCGTCCAATGCGACGATCCGCCGGCGACGCGCTGTCCGATTCATCTCTACGACGGCCTCGAGCCGATCGCGGGACGCGTCGAGACGGCGACGGTCTACGCAGTCGAGGCGCGCCCCGTAAATGACGAGCCGTACGAAGACACCGGCTTCCTCAGCGGTCTCGCCGTGCTCGAAGACCGCGTCGTGGTCGCCGGGCACGGGGGCGCGGCCGAGCCGCTCATCTGCCCGGCGATGGCAAACGAGCTGACGTTCTTCGACCGCTCCGATCTGTCACGGATCAAGACGACGACGGTCGGGCGTTGCCTCCGCGAGCTCGTTGCGGCGGAGGACCGCGCGACGTTCTACATGATTTACGGAACGCACCCGTTCGTGCAGTTCGCCGAGGTCGACGCCGACGGAGAGATCCTGCGTGAGGTCGCGCGGGTCACCAACGGCGGACGTGAGTACGGGCGCATCGTGCTCACCGGCGGTGACGCCGTGTTTCTCGAGCGGAGCGTCGCCGCAGGGGTCGATACGGTCGTGGCGGTCGACCTCGAGTCGTTCACGGTCACCGCGACCGACTTCTCCGACGCCCCGCCGCGGCGCCTGTCGGACGTGTATCCGTTCCAGCCAGGTCAGATCCTCATCGCCGAGCGCGATCGCGGCGTCGTGGTGCGCTTCGACGTCGGAACCGGCGCCATCGTCGACGAGACCCCGCTCTGTGAAGGCGCGAAACACCCGGAGGCGATCTTCAGCGACGGGCGCTTCGCCTTCGCGCTGGGCAACGGCGATCGATCGTCGTTGTCCGTGATCGATCTGAGCTCCATCTCGGCGCCGTGTGTCCTCGCAAAGTACTTCGCGGGCTTCGCCGACACCCGAGTTCCCGTCGGCATCGTCGGCGACCGGCTCTGGGTGGCGGCGCGTCGCTTCGAACGCGAAGAAGACGTCGGTCGCGCGGTGCTCGCCGCTTACGATCCCTCACGTGAGTCCTTCCTCGCGGGCGCGCTCGATCTCGGCCCGGGGCTCCCGACCCACGCTGTCCTCGTCGACGACGTGATCTACGTGGTGCTCGCGTGGTCGGGACACCTCGTGCGAGTGCGTGACCTTTGAGCCCTGGCGCGGACGGGACCGGCCGGGCAACATCCGCGTCCGTGCGCGTCGCTCCGCTCGGACTGCTTCTCGTCGCGGCGTGCACGGCGAGCCCCTCGCGCAGCGCGACGGCGCCCGCGCCTCCCGGCGACGTCGCCTACCTCTTGGCGGTCATCGGAGACGCCGTCGAAGCCTCCGCGCTCGTCCCGCGCGAGGACCAGGACGACGTTGGCGCCGCGCTGCCGGACGCGTGGACCGACGGCGAGGACGTCTGGATCCTCGGCTTCACGCAGGCGGAGCTCGACGCGATCCCCTGGACGCCGTCGGACGCGCCCGCGCGCGCCGCGGGCCCGAGTGACTTCGTGCTCCCCTCTCCGGCGTGGCGCGTGCGCGGTTCGATCGAGGACGGTGCCGCCGAGCTCACCCCCGACGACGGCGCGCCCCCGGAGCTCACCGTCCCCGGTCTGCCCGCGTGCCCCGCGGTGTACGGCGACGACGCGTACGCAGACGTCCGCTGCCGCCCCGGCGCGTGCCGCGCACGCATCGAACAACGCGGCTGTGTCATCGAGCTCGATCCGATCTGGTGTGAGCTCGAGGTCCGCGCCACCCTCGACGGGCGCGGCGCGCCGACGTTCGGCGAAGACTCCGCCTGCGAGGTGCTCGTCGATCGCGAGGGGCCGCGCTCCGTCGTGGAGTGCCCGGACATCTCGAACACACGCTGCCAGGTCCACCTCTACGATGACCTCGAGCCCATCTCGGGCGAGGTCATCGTCACCGAGATCGACGACGTCGAACCGACCTACTTCGACGACGAAGCGTTCGAGGACTTCGGCTTCCTCACCGGGATGACGGTGCTCGACGATCGTGTGGTGGTCGTCGGCTACGACGGCGGGACGCCGCAGCTGCCGTGTGTGGACCTGCCGACCGAGCTGACGTTCCTGCGGCGCGACGACCTGTCGTTCATTCGAACGTCGACTACCGTGGGGTGCCTCCGCGAGGTCGTCGCTGCGCCCGACCGCGCGTCCTTCTACGGGATCTACGGCTCCGGCACGGACGTGCACTTCGCGCAGTTCGAACGCGACGGAACGATCCGACGCGACGTCCTGCGTATCTCCCCCGAGCCGATGCGCCAGCCCGAGTATCGACGCATCGTCCTGCACGACGACGATCGTTACGCGAGCTTCATCGAGCTCTTCGCGGGTTCGCGTAACGAGTACGTCGTCACGGTCGACTTGCCGTCGTTCACGATCACCGACGCGCTCGTCTCGGACAACGAAGCCGCGCGCCCGTACGACCTCGCGGGGCTCGACGGAGGCAACGTGTTGCTCGCCGACCGCGAGCTCAACCGCATCGTCTTGTTCGATGCGGTCAACGGCGGTGAAGAGGGTGAGTTTCTCCTCTGCGATCGCGCGGTGCACCCGGAGTCGATCTTCACCGACGGACGGACCGCCTTCACGATCGCGCACGAGGACGACTCCTCGCTCGTCGTCCTCGACCTCGCTTCGAGCGGCGCGGAGTGCGGCGTGGCGAAGCCGTTCGTCGACCACTTCGACACCCGCGAGGTGGTCGGCTTCCTCGACGAGGACACCCTGGTGGTCCTCGCGCGCACCATCGATCCGCTCGACGAAGCGGTCCTCGGGCGGGCGGCGGTTGTGTTCTATCAGCGTGGACGCGACGCGTTTCGGCCCGCGTTCCTGGACCTTGGCCGCGGTCGGCCGCGCCACGGTCAGCTCGTCGATGGCGTCCTTTACGCGACGTTGCCGTACACCGCCGAGGTGGTGCGTGTGTTGCTCGCGGAGTGAGGCCGTGATGACCTCCCCGCCATGCACGACCGACGCCCCGCCCACACGGGCGCGATGAGTCCGCTGACGGACTACGAGGAGCGGCTCGTCGTGCTCTTCACGGGCATCGTGCTCGGCCGCTGGGAGGACGTCCGCGCCGTGCGCAAAGAAGCGCCCGCCGGCGAACCGGACCGCGGCTGGCGCGAGGCCGTGCTGCAGGCCCACCTGTTCGCCGGCTTTCCGCGCGTCGTGGAGGCGTTCGAAGTCCTCGACCGCGTCGGTGGCTTGGGCACGCCGGATCCGTCGGAGCTCGACCTCGCGGTGGACAACGCCGCCGGTGAAAAGCTCTTCAGTCGCATCTACGAAGACCACGCCGACGCCGTCCGGGATCGACTCGCCGAGCACCACGCCGACTTCGGCCGCTGGATCCACGAACACGCCTACGCACGCGTGCTCAGCCGCCCCGGCCTCGACCCGCACACCCGCGAGCTCCTCGCCGTCGCCGCCCTCACCGCGACCGCGCAGACCCGCCAGCTCGCGAGCCACACCAAAGGCGCCCTACGGTGCGGCGCGACCCCCGCGCAAATCCACGCGGTGCTCGACGCGATCGAGACGCGCATCAGCTACGACGCGCTGCGAGCGGCGCGCCAGGTGATACTGAAGTACGCGCCGCTGGATGAAGAGTCCTAACCCCAACGCCATTCACTCGTTGGGTTGGGCCCAGCGAGCACTTCATCAGGCGCGTCCGGCTCCCGCACGGCCGGAGGAGCGCCGTCGTCGCGGAGCAGCGCCTCGACGTAGGGCAGCGCACCGCCGCCGCGGAGCGACTCGTCCCCTCGTCCGCCGTTGCGCCGGGCTGGTGAACCAGGGGGGCCGTGGACCGCAGTGCTCCGAAGGAGGGCCGCGCTCTCGAACACCGGCTGGTATCGCTCTCACGAGCTGCCCTCCGCGCGTGCCGGTGGCGTCGGATGCGGTTCACGCCACGGGAGCTCGGGACACGCACCTTGCCTGGGCTGGGTAGAGCGGCGCTCGTGAATCTTTCGAGCGATGAAGGCGCGACCCAACACTTCGTTCGCCGCGTGAAGGTTGTGTGCGCGACACAGTAATCGCAGCTCGCCGACCACGCTCTTGGCCCCCAGCGCACGGCCGCCCACGTGACCGAATTCGAGGTTCGACCGTTCGCTGCACCGCCGTCCGTCCGGGCTCACGTACGTGCACTGCGCGCCGTCGCGCTCGACCACCGCGCGCCGCGTTGCCGCCGGGACGTACGCTCCGCCCGCCGGCGCATCCTCGGCGGGTTTCGATCGCGGACGACTCGTCTTTCCGTTCTTCCGCTTCGCGAGCCTCTCGACGTACAGCGCGAGCGCCGCTTCGAAGATCTCCCCGATGTCGGTCCCGGGCGGGGTGAGCTGCTTGGCTCGATCCAAGAGCGCCTTGGCTTCGGCGCTCCCGTCGAAGTGAAAAGCGAACGTCTCGGCGGTCGCCGCCTCGACGCGATCGTCACTGCTCTTCGCGCCTGGGAACTCGGTGGCGATGAGCATTTCGACCTCGGCCTTGGACTTGTTCCGCGCCTGCTCGATCAGGCCGTGGGCGTTGTCGTCGTTCATGAACTTCGAGAGCTTCGCGACGCCGGTCATGTGCAGCTCACCGGTTGCGATCATCTGGAAGACCTCGGGCACCCGCCGCGCCGCGCGCACCACCGCGACGCGCCGGCACGCCTGGTCCTCGGTCAGCCCGAGCCTCGACGCAGAACCGAAACAGCGAGCTGAAGCCACGCTCGACGTAGAGCTTGCGCCGCTCGATCTCTGCCATGAACCGGAGCGCCTGCACACCGCCATTCAGCTCCGCTCGAAGCGCTTCGCGAAGTCCGCTCAGGAGATCGTTCTGGGTCATGCAAGACAGGTTGCAAGCGTTCGGGCTCATGCGTCGAAGGTATCATCGAGCCCTCGAAAGACGATTCGGCGCGGCTCGAGGAGGACGGTCTGAGACGTGCGAGGACGCACGCCATGGACCGTCAGCGTCCGGCGATGAGTCCAAGATCGAAAACTTCGAAACGGACGGCGTTCGTCGAGGAGATAGCCCGGACAGGGCCTTGGGTTCCGTCAACCCCCAAGAGTGAGAAAGAAGATCTCACGCAACTCAGCTTGCGCGACCGGCTCTGCGGAGTGCCGCCGACCATCGAGCGGAGTCTACCGCCGTCCTCCTGCCTACATGGAGCGCGGGCCGGCGGGGCACTCCCGTGTCGGGCGATGGTTCCCAAGTGCGTCGGGCGCGCCATTCCCCGCCTACGGCCTTTCCAGGCGGGCCAGCTCCGCTAAGTCAACGGCATTGGGACCAAGCTGGGTAGAGCGGCGCTCGCGAATCCTCCGATCGATGAACGCGCGCCGCAAGACAGGTTGCAATCATCCGACTTCATGCGTCGAAGGTATCATCGAGCCTGCCAGGCAGGATTCGGTCGAAACGCACGACGTTCGTCGACCACAGGGGCCGGACAGGGCCTCCAGATCCGTCACCCCAAGATGAGAAAACCACCTCGGCAACTCGACTTGCGCGACTGACAATCCCGCCTTACCCAGCCGGCGAATCTCATACGTTCATCGCAGCTCCCCACCGCCGTCGGCGCAATTTCCAGTCGCACTATCCACGCGCCGGAGCGTGCCCTGCGCACGACCGGCGGTGGCCGCCGTCAGCCGCGTTCCTTGTGAGCGCGAGCCGCCAACTGAACAGCGGTGGACTCAGCCCTCCGCGACTTCGCGCAGGGCGCGCGTCCTCTGCTTCAACCGCGCGAGCTCGATCTTCAGGTCCTCGTCTGCGAACGGATCTTCGAGCGCCTCCGTCGCCGCGTAGTCGTCGAGGGACGCGCCGGCCGTCATGCGCTCCACGCTCTGGCGCGCATTCTCCAGGAGCAGGGCGTCCTTCTTCGCGCGCTCCGAGAAGCGCGTGTTCGTGAGGCGCTGCTCCAGCTCCACCGTCGCGAGCATGCCGAGGTGCTCGGTGCGTTCGCGGGTGAGCTCGCGGATCTCGTTGCTGAAGTCGTCCAGCGCGCGGCGCGCGGTCTTCGCGTTGTGGCGCGCGATCTCCACGCCCGACTCGGCGCGCTCGAGGCGCTGCACGAGGCGGCGCTTCGAGGCGAGGAGCTCCAGGCACTTTTCGTCGTCGCCGCGCTTCGCGGCGGTGCGCGCTGCGTAGTCGACACGCGCGACTTCGGCGCGGCGCTCGACCAGATCGTTCTCGAGTTTGTTCTTCGTGTAGAGGAGCTGCAGCGCCGTCTTGCGGAGCCCTTCGTAGCGCTTTTCGTGGCGCTCGATGACGCGGTCGAAGGCGCGGACGGGCGAGCGCTTCGGCCCCACCACGTCGACGATGTCCTTCAGCATGTTCAATACCGTCATCACCACTCCTCCGAACGGAGCCCGAGCTCCCGAATCTTCTGTTGCAGGCTCTGACGCACCATGCCGATCGCCTCGGCGGTGCGGGAGATGTTGCCTTCGTTCTCGCGCAGCGCTCGCAACAGGTACGCGCGCTCGAACGCTTCCAGCGCCTTCTTCTTGGCCTCCGCGAACGGGACGCTGCTGTCCGGGAGGTCGGGCTTCTTGTCGCCCTTACGCGAGCGACCGAGGTCCAGCTCGTCGGCTTCGATCGTGTCGCCCGACGCGAGCACCGCGCTCTTCTCCACAACGTTCCGCAGCTCGCGAACGTTCCCTGGCCAGTGGTGAAGCATCAGCTTCTTGAGCGCGCCGGGGCTCATCTGCATCGCCGGGCGACCGAGGCGTTCGCCGAGCCGCTCCAGGAACCGCGCTGCGAGCGCGGGGACGTCGTCGATGCGATCGCGCAGCGGCGGCAGATCGACCTCCACGACCTTCAGCCGGTAGTAGAGGTCCTCGCGGAACTCACCGCACTCGACCTCCGACTCGAGGTCACGGTGCGTCGCGGCGACGACGCGCACGTCGATCGGGATCGGCGTCGTCCCGCCCACGCGTTCGAGCGTCCGCTCCTGCAGCACACGCAGCACCTTCGCCTGCGTGTCGAGCGGCATGTCGCCGATCTCGTCGAGGAAGATCGTCCCGCCGTTGGCGGCTTCGAAGCGCCCCTCGCGCATCGCGTCAGCGCCCGTGAACGCGCCCTTCTCGTGACCGAACAGCTCACTCTCGACGAGCTCCTTGCTGATCGCGGCGCAGTTCACCGCGATGAACGGACGGTCGCGGCGCGGGCTGCGGTGGTGAAGCGCCTGCGCGACGAGCTCCTTGCCCGTGCCGCTGTCGCCGCGCACGAGGACGGTGAGGTCCGTCTCCGAGACCTTCTGGATCGTCTCGAACACACGCTTCATCTCGCGGCCCGAGCCGATGATGCTCCCGAACCCGTACTCACGCTGGATGCGTTCGAGGAGGAGCTTGTGCTCGCGGACGAGCTGCGTGCGCTCCAGCGACTTCTTGATGACGAGGCGCATCTCGTCGTTGTCGAAGGGTTTGGGGAGGTAGTCCTCCGCCCCCGACTTCATCGCTTCGACGGCGATCTTCTCGTTGCCGTGCGCGGTGATCATGACGACCGGGACTTCGGCGCGGAGGTTCTTGGAGTGGCCGAGGACCGCCATCCCGTCGGCGCCCTGGCCGAGCGCGAGGTCGGTGAGCACGAGGTCGAACCGCTCGTCGTCCAGGCGCGCCATCGCCTCCTGTCCGTTCGATGCGATGACCACTTCGTACCCCGCCTTCTTCAACAGGCCCGACAACGCGAGCTGGATGCCGCGTTCGTCTTCCACCACCAAGATTCTCGAGCTCAAGCCGTTCCTTCTTTCACCGCGGGGAAGGTGAGCTCGAACGTCGTCCCCTCACCCTCCTGCGAGTTCACTTCGATCGAACCGGCGTGGGCCTCCACCACCTTGCGCGTAATCGCGAGGCCGAGCCCGGTGCCCGAGTCCTTGGACGTGTGGAACGGGTCGAAGATGCGATCGATCCGATCCGACGGGATGCCCATGCCGTTGTCCTTCACGCGCACCCAAAGCTCGGTGCCCGCGAGGTTGTGCCCCGACGCGATCTCGACCCGCCCCGCGGGGTGCTGCTCGAGCGCGTCGATCGCATTGCCGACGAGGTTGATGATCACGCGGCGGAGCTGCTCGGCGTCGCCCTTGATCACGGTGCCCGGATCGAGCGTCTTGTCGATCTGCACGCCGGTCCTCTCGATGCGATCGCGGAAGGTCTCCACCGCCGACTCGATCACGTCGACCATGTCGACGCGCTCGATCGAGCTGTTCTCTTCGCGCGCGTAGCGCAGCAGGTGTGAGATCGACTTTTCGACGCGGTCGAGCTCCTCGATCGCGACGCGCGCGTACTCGATGTTCTCTTCACACGTCGGGTCCTCGCCCATCTGCTGCACGAGGCTCTTCGCAGCGGTGATCGGGTTTCGGATCTCGTGCGCGATCGACGCCGAGAGCTGCTCGAGCGACTTGCTGTGTTTGCCCTGGAGCGAGCGGCGCTGCGCGGTGACCGTGTGGTCCATGTGCCAGCGGTACTCCTGCTCGGTCCAACGACGCCGCAGCTCCGGCGCGACGAGCGCGTAGTAGCCCTGCGCGGCGAGGCCGATGCCCCAGGCGCACGCGACGACCATCGCGGGGAAGAAGCCCGCGGTGATCATCAGGAAGAAGACGACCATCGCCCAGACGATGACGTGTCCGAAGAAGCGGACGCGCCGGTTCGCGAGATCCTTCGCCTCCCGGAGCGCGATCATCTCGGCGGTCGGCTCCTCTTTGGGGCGCCTCGTTCGTTGAAGTGCGCGCGGTGCTGCCATGGGGCCGACTCGGGGCATCCCGTTCGGGGACGCGAGCTTCGTGGATACAGTCATCTTCCGACCATCGCAATCTGGCGGGGCTCGACGAGGCCGAGGCGCCGCCACAGGGGGAGAGTGGTGGGGTTCAGGATACCGACGCGCGCCGAGAGCTCGACGATCGGCGTGACGCTCCGGCGGAGGTTCGCGCGGTGCTCGGGGTTGTCGCGGTAGGCCGCGCGAACCACCGACGCGGGGACCCCGTAGGCGTCGACGACGACGGACGGCGCCTCGAGCATCTGCCGCGCCATGATCGCGAGGACGAACGGGACGCGCCCCATGAGGTGGAGGCGGTTCATCACGCCGAGCCGCGGCACGTGCTCCTCGATGTAGCGTTTTGCGAAGCAGATGTGGCGCGCCTCTTCGAGGACGTGGATGCGCATGATGCGGCGGAGCAGCGGGTGGAGGTTTCGGCGCTCGAGGGCGTCGCGCTGCGATTGGTCGATCGGCGCCTCGCCGCCGAGGACGAAGAAGAAGAACATCTCCGGGAAGCGGCGCCCCATCAGCGGGACCTGGTTCGCGAGGACACGCTGGATCCATGGGAGCCCCGGCGCGTGCAGGCCCGTGCGGTTTACGAACTCCTGGAACATCAGCGAGTGCTGACTCTCCTCGATGACCTCGTGGTAGGCGTAGCGGAACGCGGGGTCCCCGTCGGGCCGGCGCGCGGCGAACTCGAGTAGGCCGCGCGAGAGCACGTTCTCGAAGAACACGCCGACCTTCATCTGGTGCACGGTGTTGTGCAGTCCGATCCGCGCCTGCGTGGCGGGCGGCAGCTGGCGGTACCAATCGGTGGCGCCCAGCGGGTCGCTCTCGTCCAACGCGAAGCGCGGATCCTCGGGGTGGATCGTGTGGGCGTCCCAGTCGACGTCGGCGTAGGCGTCGAAGTGTTTCTTCACCGACTGCGCCGACAGGCGCTCGACCACCTCGGGGTAGGGGCGTGCGGCTACCATGCGCGGGCTCGCAGGCGGTTCATCTCTTCGGCCTGGACGAAGACCCAGATGCCGTGGACGAGGCCGGGCACGTAGCCGAGCAGCGTGAGCACGCAGCTGATCAGGAAGTGCATGTGGAACCCGACGCGGAGGAAGACCCCCAAGGGCGGGAAGACGACACACAGGAAGATGCGAAGTAGGTCCATGCGCCGAAGTAAGTACAACTCCCGTGCCAGGCGTCCGATGATCGTGATTTCAAGGGGTTAGGCGCGAATCGGGCGCCTGGATGCAGGTCGCGCGCTTCGATCGCTGCAGTCGCCGGATTGCATCGCTGCCGCGGCGCGGCGTACGCGAGGAGGCGTTGTCACGGCACCTGGGCATCGTTTGGGTGACGTTCCTCGTCGCCTGCAGCGGCAGCGTGCCGTCCGGTCCGTCCAGGGACGCCGGTCCGCGGCGCGACGGCGGGTTCGCGACGTCCTCCACGAAGGCGTTCTCGCTGATGACGTGGAACCTCGAGAACTTCCCGAAGACGCCGCAGACCTCGACGGTGGTGTCGGCGCTGCTCGACGAGCTCGCGCCGGACCTCGTGGGCGTGCAGGAGATCGACGACGAGGCGACGTTCCGCTTCTTCCTGACCCAGCACCCCGACTACGACGGGTCGTGGGTGCGCGGCGAGCAGCGCATCGCGGTCGGGTACATGTATCGGGTGGACCGGCTGCGGGTGTCGAACGTCGAGTCGTTGTTCCGCACCGACCGCTCCGCGTTCCCGCGTTCGCCGATCCAGGCGTTCGTCGAGGTGCTGGGGCCGGACGGCGAGGTGCGCTTCGACTTCAACTTCATCACGGTGCACCTGAAGGCGCAGGTCGACTTCGACAGCCAGGAGCGACGGCGCGACGCGATCGAAAAGCTCGACGACTACCTGACGACGCAGCTCGCGACGGGCGGCGAGCAGGATTGGATCGTGGTGGGGGACTACAACGATCGCCTGACGGACTCGGGCGCGCGCAACGTCTTCACGCGGATGCTCGACCAGCCCGACAAGTACACGTTCCTCACGCGCGGGCTCGAAGAGGGCGGCGCGTATTCGTACATCCCCATCCCCGGCTTCATCGACCACATCCTGGTGACCAACGACGCGCTCGGTGAGTACGGCGCCGGGAAGACCGAGGTGCTGGAGCTGGAGCGGACGCAGGAGGGGTACGTCGCGCTGGTCTCCGACCACCGGCCGGTGCGGGCGATCTTCGAGTTGCCGTAGTCACGTGCATCCGCGATGTTGGCGGGCGTGAGCTTCGAGCTGAAGAAGTCGGATCGATTTGCGCCGCGGCCGGGGCCGGTCGTGGTGGTGGTGATGGACGGTGTCGGTATCGGCCGTCGTCCGGAGGGGGATGCCGTGCAGCTTGCGCGGACGCCGACGTTGGATCGGCTGCGGCAGTCGCACCCGTCCCTTTCGCTGCGCGCGCACGGGACGGCGGTGGGGCTGCCGTCCGACGACGACATGGGCAACAGCGAGGTCGGCCACAACGCGCTGGGTGCGGGGCGGGTCTTCTCGCAGGGCGCGAAGCTGGTGAACCGCGCGATCGCTTCGGGCGCGATGTTCGAGGGGGACGCGTGGAAGCAGGCGACCGCGCGGGTGCGCGAGCGGGGCTCGGCGCTGCACTTCCTCGGGCTGCTCTCCGACGGCAACGTGCACAGCCATCAGGACCACCTGGAGGCGATGATCCGGCAGGCGGACGCGGAGGGGGTCTCGACGGTCTACGTGCACGCGCTCCTCGACGGGCGCGACGTCCCGGAGACCTCGGCGCTCGAGTACGTGGATCGGTTGCAGGCGTTCTTGGATGCGATCGATGGCAAGGAGGACCGTCGTTACCGCGTCGCGTCCGGCGGCGGGCGTATGAAGATCACGATGGATCGCTACGAGGCGGACTGGGACATGGTCGCGCTCGGCTGGAAGACCCACGTGTTGGGGGAGGGCGATCGGTTCGCCTCCGCGCGCGAGGCGGTGTCGGCGCTGCGCGATCAGAATCCCGGGACGATCGACCAGGATCTGCCGCCGTTCGTGATCGCGGAGGACGGTTCACCGGTGGGGCCGGTGCGCGACGGGGATGCGGTCATCTTCTTCAACTTCCGCGGGGACCGCGCGATCGAGATCAGTCGGGCGTTCGAGGACGATGAGTTCTCGGCCTTCGATCGGGGCGAGCGGCCGGACGTCTTCTACGCGGGGATGATGGAGTACGACGGCGATTATCACATCCCGAAGAATTATCTCGTGGAGCCGCCGGCGATCGACGAGACGATGGGTGAGTACCTCGCGCGAAATTCCGTGACGCAGTTCGCATGCTCCGAGACGCAAAAGTACGGGCACGTGACTTACTTCTGGAACGGCAACCGCAGCGGGATGTTCGACGAGAAGAACGAGCGGTACTTGGAGATCCCGTCGGACCGTGTGTCGTTCGATCAGCGGCCGTGGATGAAGGCGGCGGAGATCACCGACGCGACGATCCAGGCGATCGCGTCGGGGGAGCAGAAGTTCCTGCGCATCAACTACGCGAACGGCGACATGGTTGGGCACACCGGTTCGCTGGAGTCGACGATCACCGCGGTTCAGACCGTGGATCTGTCGCTCGCGCGCCTGCTCGCCGCGGTGAAGAAGGCCAATGGCGTCGCGCTGATCACCGCGGACCACGGCAACGCGGACGAGATGTACATGTGGGACAAGAAGTCGAAGAGCTTCAAGAAGCGCGCGGACGGCACGGGGTACGAGGCGAAGACCTCGCACACGCTGAACCCGGTGCCGCTGTACCTGTACGACGGCTCGGGCAAGACCGACCTCGGGCTCGCGAAGCCCTCCGAGGACGCGGGGATCGCGAACGTGGCGGCGACGGTGTTCGAGCTCCTGGGGTTCGTGCCGCCGGACGGGTACCGGCCGTCGCTGCTCGCGAACCGCTGAACGCGAAAAAAGCGACCTGGGCTGAATCCTTTCGGCCCTCCCGTGTCTCGGTGAGGGCAGGAAGGAATCAAAACCCATGCTCGCTAAGCTCCTGCCGACCAACGAACACGTCGTCGAACGCGCCCTCCGCATCCTCGTCGGCGTCATCCTGCTCAGCCTGACGGTCGTCGGACCGAAGACCCTCTGGGGCCTCGTCGGATTCGTGCCGCTGTTGACCGGTATCGCTGGCTCCTGCCCGCTCTATACGCTGTTCGGGTGGAGCACGTGCCGGATCAAGACGAGGGGCTGATCCGCCGCGCCCGCGAGGGTGACCGGACCGCGCTCGGCGCGCTGGTGCGGCATCACCAAGGGGCGGTGTACCGCTTCGCGCGCCCGCGTCGAAGCCCACCTGAAAGGCTGCGACTGGTGCGAACGGTTCGGCCGAGAGATGTCGGGCGTCGTCGCGGGGCTGCGAAAGCAGCTCGCGGAGGATGAGGCGGTGGACGAGGGCGTCGCCGCGAGGCTGATGGAGCGGCTGGCGCTGGAGTAACGACTACCTTCGCTTGCGAACGCTCATGAACTTCCCCGTCAAGTTGCGGGCTCCGAGATAGCCGGAGAAGTCGATATGATGGGACGGCGTCTTCGTACCCTGAACGTTCAGCAGCTCGAAGCCCTCGGCGAGCAGGTGATTGATGAGGCCGCGCTCGACGATGTCGAGTGACTTGGCCTGGTCCTGCCCCTGCTTCGCCGTGAACTCGCCGGGTATGAATACCTTCGCTCCGTTTCCTGACTTACGAATGGCGTTCATGAGCTGGGTGCTGGTCTTGAAATGCTGTCTCGCTCGCTTAGCGATGTTCGTAGCCTTGCCCACGTAGAGCGGCGTCACTTTGTCCCCGTACATCTTGGCAAAGAGGTAGACGCCCGGGGTGTCCCACCAGTCGTCGAGGCCATCCGCGGTGTAGATGAGGTTTTGTTTGTCCCCGTCCAGCAAGGGAATGGGCTTGGCCCACTGGATGTCGAGTCTCACGATCCGGTCTCCTTGTCCGCGGATTAGTTCTTCAGGTCCCGCTTCTCCAGCAGCGCCTTCACGTTCGGTTCGCGGCCGCGGAACTTCTTGTACAGCACCATCTCGTCGTCCGATCCCCCCGCGGCGAAGATGTGGGTGCGGAGCTTGGCGGCGAGGTCGGGGTCGAAGGCATCCTTCTTATCCTGGAAGGCCTTGAAGGCGTCGGCCTCCAGCACCTGGGCCCACAGGTACACGTAGTAGCCGGCCGAGTAACCGTCGCCCGCGAAGATGTGCTGGAAGTAGGTCGAGTGGTAGCGCGGCTCGATCTCCTCGATGAAGCCGATGCGCTTCTTCGCCTTCTTGTCGAAGGCGAGGACGTCCGTGACCTTCGACGTCTGGTCGAGGTTCAACGTGTGCCACTCCAGATCCAACAGCGCCGCACCCACCAGCTCCGTCATCGCGAAGCCCTGGTTCCAGTTGTTCGCCGCGAGGAGCTTTTCGACCAGCTCGGCCGGGATGGGTTCGTTCGTCTCGTAGTGCCGCGCGTATTTTTCGACGACGCTGCGCTCCAGCGCCCAGTTCTCCAGCAGCTGCGACGGAAACTCGACGTAGTCACGCTTCACGCGCGTGCCCGCGAGTGACTCGTACTTCACGTTCGACAGCAGGCCGTGCAGCGCGTGGCCGAACTCGTGGAACAACGTCTCCACCTCGTCCCAACCCAGAAGGGCCGGCTTGTCCCCCGCGGGAGCCGGGAAGTTACCGACGTTCACGACGACCGGGCGCACCTTGCCGTCGAGGTTGGACTGCGCGCGGAAGACGTTCATCCACGCGCCGCCGCGCTTGCCCTTGCGGGGGTGGTAGTCGACGTACAGCAGCCCGACGTGGGTGCCGTCCTTGTCCTTCACGTCGAACGCCTTCACCTCGGGGTGATAGCGCGGCACGCCGTCGGTGACTTCCTCGAACGTGATACCGAACAGCCGCGAGGCCGTGTCGAACGCGCCCTGGCGCACCATGTCCACTTGGAAGTACGGCTTCAGCTCGTCCTGGCTGAGATCGAACTTCTTCTTACGCACCTTCTCCGCGTAGTACTGCCAGTCCCACGGCATGAGTTTGGCCTTCTTACCGAGGTCCTTCTTCATCTCCGCCTGGAGCAACTTCCGCTCGACCTTCGCCTTCGCGATCGCGCCCTTCCACAGGCGCTCCAGCAGCATCCGCGCCGACTTCGGCGTCTTCGCCATGTTCTTGTCGATGTTGTAGTGCGCGTGGCTCTCGAACCCGAGCAGCTTCGCGCGCTCGGCGCGCAACTTCGTGATCGCGAGGATGAGCTTCTGGTTGTCGAGGTCGTCGCCGTGCGCACCGCGCGTGACGTACGCCTTGTAGATTTGCTCCCGCAGCTGGCGGTTCTTCGCGTACTGAAGGAACGGCGTGATCGACGAACGCGTGGTCGTGAACGCCCACTTGCCCTCCATCTCCCGCGCCTTCGCCTCCGCGGCCCCCGCCGCGACGACCGCGTCCGGCAGCCCCTCGAGGTCCTTTTTGTCATCCACGACGAGCGCGTACTTCTCCGTCTCCAGCCGGACGTGGTCCACGAACTTCGAGTAGTGCCCGGCGAGCTCCGCGTTGATATCCGCGAGGCGCTGCTTGCGCTCCGGATCCAGCCGCGCGCCCGAGCGCACGAAGCCCTTGTAATACTCCTCGAGCAACTTCGCTTGCTGCGGCTGAAGCCCGAGCGACGCGCGCTTCTGATAGAGCGCGTTCACGCGCTGCCAGAGGTCGTCGTTCAGATAAATGGCGTCGTAGTGCTTCGACAGCTTCGGCGCGTACTCACCGCGGAGCTTCACGATCGCGTCGTTGCTCGTCGACCCCGCGAGGTTGAAGAACACGTTTTCGACGCGCTCCAGGAAGTCACCCGTGCGCTCCATCGCCTCGATCGTGTTCGCGAACGTGGCCTCTTCCTCGTTGTTCGCGATCTTCGCCATCTCGGCGACGTGCTGCTTCATGCCCTCGTCGAACGCCGGGGCGTAGTGGTCGTCGGTGATGCGGTCGAACGGCGGCGCGCCGTAGGGCGTCTTCCACTCCCCCGCGAAGAACGGGTTGGCGGGCGCTTCGACCTTGGCGGCTTCCTTCGGCGCCTCTTCGGCCTTGGTCATGGCGGGCTCCGGTTCCTTCGCCGCGGGCGTCGCGCAGGCGGCGAGTACGAGGGTCGTGAGGGCGGTGAGTCGACGCATCGAAACGCGACGTATCGCCCCGCTCCCGGAGGGGTCAACCACGGTAAGCTCCATCGCCCGTCATGCGGTTCGAGAAGCTCGTCTGTACCTCGCTCGCCATCGCGCGCACGCGTAAGCGGCTCGAGAAGATCGATCGTCTCGCGGATCTCTTCCGCGCGCTCCCACGCGACGCGATCGCGATCGGTGTCGCCTACCTGGCGGGCCAGGTTCCGCAGGGGCGCATCGGCATCGGCTACGCGAAGCTCCGCGACACGCAGCACGTGCCGCCCGCCGCCGAACCCTCCCTGGAGCTGCTCGACATCCACCGCACCCTCGACGCGATCGTCGAGACCACGGGCGCCGGTTCTCAGAAGCGGAGGTTGGAGCTCCTCGAAGGCCTCCTCGCCAAGGCCACCGCCGACGAGCAAGTCTTCTTGCGTCGCCTCCTCATCGGCGAGATCCGCCAGGGCGCGCTCGAGAGCATCGCCGTGGAGGGGCTCGCGAAGGCGACCGGGGTCGACGCCGCCAAGATCCGGCGCGCGCAGATGCTCGCCAACGATCTCGGCGGCATCGCGTCCGCCGTCATCCTCGAAGGTGAAGCCGCGCTCGCCCGCTTCGACTTGAGGCTCTTCACGCCGATCCACCCGATGCTCGCGCACACCGCGGAGGACGTGGACGCCGCCCTCGAGCAGCTCGAAGAAGCGATCTTCGAGCTCAAGGTCGACGGCGCCCGAGTGCAGGTCCACAAACAGGGCGACGAGGTGCGTGTCTTCTCACGCCGCATGAACGAGGTGACCCCCGCCGTTCCGGAGATCGTCGAAGCCGCGCGACGCTGGCCCGTCGAGTCGATCGTCCTCGACGGCGAGACCATCGCGCTCCGCAAGGACGGAACGCCGCACAGCTTCCAGACCACGATGCGCCGCTTTGGCCGACGCCTCGACGTCGACGCGCTCCGCGCCAAGCTCCCGCTCACCACTTATTACTTCGACGTCCTGCACGTGAACGGCGCGACGGTGATCGACGAACCCGCGACGCAACGCAACTTGCGCATGGAGGGGGCGCTCCCCGCCGAGCAACGGATCGAACGCGTCGTCACGCGCGACCGCGAAGAGGCCGACGCCTTCTACGCACGTGCCCTCGACCGCGGCCACGAAGGCGTCATGGCGAAGGCGCTCGACGCCACCTACGAAGCCGGCAACCGCGGCAAGAGTTGGCTGAAGCTCAAACACGTCCACACCCTCGATCTCGTGGTGATCGGCGTGGAGTGGGGGAGCGGGCGTCGGAAGGGCTGGCTCTCGAACCTGCACCTCGGCGCGCGGGATCCGAAGAGCGGTCGGTTCGTCATGCTCGGCAAGACCTTCAAGGGCATGACCGACGCGATGCTCACCTGGCAGACGGAGAAGCTCCTCTCCCTCGAAACCTCGCGGGAGGGGCGCGTCGTCTGGGTGAAGCCGGAGCTCGTCGTGGAGATAGCGTTCAACGACGTGCAGCACAGCCCGCACTACCCGGCGGGGGTCGCGCTGCGATTCGCGCGCGTGAAACGGTACCGCGAAGACAAGAAGCCCCAGGAGGCCGATCTGCTCCCCGCGGTCCTCGCGCTACTCCCTGACTAACAAGTCTCGTCGCCGTCGTCGCAGACCGTCACGACGCTGTCGTCGATGTTCAACTCGACGCCGTTGAGCTCGAGGTGCAGGCGCTTCTTCATCCGCTCGACGTGCTCGCGCATGCGCTCCGCCTGGTGATTCGCGCCGTGTCCGCACGCTTCGCCCTCTTCGCAGTCGGGGTGGACGACGCCGTCCTGGTGAGGCTCGGCGCGTAGCCGCTCGCGTTCGGCGTCGCGGTTCTCGCGGCGAGCTTCGCGTTTGGCGTTGCGAACTTCCCGCAGCGCTTCGCGCCGGTTCTCGGCCTCGTCGCGAATCGCGTCTTCGGCGGCTCGGCGTTTGTCCTCCGCTTCGCGTCGTGCGTCGTCGTCGCCGCGGCGTGACGCGTCGCGGATGCGCTCGACGGCTTCGCGGAGCCGTTGCTTGGCTTCGCGCTTGCGCTGCTTGGCTTCCTGAGCGCGGACCCGCGCTTCCTCGATGCGGGTCTCGGCTTCGCGCGCCCGGACTCGGGCCTCCGCGGATCGCACGCGCGCCTCGGCCGCCCGGGTGCGTGCCTCTTCGGCGCGTACGGCCGACTCTTCCGCGTGTGCCTCGGCCTCTTCGATCTCGAGTCGGATGTGTTCGCCGATCTCCTTGGCCGCCTCGATCAGCTCACGCTTCGCCTCGACCTCGGCGCGCGCCTCCTCGGCCCTCGCGCGGATCTCCTCGACGCGGCCGCGGAGCTCGTGCGCGCGCTCCATCGCCCGCTCGATCTCCTCTTGCGAGATCTCGGCGTGGACGTGCTCCATCTCTTCTTCGAGCTGATGCTCGATCTCGATGCGGAGGGTTCGCAGGTCCTCGTCGTCGGCGTCGTCGACCTCCTCCAGGAGCTCTCGGAGCACCGCGACCACCTGCGCCTTCTCTTCGTCGGTGAGGTTGACCTCCAAAGAGGCCCGCTGCTTCATGACGGAACCGATGCCGTAGACGACGCAGCAGACGACCCAGAAGGCGAGGAAGACATTGCGCATGAGATCACTGTACGCGCGGCCTCAGGCCTCCGCCATGCAAGATCTCGGCGACAGAGTGCAGTCGAATGACTGCACCCGAGGTGAAGACGAGGGCGTGAACTACGCCTTCATGTTGTTGATGGCGGTCTTCGCGCCTTCGTTGTGTTTGTCGAAGACGCTGCGCACCAGGTCGTACGCCTGCGTCTTCTTGTCCATGAGGCGCTTCAGCTGGAACGTCATCAGGTCGATGCTGCTGCTGCTGCTGCCGTCGCCGTTCTCCACGGTGCCGGTGCCATCCATGCCGAACCCACCGTACCCGGACGAGCCGTTCGACGAACCGACGCCCTCACCGAGCCCGAAGAGGAAGTTCACGCCGCTGCTCACGCCGCCCGCGATCCCCGCCGCCTCGGCCATGATCGCCTCGTCCATGCGGCTCAAGACGTCCCACATGTTTCCGGGCACGGAGCCGAAGCCACCGCCCGACGCACCCGAAGCGGCCGCGTTGCCCGCCGTCATCGCCGACACCGAGACGCCGCCGTCCTGGCGGCCGTCGTTGACGACGGTTAGCTGCGTCTGACGCTCGAACGCTTCGAGGATGAGCGGGTCGGTCAGCATGCGCTGCACCATGACCGCCCCGCGGCGACGGTGACGGTTGAACAGCGCCGGGAAGGGGTCCCCCGCGGAAGCGTGCTCGGCGGCGGTCTCTTGGTAGTACGTGCCCTCGACGTACGCGCCGCGCTGCTCGAGCGCCTGCGCCGGGGTGAGGTTCGACCAAGGTTGCGGGACGTCCTGGCGCGCGTCCTTCACCTGACGCGAGAACTTGTTGACGCCGACCCGCGAGACGTCGCCGGCGGACATGCGCCCGAAGCCGTTGCCGAGACGTGAGAGGCGCGCGAGCGAAGAGCGGTCGAGCGACCGCATCTGGCCGACGACGACCTCCTGCGGGATGCCGAGCTTGTTGAGCTGTTCGCTGGCGTTCGTTCCGAGCTTCATGGTCGACCTCGCTCCACTGAATGACGGCCGGGCACGATTCAGCCCTTTAACCGCCTATCAGTTTCGCGTTTCGTTATCGGTGTGTCGCCCCGCACGTTGCGACAAAATCGCCGATTTGTGCCAAGTGCCCGAAAAGACTCAGTTAGGGATCTGGATGTCGGCGCCCCCCCGGGGGAGGAGCTTGAAGTTCTCGAACGCGTAGTGGAGCACGCCGGCGACGAAATCGATTTGGGTGCCGAGCGGTGGGCGCGGGAGGGGCGGCCACAGCGCGTTGTCCACACGCAGGCCGCCGGTGACCGCGAACTCCCCGAAATCCATGGGCGCGTCCGGGTTGGGATCTGTGACGGACACGTTCTGCACCTCGACGAGCACACATTCGTAGCCCTCGGCGAAGATGCCACCCGTGGCGATCGACGCCGCGCTCACGACCTCGGGTGTCAGCGGGGTCCCCGCCGTGCGGGCGATGAGCGAGCCGAACCGCACCTCGGTGAGGCCGAAGTACTCCTCCAGCGTACCCGTCAGCGTGACGCGATCGCCGACCTGGACGGATGGCACCGGCGCGTTCATCGGTAGGAAGACGAACACGCCGCTGTACTGCCCGCCCGCGGACTCCTGCACGTAGAAGCTCCCGGCCTGACCACCCTCCGTGACGACCGCCGTGACGACGACGTTGCGCAGCTCCACCGCCGCGTTCTCACCGGGGTAGAGCGGGCTCGAGACGTCCTGGATGTCGTAGATCGTGAGCGCCTGGGCCGGTCCGGCGTCGCGGACCGTGTTCACGCCGCCGTCGCGTGGCGGGACGGAGCCCCCGTCGCGACCCGGGCGGACCCCGCCGTCGCGGCCCGGCACGAACGGCCCGCCGTCGCGCACCATGTCCACGCCGCCGTCGCGCGGGGGACCGTTGTTGCCCGCGTCGAGGAACCCACCTCCGCCGTCGCGGAGGAGGATCGTGGTGCCGCCGTTGCGTCGGCCGTCGCCGCAAGCAGCGACGAGGACGACGATGAAGCCGAGGAGGAGCGAGCGAGCGGAGAGCATGAGCGCACGCATACTACGCGCGCCGCTCGTGGATCTTCGTCGGTCGATCGCGCTGCTCGCGCGGATCCGGCCTCTCGGAGTCAGGCCTTCCGCATCGGCGGCTGGACGCGCCACCCGGCGGTGTGCTCGCGGCAGTACGGGGCGCCCTTCACGGGTTTGCGCAGGCAGGGGGTTCCGTCGTCGAGGGTGCCGCGGCAGCGGTGCACTTCCCCGAGGGGGTCGCCCTCGTAGAGCCCGCGTTTGCGGTGCTCCTCGTCCTCGAGCTCCTCGGCGACCCAGCCGGCGCCCGGCTTGTCCTCTTCGTCCTCGTCCTGCTGCTGCGACTGATCGCGGGCCTCGGCCTCTTCGACTTCTTTCTTGTCGACGCGCTCCTCCATCGCGGCTTCGTGCTGCCCGAGGACCCGCGCCTCGTCGGCGACCTCGTCCCGGCGGATCTCGCCGTCCTTTGCCTCGCGCTGCTCCGCGACCTCGGTTTGCTCGGCGACCTTCTCCTTGGTCTCGGCCTTCTCCTTGCCCTCGCGGCCGAGGTTCGTGAACGGGTTGTCGGGTTCCGCGCGCTCGACCGACGACTCCTGGACGAAGCGCTCGACGTTGGTCTTCTCGTTGGCGTTCTTCGCCCCCGACTCCTTGTCGGCGTTGTTGTACCCGAGCCCGCTCAGCAGCTCGCCGTCGGGGCCGAGCTCCATGCCCTTGGGGAGCGCGCCCTCCTTGCCCTGCGCGGCGAGGCCGTGGGCCTCTGCGCCCGCGGCGCCGCCCTGCAGGAGCTTCCCGAGCGCCTCACCCTCTTCGCCGGGCGCTTGGAGGCCGAGTTTGGCGAGCAGGGCGCCGAGGCCCGCAGGGATGTGCATCGGCACGACGCTCGTCAGCATAAGGACCTTGGTTCGCGGTCGGCAAGCCGGGCGGACCGTGATATCCGCCACCGGGTATGACGGCTCCGGCTTCGCTCGACCGCGTCCTCGTCCTCGACTTCGGCTCCCAATACACGCAGCTCATCGCGCGGCGGATCCGCGAGCAGCGGGTCTACTCGGAGATCTGGCCGTGCACGCGGTCCCTCGAAGACATCCGAGCGTTCGCCCCCAAGGCGATCGTGCTGTCCGGCGGGCCCTCGTCGGTGCACGAGGAGGGCAGCCCGACGATCGACCCCGCGATCTTCGAGCTCGGCGTCCCCGTCCTCGGCATCTGCTACGGCATGCAGCTCATGTGTCACCTCCTCGGCGGACGTGTGGTTCGCTCCGAGCGACACGAGTACGGGCGCGCCGAAGTCGAACACGTCGCGGACGACGATCTACTCTTTGGATTCCACTCGAACGAAGACACCCACGTCTGGATGAGCCACGGCGACGCCGTCGAGTCGCTCCCGGACGGCTTCGTCACCCTCGGTCGCTCCAAGAGCTGCCCTTACGCCGCGGTCTCCAACCCGGCGAAGCGCTGGTTCGGCCTGCAGTTCCACCCGGAGGTCGTCCACACGCCGCGCGGGACGGAGATCATCGCGAACTTCCTCTTCCGCATCGCCGACGTCGCCGCGACGTGGACGATGGGGAGCTTCATCGAGCGCGAGATCGAGCTGATCCGCGAGAAGGTCGGCACCGACCAGGTCATCTGCGGCCTCTCCGGCGGCGTCGACTCGTCGGTGGTCGCCGCACTGCTGCACAAGGCGATCGGCGACCAGCTCATCCCGGTCTTCGTGAACAACGGCGTGCTCCGCGCCGGTGAGGCGGAGCAGGTCCAGGGGGTCTTCCGCGACCGGCTCGGCATGAACCTCCGCTACGTCGACGCGACGGATCAGTTCCTCGATGCGCTCGACGGCGTCACGGATCCCGAAGAGAAGCGCAAGACGATCGGGCGGGTGTTCATCGACGTCTTCGACGCCGCGGCCAAGAGCGCCGGCGAGAACGCGCGCTGGCTCGCGCAGGGCACGCTGTACCCGGACGTGATCGAGTCGGTCTCGTTCAAGGGTCCGAGCGCGACGATCAAGAGCCACCACAACGTCGGCGGCCTCCCGGAGCGGATGAAGCTGTCGCTGATCGAGCCGCTCCGCGAGCTGTTCAAGGACGAGGTCCGCATCCTCGGCAAGGAGCTCGGCCTCCCGGACGACGTCGTCGGGCGCCAGCCGTTCCCGGGGCCGGGGCTCGCGATTCGCATCGTCGGTGAGATCACGCGACCGCAGCTCGACACCCTCCGTCACGCGGACCGCATCGTGCGCGAAGAGATCGTCGACGCCGGTCTGTACGATCAGATCTGGCAGAGCTTCGCGGTGCTGCTCCCGGTGCGCTCCGTCGGCGTGATGGGCGACGCCCGCACCTACGAGGCGACGTGCGCGATCCGCGCGGTGACCTCGATCGACGGCATGACCGCCGACTGGGCGCACATCCCGTACGAAGTGCTCGCGCGGATGTCGAATCGGATCATCAACGAGGTCCGCGGGATCAACCGCGTCGTCTACGACATTTCGAGCAAGCCGCCGTCCACGATCGAGTGGGAGTAGCCGTCACTGGTAGGTGATCGTCACGGTCACCTCGGCGTTCAGCGCCTCGCCCGCGCACACCGTCGCGCTCGGGAACACGTTCAAGCGGAAGCGCTGCGGCGTGCAGATCCCGAAGGGGCTCACCGAACCCATCGAAGTCACCGTCGCGAGCCCGGACGTGCCGTCGTTGAACCCATCCTGCTGACCGCCCGGGCTGCACACGTCGTCGAAGTACCAGGCCGCGAGGCCGACGGCGGGCGTCGAGGGGCACCCCGTCGATGTCGCCCAGTCCACGCAGTTCACCTGCGCGGTCATCGTCGCGATCGAAGCGGCGCCCGGCGGCGGGAAGTTGAACGCGATCCAGTCCGTGTCCCCCGGCGTCAGCGTGACGTCGTACGTGTACGTCTGCGTCCCGAGCACCGGCGGGTTCACCGGGTTCGCACCTGCCGCGGAGTTGTTCGGCTCCTGCGGATCCGCGGTGGTGATCGAGAGGCCGCACGACGGCGTCCCGCACACGCCGTTGTCGTCCACGCCGTTACAGTCGTCGTCGAGCCCGTTGCAGATCTCCGGCACTGGCGTCCCCGGGACGCAGGTGTTGTTGCCGCCGTTCAGACACGCCGGCGCAGTGCGCGCGCACTCACCCGTGCCGCAGGTGAGATCCGGGATGCCGTCGTCGGGCGTGCCGTTGCAATCGTCGTCGGCGCCGTTGCAGATCTCCGTCCCCGGGGCGCCCGGCGTGCACGTGTTCGGCATGTTCCCGTTGCAAGCCGCCACGCTGCGCGCGCAGGCGCCAACGCCGCAGGTGAGGTTCGGGATGCCGTCGTCCGGCGTTCCGTTGCAGTCGTCGTCGAGCCCGTTGCACGTCTCGTTCGTCGGCGTCCCTGCGACGCACTGGTTGTTCGTCCCGTTGAGGCAGGCCGGTACGCTGCGCGCGCACTCGCCGGTGCCGCAGGTGAGGTTCGGCAGGTCGTCGGGGAGTCCGTTGCAGTCGTCGTCGAGGTTGTTGCACGTCTCGGTTCCGGCCGGCCCTGGTGTGCACGTGCCCAGCATCCCGCCGACGCACGACGCCGCAGTCGCCGTGCACACGCCCATTCCGCAGGTCAGCACCGGCAGCCCGTCGTCCGGCGTTCCGTCGCAGTCGTCGTCCATGCCGTTGCACATCTCCGGCATCGTGGTGACCTGGCAGTTCGTGTACTCACCCGTCCCGCCCGGCACGCAGATGCGCGTGCCCATGCACATGTTCACCGCGCACGCCTCGACGATCCCGTCGTCGATGATCCCGTTGCAGTCGTTGTCGATCCCGTCACACACCTCACTCTGACCGCCGACCGGGATGCACTCCGTCCACGCGCCGCCCGCGACGCCGGAGTCCTCGACACACGCGCGCACGCCGCCGCAGTCGTTCACCGTGCACGTCGCGGTGATCGATTCGTCGCGCGTGCCGTCGCAGTCGTTGTCGAGGTCGTCGCACCGCTCGTCGGCCGGGCCCGTCTCGCCCTCACACGGTCCCCAGATCCGGTTTGCGCAAGTTCGCATGCCGAGCTCACACTCGCCGACGTCCGTGCCGCAGACCTCGGTGAGTCCGTCTTCACACTCCGGCGGGTTCGACTCGTCGTCGTCCGTGAGCGACGCACACCCCGGGTCGTCGGGGAAGTCGACCAAGCCATCGTCGTCGTTGTCCTCGCCGTCCTCGCAGGCGCGGTACGGGTCGGGGAGGAGCCGGACCTCGAGCATCGCGGCGTCGGGATCGTCGGACGCCACCAACAGCCGCCCCGCCGTCGCGCGCCCGCTGCGCACGTAGTCGATCGCGCCGGGGACGCGCTCGCCGGGGGCGATCGCGACGGGCAGATCCCACGCACGCAGAACGAAGTCGGTGTTTCCGTCCTCGTCGATCTGGAGCGCGTCCACCGTGAGGATCGCCGTGCCGTCGTTCGAGATCTCGAACGTGCGCGTCACCGTCGCGGTCGTCGCCGGCCCGAAGTCGATCGGATCCGGCGTCACGCCGATCGCCGGGGCGATGGGTCCGCCGTGCAACGTCACTTGCGCCGGCCCGTCCGCGAGCGCGGCCGAACGAATCCACAGCGTGCCGTCGTCCTCACCCGCACCGACGGGCGTGAAGCGAACCTCGACTTCGAGCTGCGCGCCCGGACCCAAGGTCCGCGTGGACGTCAGCACTTCGAAGTCCGCCGACGACGACGGGTCGAGCTCGAGCACCACGTCGTCCACCGCGACGCCGACCGGGTTCGACAGCGTCACCGAGCCGACGGCGGTCTCCCCCTCCGGCACCACGCCGAACTCGATCGCGCCGCCCTCGAGCTCGAGCATCGGCGTCACCTCCTGCAAGAGGTCGGGCTCGCAGCCCGCGAGGAGGAGGAGCAGCAACGCGGAGCGACGCACATGCGGAGGATCCCGCACGAGTGCGGTGTCCCCGAAAGGCACGTTGTCCTACCTGGTGGTGCTGCGTGGGCCGCCGCCGAAAAGAGCACCGACGGTCAAACGCGCCGTGGCCTCGTGCGGCAAGGTGCCTTCACCGAAAGGGGAACGAACGACGTGAAACACGAAGAGAAACGAACAGTGCCCATCACCATCCGGGGCGTCGCGGCTGATGTCGACAAGGCCACCGCGCCCGAAACGATCGGTACGCTGTGGGGCCGCGCGGCGCAGTTGGGTGCGATCGGCGCATCGGGGCCGACGTACGGCGTCTACACCGACTACGCAGATCGGCTCGCGAATCGATATCGCGTCGTCGTCGGCCAGGAGGCGTCGGCGGGCGAGACATCGGTGACGTTGCCGGCCGGCGACTACGTCGTGTTCGAGGATCGCGGCCCGGCGGCGGAGGTCGCCCAACGCCTCTGGAACCACGTCTGGACGGCGTGGGAGGAGCGCGACCGGCGGACCTTCGACGTCGACTTCGAGCGCTACGAGGGGAGCCCGGACGACGCCAAGGTCTCGCTGTTCATCCACGTCACGCCGGCGAAGTGATCCAGCCGCGCTCCTCGATCCGAACCCAGATCTCGGTGACGAGCCCCTCGGCCGGCGTGTCGTGCGGCGAGTTGACGTACCACTCCACCGTGGGCGCCGGGTCGAGGACGTAGCCGCTCCTCGGGAACCACACGCCGACCAACCCGAGGTACAGCTCGTGGAGCCGATCGTAGGGGCCCGTCTGCCGAGCGACGGCGTAGAGCCCGGCCGGGAGCTCCGTACGCGCCGCGGGTGCGTCGACGGACGCGACGTCGACCTCCAAACACGCGTCGTAGCGGAGCAGCGCCTCGGTCGTGACGGTTGGATCGTCGTGCACCAGGCCGTACATCCGCGGCGTCGCCGAGGCACCGCGCGCTCCCCACCAACCGTGCAGGCGCTCCCACGTCGCGGGGACGTTCGCGAACGGCCCGGTGTGTCGCATCGCGACGAGCTCGCGCTTGGGTTCCCGGCGCACCTCGACGTCGTTCTCGAACGGAGCGATCTCGGGGCACGACGCACGAGCTTCCACCGGGTCGTCGCGATACGCGGAGGGTGATCGCCCGAACGCCGTCGTGAAGGCGCGGGTGAACGCTTCGTGGGATCCGTACCCCGCCTCCAGCGCGAGCTCGAGCAGCGAGGACGGCGGCGCGCTCCGGAGCGGCCGCGCGGCGCGCTCGAGTCGGAGCCGGCGCGCGTACTGCATGACCGACTCGCCCGTCTGCCCGCGAAACACGCGGTGAAAGTGGTGGGGCGCCATCCCCACGCGCCGCGCGACATCGCGGGGCGTGGGGGGCTCGTCGAGTGCGGTCTCGATCGCGCGCTGCGCGAGGAGAACGCGCCGCGCGTACTCCTCCTGAGTCGAGCGACGCACGCGCAGACCCTAGCGACGTTTCCGTCGACGCGCATCCGAGACGATGGTCACCACCGGTGGGGGCGTTGCTCCTCGGCGTGGGCGCCCCGGCCGGGCGGGAGCGCGCACCTCCGTCCCGAGAGAGATCACGCGTGCGAGGTCGACGGCGGCGCGCAGGTTGCATTGCACGGGTGCCCCGTGTCGCCGCTGTCTCCGACCCACCCAGATCGCGCCCAGAGGATCCTCGTCGACGGCGCGCTCGCGAGCACCGCGCCAGAGCTGGAGTCACCGCTCGAGATCCCCGAGGAGGTCGCGGCGCCCTACTGTCCGGTCGTCCGTTCGACGATCGGCCCCGACGCCTGGAAACGGCGCGTCCCCGCCGAGGTCGTCGCGGCGCTCCTGGATTCGGGACCGACGTTGATCGTCGGCGACGCCCCGGGTGACCCGGACTGCTTCTGTTCGGCGGTCGCGCTCGCGCGCGGACGGGCCGCGCTGCATCTGCCCGCCGACGCGCACGTCGATGCGCCACCGCCATCGCAGCTCTCGGGGCTCGGTATCCAGGACGACCTCGTGTCGTCGCAGACCGTGTCGCAGCGGAGCTACGACACGGTGGTGTTCGTCGACAACGACGGGACGCGCGTCGGTCCGGCCGCGGAGGCCGCGATGCGGGCGGCGAAGCGGGTCGTCGTTATCGATCACCACGAGGTCGATCCCACGCACGTCAGCCTCGGCCTCGACGCGGACAAGACCGAGCTCATCGTGTTCAAGGAGATCGAGGCGGATGCCGCCGCGCTCCTGGTGCTCGCGACGCTGACGCGGATGATCGAGTCATCGCCGGCGTCACTGATGCAGCAAGGTTGGGGCTCCGTGCTCGAGCCGCTGGTCACCGCGATTTACTCGGACACGCGCGGCTTCGACTCGGCGCACACCCGACCGACCACCCTCGGGTTGCTCCGCGGATTGCTCGATACCCAGGCCGTCGACCTGTCGCGGATCCTCTCTGGGTTCGGCGGTGGGATCCCGCGGGAGGTGACGGGTGCGTGGGCCGAGCGGATCGAAGAGCGCACGGAAAAGGTCGGCGCAATGGACGTCGCGTTTTTCACCGTGCCGTCGCACGGGCTCCTCGATGCGTGGAGCGAAGCCCGCGAGCAGACGCCGGAGCTCACGTGGTCGGACGTGCTGTTCTCGGCGCTCGACCACGTCGAAGCGCGCGTGCGCGAGCTGGACCCCGAGGTCGCGCTCATCGCGGTCGGGGCGCGCGACGAGCTCGCTCGGTCGACGCTCACCGACGAACGGCTCGAACAGCTCCCGCCCTCGTCCCTCAAGTTCTCGGTGCGCACGAAGGACGGCGACCTCGCGCCGCTCCTCGCTTCTGCCCTAGGCGGCGGCGGCAAGCCGCACCAGGGGGGCGGTGTGAGCGAGGAGCGTGCGGTGAAGCTAGCGGATCGGGCGCGCCGGTATCTCGCCGAGCGACAGGCGCTCGCTCGTTTCGCCAGCGCGCGAAATCTCGGCGGTCTCTGAACGAACGGAGGAGGCGTAACCAGAGCGGGCGTCGTCGTACGCTCGCGGCGGCGTCGCGCGGACTCACTCCCCGCAGTGCATTTCGTAGCACTCAGTGTAGCCGCAGACCTCCTGGCCTTCGCAGCAGGCGCCGCACTTCGGTCCTGGCTCACACCCGCACGTGCGCGCCGGCCCGGCGTCGCGCTCCCCCCCGCCGTCGCGTGACGTCGTCCCGGCGTCCCGGTGACCAGCGTCCATCGTCTCCGAGACGCCGGCGTCGCGGCCCGAGGTGCCGGAGGGATACGCGACGCAGCCGATGCTGAAGTGCGTGACCATGGCGGCGCCGACGCCGTTCGCCAGGGTGGCTCCCGGGAGCCGCGACAGGATCGTCGGTGCGTCCTCGCCGGTGTACCAGAAGCCGAGCGGTTCGGTGGTGCCGCCGATGTAAGGGATGCGCAGCGTCACGGGCGCGGCGAACTCCGTCCCCGCTGGTTCGAACTGGAAGACGGAGCTTACGGGGGTCAGGGCGTTCCCATCGGGGAGCGTCGTCCGGGAGACCGTGATCGTGATCGTCGCGGTCAGCGCGCCGGCCGGGACATCGAGGCCCACCCCGTCGACAGTCGTGAACGTGCCGCCAGAAGACCCGACGACGAATCGCTCACGTGGAGTCGTCGACTGCATCTCGCGAGCGCGTTCGCCGGAGCAGGAGAGCAGGCCAACGGCAACGAGGAGGAATGGAACGGCGCGCGGGTTCATCGATCGGTAGTACGTCGATGTCGGCGTGGTCTACCTGTCGAAGGGAGCGGGGGTTGTCGAGGAGGGGGGCGCGCCCCGGAGCGGGGCGCGCTCGGGGCGCGTCAGTTCGCGGCGCCGGGGCTCGGCGTGGTCGCGAGCGACCAGTCGACGGAGGCGTCGTCGGTGTCGGCGCCGTCCGGGACGCGGACCAGCGAACCGTCCACCGAGTTCGAGTCGGCCACGGCCGTCGCGGTGCCCTCGACGAGGCTCACCGGAGCGGCGAAGCCGTTGATGCTCGCGGCGGTGATGCTGCCCTCGTACGACAGCGCATCGATCAGCGTGTTCGACGCCGTGTCGATGAGCGCCACGGCGTCCGGCGCGCCGTTCTGGATGTTGTTCGTCGCGCCGGTGAACTCGATCAGCGTGACACCACCCGGGACCGCCAGGCCCGTCGGGCCCACCACGAGGAAGGCGCCGGGCGCCAGCGTGAGGGCCGTCGCCAGGTCGACGCGGTTGTACTCGGAGTCGTTGCTCCCGTTCACGAGGACGAGGGCGACGTTCGTCAGCACCGCAGGCGCCGTGCCCGCGTTGTAGATCTCCACGAACTCCGCGGCGTCGGTGTTGATCTGGTCGTAGTCGACCTCGTTGATCACCAGGCGCGCGCCGACCGGGCCGGGGCCACCGTCGCGCGGCGTGCCGGCGTCGACCAGGCCGCCGTCCCGAGCCGGACCCGCGTCGCGCGGCGAGCCGCCGTCACGCGGGATGCCACTGTCCACGACGCCGCCGTCGCGCGGGGCGGTCGGGCAGACGTCGTTCGGCGCGTTCGGCGTGCCCTGGTCGGTGCCGAAGGCCGAGACCGACTCACACCAGTTGGAGCCGTCGTCGTTGGACGTCGCGTTGAGCGCGCTCGGGTCGAGGTTCATCGACGCACCGCTCGGGTCGGGGAAGGTCGCTCCGTTGTCCCACGCGACGCGGTCGATCTCGGTGCCGCCACAGATCAGCACGAGGCTGTCCGAGCCGTTGCCGAGGTTGATGTCCGCGTAGATGTACGGCGACACGAAGCCGGCGCTCGAGGTGCGCGCCAGCGCGACGTAGCCACCCGCCGGCACGACGACCGGCTGGTTGATGACGTGGGTGTCGCTGCCCTCGTCCGTGACGGTGCAGCCGGTCAGGTCGAGCGAAGCGCCGGTTGTGTTGTGGACCTCGAAGTACTCACCTTCGTTGTCACTCACCGCGGCCGGGTTCTGCATGATCTCGGTGAAGATGATGTCACCCATCGCTCCGGGCGCCGCCGCCGTGCTGGGCGCGGTGAACATCGCGGAGTTGGCGTTGGCGTCCACCGAGTTGCCGAGGTCGTCCGTCACCATCGAGTCGACGGTCAGCGTGTACTGCTGCAGCTCGGTGAGCGTGTCCGTCGTGAGCGTCACGACGTTGGCGTTCACCGCCACGCCCGTGACGTTCACGTTCGGCGCGAGCGTGAACCGCGTGTCCATCACCGTCGCCGCGGCGAGCGGGCGGTCGAAGACGACCTCGACGCTCGTCGCGCTGAGCGCACGCGCCGACTGGACCTGCACGCCGTTGGCGCACGCGGTCACGGAGACGTCGACGTCGCGCTGAATCGTCAGCTGCGCCGTCGTCGAGAAGCGCCACATCGGGATCGGGCCAACGTTGACATCACAGCCGTCGACGAGGCCGAGCGGCCCGATGAGCGTCTCCGGCACGCGGAAGACAAACGCGTTGTCGCTCGGCAGCCCCTGCGTGGAGATGCCGATGCGGCGGTGCTCGTTGCCCGCGAACGCGTAGGCGCCGGTGAGCGTGCCGTTCGCGCGAACGATCTCACTCTCGTAGCTCGTCAGGTCGGTGACGACGTCCGTCGCCATGCTGAGGTCCTGGACGAGCGCGGCGACGTCGCGGCCGCTCGCGTCGACGGTGAACGCCGACACGGCGATGACGCGGTGCTGCGCATCGACGACCTCGGTCTCGTTCACGGTGAACGACACCTCGTCGCCGACCACCGGTGCGGGGGTCGCGACCGACGAGGTCGGGATGGCGACGAACAGCGCGGGGCCGGTCATGTCGACCTGCACGAAGAAGCCGGCCGGGTCGTCGCCGAGCGCATCGCGCGTGTACGTGACGATCGCCTCTTCAACGGTGAGCGGCGGGTTCTGAACGCCGGGCGGTGCCAGGCGGACGATGTTGATCAGGGCGGAGGGGGTGTCGCCCGTGCCGCCGTCGCGCGGTGGTCCACCGTCGCGTTCGACGTCGCCGCCGTCGCGTTCGACGTCCGGTCCGCCGTCGCGGGGCGTCACCGTTTCACCGGCGTCGCGCGGGACGAACGTCGAGTCGTCGTCGCGACCGTCGTCGTCGCCCGAGCAGGCAGAGAGGGCGAGCGAGGCGCCCAAGAGAATCGTACTGAACCAGCGTGTACGGAGCATCGGGCCACGCATACAGGGCCAGGCCCCGAACGCCAACCTTTGAGGCGGTGCTCGGGCTCACGTCACGCCGGCGTCACCGGCCGGTGTGGCGCTCCTTGCGTGCCCCCTGGTACGGACGCCACCACGCGGGGCGCTCGGGGAGCGTGTTCGCGCGGATCTTGCCCTGCCACTGCTCGTCCGTGAGGCGATCCGACACGGGGTGATCGAACTCGTAGTAGGAGAAGACCGGGCCTACGTAGACCGTCCGGTCATCCTCGTTGTCGATGGCGACGACGAGAAATTGGGTGTCCCCGACCGCGACCTCGCGCACCTTTCCCCCCTTCGGGTCCGTGTGGACGTCAGCCACCGTCGGGTCCCACTCGGACGCCGAGACACCCCCGCCGTAGAAGATCTGCGGGTACCAGCCGTCGTAGCGCGGCGGACCGCTGCCGCCGCCGCGTTTGTCGATGGTCTTCTTGAGCCAGTCCTCGTCGGAGCTGGTGAGCGGCTGTGCGGCGAGCTCGCGCTCCGCGATCTTCGCGAGGCGCTGCATCGTGTCCGCGAGCTGGTCGAAGTACTGGACCTGGCGCGTCTTCATCCAGTCCGCCTTGCCGTAGTCGGCGAGTCGGATCCGGCGCTGCGCCTCGCGGGCGAGCGCCTCGATCGCGCGGTAGAAGTCCGGGTACGGCTCGACGTAACCGGTCGGGTACTCACAGCTCGGCCACGCGGTGTACGACTGCTTCGCGTAGAGGATCGTGTCGTGGCGCAGCTCGGCCCAGGACCCGAGCTGGGTTTGGAGCTGTTTCCGATCCCACGCCTCGGAGCGCATCACGCGCGGGACGTGGCGCCCGTTGGGTTTGTCGTCGAGCGTGCGGAGCGCACCGAGCCACGCGTTGTAGACGTTCGAGCGCCAGTAGGCGGCGGGTTGCTCCGCGACGAAGGCCCGCGCGGCCTTCAGGTTGCCGGCGTACGGGAACACCTCGAGCTCGGGTGCGAGGAGGCGCGCGGCTTCGTCGTTGCCGAGCGCGGTCATCACGTCGAGGCCGTTCGGCATCATGCGCATGACCTTCTTGTTCTTGTAGAGGATCGAGTCGAAGACGACCTTCGACAGCACGAAGGAGTCGATCACGAAGCGCTGGCCGAAGAGCTGGAAGAGGCTCGGCGGTTCGACTTCGATCGTGTCGTGCGGATTGGAGACGACGACCTGCGAGCGGATGGCCTGCTTGCCGTGTTTGGCGATCCGTTTCTTCACCTGGTCGAGGTTCTTCGCGCCGTTCATCGCATCGCGGAGCTGGAACGCGGTGAGGTTGTCCGAGGCGCCGACCATGAAGTCGACGATGTCGTTCATCGCGCCGAGCTTCTTCAGGCCGCCGGTCTCGTCGACGAGCGCGACGAGGCGCATCGCGCTCGCCAGCTGCCGGTCGGAGTCGGCGATCTCGAACCCCGTGTCGGCGCGGCCGAGCCACATCATGGCGCGGAAGTAGCGCTTCAGCTGCTCGCTTTTGGTGTAGTGGCCGCGCGGTTTGAACTGCGACCAGTCGACGGTGCGCTTGCCGCCGTAGATCTGGGTGCCCGGGCCGCGGGGATTCTCGAGCTTCAGCGACTCGACCTTGTCGAGGAGGACCTGCGCGGCTTCGTCCTGGCCGAGCTTCGAGTGGACGGTGAGCTCCTTGGATCCCGCGAGGAGGTTGAGCGCGACGGTGACGTAGAGGTCGACGTCGTGGTCGGTCTTCTTCGTGGCGCCGTGGACCTGCGTGAGGACGTCTTGGATCGTGGGCGCGAGGTAGCTCGTCTCGAGCTGCATGAGGATGTCGTCGTAGGACTTGTGGACGGCGTGCAGGATGGAGTCGGTGGTGATGAACACCGGCATGTCGCGCGCGTAGATCGCGTAGTAACTCGCGCCGAAGCTGTACCGGACGCCGTGGTCGACGGAGACGAGCCCGTGTTTCTTGAAGATGGCGCGCTCTTCGGAGGTGAGCTTCAGCTCCTTGGCGACGGTGTCGAAGTACTCCGCCTTCGTCGGATCGAACCCGAGCTTGGCACGGTCGGGTTTGGGGAGCTCTTCGAGGAACGCGGTGCCGCTCAGGTCGGTGAACCGGGTGCGGTAGACGTCGAAGGCGGCGGTGTCCTGCGCGGCGGCGACGGAGGGGGCGGCGACGAGGAGGGCGACGAGCACGGTGCGCGACATGAGGGCGTGAACGTACGGGAGGCCCCGAGGATCTGACAGGCGAGTGACCGCCGCCGCACCGAGCGCATTCGGTGGTAGGTAACGGGGAGGATGGGGCGGAGGGTCGTCGTCGTCGCGCTGATGGGAGCGCTCGCGGGGTGCCCGGTGGAGGACGCGGAGTGCTTCGGGAACGATGAGTGCCCCGGTGAGACGCGGTGCCTGGGGCGGGTTTGCGTGGCGCGCGACGGGGGAAGCGCCCGCGACGGCGGAGCCGCCCGGGACGCCGGAGGCGATGCGGGTCAGCGTGACGCCGCCGTCGGCGACGCGGGCGCGAGCGACGCGGGGGCCTCCGACGGCGGCTGAGGCGCCGGGCGCGCCCCCTCCATCCGAAGAATTCGAATTCACATGCCACGTTCCCAACTCCCAAATCTCGGATTTACGACCGGGAAGTCGAAAGCCGCCGCTAGGACCGGGGAACAACAAATTCGAATCGTCGCGCGCGCACCGGATCCACCTCTTTTACCGATAACCCCACCATGCCCCTCCAGGTCAGCCGGCGCGTCCACGCGACCACGGTCGACCCGTCCCCCCACCTCCAGCTCCGCCCCTTCCTCCTCCCTCCCCTCGTCCCCCCGCTCCTGAGCAAAGCCGCCGAGGCCCCCTCCGGATCCCCCGCCGCGCTCGGCGCGATGGCCACGCTCGACGTCCGCACGGGCCAGGACCTCCGCACCGCCGCCCGCATCGCGCATCTGCGCGCGATGCGCGTCGCCGCCCAGCGCGCGCTCGCCGCCGGGGCGCCGGTCGAAGATGTGCAGCAGGGGGTGAGCCGCGCGATCGAGGAGGTGTTCGTCGACATCGTGGAGGCCGACCTCGAGCGCCACCCGCCGCCCGGTCGCTTCGCGGTGGCGGTGTTGGGATCCGTCGCGGCGCGCGAGTCGGCGACGCACTCCGACGTCGACGCCGCGCTCGTCCTCGAGGACGCCGCGCACTACCCGTGGTTCGAGGCGGCGGTGGATCGCTGGCGCATGGCGTTGACCGCGCTCGGCGAGCCGTCCGGTGTGACGTTCTGCGACCAGGCCTCCCCGGTCGGCCGGTTCCGCGACGCCGTCTTCGGCGACGTCGACCAGATCGCGTCGACGTGGTCCGACCCCGAGCGCGGCGCTCGCTACCGGCGCGGCGTGCGCGAAGGGCGCTTCGTGCTCGGCGACGCGAAGCTCGTGTCGAGCCTCGGTCGCCGCATCGCCGCGGCGCGAACCCCCGAGGTCCGTCAGGACCGCGCCGAGCGGGACGTCGCCGAGGCGACGGAGAACCTCTCGCGCTTCGCACGCGCGACGCCGTTCGAGCAGACCGTCCCCTTGCGCGCCGTCCGCAAGGCGATCGTCACGTTGCTACGCGGCCTCGCGGACCGCGCGGGGATCGTCGCGACCAACGCGTTCGAGCGCGCCGACGCGCTGCGCGACGCGAAGGTCCTCGACGCCACCCAGCACGCCGCGATTCGCGAGCTCCTGGAGGAGGTCGGTCGCTTCCGCCTCCTGACGCAGCTCAAGGCGAACTGCTCCATGGACGAGGCAATGACGCTCGACCTCATCGACGACGTGCTGCCGAAGAGCCTGGATCCGCGACCCGACCTCGGCGCGGTCGCCGAGCGCTGGGTCGCGTTGTTTCGTGGGTTGGCCGAGCTCCGCTGAGCTCCGGCCGACTCAGTCTTCGTCGTCCTCTTCGACTTCGAAGACGCGGATCTTGCGCTCGGCGCCCTCGCCCTCGCTCTCGGAGCTGACGCCGTCGATGTTCTTGATGAAGTTGTGGACGACCCACCGCTCCTTCGAGTTCATCGCGTCGAGGATCACGTCCTCGCCGTCCTCCAGCACGCAGTTGACCGCCTCCTGGGCGATCGCCTCGAAGTGCTCGTGGTCGACGCCTTCGGGTTTGTCACCGCGCGGGCGCCGGCCGCGTCCACCGCGGCCCCGATCCCGATCCCGGTCCCGACCACCGCGACCTCGGTCGCGTCCGCCGCGGTCGCGATCCCGGCCTCGGCCTCGATCCCGGTCTCGACCACCGCGATCGCCGCGATCCCGGCCACGGCCTTCGGAGCGCGGGGCGGCCTCGGGCTGCTTGTCCGCCATCCCCTGGACGGCGACGACGTAGCACTGGCGCTCTTTGAGACCCTCGATGGTGACCCCATCGAGCTTACGAATCTCGAGCTGGTCCTTATCGACTTCGAAGTGCGCGGCGGCCTTGTCGAGCGCCTCGTCTTCGGAGGTCGCGAAGTACTCTTTCTCGTAGATCTTCACTGACCGGCCTCCGTAGCACACCCGCTCGGGTCCGTCACGCGCGCCGATCGAACCACGCGCCGATCGTCGCTTCGTAGTGCGTTTCGTACAGCCGGCTCAGGGTCAGGAACATCGTGACCACCAGCGGCCCGTACAGGATCCCGATGACGCCGAAGACGGAGAGGCCGCCGATCAGGCTCAGGAAGATGAGGAGGTTGTGCATCTTCATGTGCGAGCCGATCAGCCGCGTCTTCACTACGTTCTCCACGAACAGCGCCTGCACCGTGTTGACCGCGAGGAACGCGACCGCCGCGAGGGGGCGGCCGGTCAGCGCCATGAACACCGAGGCCGGGATGACGACCACCATGATCCCCGCGAGCGGGAGGAACGCGAAGATGGTCATCACCGTCCCCCAGAGCACCGCCGAGGGGAGGCCGAACGCCGCCATCGTCAGGCCGCCGATCACCCCCTGGATCAGGCTGCCGATCCCGTTGCCGAAGAGGATCGCTCGGCCGACGGATCCGAACTGCGTCGCGATCAGCTCCTCCTCGTGCGTGGGCAGCGGCGACAGCCGGTAGATGTAGCGCTTGAGCTTCCCCCCGTCGATCAACAGGTAGAAGACCATCACCATCATCATCACGAAGTGAAAGAGGATCGCGAAGACGTTGCCGAGGATCGTGTTGATCTGACCACCAAGGAAGGTCGCCGCCGCGCCCGCCGCGCCCGTCGCCAGGTCCCGTAGGGCCTTCGGTGAGTACTCCACACCCGCGAAGTCCGCCGCGCGTCGCACGGTCCGCGCGACCGGTGAGTCGCCGAACAAGAACTCTTCGAGGACCGCGACGGACTCACCGACACGATCGAACGCCACGACGGCCTCGGCCGAGAGGCTCCCGACCAGGAAGGCCGTGGGGATGAGTACGAGGAACACGATGACCACACACACCAACGACGAGGCCAACCAGGGCCTCTTCAGCCTGGGCATGAACCACTGGTAGAGCGGGCGCGACAGGTACACGAACAGCAGCGCGAGGATGATGTCGGTGACGAAGTCGAAGAAGACGTAGATGAACGCCGCGATCGTCCCGAGGAAGAGGATGAGGAAGAAGCTGATCGCGAGGGACTCGGGGCCCCCCTCGTCCTTCGCATTGCCGGGGGCGGGGAGGTTGGCGTCGAGCTCCGCGGCGAGCGGCGCGACGGGCGTCTTCGGCGGGATCTGGGGATGCGGCGGGAACTCTTCGGCCATCGACCGTCTCCTCCCGCGTTCAGCGCGGGCCCTTCATCGGGGGCAACGGTAACACGGGCGGCCGGTAGTAACGTGTCGTCGCGCGCTGCAGCTCCAACTCGTCGACCAACATCGACGGCGCCACCGTGCTCACCGGGACACTACCGCTCTCCGCGTAGCAGTAGCTGTTGTCGACCTCGTAGTCGCGGCCGAACGCGCGGATGCGCTGAATCGCCGCGAGCGGCGTGCCGATGAAGTTCACGTTCCGCACCCGCTCCTCGTGGCCCGTCTTGGGATCGACGCGGTACACCTCGGTCGGCACGCCCTTGAACGCCTGGAAGTCGTAGTGGTCGGTGCGCGTCTCGCCGCTCGAGACACGCTTCACGATGATCCCGTGCGGAAGGTTCTTCTTCGTCACCGCTTCGAGGAGTTTGTCCTTCAGCTCGTCCCAGGAGTGGCGCTGATCGCTCTTCACCACGAGGTTCGCCATGCGCGCCATCGGGTCTTGATACCGCTCGTGCCGACCGTGCCCGTTCGAACGTTTGATCCCCTTCGCGCAGGCGCGACTCATCAAGAAGGTCTGGAGCACGCCGTCCTTCACGAGCTCGACCGGTCGCGCCGCGACACCCTCGTCGTCCACCTCGTAGTGACCGAAGAGCGGCTTGCCCTCCCACGTCGCGAGCGTGGGATCGTCGATGAGATCCACGCCGTCCGGGAGGATCTTCTTGCCGACCTTCTCCGCGAACGTCTGCCCCTCGGTGCGGGAGATCATCCGCTCGCCCTCCAGGCGGTGACCGATGGCTTCGTGGAACACCAGCCCGGTCGCGAGCCCGGACATCAGCGCCGGCCCGGCGTAGGGCTCCATGGGTTCGGCCTTCGCGAGGCTCAGGAGGTCCTCGTGAATCTCGTCGATCGCGCGCTCGACCTCGCTGAGTTTGGGGAGCTGCTTGGGATCCGTCGCCTGGAAATACCGCGCCGAGTGCAGGTACACGCCGTCCTTCGTGAGGTACCAGGCGTTGATGATGACTTCGTAGTAGTTCTCCTGCGCGATGAACTTCGAGCCCTCGGAGTTCACGAACACGCGGCACCGCGTCGCGCCGCGGATGCGGACGTAGGGGTCGACCAGGTTCTTGTAGCGCTTGAACAACCCCGACGCACGCGCGACGAAGTCCTCCCACCGCTTCTGTGAGAACTTGGGCGCCTCCAGCGGGCGGTTCCGAACGAGTTTGTCCTCCTTCGAGAACGAAGGCGCCTCCGCCTTCAGGCGCTGCTCCACGAGGATCTTCTTCTTGTCGTAGTAGTCGTGCAGCGCTTCCCAGTATTTCAGCTGGGTGAGTTTCCAGAACGCGTAGCGCACCGCCTCCGGATCCGCGTCCTTCGGGCCGACCAACCAGTTGTAGGACTCGCGGTCGTAGAGGTCCGTCGTGAGCGAGCCGTCGACGGTCTGGTCCAGCCGGTACGAACCCACCCGAATCTCCGAATACAACTCACAGGCCTCGATGGGTTCCGCGTTGAAGACGGCACCGTACCGACCCCAGACGTCCATGCCGCGCGTCCAGTGGAGCAGATACGACATGAAGAACGGCTTGGGGTGCCCAGCCAGCTTCATGCCCTTCATCGAACGACGGAGCTCCTGCCCCATCACGCGCTGCACGGCGCGGCTCTTGTCGGTGTCGAGCATCAGGTGCGCTTCCCCATGTTGAACAGGTAGTAGCCGAGCGCGGCGAACAGCAGCAGCCCGACGATCGTGGGTAGCTCCACGCCGAACCCGGGAGGTTTGGAGCCGGTGAAGAAGCCGTACGCCGAGAGACCGACGCCGACGAACCCGACGCCCGCGACGAGCCCGGACGCCGCGAGCACGCCCGCGTCGGCGCCTTCGTTCTCGGTCTTCTGCGCGCCGCGCTTGACGATCATGCTGATGATTCCGCCCGCGAGGATCGGCGTCATCGTCGAGAGTGGGAGGTAGAGGCCGACGGCCACCGCGAGCGGCGGGAGCCGCAGCACGATCGGGATCAGCGTCAACGCCGCGCCGAGCAGGAACAGCCCCCACGGCACGCGCGCCTCGAGCACACCTTCGACGATCGTCTGCATGAGGGTGCCCTGCGGCGCCGGCAGCTCCTTGCTGCCGAACTGGTACTGCCCGGCGAGGAGGATGATCGCCCCGGAGACGAACGTGATCGCGGTGAGGATGCCGACGATCTCACCGATCTGCTGCGACCGCGGCGTCGCCCCCACGATGAAGCCGGTCTTGAGATCCTGACTCACGTCTCCGGCCATCGAAGCGGCGACACACACCACGGTGCCCACGGTGAGCGCGGTGGTCTTGCCGACCATGTCGGTCCAGCCGAGCGCGTAGAAGACGAGCGACGTGCCGAGCAGCGTCACGATCGTCATGCCGGACGTCGGGTTCGAAGACACGCCGACCAGCCCCACGATGCGCGAGGACACCGTCACGAAGAGGAACGCGAAGATGCCGACGCCGAGCGCGCCCACGATGCGGAGCGGGATGCCCGCGTTTCGGCCGAGCACCTGCGGCGCCACCGCGACGACCACGAGCACGGCCGCGACGATCCCGAGCACCACGCGCATGTCGAGGTCGCGCTCCGTCGAGGCCACCTCCTCGTCCGAGCTGCGGTTCTTGAGGTGCTCGAGGCCGGCCTTCAGCGAGCGCACCATCATCGGCGCGGACTGCACGATCGTGTAGACACCCGCGGTCGCGACGCCGCCCGCGCCGACATAGCGGATGTAGTTGTTCCAGATCTTCGACGGCGACAGCTCGCCGAGCCCGGTGGGCGGCGTGGAGAAGAGGAACAACAGCGACGACTCGCCGAACGCGGCGAACGCCGGGATGAGGATCAGCCAGGACACCGCCGCGCCGAGCACCATCAACAACCCGATGCGCGGGCCGAGGATGTAACCGACGCCGAGGAGCGCGGGCGACAGCTCCATGCCGGCTTCGGCTTTGCCGAACCGCACCGCGGCTTCGCCGTGCCACATCTTCCCGAAGCTCGAGAGGAACTTGAACAGCGCGCCGAGCCCGAGGCCGACGAACACCGGCCGCGCCGAGGCGCCCCCCGCGTCGGCGGCGCGCAGCACGTTCGCGCACGCGGTGCCCTCCGGGTAGGGGAGGTTGTCGGCTTCCTCGACGATCAACGCGCGCCGCAGCGGCACCATGATCAGCACGCCGAGCAGGCCGCCGCAGCCGCCGAGGACGATGAGTTGGAGCAGCTCGGGATCTTGGCCCCACAGGAACAACGCCGGCGTCGTGAAGATCAGACCGGACGCGAGTGAGCTCGAAGCCGAGCCCACCGTCTGGGACATGTTCGCTTCGAGGACGCTGCTCCCCTCGCGCTTCGACAGCGCCGAGAAGATCGCCACGGTCATCACCGCGACCGGGATCGAGGTCGAGACGGTCAGCCCGACCTTCAGCCCGATGTATGCGTTGGCGGCGCCGAACAGGATCCCGAGGAAGATGCCCGTGGCGATCGAGCGTGCGGTCAGCTCCTTCAACCGGCCCGACATACAACGGGCGACCGGACCGGTAAACCTCAGCGGCGCGTGAGCTCCAGCTCGCTGTCGGTGTCGACCGACGCCATCCCGCCCATGCTCGTCTTGCTGGTGATGCGGCCCTTCAGCGACTGAAGCGTGCCGGCCTTCCGGTTCATGACGATCGTCGCCCATCCGTCGACGCGCATCTTGGTGTCGACGGTCGCGCCGGGGGCCGCGCCCCCACCGCCCATGCCCGGCATCCCGGACAGATCGATGCCGCCCATACCCGGGACGCCGCCGAGGTCCGGCATCCCGCCGCCCATCGCCATGTCGTCGTCTTCGTCGTCCTCGGGCGCGTCGACCGGTGCCTTCATGGCGGCCTTGGTCTCGAACGTCGTCTTCACGCGCGTCTTCTTCGGCGAAGGGTCGAGTATCTGCGCGGTGACCCGCGTGTCGTTCGAGAGGTTCGGGTGGTTCATCGCGACCTGCACCGCGCCGTCGCCCACCGCGCCGTCGGGGAGGCGAAGCAGCTCCATGAACATGCGCGGCACGAGGTCCACGCGCGGCGTGTCCTGGCGGATCTTCACCCGGCGCGTCTTCTTCTGCTTCGCGACCTTCTTCACGCTGGCGCCGCCCGAGAGGCGTCCGGTGTTCGGATCGATCGTCGCCCAGACGGTGACCTCTTCCTCACCGTCGTTGACCGTGCCCACGGCGCCGTTCGGTCCGACCTGATTCGTGACCACGACGTTCTGCCCCTCCTGCACGATCAGGTAGACGTGCTCCTGGAACGTGAAGCGACCGCGGCGGTCGACGGTGACGAGGCTCTTCAGCGAGGACGGCGGGAGCCCTTCGATCGTCCCGAGCACACGCCCGCTCTCGTCGCGCACGGTGAACGACTCGATGTAGAGCGTGCCCTCCGCGGTGCCGTCGGGGCGCACGCGATCGATGCGGAGCGTGAACGTCGAGTCGGTCGTGGTGCGCTGTGCGATCTTCATGCCCATCGTGGACATGTTCATCGTGTCCTTGGACTTCGCGGCGAAGCGGTGCTTCGACCCCTTCTTCCAGGTATAACGCAACGTGGTGGCGTCGGCGGTGGCGCCGGTGAACAGGCAGGCCGCGACGAACGCGGCGGAGATCGTCTTCATCGATTCGAACCCTCCCAGGTGTGTTCGCCTAAGACGGTCTCGGGGGCAACGGATTCATTCGGTTCGGACGTTCGAATCGGAGCGCGTACACTGCCGGCATGAAGGTCCGGGTGCTCGCGTTCCTCGTGCTCGGCGCGTGCGCGCACGATCCGCTGCGCGCGGCCGACGACGCCTTCGACCGCGGTGACTACGTCGACGCGATCGTCCACTACCGACGCTTCGAGTACCAAACCCGGAAGCAGCAGCTCCCGTGGGGGCAGCGGGGCCACGTCGACGAGCGGCTCGTCGCGTCCTGGACGGCGTTGCTGGAGCCGACGTTCCAACGCATCGAAGAGCTCCTCGCCGACGGCCGCCCGATGCACGCGTTCGACCTCGCGTGGCGCATCACGCCGCACCGGTTGCTGTTGTTGCCGCCGGACCGTTACCTCCCGCCGCCGGAGGCCAGAGCATGGGACGCGCGGGTGCGCGACCTCCTACGGCGCGCCGGGTACGAAGCGGTCGGCGCCAACGATCCGGATCGCGACGTCGAGGAGATCGCGGCGCGGTGGTGGTCGATTCGCCGCGAGTTCAAGATGCTCCCGACTGGTCTGACGACGCCGATGAACACGTATGTCGACGGACGCATCGCCGAGGAGATGGCGATGTTGGCGACGGGGGGCGAGCCGGAGGCGGCGCTGCAGCTCGCGACCGATCTCGGGGGTTTGATGAAGAGCCCGAGTCGGCTCCGTTCGGTGTGCCACGAAGCCGGGCTGTACCTGCGCGGCGAGGAGGGGGACGAGGTGAAGCGGCTCCACCGGCAGGAGCATCACCTCGAGATCGCGCACGACCTTCAGCAGCGGATGCCGCGACTGGCGTTCCTGCACGCGCAGGCGGGGCAGCTGTGGGCGGCCGCGAACGGTCGGGACCTTCGGCTCCCACCGATCGTGATCCGCGAGAACGTCCCGCCGTCGGCGCAGCCGCCGATCCGCGTGCGTTCGATCGCCGGGTGCAAGGAGGCGTCGAAGCTCGAGTCGACGTTGCGTCGCCTCATCGAGCGCAAGGGGACGGGCAAGCCGTTCCACGTGGATGTGGAGTTGACGTCCTGCCGGTGGGACGAGCGCCGCCGGACGACGTCGCGCGAGACGACGTTCGACTACGACACCACCGTCGCCGAGACCGAGCTCGTTCCGGTCTGGGAGACGTACGTCGAGCCGAAGTGTCGCACCGTCACCGCGTGCCGGCATCCGTTCGAGAAGACGCACGCGTGGGGCAACACGTACCGGTACTGCCGCGAGAACGACACGTACGAGACGGTGTCGTGTGTCGACCAGACGTACCGGCGTCAGGTGATGCGACCGAAGAAGGTCCATCGGAAGAAGACGCAGAAGATCCGCACGACGCAGTGGGCATCGTTCTACAACGCCGACATCGCCGTGGAGGGGGTCGCGAAGATCGCGGGCAACGGGGAGGTCGTCACGGTCGACGCGAAGGGAAAGGGGACCGGCGCGTGGGGCGGGTACGATTCGGTGCGGCAGATCGACGCGAAGATCGCGCGCGGCGTCGGTGTGAGCGCGGCGATCTCCAGAGCGCTGTCGCCGCTCGTCACGAAGGTCCGCGGCGCGGTGTTCCGCGAGGCGCAGCGGGGACGTGCGACGTGGGACGCGAACAAGGACAAGACGGCGCAGGAGTTGGTCGCGCGCGCGGCGTCGCTGCGCGCGGAGGGAAAGGACGACGAGGCGTTCGAGGCGCAGCTCGTTGCGTTCCAGGACTTCGGTGCGAAGCCGACGAAGGAGGACTTCGCGCGGTTTGACGCGCGCCTCGACACGCCGGACGAGCCGCGCGTGCGCTTCGTCGAGCGCGAGCGTGACGGATCGCTGAACGTACGTTTGCGCAACCTTCGTTTGGCGTCGGAGAAGACGTACCACTGTCCGAACCCGCAGCGTCCGCAGGCGCTGATACGCGCGCATTCGAAGGTCGCGTTCGGCAACGGCGAGAAACCGGGGTTCGGTTCTTCGGAGTGGGCCGACGAGATCGAGCGTCGCCTGTACACCTGGGAGCTGTACGATCCGCCGGAGCACCTCCTGAAGGTGGATCGTGAGACGGCGATCGAGCTGGCGAAGAAGCGGTCGCGGGGTCGGATCAGCCGCTGACGTCCGGGCCCGGATCGACTAAGGGTCGCCTCGATGAGCGAGACCTGGATGCGACTGCTGTCGGCGCGTCAGCTCGGACGGAAGGCGCCGTCGGGCGTGCCGTACCGAACGGCGCACCAGCGCGACTTCGATCGCATCGTGTTCTCGACGGCATTCCGGCGCCTCGCGGACAAGACGCAGGTCTTCCCGCTCCCGGACAACGACCTCGTGCACTCGCGTCTGACGCACAGCCTGGAGGTGTCCTGTGTCGGGCGTTCGCTGGGGACGATGGTCGGCGGTGAGCTCATCGCCCGGCACGCGCTGCCCGAGCTGTCGCCGCGCGACTTCGGCGACATCGTCGCGGCCGCGTGCCTCGCGCACGACATCGGCAACCCGCCGTTCGGTCACGCGGGGGAGGACGCGATCGGGAGCTGGTTCGCGGAGCGCCCCGACATCACCGCGTCGCTCACGGAGCGGGAGCGGTGGGACCTCGAGAAGTTCGAAGGCAACGCGCAGGGTTTCAGGATCCTCACGCGCCTGCAGATGCCGGCCAACTACGGTGGGCTGCAGCTGACGTGCGCGACGCTCGGCGCGTTCACGAAGTACCCGCGTCAGGCCGGACCGCGGCTGGAGGCGGCGGGGGTCGCCGGTAAGAAACACGGCTTCTTCCAGACGGAGCGCGCGTTGTTCACGGAGGTCGCGGAGGAGACGGGTGTTCCGTCGCGCGGCGAGCTCGCGTGGGGGCGTCATCCGTTGGCGTGTCTGGTCGAGGCCGCGGACGACATCTGCTACGCGATCCTCGACATCGAGGATGGGTACCGGCTGGGGCACGTGGGTTACGCGGAGGTGTTCCCGCGGCTCGAGCCGATCGCGGCGCGGGACGATACTTATCGGCGTCCGAGTGACGACGAACCCAAGGAGGCGATCGCTTACCTCCGTGCGAAGTCGATCAACCAGCTCGCCCAAGAAGTGCGCGCGGCGTTCCTCGATCTGGAGTCCGAGATCCTCGGGCCGGGTCTGAAGGAGCCGCTGTCCACGGTCATCGGCGCGGGTGAGTTGCTCGAGGACGTCGTGGGTTTTTCGCGCTCGCGTTGTTACCGCGCGCAGGAAGTCGTGGAGATCGAGCTCGCGGGTTACGGCGTGTTGCAGACGCTGCTGTCCGAGCTGGTGCCGGCGGTCTTGTCGACTTCGCCGACGAAGAAACAGACGAAGCTCCTCGACGCCATACACCGGCACCCCGCCGAGGACCTCGGCGCGTACGAGCGGCTGCTGCTCGTGACGGACTACCTGTCGGGGATGACGGACTCGTACGCCGTCGCGTTCTTCAAGAAGCTGCTGGGGACGAGCTTGGTGTGAACGCGCTCCAGAGCATCGAGGCCTTCGTCCGGGTCGCCGAGACGCTGAGCTTCTCGAGGGCCGCGCGGCGCCTGGGGGTCTCGCGCTCCGTCGTGACGACGCGGGTCAAGCAGCTCGAAGACACGATCACCGCGCCGCTCTTTCACCGCACCACCCGCAACGTCACACTCACGGAGATCGGTGAGACCTTCTATCCGGAGTGTGCGGCGCTCCTTCAAGACTCCGAGGATCTACTCGAGCGAATGCGTGAGATGAAGGGCGCGCCCGCCGGGGTCCTGCGCGTGCACGTGCTCCCCGGGTTCGTGCACGGTCAGTTCGTCGAGCTCATCGGTGCGTTCCAGAAGAAGTACCCGGCGATCATGCTCGACCTCACGGTGAGTGATTCGATCGTGGATCCGGTGCGCGAGGGCTATGACTGCGCGCTGCAGATCTTCAACCCGGTCTCGGACAGCCTCGTCGCGCGGCGCCTTTTTCCGTGGCGCCCCGTCTTCTGCGCGCACCGCGACTACCTCGCGGAGCGGGGCGCGCCGTCGACGCCGGAGGCGCTGACGTCACATCGGCTGGGTCTCTACTCGCGCTACCCATCGGGCGACGTGTGGAACTTCGCCCGGGAGGGCGTCGAGCACAGCGTCGAGCTGCAGCCGTACTTGCGCACCAACAGCGTCTTCCTGTTGCGTGACTACGCGTGCAGCGGCGCCGGTATCTCGTGTATCCCGACGCTCCTCGCGTACGACGGTCTGATCGACGGGACGCTCGAGATCGTGCTCCCCGACTACGAGCTCGCGTCGTTCTGGTTGTGCGCGGTGTATCCGTCCGCGCGCAGCGTGACCCAGAAGCTGCGCGTGTTCCTCGAGAGCCTGGAGGCGGCTCCGCGCGCGGAGTCGCCGTGGGATCAGGTGCTCATCGAGCGGGGTCTGTTGTCGACGACCCCCGAGCTTCGCTGATTGTTCGGAAATCGCGACAAGTGAAGCGGGCGGGGTTGTCTTGTCTCCCCGCCCGGGGCGGACGCATCGTGGTCGCGATGACCCGAGAAGCACCTCAGCTGAAGCGACACCACCACATCACGCTCTGCACCGGCGGCGCGCAGGAGGACTACGACTTCCACACCCAGGTCCTCGGTCTCAAGAGCGTCAAGAAGACCGCGCTCTACGACGGCGACGTGCCGATCTATCACCTCTACTACGGCAACGACGTCGGTCAGGAGAGCACGCTCGTGACGAGCTTCCCGATGCGTCAGTCCGGTCGAAAGGCGCGCAAGGGATCGAATCAGATCACGAAGGTCTCGCTGTCGATCCCCACGTCGGGGTTGGAGTACTGGAAGAAGCGCCTCGTCGAGCATGGGTTCGACGTCAGGGCCGAGGAACGGTTCGGTGAGCAGATCCTCGCGTTCGCACACCCCTGCGGCATCGACTACGAGCTCGTCGCGATCGCCGACGACGACCGCAAGCCCTACGGCGGCTCCGACGTCCCGAGTGAGCTCGCCATCCGCGGCACCCACGGCATCACCGTGACGGTCCGCGAGCTCGAGCACTCCGAGGAGTTCATGGTCCAGGCGTGGACGGGCGAGAAGGTCGGCAGCGACCGAAACTTCACGCGCTTCGCCGTGGGTGAGGGCGGCACCGGGACCCTCGTCGACTTTGAGGTGAAGCCCGACCTCGCGCCGGGCGGTTGGATGTACGGCGAAGGGATGGTCCACCACTGCGCCTTCCAGATCGACGACCTTGACGCGCAGGCCGACATGAAGTTCCGGTTGGAGGGGCTCGGCTTCACCGACGTCTCCGACCGGAAGGACCGCGGCTACTTCGAGTCGGTCTACGTGCGGACACCCGGCGGCGCGCTCTTCGAGGCCGCGGTGTCGAAGCCGGAGGGCATGACGATCGACGAGCCGTTCGAGAAGCTCGGGACGTCGTTTCAGGTCCCGCCGGTGTTCGCCGACCGCGCCGACGAGATCTTCGCGTCGCTCGAGAAGCTCGAATGGTGAGCTCCGCGATCGCGAACCCTCACCTCGTGGCGCCGTTGACGCACCTCGGCGCGCGAGAGCCCCGCGTGGTCGTGATCATGCTGCACGGCCGGACGCACGACCCGGGTGTCCTCGCGCGCGACGTCGTGGACCACCTCGACGTGCCGGGCGTCGCGTACGTCGCCCCCACGGCGGCGGGGCGCGTCTGGTATCCGCGCTCGTTCCTCGCGCCGTTCGCAGAGAATGAGCCGGACCTCGGGCACGCGCTCGCGAGCGTCGATGTCATCTCCGATGCGTGGGTCGAGCGCGGCGTGCCTCGTGAGGCCCAAGTCATCTTGGGTTTCTCACAGGGCGCGTGTCTCGCCTGTGAGTACGTCTACCGTCGACGCGCGCAGCGCTTCGGCGCACTCATCGCATTCACCGGTGGGTTGCTCGGACCGCGCGGGACGAACTGGGACGTGCCGGTCAGCGCTTGGGCGGGGATGCCGGTCGTGCTCGGCGGGAGCCGTGAGGACCCGTGGGTTCCGTACGACCGAATGCAGGAGACGGCCACCGTGATGCGCTCGGGCGGCGCCGTCGTCGAGTCCTACTACAAGGACGGCGACGAACACGCGGTCTACGCGCCGCAGCTCCGGGTGGCGCAGGAGATCTTGGCGTCGCTCGCCGGTCAGTCCTGGTCGTCGGCGGTGAGCTCTTCGAAGCGGTTGCCGGCGTAGCGCGCGGCGAAGACCCAGACGAGCACCAGCGCGATCGTGATGATCGAGAGGTAGCGCATGCTCGCGATGTCGTTCGACAGCAGCGTGGTGATCAGCAGACTGACGCCGACCGCGAGCGCCTTCGCGAAGCGCTGGACGAACATGTCGATGAAGGCCTTCGCCTTGTACTTCTCGTCGCGGGAGGTCGGGGTGTAGAGCGCCTCGCGCGCGGACTGGTTGATCGAGTAGTTGAGGCCGTTGTCCGAGACACTCAGTGCGCCGCCCACGTAGAGGATCGGCATCGCGAGGTACGCACCCGAGGCGAGCATGATCGCGACGGGCATGATGAGGAGCGCGACCGTGTGGCGGAAGTTCGAGAGGATGTAACTCGTCAGGAACAGCTGCACGAAGAGGCCGAGGCCGTTGGTGATCGCGTAGGTGGTGCCGAACGCCGAGCCCAGCTCGTCGGCGGCGAGGAGCTCCTCGAAGGTCACCGTGAACTGGAAGTCGAGCATCGTGGAGATGATCTCGTAGAGGCCGACGATCGCGACGATCGCGAGGAGGTAGCGCGAGCGGAACACGATGCGCGCGCCGTCGATCGCGGGGTTGCCACCGTCCTCCTCCTTCGCCTCGTCCCCCGGACGATCCGGCGGTGGGTTCGCGTCGACGATGCGGCCCGCGAACACCGCGAGGATCGCGATGACCACCGTGATGCCGATCCCGATGCCCATCCACGCCCCGAAGGAGATCGACTTCACGCTCTGCGCGACGAACATCGATCCGAACGCGCCGCCCGACACACCACCCAGGATGATCGGGCCGTAGGTTCGCTTCGCGGCGGAGGGGCTGAAGCTGTCGTTGAGGAACGCGAAGAACGTCGCGACCATCAGTGTGTTGTAGAGGTCACCGAAGAGGTAGAACAGCCACGCCTTCACCTCGGTGGGTTCCTCGCCGAGCACCAGGAAACCGCCGAAACACACCGCGCAGAACGCGCAGAACGCGAGGGTGAGTTGCTGCCGGCGGAGGCGCCTCGCGAGCGTGGAGAACACGATCACGGCGCCGAAGGCGACGACCATGTTCATGACCTTCGCGATGAGCTCCGCCTGCGAGCCCTCGAGCTGCCACCCGAAGAGATCGAGCTTCCCCTGGGACTTGTAGAAGCCGATGAACATCGCCTTCTTCAGCGGCTTCACGATCCAGAACGTGGTGATGACCGCGAAGAAGTAGCTGAACATCAGGAGCGTGAGCGGGAGCTCGTTCCGCTTGATGTTCATGAAGGCAGAGAGGGGGTTCTTGGCCATGAATCTAACTCAGAAGTTCGCGGTGACGCCGGTGTGGATGGCCACCTCGTTGGCGAAGTCGGAGAAATCCCAGTACTCGCCGGATAGCTTGATGCGGAGACCACGCTGCACGACGATGTTCACGCCGAGGGTCTCCCGGAGGATGGCGCTGGTACTTCGCAGCGCAGAGCTCGCGAGCACGTTGCCCTTGCGTCTCATCCCGTCGAGGCGCCCGAAGACTTCCAAGTAGTCCGTTATCGGGTACTCGGCTTCGATGTAGAAGCCATCCTTGGTAAAGAAGTTCTTCTTGGGATCGAACTCGTAGCGGAAGCGTTCGTCGGGGTTGCTCCCGACGGCGAACTCCGTCTTCCGGAAGAGATACTCACCGCGTATGACCAGCGCGTCGAAGCGTAAGTAGACGTCCGCGCCTAATATCAAATACTCCAGATCCGCCGCTGGGTCGTAGTGGCCGTACATGCCCGATAACCCGAATGTCCCGTTCACGTAGTCCGTGAAGTTCAAGGTGAGGGCGGCCCGACCTCCTACGGCGGGCTCGGAGTTGTTGTCGACGTAGTACAGCGAGCCGGAGCGTGACTGCACGAAGTCGAAGTCGAAGGCGTCGTTGTTGCCCTTGAATCCGCTGACGACGTAACCGGCGTAGTCGAGCTGGGCGTCGTCGCCGAACCACTGCGTCCCGTTCACCTCCAGCCCGTTGTCCACGTACGGGGCCGGCACGATGCTCATGTTCCACTCGTTGCGGCGGAGCATGCGGCCCATGTCGTAGGGGAGGGGTTTGGAGTTTGCGCGGTGGTTCGCCGGGTCGTGGCGAAGGAGGAAGTCACCGAACGCAGGGTTCATGCGCCCGACGCGGAAGTTGAGTTGGTCCGCGACGCGCATGTCCACGTAGGCCATGTCCGTCTCGAAGCCGTGGCAGCCGTAGCAGATCTTCACGTTGGCGCTGAAGTTCTCCGTGAAGTCGACGGCGAGTTTCACCGCGAGCTCGGTGGTGAACCCGTCGAACGTGAAGTTGCGCCCGTTCACGGAGGTTGGCACGGCGAGGTAGTCGAGCTGCGCCGAGCCGGCGAAGTTGCGTTCGATCTCGTAGGCCGAGGCCGTCGCGGGGAGCAGAGTCACGAGCAGCAGAGGCAGGAGCTTCTTCACGGCGCCGCCTCACTTCCGCTCGCCCCGCCGGCGCTGTCCGGCGCGGTGCGCTGGGATGGGTTCTCTTCCTCCAGGTAGTGTTTGAGGAAGACGAGGATCTTTTCGCCGTCGGCCTTCGAGATCCCGGAGCCGGCGTGGTGCCGCATCCGCTCGACGTAGGCGACCCAGTGCGAGAAGTCGTCGATCTGCGCGTTGAGCGGTCGCGACAACGTGTGGCACCGCGAACACCGCGCGGCGAAGAGGCGGTAGGCCTCCTGCACGTTCGGTGGGTACTTCGCGACCCGCTCCTCCGGGAGTCCGCCCCGCAGGGTGCTTCGCCCGGTCACACACGCGACGAGCGCGAGGGCGGCGAGCGCGACGAGGAAGCGCTTGTCAGTTGTCACGGGCGCCCTCCGCGATCCAGTCGGCGATGAGCCGGCGCTGCGCTTCGGTCAGGAACGGCGGGCCGTCGAACGGCATCTGCGACCCAAACGGCGGGCCGGGGTTGATCTTCTGCCACAGGATGCTGTCGCACGGCTGCCCTTCTACGATGACGCCCGAGAGGCTGTTGTTTCCGCCGGCGCGCAACCCGGCGAAGCTCGAGAGGTCGAGGCCGGTTTGTTCGAAGCCGATCGGGTTGGGGTCCGTGGGTTGGTGGCACGAGCAACCCACCGGGCCGGCCTCCTCCCGGAGGATCGGCTGGATGTCCTGCGAGAACGAGACGTCGGTGTCCGGATCGGAGTCGTCGTTCACGCAGCGGCCCGCGATCGCGGGGCCGACGGCGGGGTCGAACGTGTCGACGACGTCGAGGCAGCCCCCGACGCCGACGCACAACGCGAGTACGCCCCAGCGCTTCACAGCGAACCCTTCGTTCGCTGGATTGGGCAGTTCACCAGCACGTCCTTCTGACGCGATATCGGCGGGACGACCTGCGAAGACACGACGTTCATCCCGACCGGGTCGTAGAACTGATCTTCCGCGGAGAGCCCGACCGCGGAGGAGGACGTGTCGATCGATAGGTAGTCTTCCTCGACCCGCACCACGGCGAGGTACCACAGCGGTGAGTAGCGCGGGCCGTCGAGACCGGACGCGAAGATGTTGTTCGAGTCGTTGAGGAGCTGGTCTCCCGTGATGTCGACGCCGCTCACGAACTCATAGAGCGGCGCACCTTCGTCGATTCGCTGGAGCACGTACACCGGGTACACCGGCATCTGGAGCTTCTCCGGCTCGAGACGTAGGAAATCGGTGAAGACCACCCAGTCGACGCGCTGATTTCGGTACCAAACCCAGCTCGGGTTCGCGTACTCATCTGGGTTCTGTCGGACCTGGATCTCCGTTTCTCGCAGGACCACGGGGCAGTTCGCCACCCGATCCGTCGCGGCGGGCTCCTGGAGGATTCCGGCGCGGATGCCCGCGTCGATCCCCTCGCGCGACCAGATGCGCTCGCCGTTGTACTTATCGGTCGTGTAGACCGTGAACACCCGCCACCACGGGGTGTAACCGGTGTCGCCGGGGATGACGTCGATGATCGTGCGGCCGATCTGCTGACCGTCCGGGCCGATGATTTGGTAGAGCGGCGCGATGAACGTGGCGTTGGGGCCGTCGACGTTCCAGTACCAGATGCTCTCGCCGTCGGCCCAACCCTTCAGATACGCAACCTGCGACGCGAACTGCGCGATGTTGCTCGCGAGCGCCGGGTCGTCCTCGACGTGTTGGACCATTGCGGGGTCCACGTCGGGGTCCCCGAAGAAGGTCGACAGCGGGACATCGTCGTCCTCGGGGGGTTCGAGACACGCTCCGCACAGCAAGAGCGGTATCAACAGCCAGAGGGATCTCATGCCGGTCCTTCCATCGGGGTCACAGGTCTCGGGTCGAGTAGGCGAGGGAGAATTCGATCGGAACGGCGCCCGTGTCGGGGTGAGGCATCCGCGCGGAAGCGTAGGCGTCTTCGAGGCATGGGCCTACCCCCGGCAGTCCCCCGGCGGTCACTTTGCGCAATCGGCCCTGCACGGTGATCGTCGCCTTCACGTTTACGCGTCCTTTGCGGTGCACGCCGCCGCGCGCGAGGGCGCGGCGCATACAGGCGTGGGCTTCGGTCTTCTTGCGCTCGAGCGCGGTGCGGATCCGGTTCTTCGACAGGCCCCCCGCCATCTCGATCGCCGCCATCTCGACGTCGACGCGGAAGCTCGACCCCAGCTTGGGCGGTCCCGCCGGCGTCGTCGTCGCGACCTTCACGGGTTTGGGCGCAGGTTGCAGGACCTTGGGCGGCGCCGCCTCGAGGGTCTTGGGGGGCGCGGCTTCGGCCGGAGGGGGCGGGGGCGGCGGCGCGCGACGCACACGTCGTTTACGCCGTCGGCGCTTGGGGGGATCCTTCGCATCTTCACCGGCGGCGAGCCGGTTCGCGGTGGGCGCACCGCCGGCGCGGGTGTCGGCGGGGTTCGCGCCGAGGGCTCCGTCCGAGCCGTGGGCGTTGCCGTCCGTGCCGTCGGCGTCGTGGGCTTTGCCGTTCGTGCCGTGGGCGTTGCCGTCCGAGCCGTCGGCGTTGCCGCTCGCGGCGCCCTCGGTCGTGCCGTCTCCGTCGGCCCCAGCGCCGTTCGCATTGGCGGCGCCGTTCGCGCCGTCATCGCCGTTCACGGACGCTCCGTCCGCCGCGCTCGCTCCGTCTTGGCCCCGCCCGGCGTTCGCGGTGCCTCGGCTCTGCGCCGCCCCCACGCGCGCCTCGTCCGCGCTGCCCGGCGCGACCTCGACCACGGCCCGCCCGTCGCGCCCCAGCCACAGGAACACCGCCAGCGCGCCGACCGCCATGAGCGCGAGCGCCCCCGGTATGAGCGCGATGAGCGTCTTGCCGAGCCCCGGCGCCGGCGGCGCGGTCACGGGGACCGTCGCGGGCGGCTCCGTCGTCGCGGCCATCGTGCGCGCTTGGCTCACCGCGCGATCCACCCGCGTGGCGCCCCGATCCGCGGCGGGCATCGGCTTCGTCGCCGCGATGGTCTCCTCGAAGACCGTCGCGACCGCGGTCGAGCCGCGCTCCGCCGGGGCGCGCGACGGCGGCAGCTCGAGGTCACCGATCTCCGCGGTCCGCTTGATGAGCGGCACCGAAGCCATCCCGGTCGTCGACGGCATGTCCAGGCCCGCCTCGCGCAGCAGCTCGCGCAGGGCGTCGCGCCCCTCGCGCGCGTCGAAGCGCTCCGCCGGGTCCTTCGCGATCGCCTGCATCACGATCTGCTCGAGGCGCGGGTGCGGCGTCACCCCGAAGCTCTCCATCTTCGGCGGCGGCTCGGAGATGTGCTTCATGAGCACGCCGGTCGGCGACTTCGCCCGGAACGGCGTCCGCCCCGTGAGCATCTTGTACATGATGACGCCGCACGAATAGATGTCGCTCTTGGCGTCGAGTGGCTCCCCGCGCGCCTGCTCCGGCGACATGTACGCGGGCGTCCCGAACACCGCGCCCTGCCGGGTGAGCGGCCCGATCGAGCCGTCGTTCGCGTCGAGGATCTTCGCGAGCCCGAAGTCACAGACCTTCACGAAGTCCTGCACCGGTCCGTCCTCGCTGATCTTCTCGATCAGCATGACGTTCCCCGGCTTCATGTCGCGGTGGATGATGCCCCCCGCGTGCGCGGCCGCGAGCGCCGAGAAGACCTGCGACATGATCCAACACAGCCGCGTCGTCTCGATCTTCATCTGCTGGCGCAGCACGGCCTGAAGGTCCTGCCCCTCCAGGAACTCCATCGCGATGTAGAGCAGCCCCTCGTCCTCGCCGAAGTCGAGGATCTGGACGCTGTTCGGGTGGTCGAGCCGGCTCGCGGCCCGGGCCTCCGCCTTGAACCGCCGCGCGTGGATCTCGGGCGCCCCCTCCATCCGGAGGAGCACCTTGATCGCGACCGCCTTCGCCAGCCCGGTGTGCTGGGCGCGGTACACCTTCCCCATCGCGCCGCTCCCCAGCAGCTCCAGGATCTCGAGCTTGCCGCCGATGACGCGCCCGAGCAGGGGATCGATCGAAACTGGGTCCATCCAGGTCCTCGCCGCCAGCTTACCTACAAGCCACGACCCTGGCGACAAACCAAGCCGCGAGCTCGGACCCCTCGCGTGCTCTGGTAAAAAAGCCGGCCCCATGTGAAGGATTCCGGGTTCAATGGCTGAAACGCCGGTCGATCCGGGCAGTTCGCCCGAGCCGACGTCGCTCGGCTTCTCGCTGGGGTTCATCGAAGGATCCGCGCTCGTCTCCCTGACCGATCGCCGGCTCGCCGAAGGCCTCGTCGTCCGCGCGCTCGACCTGCAGCTCGCCGAGGTCGAGTTCCCGCTCAACCTCGAGGGCGGCGCCGAATCGTTCCAGCGCCGCTCGACGGCCCTCCGCAGCCTCGTCCTCGACGTCCACGTCGAGCTGATCGGCCGCGCCCTCACCGAAGCGCTCGAAGACGGCCCCCTCGAAAGCGTACACGTACGCACCGAGGGCGATCGCCTCACCGTCGAGGTCGGCCTCGCCGACGCCACGTTCGTCGGCACCGTCCTGCTCTCCCACGACGCCGACCGCACCGTGCGCCTTCACCTCCTCGACCCGATCGTCGTCGGGCCTTCGAAGATCGACGCGTGGTCGATACCCCCGCTGCTCCTCGACGCCGCTCGTCGCGCGCTGGGCGCCGAGAGTGAGCGCATCGCCGAGTCCCTCCGCCTGGCCGGCGCCACCACCTTTGCGATCGACCCCGCCGACGCGCTCCTGTGGGGCCTCCTCCCGCCGCACGGCTGGAAGGTCCCGCACCACGACGAGGCGCCCGTTCACCGCGTCTCGATCACCCCGACGGGCTTCGTCCGCGTCGCGCTCGGTGCGCCCTCGAAACACGCCGACACCGACGCGGGGACCGCCGCCGACGAGCAAGATGTCTTGCGCGCGCTCGCCCGCGACGACATCGAGAAGTCGCTCGGCCTCGCGCGCGAGAAGCTCGACCGCGGCGACGCCGTCGGCGCGTTCACCGAGATGCGCAATCGCCTCGACGCATCCGGCGGTCCCGACGCCCTCGTCGCCCGTCTTCTCGCGCTCGGCGCGACCGTCGAACGCCTCTTCGATGAGACGAACGACCTCGCCGACGATCGCCTCGAGAAGGACCCCGCGGACGTCCGCGCGCTCCTCGCCAAGGGGGCGATCGCGTCGGCCGAAGTGCGCGCCGACGAGGCCGCCGACGCCTTCGAGCGCGCGGGCCGCAAGCTCAAGGCCGAGGCCCACCGCCGCGCCGCCGGGCTCGCGTTCCGCGCCGCCGCCGCGGCCGTCGCGCGCCTACGGAAGAAGGGCTCCGCGAAGCGTCGGGTGCGGTTGCTCGAGGACACCATCGCGCTGCGCCCCGACGACACCGTCGCGCTGTCGGCGCTCGTCTCGGCGCTCCCCGCGCAAGGTCGCGCGCCCGCCGCCGTCCGCGCGGCGCGCCGCCTCGCGAACCTCGCGAACGATATCGACACTCGCGTGCTCGCCCACGTGTCGGCGGGTGAGCTGCTGCGCGATCCGATCGGCGATCTCCCGCAGGCCCAACGTGAGTTCGAGCGTGCGCTGCGGATCCGCGAGGACGATCCGGCGGCGCTCGAAGGCCTCGCCCGCGCGGTGATGGACGCGGGCGAGCCGCGTCGCGCCGCGGTGATCTTCGAGCAGCTGATCGAACGCGCCGAGGCGGACGGTCAGCGGGACCGCGCGGCGCGGATGTCGCTCGCGCTCGGTGATCTCTGGCGCCCGCTCGACGCCGAGGCGGCGATGCTCCGCTTCCAGCGCGCGCGCGAGCTCGATCGCACGAGTGTCCCGGCGCTCGCGCGCATCGCGGAGGTCGCGATCGAACACGGCGGCAACGAGGCCGCGATGGAGGCCGTCGAGTCCGCGCTCCCGATGCTCGACGAGGGACGCATCGGCGGGGACCGTGCGGCGGCGCTGTCGTTGCGGCTGACCGCGGGGCGCCTCTACGAGGAGCACGCGGACCTGATCGAGGAGGCGATCGTCCAGTACGACGCCGCGCTCGCGCTCGCGCCGAACACCACCGAGGCGCTCGTCGCGCTCTCGCGTCTGTACGAGCGCCAGGGCAACACGCAGCACCGCGCGGAGGTGATCGATCGGCACGCGAAGCTCCTGGTCGGCGCCGGGGATCTCGAAGGCGCGGCCAAGGCGTGGGTCGAAGAGGCGCGGATTCACAAGGACGACCCGAAGCGGGTCGAGCGGATCCGCAGCGCGATCGTCGAGGGGCTCGCGAAGGAGCGCTCGCACCGCGGGCTGCTCGACGCGCTCGTCGAGATCGCTTCGCTCGGGGACGACGCGTCCGCGCAGATCGACGCGATCGATCGCCGCCTGCTGCTCGATGATCCGCCGCAGGTGCGCGCGCCGCTGCTCACGCGCCTCGGTGCTGCGTTCGAGTCCGCGGCCCGCGAGGTCGAGGCGGCGCGCGCCTACGAAGAGGCGGTCGCGTGTGACGAGCGGAGCAAGGAAGCGATCCACGCGTTGTCGCGGATCTACCGTTCGCGTGACGACCACGAGCGCCTGGCGGGGGTGCTCGCGCTCGCCGGGCACCTCGCGGTCTCGGACGAGGAGCGCGGCGATCTGCTCACCGAGCGCGCGAGGCTCCTGAGGACGCTCGGCCGCGACGACGAAGCGTACGCTTCGATCCAGGACGCGCTGAAGGCGGCGCCGGAGTCCTCGGCCGCGCTCGCGGTCGCGACGAAGCTCGCGATCAAGCTCAACGATCACGAAGCCGCGAAGCGTCACGCGCTGCACCGGCTCGCGCAGTCGGAGTCGCTGACCGCGGACAAGAAGCTGCCGATCTACGTCGACCTCGCGCGGGTGGCGGAGGCGACCGAGCGTCGCGACGAGCTGATCGACGCGCTCGAGCACGCGCGGGATCTCGCGGACCCGGAGAGTGAGACCGGTCGTCAGATCGCGGCGCGCCTCGCGCGGGAGCTGTACGGCGCGGAGCGTCTCGAGGAGCTCGCGGAGCTTCAGAGACGACGCGGTCGCGTGGCGACGGCGGCGGCGACGGAGCGCGCGGAGCGCTTCATCGAGGCCGCGCGGTTGTCGGCGCGTCTAGCGCAGCACGAGCAGCTCGTCGAGGACGTCGAGGAGGCGCTGTCGATCCTCGGGCGCAAACGACAGGAGGTCGAGCTGAAGCTGAAGGCGCTCGACGTCCTGGAGTCCCACGCTCGTCAGCGCGAGGACCTCGCGTTGCTCGCGGACGTCCTCGGGCGCCGCGCGTCGTTCGTCGGGCAGGCCGAGGAGAAGGAGCGCCTCTGGCTGGAGCAGGCCGACGTCTTCGATCGCATCGAGCGTTACGACGACGCGGTGAAGGCGCTGCAGGGGGCGTCGGATGCGCTGCCGTCTTCGTTCAAGCTCGCGGAGCGCTACGGGCGCGCGGCGCAGCGCGCGATGAAGAGCGGCGAGGCCGCGGAGGCGTTCGGGCGTGCGGCGCAGATCGCTCGCGCGCGCGGCGAGGTCGAGCTCGGGTTGGAGATGCACGGGCGCGCCGCCGAGACGTACGCGCTCATGCGCGATCGCGAGGCCGCCGCGGAGCACGATCGCGCTCTTCTGGAGCTGTCCGGTCCGTCGACCCGCTCGCCGTACCTCGCGGGGGCGATGGAGCGCCTGGAGCGGTTCGGTCGCGACCACGACGATCCGGAGCTCCTCGCCGACATCCTCGGTCGCCGCGCGAACGAAGCGCGCCCCGAAGACGCCGCGCGGATGCTCCTCGAGAAGTCCGAGGTGCACCTCGCCGGGGAAGGTGGGGAGCGCGACGGTGTCGATGCGCTGCGGCGCGCGCGTAACCTCGCGCCGCCGGGCACGCAGGTCGCCGAGGCGATCGACGATCGGCTCGTCGAGATCCTGGAGCAACTCGGCTTGCACGCCGAGCAGGCGGCGGTGCTCGTGGAGCGCGCGGACCGAGCGCCCGAGGGGGCGTCGAAGGCGGAGCTCTACTTCCGCGCCGCGGAGCTGTACGCGGAGCGGCTCCGAGATCGCGGGATGGCGTTGTCGCGCGCGCAGGCTGCGGTGCGCGCGGACCCGAGCCACGACGAAGCGCGGGCGCTGCGCATTCAACTCCTGCGCGCCGGAGGGCGTCGCGACGCGCTCGCGGAGGCGTTGGCGGAGGAGGCCGAGCTGTGCCGCGACGCGCGTCGTGCGGCAGAGCTTTGGTTGGAGGCGGCGCAGATCATCACGCCCGTCGACAACCATCATGCGCTCGATCCGCGCGAGGTCGAGCAGAGCCTTCAGCTCGTGCGTCGGGCCGCGACGGCGTCGCCGTCGTCGGTGGCGGCGTTCGAGGCCGGTGCGGTCTACACGCGGACGCTGGAGCGCGCGGACGAAGAGGTCGTGCTGCTCGGGCACGTCGTCGAGCGCGCGACGGAGGCGTCGAAGCGGATCGCGGCGCGCATTCGTCGCGTGGATCTGTTCGCTGGTCCGCTGCGACAGCCGGCCGACGCGCAGACGGAGCTGATGCTGATCCTCCCGGAGCTCGTCGGGTTGCAGAGCGCGGAGTGTGCGGCGATCGAAGCCGAGCTCCCCGCCGAGTCCGCGCGGCGCCTCGAGGTCGCGGAGCACGGCGGTGTGCGCATGGCGCTGCTGCAACTCGGGTTGACGCTCACGGAGCTGCAGCAGGACTGGACTGCGCACGTTCAGGTGTTGATGTGGCTCGTCGACGTCTCCGCCGACGCGGAGGTTCGTGCCGAGCTGCGCACGCGCGCGGGCGGTGTTTTGGAGTGGAAGCTCGGTGACGGCGAGGGCGCGGAGCGCGAGTACCTCGCGGCGCTCGCGTTGCTCCCCGGCAACGACCGCCCGAAGCAAGCGCTCGAGAACTTCTACATGGCGGTGGATCGCTTCGCGGACATCGCCGACAACCTCGGGACCGAGACGCTCGTCGAAGTATGGGGGCGCCTCGGGGACGACGAGCCCCCCAACCGCCTGATCGCCGCGGCCGAAGCGCTGTGGCCCAAGCTCCCGGAGGGGAGCGACGAACGCGCCGAGGTGCAGCTCCGGCTCGCCGACTTGTACGTGCAGCGCGATCGCGAGAGCGAGAGCGCCGACGCCGTTCACATCCTCGAGCAGGTCGAGCAGCGCGCGCCGCGGCAGTTCCAGGACGCGGCGCTCGAACGGTTGCGCGTGTTCTTCCTCGAGAAGGAGCGCGCGGACCTCTACTGCGACGTGCTCCGCCGACAGGCCGAGCGCCTCGAAGACGACCACAAACGTGCGCTCGCCCTCGCGGAGCTCGGCGAGGCGTTGGAGTGGAAGCTCGGGGACGGGCTCGCCGCGGAGAACGAGTACCGCGCGGCGCTCGCGGCGGACGCGGAGTGTGTCGAGGCGAAGCGCCGCCTCGCGCAGCTGCTCTCCTCGCAGGATCGGTTCGAGGAGATCGGTCGTGAGCTCGGCGTCGAGACGCTGGAGGGGGTGCTCGTCGAGCTCCTCGGTCAGGGCAGCCGCGACCGCGAGCGCGCGATCGCCGCGGCGGACGCGCTCGCGCCGATCCTCCCCCCGGAGCGGGTGGGCGGGGTCTGGCTGCGGGTCGCGGATTCGTTCGAGGTGGACGAGCCGACCGACGCCTCCGCGAAGGCGGTGCGCGTCGCGTTGCAGCGCGCGTCGGAGGCCGACGGTCCCAACCAGAAGCAGGCGCTCACCCGACTCACCGCGTGGCTCGCGCAGGCGAACGATCGCGGGGAGCTCGCGAACGTGCTGCGTCGCCGCGTCGAGATGGAGAAGGACCCGGAGCTTCGGGCGTCGCTCCAGCTGGAGCTCGGGCGGCTCGTGATGTCGATGCTCTCCGAGTCCGAGGGCCCGGGGCGCGAGGCGATCGAAGAAGAGGCCGAGCGCGAGCTGCGCTCCGCACTCGAGACGGACGCGCGCAACGAAGAAGCGCGCGCGCTGCTGGAGCGCCTCTACCTCGAACGTGCGCGGTACCTGGAGATCGGCCGGGTGCTCGGACGCGAAGTCCTCGAGCGGCTGCGGGTCGAGGGTGAGACGTCGGGTGACGTCGCGCAGGCGCGCGGCGCGGTGGCGGCGCTCGCGGAGATGTCGGAGGGGTCCGAGCGGGCGGGGTTGCTCGTCGAGCTGGTCGGCTACGCAGAGGACGCGGAGGGGCAGCCCGGTTGGCCGCGGACGCCGGAGGATCTCTATCGCGCGGCGCTCGTCGCGGACTCTGGGCACGGCCCGGCGCGCGAGGGCCTGCGGGCGTTGCTCGAATCCGAGGGCCGGTACCGCGAGATTGCGGACGCGCTCGATGTCGCGGCGCTCGTCGACACGCTGGAGGGGCTGCGTCGCTCGGATGACGATCGGCACCAGGTGCTGCCGGCCTCCCTCGCGTTGGCGAATGCGCTCGAGAACACCGGCGCGCCGCGCTCTGCGCAGGCGACGCTGTGGACGGAGATCGCGTCGCTGCACATCGAGGACGAGGACTCCGAGGCCGCCGAGCGTGCGCTGCGCGAAGCGTTGGCGCTGCAGTCGGACCACGAGGATGCGCGCGAGCTGATGCGGGAGCTGTTCGTCGCGGAGCGTCGGCTGGAGGAGCTCGCGGAGATCGACGAAGCGCTCGTCGCAACGACGGCGCAGCGCGCCTCCGAGACCGGGGACGCCGCGCTGCAGATCGACGCGCTGGACGTGCTGGCGTCCCGGAAGTCCGGGGAGCGTCGCGCGGACACGTTGGTGTGGATCGCGGCGTTGGAGCGCGAGCGCGGCTTCGCGGACCGCGCGGAGGCGCGGCTGATCGCGGCCATCGAAGCGCACGCACCGCACGCCGTCGCGCGCGCCGAGCTGGAGGGGCACCTGTGGCGCGAGCGGAGGTTCGCGGACGTGGTGGAGCGCCTCGGTGCGACGGCGCTGCTCGCGCGGGTGACGCGGGAGGTGGACGACGATCCCGATGGCGTCGTGGCCGCGGCGAACGCGACGCGCGATCTCCTGGAGCCCGCGGATCGCGCGCGGCTCGACGAGCTGATCGCGCCGGTGCAGGGGCTCGAAGCGCTCGAGCGCGCGAAGGCCATTTGGGACGAGCTCGAAGACGCTGCGGGTCGCTTCCGCGTGCGCCAGGCCATCGTGGATCTGCGACGCAAGGAGGGCGACGCTGCGCAGCTGCTCCTCGCGTTGGAGGGCGCCCACGCGTACGCGACGAACGCCGAAGACCGCGCGCGAATCGCGGTCGAGCGTGCGGGGATCATGACCGCCGCCAACGATCGCGATCGGGCGCGTGCGCTCGTGGAGCCGCTCGTCGACGACCTCACGCTGCCGCGCAAGGAACGTCAGGACGCGGCGCGGCTGTTGGTCGAGGATCTGCTCCCCGAGGTCGCCGCGGCGCCGTCCGAGGACGTGCTCGAGCTACGCGCGCGATCGCTGGAGGTGCTCACGGAGCTGCCGTCGGCGGGGCCGCCACCGGGCGACGTCGAGAAGTGGTTCGTGCAGCTGTCGAAGACCCGCGAAGCGCTCGACTACGACGCGGGCTCCGTGGCGCAGCCGCTCGAGTCTGCGCTGCGCGTTCGCAGCCAGGAGGACGACGGGATGGAGATCCGTCGTCGCCTCGTCGAGTTGTACGAAGAGGTCGGCGACTGGGCGCAGGCCGAGCCGCACGCGTCGGTGATCGCGGAGGCGGACGACCGCCCCGAACAGTGGGTGCAGCTGTCGGAGCTGCGCGCGTGGCTCGACGATCCGCAGGGCGCTCAGTCCGCGCTCGATCGCGCGCTGGAGCTCGACCCCGCTTCGGAGTCCGCGCACGAGTCGATGATCCGCCTCGCCGAGCAGACCGGCGAAGCCACCTCGGTGATCACGCGGCTGGAGGCGTGGGCGGAGGTCGACGCGAAGGGTGAGGCTTCGGATCGTGCGAAGCGTCTGCTGCGCGCGGCGGAGCTCGCGATCGAAGCCGGCGACGCCGAGCGCGGTGCGCTCCTCGCCGAGCGCGCGGTGACGTTGGTTCCGCGCAAGGATCCCTCGGTCGAACCCATCGCGTTGGAGGCGTGTGCGATCCTCGCGCCGTCCGGGCTCGCCGACGCCCGCATCGCGATCCTCACGCGCGTGGTGCAGGAGGCGGGGGCGGACGTTTCGTCGTCTTCGCGCATCGCGCTCGCCGACCTGTTGGTGGAGCAGGACCGGATCGACGAGGCGCGCACGGTCGTCGAGCAGGGCGTGCACCGCGAAGCCGCCGAGGACGATCCGCTCCTGGATCGCCTCGTCGAGATGACCCGATCCCTCACGCCGGACGCCGGTGCGCGCAGGATGCTCGCGACCGCGGAGCGCCTCGGTGCGGGCCCCGCGGCGCGTCGCCTGCGCATGGCGGGCGCGGAGCTCGCGGAGTCGGCGGGGGAGCGTGAGACGGCGCGTGCGGCGCTGACGAACATCGTCAGCGAGCTGGGCGGCGAGGCGACGAAGGCGCGCGAAGCGCTCGTTCGAATCACCCGCGATCTCGACGATGCACCAGCGCTGGTTGCGGCGCTCGAAGAGGCCGCGCTGGACGCCTCGACGTCCGTCGAGCGCGCAGAGAAGTGGGCGGAGGCGGCGGCGGTGGCGGACGAGCGCCTCGACGACCCGGAGCGCGCCGAGCTGCTCCTGTCGCGCGCGATCGCCTCGCAGCCGAACGACGTCGCGCTCCGGCAGCGCCGAATCGATCTGCTACAGCGGCGCGGTCGGTGGTTCGATCTGCTGGAGGCGTACGCGTCGGAGGCGGAGCGTGCGGAGGGGCCGGCGAAGATCGAGTGGCTCGAACGCCGCGCGACGTTGGCGTCCGAGCGGCTCGGCGACGAAGCCACGCTCGCGGCGTCGCTCGAGCAGGCGTTCGACCTCGGCGGCGACGTTCAGCACGCGATCCGCGCGATGCAGGCGTACCGGAACACGTACGAATTCGACGCGCTGCTGTCGCTCGCGGAGCGCGTGCCGGTGAAGGCGCCCGAGGTTCGTACCGTCGTCGATCTGTTGATCGCGGACGCGATGGAGTCGCTGGGGCGCATCGAAGAAGCGCGCGCGATGTTGGAGCGCCTCGCGGCGGAGCAGTTCGACGTCCCGCTCGTTCAGCACCGGTGGTGCACGTTCCTTCACCGTCACCGCGACCTCGAGCTCCTCGCGCGTGCGCTGGAGACGATCGCCATCAACGTCGAGCCGCGCGAAGGGGTGCGGTGGCAGCTCGCGGCGGTGCGGGTGTTGCTCAAGCAGGTCGACGATCGTGTCGCCGCGGAGGCCGGGTTGGCGAAGGCGCTCGAGATCGTCGGGCAGTGGCTCGACAGCCCGGGTGCGATCTCCGGAGACCTGTTGCCGGGGCCCACCGCGAGCCGCGGTCTCACCGAGCGCGCGATGCTCGACGCGCCGCTCCTCGATCTCTCCCACCTCGCGGATCGCCTGGGGAACGGCAAGCTGCGGGTCGATGCGCTGCGTCTGTACGCGCAGTCCCTCGTGGAGGGGCCGGAGCAGTGGCGTGCGCTCTTGCTCCTCGCGGCGGCGGAGCGCGACACCGGTGATCTCGAAGCGGCGGAGTTCACGCTGCGCGGCGTGGTCGATGCGGTGCGCGAGTCGGCGGAGGTCTCGTTCGTGGATCGCGTCGAGGCGGAGCGTTCGCTCGGCGCGTTGCTCTTGGATCGCGGACACGTCGAGGAGGCGATCGTCGCGCTCGAGCACGCGTCGAAGATGCTGGCCGACGCGCAGCCGATCGAAGACGAGAAGGACGAAGCCGCGCACGAGCGCGCGCAGGTGCTGGTGTTGCTCGCGTCGGCGTACCGCACTGCAGACCGCGCGCAGGAGGCCGTCGACAAGATGATCGCGGCGCGTGCGCTGGATCCGGCGGCGGTGCCCGAGCCGCTGCTCGACGACGCGATCCAGGCCGCCGGCCCGTCCGAGGAGCTCGCGCGGCAGCTGCAACGACGGGCCGACGGGATGTCCGTGCCGCGGGAGCGTGCGGCCGCGCTGTACGAGGCGGCGCAGACCTGGGAGTCGATCGGTCGCCCCGAGCGTGCGTTCGAGCCGTGGATCGCGGCGCACGAGGCGGATCCGTCCAACTCGAAGATCGCGGTGCGTCTGCAGTCGGCGCTGTACGAGTCGGAACGGCACGTGGATCTCGAACGACACCTCGCGCGGCGCATCGCGGGTGAGGATCTGACGGGCGCCGAGAACGCGTCGCTGCGGCTCGCGCGCGCGAAGATCCTCGACCGGCGACTCGGTCTGACCGACGAGGCGTTGCGAGAGCTGGAGCACGCGGCGCAGCTCGTGCCGCAGAGCTTCGAGGTGCTGACGGCGCTCGCGGATCTCGCGGATCGCATCGGTCGCGACGATGTCGCCGGCGACGCCTACGCGCGGCTCGCGACGGTGGCCACGACGGAGATCGCGAAACGCCGGGCGCTCGCGAAGCGTGCATCGATCCTGGAGCGGGCGGGGCGATCGCAAGGTGCCTTGCAGTGCCTCGAAGAGGCCGTCGATGGAGCGCTCGCGGTTTCGGTGGTTCCGCGCGCGCTCGTCGAGCGGCTCGCCGTCGGGTACGCGGCGCGGGGCGCTCACGCGGAGGCGGCGCGGGTCTGGGTGCGGGCTTCGTCCGTGCTCCAGGGCGCCGAGGCCGCAGCCTGTCTGTTCCGCGCCGGAGAGATTCGGCGCGCCGAGCTCGACGATCGCCGCGGGGCGATGGCGGCGCTCGACGCCGCGGCGCGCAAGGCGCCCGACGATCTCGGCCTGCGCCGTGCGGTCATCCACCTCGCGAAGACCGTCGGCGACGGCGGCAAGGTGGAGCGCCACACCCGCGAAGCGCTGGAGCGTGCGCGTCGCCTCGGCGCGATGGACGCCGCACGAACCTTCGAGGCCTCGCAGCGTATGAACGGCGACGCCGAGGGTGACGAGGCCTACCGACAGGAGCGCGCGCGCCTCGATCGCTCCGGTCGTGTCGCGGACCTGGCGCAGTTCGTCGCGTTGGAGGCCGAGAAGGTCGACGATGACGAGCTTCGCGCGGAGCGTTTCGCGCAGGTCGGCCGGCTCTACGCGGGCAGCAAGCTCACGGACCGCGGGGTGCGCGCGGCGCAGGCGTACGCACGTGCGCTCGACGCCAACCCGGACCACGTCGAGGCGCTCGCGTTCCTCGCGCGCGCGGCCGCCGAGACCGAGGACTGGGAGCACGCCGAGACCCACGTCTCGCGGCTCGAAGCGCTCGGCGGGCCGGACTGGCCGGCGCCCGAGTTCGAGCTGTTCGCGGCGCACGTCGCTTCCGCGCGTGGTGACACCCAGCGTGCGTTCGGTCGGCTGTTGCAGGCGGCGTCGCGCGACCCCGGATCGCTCCGCGCACGACGCGAGCTGATCTACTACGCCCACCGCACGGACGACGCCGACGTCGCGACGCGCCTCGTCGACGACTACGAAGGCCTGCTCGATCCGGTGCTGGACGTCGACGCGCTCGCCGCGGTCCACGCCGAGCGAAGCCTGGTGAGCCTCACCCACGGTGACTCCGCGCGCGCGCTCCGAGAAGTCGAGCGCATCCTGGAGGTCGCGCCGCAGGACGAACGTGCTCACCGGATCCGCCGCAAGATCCTCGAGCAGAGCGGCGAGACACACGACCTCCTCGACGCGTTGGAGGACGAAGCCTCGCGGAGCACGGACGACGACGAGGCGCGCACGTTCTGGCTGCGCGCGTTGGACGTCGCCGACGGCTCCGGCGACGTGCGCCGCGCGCGTCGGATCGTGGCGGCGCTCGAGCCCCTCGCCGTCGACGAGGCGTTGTGGCGACGGCTGTTCGCGCACCACCGGCAGCAGCTCGACGGCGCGGGGATGTTGCGCGCGATGGATCGACTCGGACCGGACGTCGCAGACGATCTCGACGTCGAGGCGCGCGCGACCCTGGTGAAGGCGTGCTTCGAGGCCGGCCGGGTCGACGAGGGCGCACGCATCTTGGTCGGCACGACGAACGACGCGCTGATCGCGACGGCGGGCCGTGCGTTCATCGGGGACGAGGGCGCGGCGATCCCGCGCGTGGTGACGCAGACCCTCGCCGCGCTGAAGGATCGCGCGGGTGGCCTCCTGGTCGTGGAGCGCCTGCACGAGGTCGTGCCCAACGATCGTCGTGTCCTGGAGCGGCTCGCGGGGGCCTACGCCGCCGACCCGGCGCGGCACGCCGACGCCGCGCGGGTGTTGCGATGTTTGCTCGCCGAGGAGCCGGCGGACCTGGAGCACCTGCGGCGTCTGATCGAGGTGGCGCCGGACGACGCCCACGGCGCACGCGCCGCGCTCGCGTGGATCGAAGACGGGGAGATCTTGCTGCACGGTTGGACGCAGCCGGGCGAGGACGGTTCATTGTCCGGGATCGCCGACGACCTGGGCGTCGCCATCCACATCGTCGAAGGCGGCGGCATCGAAGTGACGTTCGGCGCCGAGGGCCTCGCGGTGGGCGAAGCCCTCGCGGTCGACGCAGGGCCGACGGAGCTACGGTTCCTCGCGGTCCGCGCCCAGGCCCTGTACGAAGGTGCGACGGTCGCCGCCGCCAACCAAAGCGGTCTGTCCGCGACGGGGGACCTCGCGGGTGCGATTCGCGCGCTGCGGCGCCTCGAGCCGCGCACGTGGTCGGAGCGGGTGGAGTCGGCGCGAGACCGGCTGGCCTGTTCGCGTCGATGGCGGCCGATCTCCGACCTCATCGCCTTTGCGGTGAGCACCGCGTACATCCCGCCCCCGGCGCCGAAATTTGCTCGGTTCTAGGGGGTCTGCTACCTCAAAACGATGGGACGAGTGTTCCGGATCGCGTGCTTGAGCCTCGTGATCTTCACGCTCGACGCGGCGCCGACGGTGTCGTGGGCGCAGGTCGACGAAGAGGTCACCGACGACGAAGGTGATGACCTCGCGGACGCGCTCCCGGACGAGGAGATCACGGAGGACGAAGACCTCGAGGAGGACGTCACCGAAGACGACGACGACCTGAAGGGGGAGGACGATCCGCCGCCGCCCGTCGAGACGCCGCCGATCACCACGAAGCCCGTCGCGCCTCCCCCGCCGCCCCCGGTGCCGATCGTCGACGACGACGACGACAACCCGCCGCTCACCGTCGACGAGATACCGCCTCCGCCGAAGACGATCGAGCCGTCGCCCGCCAGTGATCTGCGCTTCGAGGAGGAGGACGCCCCGCCGCCCCTTCCGCCCGCACCCAAGGATCCCGCTCCGGCGGATCCGACACCGGCGGCGACGACCGCGCCCGCGCCCACGACGGCGCGCAGGACCGCGTTGCCGAGGCTCGACCTCCCCGAGGAGGAGGCCGAGTCCGTCATCACCGAGCAGCGTCTGCTGGAGCACATCGAGGCGCGCGCGAACTACGTGCGACTGGAGGAGACGACGAGCGCCGACGTGGAGCTCGGGTACATCGAGGAGGCGCGTCGTGCGCTCGGTGCGCGAAACGTCGTCGTGGCCTCCGCGGCGCTGCTACGCGAGTCCCACGGCGCGTTGGGAGCCGGCCTCGGCGATCGGGCGATCCAGCTCGCGGAGGCTGCGGCGCGGCTGTCACCCGACCTCTCCGCGGCGCACTGGATGCGCGCGCGCGCCTACTGGGCGAAGGACCCCACGCAGGTGGCGCTCATCGGCGGTGCGATGATCGATACGTTGCGGGCGAAGCTGCTCCGCTTCCGCAACGTGGTGTCGCTGCTGTCGAACATCGCGGTGCTCTTTGCGCTCGCGTTGCTCGGGACGATCACGCTCTTCGCGTTCGTGCAGCTCGTGAAGTACGTGCGGTATCCGGCGCACGACTTCGCGTCGATCTGGCCCAACTTCGTCGGCACGGGCGAGGCGGTGATGTTGTTCCTGATCCTGATCGCGGTCCCGCCGGCGTTGGGCTTCGGGTTCCTGCCGGCCGTTGCGCTCACGCTCGCGATCACCATGGCCTACCAGTCGAGCCGCGAGCGTGCGGTCGCGCTGATCATGCTCGGGCTGTTGGCGTTGACGCCTGCGATCCTCTACGTCGCGGCGCCGCTCGTCACGTACCACGGGTCCGTGACCGACGCGATGGCCTCGGCGATGGACGAGGCGTTCACGGCAGACGAAGAGAAGCGCTTGGAGGCGCACCTCGCGAAGAACAAGAACGACTACGCGACCTCCCTCATCCTCGCGCACCGACTTCGGCAGCGTGGTGAGTTCGCGCGGGCGGAGCTCGCCTACGAGAAGGCGATCCGCGCCGACGGCAGCAGCGCGCTCGCGCGCAACAACCTCGGCGTCGTGCAGGCGCTGCAGGGGCGGCTCGACCAGGCGCTGAACACCTTCCGTCGCGCGGCCTCGGCGAACGAGCTCGCGCAGCCGCACCTCAACATCGCGTCGATGGCTGCGGAGAACGCCAACTTCGAGGAGGCGAACCGGAGGCTCGAACAGGCGCGGACGATCGATCCGGATCTCACGCTCGCGTACACCCAGCTCGACGGTGGGTTGCCGTTGAACCAGAAGCTCCAGGAGGCGCGCATCGGGCAGGGGCTGCTGTGGAGTCGGCTCTTCGAGGCGGACTCGGAGGAGAGCCTCGCGATCAGCCGTGAGCTGTGGCGGCCGATCGGCGGGCGGTTGCCGCCGCTCGGGATGCCGATCGTCGCGATCATCGCGGCGCTGCTCGGCCTGGCGACGGTGCGGTTGTCGTCGCACTTGTCGACGCCGTGCCCTCGCTGCGGGATCCCGGCGGATCGCGGATCCCCCGCGCACTTCTGCGCGCAGTGTGTCTCGGTGTTCCTGACGGCCGTCGCGGTGGAGCCGCAGGTGCGCGCCGCCAAGGAGACGCAGGTGCGCCGGCACCAACGAAGCCGGCGCTACGTGGAGCGGGTGCTCTCGATCGCGGCCGGCGTCGGTCAGATGTACGGGAGCCGCCCGCTGATCGGTTCGTTCCTGACCTTCTTGTTCCTCTTCACGGTGGCTGCGGCGTTGTTCCCCGAAGGGTTCGTCGTCAGTCGCTGGGACATCTACATCGACGACGCGGGGCGCTCGCTCGCGGCCGGTCTCGCGCTGGGCTGCGCCGGCGTGCTCGCGCTGTTCTCGCTCAGGAAGTCGTTCAACTAGTCATGGCGCTGAAGGGCACGATCAAGGACTTCGGTGTTGCCGACATCTTCCAGCTGATCAGTCAGCAGGGGAAGACAGGCGTCCTCGTCTTCAGCAACGACGTCGACGAAGTGCGCGTGTACTTCAAGGACGGCTCGGTCGTTCGGGCGAGCAACACGCTGCGCACTGCGCAGATGTTGTTGGGCAGCCTGATGGTACGCGCGGCCGTCGTCAGCGACGAGCAGCTGCAAGAAGCCTTGCGCGAGCAGCAGCGCACGTTGAAGCGCCTCGGCGCGGTCATGGTGGAGCTGGGGTACGTCGACGTCGAGATGGTGAAGGACTTCGCCACGCTCCAGATGACGGAGACGATCTACGCCCTGTTCGAGTGGAAGTTCGGGACGTACGAGTTCGAGAGCGTCGACGTCGAGCCCTCCCCCGAGGGGGTCCTCCCGATTCGTGCCGAGACGATCGTCATGAACGGGATCCGGATGACGGACGAGTGGCCGAGCATCCGCGAGAAGATCCCGTCGTACACCTGGCGCGTCGAAGCGGTCCGGCCCCTCCCCGAGGAAGAGGAGTCGTCCGCCTCCGACAGCGACGAGTTCGACTTCTCCGCGCTGGGCGAGGGGGGCGGCACGACGGCGTACAACTCGATCGGCGCGTTCGAGCGCAAGATCTTCGGCCTCATCACCCCCGAGCGCACCGTCCAGGAGATCATCGACCGATCGCGGCTCGGTGAGTTCGAGGCGTGTCGTGCGCTGAGCACGTTGATGACCGAGGGGTACATCCGGGTCATCAAACCCACGCCCATCGAGGACGAAGACGCCCCGAAGGTGCGCGTCGACCCCGCGATGCGGATGCGTCGCATCGGCGGGATCTTGGGCCGCATCGTGGTGAGCGCGGGGCTCGTGGTGGTCGGCGCGATGCTCGCGGGGCGTGCGGCGGCGTTCGTCGGCGGCAAGAACAGCGTCAGCGATCTGACCTACGCGCCGAGACCGGTCGAGCGTCGTCTCGCCGAGGCCCAGATGCACCGGCTCCGCCGCGCGATCGAGGTGTACCGCTACGAGCGCGGCGCGTACCCGACGAACCTCGCGCGCCTCGTCGAAGTCGGGCTCTTGCAGGACGACGACATCCGCTTTCCGTTCGAGGCCAACTACTTCTACCGCGTGGTCGGCGAGACCTACTCCTTGCTGCCGCCGGTCCACTGAAGCGAAGCCGCTGCGTAGGCCGCCGTCACGTCGCCGACGACGCGAGCGCCGTGCTCACCCGGCACGGGGTTCGGGCCCTCGCCGCGGATCGCCGCCACGAAGCCGCGTGCGACCTTGGCGACCGTGTACTCCTCGGGGACGTCGACGCGCTCCTGCTCGCGGCCGCGTACGCACGTGAGGGTGCGACCGATGAAGTCCGCTTCGAGGCCCCCCGCCGGTCCGTAGAACGCGAAGCGCATGTGGCGCGAGCCGGACACCTTGCTTGACGCGACGTGCCCCGGGACGCGCTCCTGGTGCGAAACCTCGGCGCCCTCCAGCTCGAGGAGGACGAGCGCCTGGTCTTCGACGCGTGTGAACACGGTCCGGGTCATCGAGGCCGCGCGGACGTGGACGGCGCGCGGGCGCGTCACGAAGCGGAGCGCGTCGAGTGTGTGGATTCCGGTCTGGATCAGGACGCCGCCGCCGGCGAGCTCGGGGTCGTCTTCCCAGCCGAGGCCGCGTGGCTCGATGCGTTGTTCCAGGCAGAAGCCGGTGAGCCCTCTCAGCTCGTCGATGCGTGCCGCGAGGGCGACCACGAGGGGATCGAAGCGGAGGGTTTGGGCGACGGTGAGGAGGGTCCCGGTGGCCTCGAAGTTGGCGACGATCGTCTGGGCCTCTTCGTAGGTCCGGCCGAGCGGCTTCTCGCAGAGCAGAGGCTTGTTCGCGGCGGCGGCGACGCGCGCGATGTGGGCGTGGTGACCGGCCGGGACGGCGGCGATGACGGCGTCGACGGCGTCGTCGCGGATCAGGGCTTCGAGGTCGTCGACGTACCGGGCGCCGAAGCGTTCCGCGGCGGCGGTGCCCTGGGTTCGGTCGCGGCGCCAGACGGCGACGAGGTGGGCGCCGGGCACGTCGCCGCGCACGATGTGCTGCGCGTACCGCGTTCCGTGGAGCCCCAGGCCGAGGAGGCCGATGCCGATCGACTTCGTCACGGACGGGAGCTTACCGGGGACGTCGGGTCGACGGTAAGGCGGGGCGTCGGTTAGCCTCGGTTCGGCATGGGCAAGATGATCGGAGGTTTCGTCGTCGCGGTGATCGTCGGAGGCGGCGGTGCTGCGGCGCTCAACGTGTTCGCGCGCGACCTCGCGCCACCGCCGGTGATGCGTGCGCCGAGCAACCTCCCGGATCCGGACGACGTCGCGCTGGTCGAGGTGGTCGGCGAGGTGCGCGCGCTGATGCCGGACGGCCAGTGGCGGCACCTGCGGCAGGGCTTCTCACTCCAGCGGCCGACGGGGCTCGACGTCATCGGGCCCGAGGCCCGCGCAACGATTCGTTTCAGTGGAGTGACGCTGTCCGCGTCGCTCGGCGCGAAGGTGCTGATCGGCGCGCCCGGCGGGACACTCGGGTTGCAGGTCGAACGGGGCCGCGTCGTCGTCACGCGTACGGGCCGTGACATCTCCACGCACCTGCCGCGTCATGACACCGTGGTGCACGGGCCGTCCTACGGGATCTGGGCGCACGACGACTCCGTGGCGGTCGCGGTGCTCGGCGAGCGCGCCGAGATCGAACACCTCGGTGAGGAGCCGGTGCGTTACGGGCGTGCGCGAGAGATCGTGTTGAATCGGACGCGCGCCATCCCGACGGTGCTCGACGAGAAACTCGAGATCACCGTCTTGGACAAGAATCGTCGTGGGCGGCGTTATCGCTTCCGTGCGCGGGCGGCGCGCAACGCCATCATTCGGCACAAACGAAGCGATGACGCGTACGACACGATCGAGACGGACCTGTCCGGTTCGTTCAGCGTGGAGCTCGACAACGAGGAACCGGCCGACGGGGAGCTCGTCGCCTACGACGCCGCGGGGCGCAGCGCACAGATCGGGCGCCCGTCGCGCTCGCTCGCGAGTGTCCTGATGGCGTTGAGCGACGCCGAGAACCCGACGCCCGCCAACGCCACCCGGGAGGAGGCCGAGGCGCTGCGAGATCTGGGCGATCGGAAGGCGCCCCCGACGCGGGCCGCGCCTCCGCCTCCCGCGCGCGCCGCGCCCCCGCCGCCACGCGCCGCGCCGCCGCCTCCGCCGCCCGCTCGCGCGGCACCGCCGCCGCCCGTGCGCGAGGCGCCGAAGCCCACCCCCGCCGCGAAGCGCGTCGAGGCGAAAGCGACGCCGCCGCCGGTGAAGCTGACGCCGCCCCCTCCGCCGCCGAAGGTGCGTCCGAAGACGCCGACGATCGGTGAGAAGCCGGAGGCGCCGGCGCCGAAGGGGCCGCCGGTCGCGAAGGATGTCGACGTGGACTTGCTCGACGATCCCGACGACGAGATCGACGAAGACGATCTGTAGCGCCCTTACGGGCCGACCAACCCCTGGAACCTGAACCGCGCCTGGGACAGCGCGTTGTCGAACGCGCTCTCCGTGCCGGCGGAGATCACTTCGCCGAGGCTGTTGTCGGTGATGAGGTCGTCGAGGTCCGTGCGGGCGTCCTGCGTCAGCGCGACGCCGAAGGTGTAGAGGTCATCGCGTGTGTCGCCGCGCGCGCCGGCGATGCCGATGATCGCGTTCTCGAAGCTGCCGAGCGCGCCACGGTCGGGGCCGGCGCTGATGACGAGCATCGCGGGCCGTCGGGCGCAGACCGCGCGTGTCCTCAGGCGCGAGCTCGCGAGGATCAGCGTCTCGAAGGTGCGCACCTCGCCGCGGTTGCCGGTGCGGAACTGATCGAGGCCTTGCTTGATGGCGTCGGTGTTCTCGGTGCCGGCGACGATCTCCGTCGGCTCCGTCGGTCCGTGGGCGAGGAGAGAGAACGAGGTGTTCGGCGGAAACGCGGGGAGGTCCAAGAAGCTCTGGAGCGAGTCGATCACGCGGTTGCCGAGCGCGGCGTTGGCGAGCTGCATGTGGCTCGACGCGTCGAGCACGATGCCGATCTCGATGAAGCGCGGATCGGAGTCACAGACCGGCAGGCCCATCATCTCGATTTCGACTGTCGCGGGGGAGCCGGCCGGCAGCGAAGTCTCGATACAGCCGCGGGAGACGACGTTGTCGTCGAGGTCGAGTACGGTCAGGTCGATCGCGATCGCCTGTCCGCGCGGGACTTCGTCGAGCACGCCGATGGCGGGGTCGATCGGGTAGGCGGTGCGGGCGCGGTGGATGACGGTCGCGACGTCGCTGACCGCCTCGTAGCGCACGGCCATGAGCGTTTCGCAGTCTTGGTCGGAGATGACGGAGATCTCCGCCGTGCGTCCGGCGGCTTCGACGAGCTCGTCGGAGAAGTCGGCGACGATGAGGTCGGGATCACCTCCGCAGGCGAACGTCGCGAGCGAGAGGACAAGTGCGGCGCGGACCCTCAAATCGCTGATCAGGATCCCCCGCGCGGGCGCCGAACGCAATGTGGCCGTTTCAGCGCAATGGGCGCTGAGACAGCGACGTGTCCCCGACCAGGAAGACCAGGGTCCCGTCGGCGCGGGTCGACACGAGGACGTGCTCGTCCGCGAAGATTCGACCCTCCAGGATGCGTGACGCGATCGGGGCCTCCACGATTCGGGCGAGCGCGTGCCGCATCGGCCGCGCGCCGAAGGAGGCGTCGAAGCCCCCCTCGTCGAGCACGAACTCGATGGCGAGCTCGTCGAGGTCGTACGTGATCCCGCGTTCACGTGACAGGCGCTGGCTCGACTCCGCCGCCAAGAGGCGCGCGATTTGCTTCACCTCCTCGCGCGACAGCGGCAGGAACACCAGGCGCTCCTCGATCCGCCCCCACAGCTCCGGCGGCAGACCCGCCCGGGCACCCTCGAGGATGCGGGCCTCGAGGTCGTCGCGCTCGCCGTCGCCGAAGCCGATGCGCTTCTTCGCGGCGACGTCGGCGCCGAGGTTCGACGTCATCAGGACGATCGTCTCGGCGAAGCTGACGGTGCGGCCGTGGCTGTCGGTGAGGCGCCCCTCGTCGAGGATCTGCAAGAGGAGTTGCAGCACCTCGCGGTGGGCCTTCTCGATCTCGTCGAACAGGATCACCGATCCGGGGCGGCGACGGACGGCCTCCGTGAGCTGCCCGCCTGCGTCGTGTCCGACGTAGCCGGGAGGTGCGCCGACGAGGCGCGCGACGGCGTGCGCCTCCGAGTACTCGGAGAGGTCGAAGCGCACCATGGCGTCCTCGGAGCCGAACAACACCCGAGCCACCGCCTTGGCGGTCTCGGTCTTGCCGACGCCGGTCGGGCCGACGAGGAGGAACACGCCCTTCGGACGCCGCCCCGCGAAGCCAGCGGCGTTGCGACGCACGACCTCCGCGATGCGCTGGATGGGCCGCTCGTGTCCGATGATCTCGCGACGCAGGAGCGTCTCGAGGCCGAGGAGCCGCTCGCGGTCCGACGACAGCAAACGCTCCACCGGTACGTCCGCGCGCTCCGCGACGATCTGCGCGACGAGGTCGCGGGAGACCACCCGCTCGTGCGCGCGCGCCGCGCGGGACCCTGCGAGGTCGAGCACGGCGATCGACTTGTCGGGCTGGAAGCGCTCCGCGATGTATCGCGTGGTGAGGTCCACCGCGGCGTCGATCGCCGCCTCGGCGTACTCGACCTCGTGGTGCTTCGCGTAGGCCGGGAGGATCTGCGCGAGCATCGCCTTCGTCTCGGACGGGCTCGGCTCCTTGATCAGCACGGGCACGAAGCGCCGCGACAGCGCCGGGTCCGACTCGACGTGTTTCTTGTACTCGTCGTAGGTCGTCGCGCCGACGCACGGGAAGCTCCCCCGCGACAGCGCGCTCTTGAGCTCGTTCGCGGCGTCCTGCGGACCATCGCCCGCGGCGCCCGCGCCGACCAGGGTGTGCAGCTCGTCGAAGAACACGATCACGCGTCCCCGCGATCGTTTCACTTCTTCTTTGAGGCCCTGCAGCTTCTCGGAGAATGAACCCCGCAGGTGCGTGCCGACGAGCAATCCGCCGACGTCCAGCGCGATGACGATCTTCTCGCCGAGCTTCGTGGTGGGCGGCGACGACACGAGGCGCGCCGCGAGGCCCTCGACGACCGCCGTCTTGCCGACGCCTGGTTCACCGATCAGACACGGGTTGTTCGCGCGTCGTTTACCGAGGATGTCGATCAGCGTGTCGACCTCCTGCTTGCGCCCGATGAGCCGGTCGAGCTCGCCGCGTGCGGCCTCCGCGGAGAGGTTGCGTCCGAGGCTCGTGAGCCAGGGGTAGCGGTCGGGGTTCAGCAGCCACGCGCGCGCCGGATCGTCCGGCGTGGCGGGCGGGGCCGACGGCTCCTCGGGGAGCGGCTCCGGCGCCTCGACCACGGACGGCGGCGGGGGAGGCGGCGGGACGGCCTTCGCCTTCGGCGCCTCGACCTTCGAGGCCTGCTTCGCCTCCTCGCGCCGACGCTGCCGGTCCGACTTCGGCGCGGGGGTACGCGAGGGCTTCGACACCGAGGGCTGCACGAGCGGCGGCTTCCAGTTGATCGGCCGGCCCGCCGGCCCGATCGCGGAGCGCGCGTGGTGCGGGCGCTGCGAGACCGCGACGGCCTCCTCCTCTTCAAGGCGGCGCCCGTTCGACAACCAGCGCGGGACGGCGCCGGTGAGGATCGTCAGCGCGCGGGTGCGGAGCGTCGCGAGTTTTTCGTTGGTTCCACTCAGTAGCGTGAAGGCGAGTGAGTCGCGGGCGCGGGTCATCGCGACGAGGACGTGCAGGCAGTCGACTTCGCGCGCGCCGCAGCTCGCGGCGACCTGGGCGGCGCGGTCGAGGATCTCGCGGACGCACTCGCGCGGCTCGCGGATCTTCGGATCGTAGATCTCGATGAGGCGGTCTTCGTCGATGTTGCGGTCGCGGAGGACACGCTCCGCCTGGTTCCGGGAGGTGAAGAACGCGAGCAGTATGTGGGCGCTGTTCGGGGCGACGCTGGTGGCCTTGGCAATGTCTTCCGCCTCGTCGAGCACGACGAGCAGATCCGGAGCGGACGGTATGGGGCGGACGTCGTTCTTCTGGAGCATCGCGGGCGTTTCGCCGCGCTTTTACCTCACTGGTTTTTTCGAGACCAGGCTTCCTGGAACTGCGCCGCGACCTGCGCGTGCTTCTCAGGGTTTCGATCCAAAACGACCGCTCGATCGTTTTCGAAACCGATCCCCCACGGCTCCAGCACCCGCGTCCACGCCTTCGTCAGCTCCGCGGCCGGGCGATCGTGCAGCGCGACGTGCTCCGCGATGTACTGGTTCACGATGCGCGCGATGGCATCCGTGACGTCGTCGCTGCTGGTGACGCCGCCGAAGAAGACGGAGGCGTCGGTCCACTTGCCGGACTCGAGGGTGGCGTCGTGGAAGTTCGTGAGGGTGTCGCTGGAGAGCTGGTAGATCAGCTCCTCGGGGAGGTGCGCACGGGTGGCGAGGTACGCTTCGCGCCACGCATCCCAGTCGGGTCCGGACGGTGCGCGGCCCTCGAGGAAGTGGGTCGCCCACGACGGCTCGAATGTGCCGCACACGTCGTAGAAGCGCTGCGCGTTCTCGGCGGCGACATCGTCGTAACCGGCGCGCGCGTACAGCGGCGCGCAGTCGATCGTGAGCCCCGCGGTGCGCGCGAGGACGAACGTCGAGCTCGGGTGGTGCTGCGACTGAACGGCCATCTTCGCGACTTCGCGATCGACGCCGTCTTCGTCGAGGTGCGGGTGGGTGACGCGCACCAGCTCGACGGAGCTGCGCCACATCTCCGGATCGCCGTACGCGACCATCGTGTGGCTGACGAGCATCTTGTCGCCCGCGCTGAGGTGATCGAAGTCGGCGACGCGCTCGTAGCGTTTCGATCCGTCGAGCCGCTTCATCGCGGGGAAGAGCGGTGCGGCCTCGTCCATCGGGACGACCTTGACCGAGTCCGCGAGCGCTTGCGCGAACGCGCGGATCGGATCGGCGGTGTCCGTGAGCGTGTGGCAGAAGAGGTCTTCGATGTTCCCGGTGTTGGCGGGGTTGCGGTTGCGCTCGCCGAGGCGGAGGAGGTGCTCCGCGACGATGCGTCGTTGGTCCGCAGACAGGAGGCCTTCGCGTTCGAACGCAGTGAGCCGTTCGTTGAACCGAGCGATGCTGCCTTGGTGCGCTTCGCTCAGGGCGCCGAGCCGCTCCCGGAAGCGGTCGGACGCAATGTGGTTACGGCCGTTCATCGAGTGATCGAAGGGAACGCTGACCACTACAACTAACTCCGATGCCTCATCGTGTCGATATTCGAGCCTGCCTCATCCGGCACGCGTTGTGAGTGACCCGGGTCACGAGGGGGACGACTTCGCGGGACATTTGTTGGAACGCGCGGCGCCGGCCCTGCTAGCGTCTCCATTCGATGCAGGGGCGAAGACCGCGTGTGCTGCTGGGCGTCAGCGGGAGCATCGCGGCGTACAAGGGTGTCGAGCTGCTCCGCGCGCTGTCGAAGGCCGGCGCGGATGTGCAGGTCGCGTTGACACGTGGTGCACGGGCATTCGTGCAGCCCCTGACGTTCGAAGCCATCAGTGGCCGCCCCGTGTTGACGGATGTCCTCGCCGTGGACGGAGGCCAGATCGGGCACGTCGAGCGCGCGCACGAGGTGGATCTGCTGCTCGTGGCGCCGGCTTCGGCGAACCTCATCGCACGCCTTGCGCACGGGATGGCCGACGATCCGGTCACGGCGATCGCGCTGTCGACCGAGGCCCGTCGCATGTTCGCACCTGCGATGGAGTCGGGCATGTGGCGTGACACTGCGACCACCGACAACGTCGCGACGCTCGAGCGTCGCGGCTGGGTGCGGGTCGGTCCGGCGTCGGGGGCGCTCGCGTCGGGGCGCAGCGGTGTGGGGCGCATGGCGGAGCCGGAGGAGATCGCGGCGTGCGCGCTTGCGTTGCTCGGTCCGCAGAATCTCGCCGGCCGGCGCGTCGTGATCACCGCGGGGCCGACTTGGGAGCCGCTCGATCCGGTGCGCTTGCTGACGAATCGGTCGACGGGATCGATGGGCATCGCGATCGCCAACGCGGCGGCGCGCCGTGGCGCGGACGTGCAGCTCGTGCTCGGACCGACGCACCTGCGTCCGGCGGCGGGGGTCGTGGTGCACGCCGTCGAGACCGCGGAGCAGATGCTCGCGGCGGCGTCGGCGATCGACGACGTCGATGTGCTGATCGCAACCGCGGCCGTGAGTGATTTTCGTCCGCGCGCGGCGCAGGATCGAAAGCTCAAACGCGGGCACGCGGGGGCCGACGTGCTACAGCTCGACGAGAACCCGGACGTGCTCGCGACGTTGAGCGCGCGGTGGCGCGCGACGCGGCCCGAGCTGGTGGTCGTGGGGTTCGCGGCGGAGACCGAGGACCTCGTCGCGAACGCGCGCGACAAGTTGGCGCGGAAGGGCTGCGACCTGGTCATCGGCAACGTCGTGGGCGCCGCGCGCGGCTTCGGGGCCGGCGAGACGGAGGTCGTGGCGGTGCGCGCCGAAGGTGAGACCGCGTTCGGCCCGGCCACGAAGGACGCCGTCGCCGAGTTCGTCCTTGATCAGGTCGTGAGCGTTGAGGAACAACGTTCGCGCGCATGACTGATCCCTACGCCGCGCTCACCGACATCGTTCGCCAGCTCGAGACGGAGCTGGAGTGGGCCGCGCGCACGGGGATCGAGGTCGCCGAGATGAAGGCGCCCGCGAAGCGCCCGGAGCCGGCGCCGGAGGCACGCGGGGATCGCGGGGATCGCGGGGATCGCGGAGATCCGCGAGACGCACGCCGCGATGATCGCGCGCCACCGCGCGACGATCGCCCGCCCGCGCGCGACGACGACGGCCCCTCGCGTCACGGGCGTGACGACCGTGCGCCGACGCGCAACGATCGCCCGCCCGCGGATCGTGGGGAGGCCCGCGACGCGCGTTCGCAGGACCGCGGTGCGCCGCGCGACGACCGCGGGCCGCCGCGTGATGATCGCGGCGATGAACGCCGTGACGATCGCGGGCCCCCGCGCGATGACCGCGGCGACGACCGCCGTGACGACCGCGGGCCGCCGCGTGACGATCGCGGCTACGACCGCCGCGACGATCGCGGGCCGCCGCGTGACGATCGCGGCGATGACCGCCGCGACGATCGCGGGCCGCCGCGTGACGATCGCGGCTACGACCGCCGCGACGATCGCGGGCCGCCGCGTGACGATCGCGGCGCTCGGCGGGATGAACGCGGCTACGACCGCCGCGACGATCGCGGCCCCCCGCGCGACGACCGGCTTCCCCGGCGCGACGACCGCGGCTACGATCGCCGCGACGACCGCGGCCCCCCGCGCGACGACCGAGGCTACGATCGCCGCGACGACCGCGGTCCCCCGCGCGACGACCGCGCGCCTGCGCGCGAGCCCCTTCACGTGCTCCAGCAGCACCTCGACGCCGCGCCGGACCTCGACGCGATCCGGGCGGTGCTCGGCGACTGCACGCGCTGCAAGCTGCACGGGCAGGGGCGCCGGCAGATCGTGTTCGGCGTCGGCAACCCGCGCGCCGACATCATGTTCGTCGGCGAGGGGCCGGGCGCCGAGGAGGATCGGCGCGGCGAGCCGTTCGTCGGCAAGGCCGGGCAGCTCCTGACGCGCATCATCGAGGGCGGCATGGGCCTGCGCCGCGACGACGTCTACATCGCGAACATCGTGAAGTGCCGCCCGCCGAAGAACCGCGACCCGGAGCCGGACGAGGTCGAGGCGTGCGAGCCGTTCCTCAAGGCGCAGATCCGCGTCGTGCAGCCGAAGGTGATCATCGCGCTCGGCCGCTACGCCGCCCAGACCATCCTGCGCGAGCGCACCCCCATCACGCGCATGCGCGGTCAGTGGCGCGAGTACGAAGGCATCCCGCTCATGCCGACGTACCACCCGGCCTACCTGCTCCGGAACCCGGCCGAGAAGCGCCCCGTCTGGCAGGACATCCAGGCCGTGCTGCAGCGACTCGGCCTCGAGATCCCGCAGCGGTGAGCGCGCCCACGCTTGCGTCGAGCGCGCTCCGTTCGCGATCATCCTCCGCGACGATGCGGCGCCTCTCTGCCATCGCGTTCCTGACGCTCGCTGCGTGCTCCGGCGGCGACGACGGCGACGACGCCCCGCCGCAGACGAGCGGCATCGCCCTCGACGCGCTGTGCGCCGAGCTCGCCGAAGCCGACTGCGACCGCGCGCAGGCGTGTGACCTCCTCGCCGGCAACTTCGATCACGACGCGTGTGTCCGCCGCCAACAGGCCAACTGGTGCGCGCCCACGGTCGCGGCGATCGACGCCGCGGTCGACGACGGCGTCGTCGCGTACTTCGAGCTCGCCGCGCGTGAATGCCGCGGGGCCATCACCTCCCGCTCCTGCGCATTCGGCTTCGACTACGATCTGCTCGCGCTCCCCGAGTGCCGCGCGATGCTCGAAGCCGCCGGCACCGAGGGCGACGCATGCCCCTTCGACACCGCGTGCGCCGACGGCTTCTGGTGCGACGCGAGCGCCGCGTGCCCGGGCACCTGCCGACCGTTCCTCGCGAACAACGCCAACTGCACCTTCGGCGACCGCTGCGCCGACGGCCTCTTCTGCGGCGTCACGTCCCAGCGCTGCCTCGCGCAGGTCGCGCTCGACTCCGTCTGCGAGCTGTCGATCGCCGGCAACAGCTGCCGCCCCGGCGGCTTCTGCGACACGTCCTCTCCCGGCGAGCCCGTGTGCCGCCCGGTGCGTGGGCGCGGCGAGGGCTGCCAGTCCGACTTCGAGTGCCTGATCGGCGCCGCGTGTATCCGCAACCGGTGCTCGGCCGGCGAGGACGGCGACAACTGCCAGGACGGCGCCGACTGCGACTTCGGCCTGGTGTGCGGCGGCATGCAGTGCACCGCGCCCCGCGAGCCGGACGCCCCCTGCAGCGCCGCCGTCCCGTGCCGCGTCGGGTTCCGCTGCATCGAGGGCAGCTGCACGGCGGAGAAACTCGCGGGTGAAGCCTGCATCGGCGACGACGAGTGTCTCCTCGGCCGCTGCGAGGACGACCTCTGCGTCGAGGCCTTCGACGACGGCGTCACCTGCACGATGTCGCGCGAGTGCCTCCCCGATCGCACCTGCGACGACGTCTGCACCGCAATCCCGCTGGCGTGCGGCTAAGAGCGTCGCTACCCTCGCGCCCTCGTGAACGCGTGGCTGCAAGCGCTGGTGCTCGGCATCATTCAGGGGCTCACGGAGTTTCTGCCCGTCTCTTCGTCCGGGCACCTCGTCCTGTTCCAGCAGTGGCTCGGTGAGGCGTTCTCGTTCAAGAACGAGGCGCTCGCGTTCGACCTCGCGCTGCACGTCGGCACGCTGATCCCCGTCATCTACTTCTACCGCGCCGACGTGAAGCGCATCGCGACGAGCGTCCTCACGTTCAAACGCGACGACGACTTCAACATGGCCGTCTACGTCGTCCTCGCGACGATCCCCACCGGCCTGATGGGCGTGCTCCTGAAGGATCACTTCGAGCAGATCTTCCACTCGGTGCGCGCCGTATGCATCGCGCTGCTCTTCACCGGCGCGCTCCTGATGGCGACGAAGTTCCTCGAGAAGGATCAGAACGCCGCGCGCCCGCTCACCGCGTGGATGGCGCTCGCGATCGGTGTCGCCCAAGGCTTCGCGATCACCCCCGGCATCAGCCGCTCCGGCACGACGATCGCCGTCGCGCTGATGCTCGGACTCGCGCGCGAACGCGCCGCGACGTTCTCCTTCCTCCTGTCGATCCCCGCGATCCTCGGCGCCGTCGTCCTCACCGCGAAGGACGGCGTGACGTTCGACACCGCGTCGCTCGGGCCCCTCGCGGTCGGCTTCTTCGCGGCGATGATCGTCGGCTACCTCGCGCTCGCGATGCTCGTGGCGCTGGTCAAGAAGGGCGGCCTGTACCGCTTCGCGTTCTACGTTTGGCCCGTGGCCATCATCGGCCTCATACTCGACGTGCTCTGAAGATCCGTTGCCATGCGTGCGGGCACGCGTTCGACGCGCCCGCCGGAAGCGTCGAGGTGAAGTGCTCCGAGTGCGGCACACGCATCACGCTCACCGCGATGGAGACCCGCGCCAAACCCGGCGCGTCGGACGCCGTCGACGGCCACGCGCTCCTCGGCCGCGTCCTCGGCGGGTACCGACTCGACGCCGTCATCGGCGGCGGCGGCATGGGCATCGTCTTCGAAGCGCGCCGCACCGCGAAAGCCGAAATCGACGGCCCCGAAGTCGCCGCCGTGAAGGTGCTCTCGTCCGCGTTTGCGCGCGACCCCGACTTCGTGCGCCGCTTCGAACGCGAAGCCGACGCCCTCCTCGCGCTCCGCCACGACAACCTGATCCACGTCTTCGGCAAGGGCGAGGACGAAGGCCTGTACTACTTCATCATGGAGCGGTTCGATGGCGAGGATCTCCGCAGCCTCATCCGCCGCGGTCCGATCGATCGCGACACCGCCGCGAAGATCGTCGCCGCCGCCGCCGCCGGGCTCGCGCACGCGCACGACCAGGGCGTCGTCCACCGCGACGTGAAGCCCGCCAACATCCTCGTGCGTTGCGACGACGAACGGTGCGTCGTGAAGGTCGTCGACTTCGGCGTCGCGCAGCTCGCCGCGCCCGACTACACACTCACCGCCCTCACGCACTCGAACCTGATCCTCGGGACAGTGAATTACATGTCGCCCGAGCAGCGCACCGACGCCGCGAACATCGATCGCCGCGCCGACATCTACGCGCTCGGCGTCGTCGCCTACGAGCTGCTCACCGGGCGCCTCCCCATCGGCGCCTTCGAGCCGCCGAGTGGCCTGACGCGCTCGCTCCCCGGCGCGGTCGACAAGGCCGTGCTCTCGGCGCTCCGCCGCGACCCGGCGAAGCGCCCCGCGTCGGTCCTCGCGTTCGCCGCCGCGCTCGAGAAGGCGCTGCGTCCGTCGCGCACGTGGGCGGTCGTGAGCGCGGGCCTCGCCGCCGCGGCGATCGCGGGGGTCGTCGTCGTCGCGGACCCGTTCGCGCCGAAGCCCGTCGAGAAGATCACCGCGGCCGAGCAGGTCGCGAAGGCGCCGGAGCCGGCGAACACCGCGCAGGTCACGGAGGCGCCCGAAGTAGCGGAAGAGGCGTGGTCACCGCCGCCGCAGTTGGAGCAGGTCGCCGCGCGCATCCGCGAGGACGTCGCGTTCATCGAGAAGCAGTCGGATCCGCCCGCGCTGACGACGAAGAAGCCGAAGGCGAGGAAACGTCGTGCGAAGGTGCCGCAGAAGATCACTTCGAAGAAGAACGCCTCGAAGAAGGCGCCCTCGAAGAAGGCCCTCGACGGGCGCTAGAGCGAGCTCTTCAGGTTCGGCGCGGGTTTGAAGGCCACGGTCTTCGACGCACCGATCTTGATCTCGACGCCAGTGCGCGGGTTGCGACCGACGCGCGCGGCGCGTTTGCGAAGCGTGAACGTCCCGAAGCCCGGATAAGCGAACCGCTTCTCCTTCTTCACCGACTTCGCGATGTGGTCGAAGACTTCATCGACGAGCTGCCCGAGGGCCCGCTTGGAGAGGTCCTTCCCGGCCCCTTTTTGCAGCTTTTCGATGAGTTCCGCTTTGGTCATACGCGCGACTTCTCCGCCTCTTCAATGTCTCGAGAGTTGCTCGAACGAGCGTCGGCGAACCTAGGTGCCGGGTTTCGAAGTGTCAACGTGAAGATCGGCGCGCAACACGTCGTCCGCCGGATCCAAGTATCGCGCCGACGCCCCCGTGTACGTGCGAAACGTCGTCGCGCGTCCGTCGCGATCGACGACCCACTCCGGCAACATCGTCACCTTCCCCAGACCGCCCGGCACGTCGACGCAGAACTGCGGGACCGCGAGCCCGCTCATGTGTCCGCGCAGTCCGTCGACGATCGAGAGGCCGACCTCCAGCGGAGTTCGGAAATGTTCGATGCCCTCCGCCATGTCGCACTGGTGCAAGTAATACGGCGTGACCCGCATCCTCACGAGCCGACGGTTGAGCGCCGCGATCGACTCGACGTCGTCGTTGATGCCACGCAACAACACCGTCTGGTTGTAGACGACGAGCCCCGCGTCGACGAGCTTCGCGCACGCCGCTTCGGCTTCGTCGGTGCACTCCTTCACATGGTTGAAGTGCGTCATCACGTAGACCGGTTTGTACTTCGACAGCACCGACACGAGTCGGTCCGTCACGCGCATCGGGCACGTCACCGGCATTCGCGTCCCCACGCGAACGATGTCGACGTGCGGCGCCTCGCGAATCCGCGCGAACATGTGGTCGAGCTGGTTGTCGCCGAGCATCAACGCGTCGCCGCCGGACACGATGACCTCGCGGATCTCCTCGTGCGCCGCGATGTACTCGAACGCCTCGTCGAGTAACGCACGCGTAGACTGCCGCTCGGTGCGTCCGACGATCCGACGCCGCGTGCAGAACCGGCAGTACACCGGACACCGATCCGTCGACAGCAACAGCACGCGATCCGGGTAGCGGTGCACGAGGTTCGGCACGACCTCACGCGGCACCTCGCCGAGCGGGTCGGCGAGCTCGCCGATGCGCACCGTCGCCTCCTCGCGACGCGGCACGATCTGGCGTCGAATCGGACACGTCGGGTCCGAGGCGTCCGCGAGCAGCGCGTAGTAGGGCGTCACGCCGAACCGGAACAACGCCTTCGTCTCGTCGAACCCGGCGCGCTCCGCGTCGGTGAGGTCCAGGACGCGCTCCAGCGAAGCGACGTCATCGATGCGGTTCTTGACCTGCCATCCCCACGCGCCGAACTCCTCGTCGGACACGCCTTCGAAACCGCGTCGCATCTCGACCGATCAAGGACGCCGCGCGGTGCGAGTCAAGTCACCGGTCCGCGATGAAGGTGGTGCCCTCTTGCGCGTAGGTCAGCTGCGCCTCGTCGACGCAGTACGGAAACACCAGCTCGTCGGCCGTGTCCGGGTCGAGCGTGAACCGACTGCCCGCGGCTTCGTACTCGCCGTCCCGGGTGAACGACTGCGTGCCCTGGTAGTTGCAGTCGCAGCCGCCGTCGGTCTTCGTGCAGGTGGTCCTGCCGCCGAGCAGCGTGACCGTCACGTACGCCTCGGTCTCGGAGCAGTCCTCTCGGCTGCAGTAGGCCGCGTCGAAGTCGGCGTCGACCGACCAGGTCTGGGCCGCCGTGTAGGTCCCGGCGTCGGCGTTGAAGCTGAGGCGGCCCGAGCCCGCGAAGGTCGCGTGGCTCACGGTTGCGCCCGGGCAGATGAACTTCAGCTCCATCTCGAACCAGCCGGCCCCGCAGATCTCGTTCAGGTTCCACGCCCCGTCCAGGTCGCCGCCGCAGGCGTCGGCGAGGCCCCACCCGGGGAGACACGTGGGCGGGCCGCCGTCTCGTGTCGGGCCGCCGTCCCGGGTCGGGCCGCCGTCGGGGGAGACATTGCCGTCCGGCACGCCGCCGTCGGGGGCGTCGACACACAGGCCGCCCTGGGCGCAGTCGAACCGGTCCGCGTCGAGGTCGCGCTCGACCGAGCACCCCGCCAGACCCAGCACGACGAACACCGCCCAACGCACGCTTCTACCTACCTCGAACCGCGCCTCGGCGGCGCGCTGTGACGGCCGTACGTGTCACTTCGACTTGTCACTCTCGATCGCGGCCTCGATCTCCTGGAGCTTCGCCTCGAAGTTCTCGGGGGTGATCTCCGCCTCGACCTCCTCCGCGAAGTCGGCCTCCGTCGGGATCGCGCTGGGCGCCACCACCACCGGCGCGGCCTTCGCGGGCGGCTGCTCCTCGGGGCACGCGGTCAGCGCTCCGAGCACGAACACACCCCCCACGATCCGACGCATCACTTCGCCGCCTCCCGCTTCTCGGCGAGCTTCATGAGCCACATCGAGTGACGCACGCGCTCCTTGTCACGCACCGCTTCGATGCGTCCGAGCAGGGCGACGTTCCCCTGGTCGGCGGCGAGTGATTCGATGCGATCCAGCTTCGCCATCCGCTTCACGTGAAGCTCCAGCGCCTGCTGGACCGCGGGCGGGATCTTGCTGGAGGGGAGCACCTTCGCGACCCGCTGCGCCCGCATCGCGCGCGTGCGCTCCGCCTCGCGTTTGTCGGCGCGCCGCGCGGCGATGCGCGCCTGCACCGCGTCGATCTTCGCCTGGTCCGCGGCCGAGCGCTCGGGCGGCGCATCCTTCGGCGCTTCGGTTTCCTTGGGCACCGGCTTCTTGTTCTTCTTCGAGGCGCCGACCGCCCGATCCCCGCGCTTCGCGTTGTCGGCGTCGAGCATCGGCCCCGGCGAGCGCTTCGCCGCGGGCCCGCGCACGTTGGGGCGAACCTGCGACGGCTTCAAGGGTTGCTGCGCGAGCGCAGCGCTCGACACGAACAGGCTCGCCGCGACGACGAGCGCCCTCACAGCGCCTCCGGCAGCAGCGGCGACGGATCGGAGACACTCGTCACCCACAGCTGGTGCACGGCGCGCGTCGCCGCGATGTGCAGCAGGTGCCGCGCCTCGCGCATCGCGGGGTAGGTGTTGTTGTTCACCTCCGCGAGCACCACGTAGTCGTACTCGAGGCCCTTGATCTGCGTGACGTCCACGACGTCGATGCCCGGCGCAAACGTGAAGTCCTTGCCGTAGACCCGACGCAGCGACGGCACCTCCGACTTCTTCAGGCCGCCGTAGTAGATGTCCGCCTGCGCCGCGTAGCGCGCGACCACCGCGATGTTCGCCTTGCGCTCGCGCAGCACCAACGAACGGAGCGACTCCCCGAGGAACGCGATCGCCTCCCCCGTGGACCCGAAAGTGAACTGCTCCACCGGCGCCCCGCTCCGCGGAACGATCGGCGCTTCGGGATCCGCGAGCGGCCCGAGCACGTGCCGAGCGAAGTCGACGATCTGCTGCGTCGAACGGTAGCTGATGCGCAGCTGGTCGATCGTCACGCCGGAGATCCCGACGTCCTCCAGCATCGACTCCCAGGTGTCGAACCCGTTGTCGAAGATCAGCTTCTGCGCGGTGTCACCCGCGAGCGTCATGCTCTCGCGCTTCGTCAACGCACCCCGCAGCACGCCGATGTCCGTCGGCGACAGGTCCTGCGCCTCGTCGACGATCACGTGCTCGTAGCTCACCGTCCGGTTGCTCCCCGCGATCGGCAGGCCGCCGTACTTGAGCTGCGTGAGCTTCAGGAGCAGGGCGTCGTCGTGTTCGTCGAGCCGGCCGTACGGGAGGTCTTCGTCGAGCTGACGCCCGTCGATCCCCACGCCGTAGTCCTCTTCGTTCGACGGCTTCTTCTCGCGCGGCGCCGAGAACCCGAGCTGACGCTCCGCCTCCGCGCGCGCCTGTTTGTCGGCGCCGCGTCCGCCGTCGTCGTCGTCCTTCTTCGACGGCTCGTCCTCGCACTGCATCCCGACCCACTTCACGAGCTCGTCGATGTCCTCGCGGCTGATCGCGCCGCGACGCTTCAACACCGCCTCGGCGATCAGCTTGCGGTCGGTGAGGAGGTCGGCCCAAGCGGCGTGCACGTCCGACGCCGCGGAGCGCGCGCGGCGCAGCGCACCGAGCATCGCGTTCTTGCTCTTGCTGGTGACGCCGGCCCGCGACGCGGCGGCCCCCTCCAGCCACTTCGACATCTCGCGGATGCGCGGCAGCAGCGCGAGCTTCGCGATGCCGTCCCACTTGTCGACGACCGCGTTCTTCGCGGGCGCGTCGGCGCGCTTCGCGAGCTGCTCGCGCACACCGTCGGCCTCGCGGTCCACACCGAGCTCCAGCACGTTCAACACGCCGGGGTGTTTCTTCAGCTTCGACACCGCCGCGGGGACGTCGCGCACGTACTTCTGCTTCAGCTCCGGCAGGACCTTCTTGCGCGTGCGCTTCATCCAGTCCTCGAGCGTCACGACCTGCGTACCGCCCACGTCGAGCGACGGGAGGACGCGCGAGATGTACTCGGTGAGCGGGGCGCTCTTCACGACCACCGCCATCTTCTTCGCCGAGAACGTCGCCGGATCCGCGAAGTGCAGGTACGCAGCGCGGTGCAGCGCGACCGTCGTCTTACCGGAGCCGGCGCCGCCCTGAAGGATCACGATCCCGCTCTCGGGCTGCGTGATGAGCTCGAACTGCTTCGGATCGATCAGCGCGGTGATCTCGCGGAGGTGTTTGTCCTCGCGCAGCGATTCGTCGCCGACCACACCGAGCTGGCCCGGCTCGAACTTCGCCGGCGGCTCGTTGAGGGAAGGCGGCCGCGACGCGACCCCCGCGCCCCCCGCCAGCGTCGGCCGACGGTCGATCGGGATCGACACCCACGTGCCATCCCCCCGCCGCGCGACGGAGCCGGTCGCCCACGTCACGCGCCGCAACTCACCTTGCACGATGGAGACGGTGCGCCGCGCCTCGACGATCCCCGACACCGGGCGGTTGCCGAACTGCTCGTCGTAGTCGTCGCCCTCTTCGTAGCAGTAGTAGATCCGGGACACCGGCGCGTTGCGCCAGTCGACGATCGCGACCTCGCTCCCCGGCTTCACGAACGCGCGGCTCCCGATCAGGACGTCGCGCACCTTCTTGCCATCGTTGAGCTTGAGGTGTCCGAAGTAGGGGCACTTCGCGTCGACCGGGAGGCTCCGCCCCTTGCCGTTCGCCGCACCGAGCGCCTGCATTCGGTACATCTCGGCGATCAGCGGCGCGAGGTCCTCGACCCGCGCCTCCGCGATCTGGTCACGCAGCGCGATGAGCTCGGTGTCGTAACCCGCGGCGCCGGCGCGATCGAGCTCGTCCTGCGCGAGCTGCTTCTGCACCTTCGTCAGGAGGGTGAGCTCCTCGTCGATGACCGCGGCCTCGAGTGTGCCGGGCTGGACGACATCCAGATCCGTTTTGGGGTTCGGTTTCGTCACGAGGACCTCGTTCTCAGCTCGCCCCAGCGCGCCAGCTCGTGGCGAGCCTTCACGCGCTCGGACTCGGGGAGACGTCGGCGGAACGTCTTGTGGAAGCGGAACGGATCGATCACACGACCGTTCCGCTCGAGCTGGTAGTGCAGGTGCGGCGCGGAGCTGCGTCCCGTATTTCCGGAGCGGGCGAGGACCTGACCGCGTTTGATGCGCACGCCCGGGCGAATCTTCTGACCGATGCCGTCGAGGTGGAGGAAGTAGGCCGTGACGCCCTTGCCCTCGATGTGCAGGCAGTTGCCGTTCCGGCGGCGCGACCAGTTCCGGCGCACGACGCGCCCGTCGAAGGGCGCGACGATCGGCTCCCCGATCGGCGCCTTGAAGTCGACGCCGCGGTGTCCGCGCCCGTCGCGCAGCAGCGAAGTGATCTGCTCGTACTTCTGTATGGGCGAGTGCTCGAGGCGCTTCTCGATCTCGTATCCCTCGGCGTCGTACCAGCGCGCGAAGGCGTCGCCGTCCGCCTGGTAGTGCACCGCGGCGAGGGTGCGCCCGAGCTTCTCGCTCCGCAGCCACAGCGCGTGGATGAGGGGCTCCTCGTCGTCGCGCATCTCGTACACGACTTCGATGACGTCGCCGCGCCGGAGGTCGCGACGGACGTCGAGCCACCACACCAACACACGCTTCGCGACCTGGGTGAGCTGCGCGCCCGCGAACTGGTCGCCGACGACCTTCACGATCGACGCCTCCAGGGATCCCTCGATCACCGCGGTGAGGTACTCGGGCCCGGTCACCTCGGCGGCGGGCGCCTCGGGCGCTTCGGGCGCCGGGCCGATCGTCGGTTGGGGTTCACGCGGGAGGTCGGCCGTCGCGGCTTCGAGCTCGGCCGGCTCCATCTTCGGCGGCGCGACGAGCGGGACCTCGGCCTCGATCGCGGGCGGCTCCGCCTTCGCCTCGTCGCGGCACCCGGCGGTCGCGAGCAGCGACAGCGCCGACAACACACCGAAAGCCCCTGCGCGCGCCCGCGAGGACGCGATTTTCCGCCGCACCGTCACCCGCGCCATCGAAGCAATTGAGCACCCTGCCTCGCCCGATCTCCCTGCACAACCCCTATTTGGGGTAGCGTGCGGCGAAACATGGCCGACGAGACCACGCAGTTCCTCCAGCAAGTCAGCCTCTTCGAACACGTCAAAGCGGAATTCCTGCCCTCCATCGCGCAACGCCTTGAGGAGCGCGTGTTCTCCCGGGACGAGGTGATCTTCTCCGAGGGGGACTCCGGTGACACGCTGTACATCATCAAGGCGGGCTCCGTCGGCGTCCTCCTGATCGACCCGGCGGTCGGCTTGCGGTTCGAGCTCGCCCGGCTCCGCACCGGCCAGGTCTTCGGCGAGATGGCGCTCCTCACCCGCCACCGCCGCTCCGCAACTTGCATTGCGATGGAGCCGACCTCCTGCCTCGTATTGGACAGCAAGACCTTCCACGCGATCGTCGAGCGCATCCCCCAGGTCGCGCTGGCGGTCGCGGAGGTCCTCGCCGAGCGCGTCGAGCAGCTCAACCGCGAGCGCGGACAAAAGCAGGTCTCGCTGTCGGACCTCGAGTTCGACCCCGACGTCTACCGCCTCGTCCCGTCGCGCATCCTCGAACGCCACCGCATGATCCCGGTGCACATCAAGGACGGCGTCCTCACGCTGGCCTGCACCGACGTCGAGGACCTCACCGGCATCGACGAGGTCCGACGCATCGTCCGCGGCGTCGAAGTCCACGAGATCGGGATCAGCGAGAACGACTACCGCGGCTTCCTCCGCGCGCACGCCGCTCAACTCCCGAAGGAGACCAAGGGCCAGCAGAAGGCGCGCCTGGAGGCGGTGCACTGGGTCGACGTCGACGAGGGCGTCCTCGCCGACGCACGCGGCGACGAGATCAAACTGCTCGTCGACATGATCGTCTCGCAGGCGGTCGACCTCGAGGCGTCCGACATCCACATCGAGCCGGAGCTCGACGCCGTGAACGTTCGCTACCGTGTCTCAGGCGCGCTTGTGCGCCGCCCCGGCAAGGCGATTCCGCGCTCGTACCACCGCGCGGTCGCGTCGCGCATCAAGGTGCTCGCGGACCTCGACATCAGCGAACGTCGCCGCCCGCAGGACGGCCGCATCTCGTGCCGCGTCGGTCCGCGCGCGTACGACCTGCGTGTCTCCACGATGCCCACCCACGAAGGCGAGAAGGTGGTGATGCGACTGCTCGACACCTCCGCCGCAGTGCAGCCGCTGTCGCAGCTCGTGCTCGCGGAGAAGGTGTGCCGCGTCGTGAACCAGATGGCGCAGCGCCCGCACGGCGTGGTGTTCGTCGTGGGGCCGACCGGCAGCGGCAAGACGACGACGCTCTACTCCGCGGTCGGCATCCGACGGCGCGAGGACACGAACATCGTCACCGTCGAGGACCCGGTCGAGTACAACATCCCGGGCATCACGCAGGTGAGCGTGAACTCCGACATCGGCCTCACGTTCGCCTCGGTGCTGCGCGCGATCCTACGCCAGGATCCGAACGTCATCCTTGTCGGCGAGACCCGCGACGCCGAGACCGGGAAGATCGCGCTGGAGGCGGGCCTGACCGGGCACCTCGTGCTCACTTCGCTCCACACCAACGACGCGATCGGCACGATCCAGCGCCTCCGCGAGATGGGCCTCGAGAACTACGCGATCGCCGCGGCGCTCGTCGGCGTGATCTCGCAGCGGCTCGTGCGTCGGCTCTGTCCGGTCTGCGCGCAGGACGCGTCGCCGTCCAAACATGTCCTCGAACAGCTCGCGCTCGTCGACATCCTCTCCCGCGACTACGACGGCACCCTCAAACGCGCGCGCGGCTGCGAGACCTGCGCCGGCACGGGTTACCGCGGGCGCGTCGGCGTCTACGAGATCCTCGTCGCCGACGACGGGCTGCGGCAGGAGATCATCAACGACGGTAGCCAGTTCTCCCTCCGCGAAGCCGCCCGCAAGGGCGCGTTCGTCCCGATGGCCCGGTACTCGAGTTACCTGCTCACCTCCGGCATCACGACGCCCGAGCAGGTTCTCGCGATCCACTGAAGCGAATGACCGAGCTCGAATCACTCCCCCGGCTCGACACCGAGCGTCTCGTGCTGCGGAGGCCGCGCGACGAGGACACCGTCGGCCTCTTCGCGATCTACGGCGATCCGGAGGTGATGCGTTACTGGAGCCGCGGGCCGATGACCGACGAGGACGAGGCCCAGCAGCTCATCGACGACATCCACGACTACTTCGCCGCGCGTCCGCAAGAGCTGGTGGAGTGGGTCGTCGCGCGACGCGAGGACGACTTCGTGATCGGCACGGTCACGCTCGCTTCGATCTCACACGCGCACCAGCGCGCGGAGATCGGGTTTGCGTTCGCGCGCTCCGAGTGGGGCAAGGGCGTCGCCTCCGAGGCCGTGACCGCGGTGTTCGACTTCGCGTTCGAGCGCTTCGGGATGCTGCGCATCGAAGCCGACGTCGACCCGGAGAACACACGGTCGCTCGCGATGCTCGAGCGCTTCGGCTTCCAGCGCGAGGGGTACCTACGCGAACGCTATCGCGTCGGCGGCGGGGTGCAGGACACGGTGATGCTCGGATTGCTGGCCCGCGAGTGGGCGGCCCATCAGTCGCCGCCGTAGACCAGCGCCAGGTACGTGTTCATCAACGCTTCGCCTTGGTCCATGCGCGCGACCGCCCAGAGGTTGCGGTCGTAGCTGTACTCCGGACCGAGCGTGTAGCTCGACTCGCCGAGCGCGTACGCTGCGATCGCGTCGGCCTCGAGCTCCCAGTCGAACCCGTAGTCGCCTTCCTTTAGGCTGGCCGCCCGCCACGCGTATCCGTGTCGGTAGTTCATCGAGATCGGCGTCCCCGCCTCGATGAACTCCTCGGCTGGTTCACCGTTGGCGTCGCGATACACAATCGTGTGCTCCCGCGTCGTCGTGAACGAGTACCTCGAGTAGTCGACCTCGAACTGATGCGTGAGCTGATGTCCGATCTCGTGGGCGATGAGCTCCGTCGGGGTGAAGTCTTCGGTGTGATAGAACGTCGCGTGGTAGAGCTGGATCGAGTCGTTGCTGTTGACGGCGTACTTCTCCCCGAGCATGGGCTGGTTGATCCGCTGGAAGGCGAGTGTGTCTCCCTCGCCGACGTACACGTCGCGGAACGCTTGCTGCGGTGACTCCACGTCGTAGCCCTCGGCCACCGCCCGGTCGTACGCGGCGGCGGCGCTCGACGTGACCGCCACGTACACCGCTTCGATCTCCTCGGGCGTCCACGTCCCGGGGCCCTGCAGGTCGACGCCGTACTCTCCTTCGAGCGCCTCGACCATCGCGAGCGCCTCGGCCATCGGCACGGCGTCCGCCGCCGTCACCTCAGCGAAGTGAGGCGATCGGTAGGTGTACGTCGCGGTCGGGATCCGCACTTCGATCCCGAAGTCCTCGAGGAGCGCGGTCTGGTCCGCGACGGCGGAGACGAGGAGCGCCTCGACGTCCGCGTCGTCGCAGAGCCCGCTCGGCTCGACGCACGGCGCCGTCGGTTCGAGGACGTCCGGGCAGCTCACGATCTCGATCGTCGTCGAGGGTTCGCCGGTTTCGTCGACGGAGGTGATCGTCTCCTCGACGAAGTCGGGGGTGTAGACGGCGTGGTCGCCGTGAATCGTGCAAGTCATGGGTCGTCTCCGTCTTCCGTCAGTCCTGCATGTCGCCGGGGGCTTCGCCGTAGACCGTGAGCAGCACGGCATCGAACGCCGCCTCGCCTTGCTCCTGTCGCGCGACGGCGTAGGTGTTCGTCTGGAGGTCGTACTCGCCACCGAGCGCGTACGTGTCGGGATCCAGGATGTAGCCGGTCACCGCGTCGGTCTCGATCTCTTCCACGTCGTCGCTGCTCCGCACCGCGAACGTGTAGCCATCGACCACGTTCTCGAACGTCACGACCGTCCCCGCGTCGAGGGTGTCGGTGACGACGCCGTCGTCGGTCAGGTACGTGATCGGTTGGTCTTCCTGGAGCGTGTACTCACCCGTCGCGACATAGTCGGGGTTCGTGAAGAAGATCAGCCGGTGCGACAGCTCGTGTGTCGCGAGCTGAAGGGGCGTGAAGGCCGGGTCGAGACCGGGCTCGAGATCCAAGCGCCCCGAGCTGTAGAACGCCGAGTTCGACATCGTGATGGTGGAGCCGCTGATGTACGCGAAGGCCCCCTCGTAGGTGGGGCCGTTGTAGCGGTTGAACGTGAGCGTGCCCGTCGTGTCCCCGGTGTTGTTCGGGTTGTTGACCCACAGGTCCCGGAAGACCTGATCGGGGCTGTCCACGTCGTAGCCGAGCTCCAGCGCGCGGTCGTACGCCTCCGCCGCGGACGCCATGACCGCGCCGTAGACGACCTCGATCTCGTCGGGCGTCCACGGAATCGTCGACCCGACTACCTGTCCGAACTCGTTTTCGATCGCGGTCGTGTTCGGGTTCGAGTCGACGTAGTTGCCGGCGTCGTCGAGCACCGGTTCACCTTTGTCGTTGAGTGTCGGCAGCGCGCCCGTCGTGCCCAGCTCGACGCCGTACGCGTCCAGCGTCTCGACCATGGCCAGCGTCTCGGTCAGCTCGTCGACGTCGCTCGGCAGGATCGGTCGATACCTCGGCCTCCCACCGCTGCGGACCTCCCCGTCGACGGGCATCTGCACGTCGATGCCGTACTCCTCGAGGAGCGTCTGCTGCGCTTGGGCGGCGACGATCATGTCGGCCGCGATCGCTTCGTCCTCGAGCGGCGTGCCGTCGGCGTTGAAGAACGCGATGTGGTTGTTGTCGATCCAGTCGATGTCGACGTTGTCGATGACGTCGCTGCGCACCCAACCGTCGACCGTCTCCCCGCCGCTCTCGTACTGCACGGCGTACCAGAGGTGACCGTCTTCGTCGGGGACCACGGTCTGTCCGGTGACGGTGACGTCACCGGCGAACGGCGTGGCGTCGCCCGAGAGGCTCGGGTCGGAGCGGATGTTGGCGTTCACCGTGGCCGTGCCGGTTCCGTACTCCGGCTCTTCGACGTCGTCCTCGTCCGAACACTGGTCGGCCGGCACGGTCTCGATGACCAGCACCTGAACCGTCTCGACGTCGGGGACGAGGGTGATCGTCGTCGTGACGTCGCCGGTGGTTTCGTCGATGGAGGTGTTGATCTCCGGTCGGAGGGTCGGCCGGTCGACGAACGTCGTCGTGGTGCAAGTCATGCCCCGAACAACAGCAAGGCGAGTGCCAGCGTTCAGGGGTCTTCAGGTGGGTCGAGTCGTGGGCACTCGGCGTCCGCTTGCACTCGAACGGGTGCGGGCGATCGGCCGAGTGACCACGCTACATCTTGCGGAGCTCGAGGCCGGTCGCCGACAGGCTGACCGTGCGCTCGGTCTTGCCGTCCTTCTCGGTCTCCTTCACGGAGACCTTGCCTTCGACCGTCGCCCACATGCCTTCGGAGAAGTCCGGCACGAGGATCTTGCAGCTCGGCGCCGCGACCTTGATGGCCTGCGAGCCCTCCGCGATCTTGAACGAGCAGCCGTTCGACGACGCCTCGGTGACCTTGCCGGTGATCTTCATCGGCTGGCCGTCGATCTCCGACGCCTTCGAGAACGCGATCGCAACGGAGACTTGCTCCTTCGCGGACAGTTTGTCGCCGCGGCGGACGATGCCGTCCTCATCGACCTTGTTGCGGATCGCCTTGATCTCCTCCGGCGACTTCTTCGGAGGGGCCTTCTTCTCGGGCGCCTCCTTCTTGGGCTCCGGCGCCTTCATCGCCGCCTCTTTCTTGGCGGGCGCGGGCTCGGTCTTCTTTTCGGCGCAGCCGCCGCAGCCCGCGAGGAAGGCGAGCAAGAGCGACGAAGCGACGGTACGGGCAGAGTGCTTGTTCATGGGCGCCGGCCATAGCCCGAGAGCCCCCGCCAGACCACTACGTTTCGTGCTTTCGTCGTTGCGGTGGACGCGCCGCCGCCCTAACGTCTGCGGCTCCAAATGGGACAGATCGAAGCGAAGAAGATCATCGTTGCGTACTCCGGCGGTCTCGACACGTCGGTGATCATCACGTGGCTGAAAGAAGAGACGGGTGCGGACGTCGTCGCGTTCACGGCGGACGTCGGTCAGGGCGAGGAGCTCGCGCCTCTGGATGAGAAAGCGAAGAAGACGGGCGCGTCGAAGCTGATCGTCGAAGATCTTCGCGAAGAGTTCGTGCGCGATTTCGTGTTCCCCGCGCTGCGCGCCAACGCCGTATACGAGGGGACGTATCTGCTCGGGACGTCGCTCGCGCGCCCGCTGATCGGCAAGTACCTCGTCCACCACGCCAAGGCGGAGGGCGCCGACGCCATCTGTCACGGCGCGACCGGCAAGGGGAACGATCAGGTGCGCTTCGAGCTGACGGCGTACGCGCTGCACCCGGAGATCAAGGTCATCGCGCCGTGGCGCACGTGGGCGATGAAGGGCCGCTCGGATCTGATCGAGTACTGCGAGAAGCGTGGCATCGAGATCACGGCGACGAAGGAGAAGCCGTACTCGATGGACCGCAACCTGTTCCACATCTCGTTCGAGGGCGGAATCCTCGAGGACCCGTGGATGGAGCCGAACGACGACATGTTCGTGTTGTCGGTGTCGCCGGAGAAGGCGCCGGACGAGCCGGAGTACGTGGAGATCGACTTCGAGCGCGGCAACCCGGTCGCGGTGAACGGCGATCGGCTCGGCCCGGTGGACCTGCTTACGAAGCTCAACACGCTCGGCGGCAAACACGGCGTCGGTCGCGTCGACATCGTCGAGAACCGCTACGTCGGGATGAAGTCGCGCGGCGTCTACGAGACGCCCGGCGGGACGATCCTTCACGTCGCGCACCGCGGCGTCGAGCAACTCACGATGGACCGCGAGGTGATGAACCTGCGCGACTCGCTCATCCCGCGCTACGCGCAGCTCGTCTACAACGGCTACTGGTACGCGCCGGAGCGCGAGGCGCTGCAGGGCATGATCGACCAGTCGCAGGAGAAGGTCACCGGCACCGCGCGCATCAAGCTGTACAAGGGCAACGCGACGCTCGTCGGTCGCAAGGCTTCGGTGTCGCTCTACTCGACGGCGCACGCGTCGTTCGAGGCGGAGGACGTCTACAACCAGGCGGACGCCGACGGCTTCATCAAGCTCAACGCGCTTCGCCTCCGCCTCCGCGCGCAGCAGCTCGTCGATTGAATCGATGTCCGAGCGGGACCACTACGGTGACGGCGTTTGGTACGACGCCGAGTACGTCCACATCCGCTCGGACATCCCGTACTACGAACAAGTCGCGCGCGAGACCGACGGCTCGATCCTCGAGCTCGCGTGCGGCACAGGTCGGCTGACCTTCCCGATGGTCGGCGCGGGCGCGAAGGCGCTCGGCGTCGATCTCGCGCCCTCGATGATCCAGCGCGCGCTCGAAAAACGCGCGGCGCTCCCGCCGGAGGGGCAGTCACGGATCGCTTTCCGCGTCGGTGACATGCGGACGATTCGGCTCAACAAGAAGTTCGACGCGGTGGTGCTCGGCTTCAACACCCTCATGCACATGACGGAGGACGACCACCTCCTCGCCGCGTTGAACACCGCCCACGCGCACCTCGAGGACGACGGTCGGTTCCACTTCGATCTGCACACGCCGTTTCCGTCGCTCCCGGACCGCGACCCGAACGGGCGCTACGACCCGCAGCAGATGATCGATCCGCGCACCGGCGACCGGTACATCGTGAGCGAGAACCACGCGTACGACGCGCGCCGGCAGATCAACGTGATGTCGTTCTACTACCGGCGCGCCAACGAGCAGGGGGAGCCGGTCGGCCCCGAGACCCGCGCCGAGCTCGCGCTGCGCGTGCTCTTCCCGCGCGAGCTCGACTACTTCCTGCGCGTGGCCGGGTTCGAGGTGGTGGGGGACTACGACGACTTCGAGCGCACCGCGCCCTTCTCGGGGCGCGGTGGTCGCCGCGTCGTCATCGCCAAGAAGGCCTAACGCCGCTTCGCGGAGCGGCCGCGGGAGACGCTCTTGCTCGAGCGCGAGGACGACTTGGACGTCCGGCTCGAAGACTTCGAGCTGCTCTTGCTCGCCGGTCGCGAGTACGACTTCGACGACGACTTGAAGCTCGGGGTCGAGGCGCGCCGGGGCGCCGATACGGACCGCTTCGGAGACGAACGTCGCACCGAGGGCGTCGTGCGCGCGCGCGACGGGACGAGCTTGCGCGAGCGGGTCTTCGGCGCGCTCACCGGTCGTGACGACGAACGCGAAGGCGTGAACGAAGAGCGCGACGGGGCGCTGCGCTTACGCGACGGCGCGAACGAAGAACGCGACGGCGCGCTGCTCGCACGCGACGGCGTGAACGACGAGCGCGGGGTCTTCCGAGCGGGCGCGTTCGATCGGGTCGAAGCGCCGACGTCGGGCCTCGTCTTCGGCGCGACGCGGCCGAGGCGCTCGTTCCGCTCCTTCACGATCGGCGCGCGCGGCGCCGGTCGTCGGATCGTGCCGAGGTCCACCGAGCGTGAGCGACCGTTGTGCGCGGGGCGCTTCACGGCGGGTGACCTCGAGCGCGACTTCACGACGGGCGTGTGGGCCTTCGTCGCGGAGCGCGCGCGACCGTCGCCGGCGGGCCGTGCGCGAGCGCCATTGCCGTCGGCGGGGCGAGCGCGCGTCGCGTTCGCGGGCGCCGGATAGTGTCGGCGCGCCACGTGGCCTCGGCGCCGCGGGCCGGCGACGTAACGTCGGAACGCGCGCCGTCCGGCGAACGCGTTGCGGCGGGCGTAACACCACGAGCTCGGGTAGAAGCCGAGGGACCAGCCGCCGCCGACCCAGATCGAGCTGGGCGGGAGCGGAGCCCACCCGACGTAGCCGGCGTCGTAGCTCCACGCGACCCACGCGGGGCCCCACTCGGAGCCCGGCACCCAGACCCAGCCGTACACCGGGTCGTACGCCCAGCGCCCGTAGTGGAACGCGGCCCAGCCCCAGGTGAACTCGGAGTTCCAGACCCACGCGTCGGCTTCGTACTCCCAGAAGCCGCGCGTGTAGGGCGACCAGTCGGGGTCCATGCCGTACGGACGCCACACCCGACCGAAGTCCGACAGGACGATGAACTGCCCGTGTGAGGACAGCTCCGCTTCGATCTGTGCGGAGGACGCGTTGCGGTAGTCGACGCTCGGCGTGTGCGCGTGCGCGGAGTGCACCGTCATGCACGCGGTGGCGCCGAGCGCAGCGGCGGCGCAGGTCATCAGCTTGGTGGCGTTCATCATCTTCTCCTCGTTCGACATCGCTTCAGCGGCTCCCCGACAGGTCGACCGTGTACGCGTTGCTCGCGTCCGCCTCGACGAACACCGCGATGTCCGTCGCGCGATCGACGAGGCGCCCACTGTAGTCGACCGAGTCGATGTCGAGGAACCACGTGCCCTTCGGCATCGCGTCGTACACGATGCCTTCGTAGACACAGTCGTAGGACGCGTCGTCGTAGACGTAGCCGCGCCCGTCGTGCAGACGGACCCGCAGGCGCTCGATGTCACCGCAGCGCCCGCTGCCGTCGAAGGTCCAGTAGATCGTGAGTGAGCCGGTCTCGTTGTCGACGTCGATCAGGTACGTCTGGTGCGCGTACGCGACGACCGAGACGCGGTCGCGGGATTCGAACAGGACGTTGCCGTCGACGTCCTTGCCTTCGATGAAGACGTCGTAGGAGCCCTCGCGGAGGCGATCGATCGTGACGCCGTAGTCGTACTCCGCGCAGGTCAGCGAGAACGAGTCGCCGTCGCGCGTGCCGCTGACGTCGACGAAGATGCGGTCGACGCCCGCGTCGAAGCAGCTCCGCCCGCCGAACGTGTACTCGATCGTGAGCGAACCGCGGGCGTCGTCGTAGTAGGGATCCTCGACACCGACGACGCAGGCCGAGCCGAGGAGGGGGAGGGCGAGAGAAGCGAGAAGAAGTGATGAACGCATGCCGAATCCTCTCCGCAATCGACGTGCCATCGAGCGCGCCGTGCTGTTGGGGGCAGCGTGTCTTTTGTCTGCGACAGTACCGATGCACTGCGTCGACACGGTGTGCGCGCGCTCGCCTCGGTTCCGATCGCCCATGACTCCACCTTGCCCGGAACAGGTCCAGCGCGCGGCGAAAGTCGGGGGACGCGCGGCGAAAGATCGGGCCGCGGAGCGGAAAACCGCGTGATCGGTGGCGACGTCCGCGCGGTCCGACCGGACACGCCCGAGTCCGGACGAACGCCGGACGAAGCTCGGACGAAGGGGTGGTTCCTGCGTCTTCGCGCGCTGGCACGAACGTTGTTCATGCGCGTCGTATGCGTAGAACGATCCTTCTGACCACCGCCCTTTGCTTCGCCTGTGCACCCGACGATGAACCGATCGCGCACAAGTCACCCGCAGCGCTCACCGTCTGCAACGCGACCGACCGCGCGGCGCTCCAGCAGCTCGCCGCGTCCATCGACATCTACGACGCCTGGGGCAGTCCAGGCTTCGACAAGGGCGAGGTCATCACGATCCGCGGGACCGGCTTCACGAGCCTCCCGGCGGGGACCGAGGTGCGGTGGCTGAGCGCCGTTCCGAACGGTAGGGGCACGGTCGACACGTTCACCTCCTACGCTCCGGCGTCGTTGAATCCACACTTCCCGGACATCGAGATCTCTGCGGTCGTTCCGGATCATGCGGACGGACGCGGCTCGCTCGCGTTGATCAAACGCGACACGTGCAAGTGGTTCAGCGGTGGGCAGCTCGTCGAAGGGGAGCGGCACATCGCGCTCGCGAGCTTCGGGTGGTTCGACTACGTCACCGAGCGGCCGGCCCCCTCGGCTCCGCCGCCCCGCGTCGACCCGGTTCGGGTGCTCACGGTGGGGCCGCACTTCGTGATCATCGTGATGCCTCGGATGGAGGAGACGCACGCCTATCGGATCGAGTACCGCCGCGCGGGCGCTGGTGCGTTCCAGCCCTACGCGATCATCGGCGCCGGCGAGCCCACCTATACCGTCGCCGGCCTGCAGCCGCAGACGACCTACGAGATCCGCGTCGTCGCTTTCAACTCCGCCGGTGAAGCACCGCCGAGCGACGTTCTCGTCGCGACCACGACCAACATCAACGTGGAGGAAGAGTTCGTCTCGCTGACGGTGCTCGACACCTCCGAAACGGAGGGCCCCATCGATGGAATCGGCAGCACGTTCGCGGCCCGGTCGGCGGTGGTCTACTGGGACGACGAGGCCGACGGCTGCGTCAACGCGCAGTCCGAAGTGGTCGAAGAGCCCGGTGGCTTCCTCTATCACCTGCGGCCGGCGCCGCAGAACGTGGTGCCATGGATCCTGCTCAACGGCTGCGACTACGATCGCAACAACAACGGCGCGGCGAACCTGATCGTCTACGCGTTGATCGACGCAACGCCCTTCGCCCGGACGGGCCAGCAGTTCGTCGCCCTCCACCTCCGCGTCGACACCTCGAAGAACCTCGTCGAGTCCGTCTCCATGCAGGCGGGCGACTACGCGCTCGAGACCGGGCGTGTGATGTGGTCCGCCGCGATCGATCCGATCCAGAACGTCCAGCTTACGCTCCCGGGCGGGGGCGTGAACGGTCGGCTGTCCGGTTCGGTGACGGCGGCGCTGCTGTTCTCGGAGCCGATGCGGAGCGGCGGTCCGGCCGGATCGGTGGTCGACCACGTGGCCCTCGTGCGGCTCGACTTCGATCGCGTGGTCATCGAGGATTGATCGAGATGCGTCGCGTCGCGCTGTTGTTGTTCCTCGCCGGCTGTGGTCGCAGCGAGCTCGTCGACCTCGACGTCGTCTCCGAGGCGCCGACCGAGCTCGAAGTGGTCCTGGAGGGGGGCGTAAACGAGCTTGGGGTCGGCGGCGCCTTCGACGTCGGCCCCCGAGGGCTCGTCGCTCGCTACATCGCGGCCGAGGGCGTTCGATTCGTGCAGCTCGGGCGGTCCGAGATCGGGTGGGCAGTCGAACGCGAGCACTTCGCGGATACCGGCAACGGAGGGCCGCTCGCCTGGGGCGGCCGCACCGTCGCGTCCGGCGCGCCCGGCGGCGCGAGCTCTCCGGAGGTCCTGACCTTCGATGACTTCTCGGCGCCCGACGTCATTCTGACGGCTGCGCCCGCGTCGCCGCAGTTCGGTCGAGCGCTCGCGTTCTCGGGCGACCGCCTCGCGGTCGGCGACCCGGGGCTCGACGTCGGACGCGTGCACATCTACGCGCGGTCGTCCGCCGGGTGGAATCGACTCCACACGATCGAGGACGAGGCGCAGTCGTTCGGGAGCGCGCTCGACTGGTCGTCCACGACGCTCGTCGTCGGCGCGCCGTCCGAGCGAACCGTCGTGTTGTTCGACGAAGGCTTCGAAACGATCGCGCGGGTGGAAGGCCCGTCGACGGCGGGCGGCTTCGGGACGTCGGTGGCCTTCGACGGTAGGACGCTCGTCGTCGGCGCGCCGTCGGACGGCGGACTGTCGGGCGAGGGCGCCGTCTACACGTACGCGGTCGGCGCGGACGTGCGCGCGGAGCAGGTGCTCCGGCGCGAGGGTGGACAGATGTTCGCCGCGTTCGGCTACCGCGTGTCGCTCCTCGACGGTCGCCTCGTCGCGAGCGCACCCGGCGCGGCGAACGACGCGGGGGAGGTGCTCGTGTTCGAACATGCCGAATCGTGGCGCGTGACCCACTCGCTCGCATCGCCGCACACCGGCGCTCGGCTCGGCGCGCAGATCGATCAGGACGCCGACGGGATCTACGTCGGTGCCCCACGCGTCAGCGACGCGGCGACATTGGCCGGGGTGCTCTACTTCGTCCGAATGTCCCCACTTTGACCCGGGCAACGCCCGTGCCGAACGTGTCGATGGGCGCGAACCGGTCCGAGCCCAAAGCCTTTGACACAACCGTCGCGCCTCACTAGGTTCCGCGAGTGCACCCCTGGGGGACCAAGCGAGGGCGTCGGTAGCCGTGGCCTCTACCACCGCCGCCGTGATCCCTGCTCGCTTCGCCTCCACACGCTTCCCCGGAAAACCTCTCGCGCTGATCTCGGGTGTCCCGATGATCGTCTGGGTCGCGCGCGCAGCGCAGCGCGCCGAGCGCGTGGATCGCGTGCTCGTCGCGACCGATGACGAACGCATCCACGACGCCGTCGTCGCCGCTGGCTTCGAAGCGGTGATGACCGATCCCGATCTCCCCTCCGGATCCGATCGCGTCGCAGCGGCGGTCGATACCCTCGACGTCGCGCCGGATCTGATCGTGAACGTGCAGGGCGACGAGCCGCTCCTCGATCCCGTGGACCTCGACGTGTTGATCGCGGCGGCGGAACGCCAGGCGATCGGGACCCTCGCGCGTCCCTTCGAGGATGCCTCGCGGGTCGAGGATCCGAACGTCGTCAAGGTCGCCCGCGCCGAGTCCGGGCGAGCCCTCTACTTTTCCCGCGCGCCGATCCCCTACGGCGCGTCTTCGTACTTGCAGCACGTGGGCATCTACGCGTATCCGCCCGCGGTGCTGAAACGGTTCGTGTCGTTGTCGCCGTCGCCGCTGGAGCGGGCGGAGCGACTCGAGCAGCTCCGCGCCATGGAAAACCAAATCCCGATCCAGGTGACGCTGTGTCAGTCGTCGTCGCCTTCGATCGGGGTCGATACGCCGGCGGACCTCGAACGCGTCGAGGACGTCCTCCGTCGGTCCAACCTCTCACCGTCAGGGATGGGTCATGCCCCGCAAGCAGCGTCGTAAATTCATCTTCGTCACCGGGGGCGTCGTGTCCTCGCTCGGCAAGGGTCTGTGCAGTGCCTCGATCGGCGCACTGCTCGAGAACCGCGGGCTCAAGATCACGATGCTGAAGCTCGACCCGTACATCAACGTGGACCCGGGCACGATGAGCCCGTTCCAGCACGGCGAGGTGTTCGTCACGGACGACGGCGCCGAGACGGACCTCGACCTCGGGCACTACGAGCGCTTCACGAACGTGGAGCTGTCGAAGCGCAACAACCTCACGACCGGGCAGATCTACAACTCGGTCATCACCAAGGAGCGGCGCGGCGAGTACCTCGGCAAGACCGTCCAGGTGATTCCGCACATCACCGACGAGATCAAGAACGCGATCCGGCGCGCCGCCGAGGACGTCGACATCGCGCTCGTCGAGATCGGCGGGACGGTCGGCGACATCGAGTCGCTCCCGTTCCTCGAAGCGATCCGTCAGATGCGCCGTGAGATGGGCGAGGAGAACGTCATGTACATCCACATGACGCTCGTCCCGTACCTGAAGGCGGCCGGCGAGGTGAAGACCAAGCCGACGCAGCACTCGGTGGGCGAGCTGCGGCGCATCGGTATCCACCCGGACATCCTGATCTGCCGCAGCGAGCAGGAGATCGACGCCGACATCAAGAAGAAGATCGCGCTGTTCTGCGACGTCTCGCTGGAGTGCGTCGCGAGCGCGCCCGACGTCGAATGCATCTACGAGCTTCCGTTGCACCTGCACGCGGAGGGCGTCGACGACAAGATCGCCGAGCTCCTCAACATCTGGTCGCGCGCCGCGGGCCTCGGCAACTGGCGCCACATCGTCGACCGCATCAAGGAGCCGCGCTACGAGACGGTGATCGGAATCGTCGGCAAGTACACGCAGCTCACCGAGAGCTACAAGTCGCTGCACGAAGCGCTCGTGCACGGCGGCATCCCGAACGACACCCGCGTCACGCTCCAATATATTGAATCGACCGGGCTGGACGATCCGGCGAAGGCGCTCGAGGGCATCGACGGCGTGCTCGTTCCCGGCGGCTTCGGCGAGCGCGGCACCGAGGGGATGATTCAGGCCGTGCGCTACGCGCGCGAGAACAACATCCCGTTCTTCGGGATCTGCCTCGGGCTGCAGATGGCGGTCGTGGAGTACGCGCGCACGGTGTGTGGCCTCGACGGGGCGAACTCGCGCGAGTTCTCGAACGGACCGCACGCGGTGATCGATCTGATGGAGTCGCAGAAGGAGGTCGTCGACAAGGGCGGCTCGATGCGGCTCGGCGCCTACCCGTGTTCGAACGTCGAGGGCTCCCTCGCCGCGCGCACGTACGGCGCGCTGCAGATCTCGGAGCGTCACCGGCACCGCTACGAGGTGAACAACGACTACCGCGAGCGGCTCGAAAACGCCGGCATGGTCATCAGCGGCACGTCGCCCGACAAGTCGCTCGTGGAGATCATCGAGCTTCCGAACCACCCGTGGTTCCTCGGTTGTCAGTTCCACCCCGAGTTCAAGTCGAAGCCGTACAAGCCGCACCCCCTGTTCTCCGGCTTCATCAAGGCGGCGCTCGAGTACGGGCGCGCGCGGGACAAGTCGGCGTGAGCGTCGAGGTCGTCCCCGGGCTCACGATCGGCGACGGCCCGCTCGCGCTCTTCGCCGGGCCGTGTGTCCTCGAGGAGCGGGACTTCACGCTGCGGCACGCCGAGCGCCTGAAGGCCATCGCCGCCGAGCGCGGCGTGCCGTACGTCTTCAAGGCGAGCTTCGACAAAGCGAACCGCACGAAGGGAACATCGACGCGAGGCCCCGGGCTCGAAGACGGGTTGGAGCGCCTCGCGGAGATCAAGGCGAAGGTCGGCGTCCCGATCCTGACCGACGTGCACACCGCCGAGCAGTGCGCGGCTGCGGCGGAGGTCGCGGACGTGTTGCAGATCCCCGCCTTCCTCTGTCGGCAGACCGACCTGCTCGCAGCCGCCGGCGCGACGGGGCGCGTGGTCAACGTGAAGAAGGGCCAGTTCCTCGCCGCGGAGGACATGGCGTTTGCGAAGGAGAAGGTCGGGCACGAACGTGTGCTCTTCACCGAGCGCGGGACGACGTTCGGCTACCGCGACCTCGTCGTGGACTACCGAAACCTCGGCATCATGCGTCGCTTCGCGCCGGTGGTGTTCGACGGCACCCACTCCGTGCAGCGCCCCGGCGCGGCGGGCGGCAAGACCGGCGGGGATCGTGAGCTCGTGCCGGAGCTCGTGCGCGCCGCGGTCGCGGTCGGCGTCGACGCGCTGTTCCTCGAGGTCCACCCCGACCCGGACAACGCGGCGTCCGACGGCCCGAACTCCCTCACGTACGCGCTGCTCGAGCGCACGCTCGACGACGCGCTCCGCATCCGCGCCGCGCTCTGAGCCTCACGGGCAGGCCGGTTCGTCCGGGACGGCCTCCACGATCTCGCAGAACTCGGCCTCGAAGACACCTTCGATCCGGTCGCCGCCCTTCGTCGCGACGAACGACCCGGTCGCGACCCCGCCGGGCGTGGCGTCGAAGGCATCGAGCGTCAGCATCGCCGCGCTCGTCTCGAACGCGGGCGCGACGGTGGTCTTCTCACAAGCGGTGTCGGTCCGAACCATCATCGGGAAGCCGTACTGCGGACCGGCCGGCGGCGGGACGGGGCTCGGCCCCTCGAACGCGGGGACGCCGTACGGAATCTCTCCCGGCACGACGGGCGACCACTCGCCGTCGTCGTCGAGGCCGAGCATCCACCACACGAGCAGGCGGCCGTCCGTGACGTTCAGGTCGGGCTCGAAGATCTGCGCGCTCACCTCGCGCCGTTGGAGCTGCCCGCACACGTCGGCCTCGCTCGACATCAACAGCACGAGCAGGTCGCCGGGGACCTGAGCCTCCGCGGCGACGAACGCCGCGCTCTTCACGTCGATCGCGAAGCCGTCGAGCGAGCCGGTGACCGCGTTCGGCGCGGGCGCCTCGACGGGCGGAGTGAGCGTGGTGCCATCGTCCGCGGGCCCTCCACAGGCGGTGGCAAGGACGCAGAGCAGGGTGAAACAAGGGACTCGGTGTTCGTTCATGTCTTCGAGGCTACGCCTAAACCGCCCCGTCAGTCGTTTTGTGATCGCGCCGACGTCCGCGTTTCCGTTCGCGCGCGAGGGATCTTTCGCCGCGCGTCCACCGTGTTTCGCCCGCTGGCGATTCACCGCCCGGGCAACCTGGTCTCATGGCACGGGTGTACCTCTTCGCGATCCTCTCCCTCGGCGTCGCCGCCCCCGCGTGGGCCGGCTCCGACCTCGACCGCGACACCCGCTCGCGCCACGACCGCGCGTCCTCGTCGTCCTCCTCGAGCAGCAGCTCGTCCTCGTCCGACGACGACGACGACGACGATCTCGATGACGACGTTTGGACCTCCGACGGCAGCGGCGGCTACTACTACAGCGACACGCCGCCGCAGCCGAAGCTCGTCGGCCAGGCGCACGTCATCGCCGGCTTGCACTTCGACCGCCTCTCCGGGACGACCGGCGGGACGGTCGTTCACCAGGACGGGCTCGGCTTCGGCCTCGCGCTCGACCTCGCCGTGTTCGGCGCAGGCGCGCCGCGTTTCGATCGCACGGGGCTCGCGCTCAACGTGACCTTCGGACGCGCGAACCTGCTCGAGGGGTACCGACCGACCGGCGCCGACTACACGAGCGACCTCGCGCTGAGCACGCTCGAGATCGACTTCGGACCGCGCTGGGTCCAGCAGATGTTCGGTTTCGAGATCGGCTACGGGATCGGGTTCGGCGTGACGTGGATGCGCGCGAACGAGGAGTTCTCCGACGGCCTCGAGCTCAACGAGACGCTCGCGTTCGGCGCCCGCATGCGGCCCTACGTCTCGCTGTCACCGGTCGTCGAGCCGAACGCGAGCCGGCCGTTCTTCGACGTCGGCGTCGCCTTCTTCGCGGGGTCGATCACGGAGTACGAGGAGGACTACGACAGCCTCGTCGCGGGGCTGGATCCGGTCATGGTGACCCCGTACGCCCGGCTCGGTTATCTGCTCGCCCTCGGGCACGGGGTATCACTGGGGACGAACTACGAAGTCGAAGTGATCGGGGATCGCTTCATCAGCGGCTCGCTCTCGCACCGCGTGCAGTTCCTGGTGCGGCTCTTGGACGAGAACCACTTCACGCCCTGACCGCCGGCTTTGTTGCCCTCGCCCATCAGGTGTTGGGTGCACCCGTCACTCGGGACATTCGGATCACCCGTGGCCCTCGATTCACTTCTCGGCACACATCGTGCTGAAATCAGCGGGCAGGCCAGGAAGGCCACTACGGAGGACGGAGCAGCATGGCACTTTCACCCCTCAACGGCGACAACGCATTCCTCGCGCAGGCGCTCGCGATTCGCGACCTGCCCCCGGAGGTCCAGGAGCAGATCCGCGCGCAGGCGGAGCAGTTCTCGGAGGGCGATCGCGACACGATCGACACCCCGAACGAGATGCGCGCCCTGCAGCAGCTCCTGCTCGGGCTCGATCCCAACGTCGTCGCCCAGAACCCGCAGCTTCAGCAGATGCAGCAGTTCGCGCAGCAGGTCACCGACCCGATGCTCCTGGTCGAGATGATCAAGAACCGCATGGGCGAGAACCAAAACGGCGGCGGCGGCGGCGGCGGTGGCGGAGGTGGCCTCGGCAACATGCTCGGCAACCTCGGCGGCAACATGTTCAACAACCCGATGACCAGCCTCGGCTCGAACTTCACCGGCGGCGGTGGTGGTGGCGGCGGCGGCGGCGGTGTCGGAACGACGCCCGTCTCCGGTCCGGCGCAGGCTTCGTACCCGGCCGGGGAGATCAACGGCGACCGCTCGCAGTTCGCCATGGACTACCTGCAGCAGGAGCTCGGCATCACGCGCGAGCAGGCGGCGGGCATCGTCGGCAACCTCGCCGTCGAGTCGGGCGCGAGCCTCGACCCGACCGCCATCGGCGACAACGGCAACGCCCGCGGCGTCGCGCAGTGGAACGGCCCGCGCAAGCGCGCGCTCGAGGCGTTCGCCGCGCAGCAGGGCCGGTCGCCGGACGACTTCCGGCTCCAGCTCCAGTTCATGGTGCACGAGCTGAAGACCTCCGAGAGCGGTGCGCTTGCCGCGCTGCGCGGGACGAACACCGCCGCGGACGCCGCGCTGGTGTTCTCGCAGCGCTACGAGCGCCCCGGCATCCCGCACAACGATCGCCGGATGGCCTACGCCAACCAGGCGCTCGCGCAGTACGCCTGATTCGACGGCTAAGCGTTGGGGTCGAGCCCGTAGAACTTGTACAGGCGTAGCGAGTTCAGGGCCGCCACCAACACGAAGAACACGACGATCAGAATCCACCACGGCGTGCCGTGGGCGTAGACGCCGTACCCGAAGTACGCACACAGCCCGAGCGAGAACAGCCCCTGCGCGAGGAGCAGGAGCCGGTGCGGCTTCACGAACGACGCACCGAACATCAGCCCGTTCCACGCCGCGAACACCAACCAGAACGTCGTCGGGTCGAGCAGATAGAACACGACGCTGATGACTCCGAAGATCCCCCGCGACGCGCGGCTCTTGGCGAACGGGGCGCGCATCATCGCGTCGGCGATCGGATCGATCCACTTGCGCAACTCGACTTGCTGGCTCGCGGGGACGGTGACGACGATGCGCTCGTCGCTTCGCAGCGTCACACCCACCGCGCCGCCGGGCATGAACACCAGCGACCCGAGCGTCGCGAGCTCGTCGCGCCGGTAGGTCAGCTCGCGGTCACCCGCAAGGTTACGCACGTAGAGGTGCTCCGGGTGAAACGAGGCCACCCACTTGCCGCCCTTCGGCGGGTCGACCGCGAAGAGCGTCGGACCCAGCTCCTCGGACGAACGCGACGAAGAGCCGCCCGCGAGGTCAGCGTCCGGAGTGGCGAACGGATCCGCGCCCATGGCTGCGGTCGTAGCGCTTTTTTCAGCGGGCGGCGATCGTTTCCGAGGCCCACGCGAGGGCCGCCTCCAGCGAGGGCGCCGCGTCGAGGCGCACGCGCTGCTCGAGCGGCTCGACCCACGTGGGGTGCAGGCTCCGCCAGCCGGTCGAGTCCAGGCCGATCCACAGCGGCCGTTCGGCGGCGAGGTCGACGAGCTGCGGGACGTCGGCGACGCCGAGGATGTCGAACACGTACGCGCTGGAGGGCGGCGTGCGCGCGAGGATGTCGCGCCAGGAGCCGAACGTCGGGCCGATGACCGCGGCGTCGAACGCGTCGTAGAGCACCTGCGCGAAGAGGCCTTCGACCGACGCCTCGGGGCCGCGTGCGATCAGCGCGACCGGCCGGTTGCCGACGCTCGGTAGCGAACGCATGGCGTCGCGGATCTGCGCGAGGTCGAACGCGCGATGGACGGCGAGGGTGTCGCCGTGGAGCGCGTTCGACGCCATCAGCCACGTCTCGGGTGCGGCGATCTCTCCGCGCCCTCGTGTCTGCAGGTACAGCGCGGAGACGCCGGCGCGTCGCGCGGCGTCGAGCACGCCGCTCAGCGCGGTGCCGCTCGCGTCGGTGACGAGGACGACGGGGCCGTCGCCGTCGTGGACGTAGAGTGCGGCGGGGATGCGCACCCCGGGGGTGGTCTCGAAGACGTACCGTTCGACGTCGAAGCCGAAGACCGTGGTGTACGCGTCGACGAGCTCGGGGTCGGGGGTCGCGTCGCGTGGTGCGTTCAGGTGCTCGAAGATCAGCTCGCGGTAGCGCTCGCGATCCAGGTCCTCGAAGGCGGGCAGTCGATCGATGTGGTCTTCGGCGCGTTCGCGCGCGAGTCGTGTCAGCGGCCTCGGCGTCGCGACGCGACCGCTCGGCGAGACCCAGAGGCGTTCGTCATCTTCGTCGAGGAGGTCGAGCGTGCCTTCGTCGATCGGATCACCCGGGCCGCCGCGCAGCGCGGCGTCGACGAAGCCGTACATGCGTTCGCGCATCGGACGGTCGTAGGTGTGGCCGACGTCGAACGGCGCGTGCTCCAAGGTCCCGTCTTCGAGGCCGTAGCGGATGTCGGCGAGCGCGACGGAATCGAGCGCGCCGCGGATCGGGAAGCCGCGATCGCGTTCGCCCGAGAGCACCAGGTACGGGCGCGGCGCGGCGAGCGCGACGAGCTCGCCCATGTCGGTGAAGCCGGCGACGCCCGGCGCGTAGGAGCACGGGTCGTGGTACTCGCCGGTGCTCAGGAACGCTTCGTAGGTCGTAACGTACGAGGCCGGGGCGGCGACCGCGACGCGTTCGTCGTAGGCCGCGAGGAAGAGTGTGTTGAGGCCGCCCCCGGAGTAGCCGCTCACCGCGAGGCGCGTGGTGTCGATCTCGCTGCGGGTCTCGAGATAGTCGATCGCACGCACGGAATCCCAGACGGTGATCGCGAGGTTCGACAGGCCCGTGATCGTGAGGCCCCAGTGCCGGTGGTGTTCGTTGCCGGACACCTTGCGCTCGCCCTGCCCGAATGGGTCGTAGACGAGCGAAGCAAAGCCGAGCTCGGCGAGCCGCGCCGCGCGACTCGTGGCGAAGTGCGAGCGCTTCGAGAGTCCGTGTCCGAGCGGGGAGAGGACGACGGGGAAGGGCGGTTGGCCGATCGTCGGGATGTAGAGGTTCGCGGTGACGACGACGCCCGGGCGCGACTCGAAGCGGACGACGTCGATGTCGTATTCGTCGCGTTCGATCGTGCGGACGACCTCGGCGTCGAGCGGCGTGCGCTCCGGTTCGGGGAACAGCCCGAGGGCCGCGGCGAGGCGGGGTTCGACGAACGCTCGACGGTTGTCCCACTGCTCGATCTCGAGCGGCACGGGGATGTGCGTGCGGCGCGCCTCGGTGCGCGCGATGAGCTCGTCGTGCATCATCGAATCGGCGACATCGGGATCGAAGAGCCGCGCGCGCGCTTCTTCGAGCGTGAGATCGGCGCCGAGGCCATTCGTCACGAACAGCGCGTCGACCACTTCGATACCGTCACCGCCGTCCCGCACGACGAGGCGCGTGGGACCGTCGAGCTCCACCGCCCCGGCCCGCACCCAGGTGAACCCGCGCGACGACGAGGGTCCGTGCGTCGGCGCGAAGGCGACGCCGCCCAGCTCGATGACGAACGCACGATCCTTGTCGTCCGCGAATGCGCGCACCCAGACGGCGTAGGTGCCGGGCTCGAGGTCGACGGCGACGGAGGCGGTGCCCGTCGCCGGGCGCATGGAGAGGCCGGACGTCAGGAACCCTGTCCCCGAGTACGGGACGAGGTTCGTCTGCCGGCGCCAGTCCGACTCCAGATCCTCGGCTTCGATCCACCGATGGCAGCACGCGGTCGCGGTGTACGTCGGCTCGACGACCCACCACGACTCGTCGAACGCGGGTGTCCCCGTCGGCCCCGGGGCGCCGCCGCCGCCCGGCGCCGGCGGTGCACCGCAAGCCGCGGCGAGCATGAAGATGGCGACCGCGCGTCGCACGACGCTGCCTATACTACCGTGTAGATCCTACAGGCGCGTCCCGAGAACGCTGCGCTAAGATCCCGGCGCCTTGGCTCGAAATCTCGCCGGGCGCCCCCTGCTTCGATGGGTCGCGCTCCTCTTCCTCCTCAGCCCTGCGTCTCGCGCGTACTCCGCGGCGCCCGCCGAGAGCGTCGCGATGCCCGACTTCTCGATATCGGGTGTCGACGAAACCGAAGCGGAGTCGCTCAACAGCGCGTTGCTCGGCGTCGCGGCGACCGCGGTCTCGGCGACGAAACGTACGCTCATCACCGCCGCGGATCTTCGGTCGCTGATCGACCACGAGTACAAGAAGTCGGTCCTGAAGTGTGAGTCGGACGAAGCGTGTCTGTCCGAGATCGCAGGTGCGCTCGGTGCGGACCTCCTCCTTCAGGGGAGCGTCGGCAAGGTCGAGAGCACCTACAGCCTGTCGCTGGTCCTGCTCGACACACGAAGCGCGAGTGTCGTCCGCCGATTCCAAGGGACGGCGGGATCGAGCCGCGCCTTGTTCCTCACCGTCGAGCGGGGCGTGCAGGAGCTCTTCGACGAACACGCCCGGACCGCGCGCTCGGGGCTGGTGCTGGTGAAGACCACCCCCCCGGGCGCGTCGATCTTCATCGACGGCGAGCGCGTGGGCGTATCGCCCTTCAACGCGGAGATCGATCTCGGTGAGCACGAAGTTCGCGCGGAGCTCGGCGAGCTCGCGGGCTCGGAGATCGTGTTCGTGGAACCGCAGGGCGTCACGCGCGTGCAGCTCGACTTGAAACAACCGCTGGTCGAGGCGCTCTTCCTCTCGGACCCGCCCGAGGCGCGCGTGTACATCGATGGCGCCTACGCGGGGGAGACGCCGCTGCGCGTTCGTGAGCTGCGGTCGGGCGAACGCGAGGTCGTCGTCGAGCTCGACGGGTACCTCACGGACCGACGCCAGATGGCGGTCTCGCGTGCGGAGTACGAGCTGCGCGGTCGCGAGCCGTTCCGGCACGAGGTCGAGCTGAAGCGTCGGTGGCCGGTCGAGCCCGGGATCGGGATCGGCATGATCGGCACCGCCTCCAAACCGAGCGACGGGCTCGGGTTGTACGTCGACCTCACCGCGGATATCTGGGACTGGCTCCAGCTCGCCGTCGGCTACGTCAACCCGACCGCGTGGACCGCGGGGGCGCGGGTGTTCGTCCTGCGCGAGTCGTTCGAGTTGGGTGTCGTCGCGCGGGGCATCGCCTTTCGACGTCGCGCCGTCGAAGACGACGGTCCATTCCAGCCGGCCGTCGAGGGTGGGCTTTCCGCCGGCTACGTGTTGCGCACCCCCGCGGGTCGAGTCGGCGTGCGCATCGAGCCGACGGTCTCTTTGGACATCGAGCGGCGGCGAGTCGCGTTCCCCGTGATCGCCGCGATGACTTGGGCGTTGCGATGAACGTGCGAATGAACCTGGCGCTGTGCCGTGATGTCGATGACCGCGGCGTGCCTCGAGTACGCCCCGTACGATCGATCCGTGTGTGCGGACGACGGGATCTACGACGTGGGAGGCGGTCAGCTCGCGCCGAACCGCTTCGACGAGCTCCTCGACGGGTGTCGCATCATCGAAGGGTCCGTGACGATCGACGCGACCGTCGAATCCACGGCGCCGTTCGTGAACATCGAAGAGATCCGCGGGAACCTGCGCGTGAGTGGTGCGGCGCTGGAGCGCCTGGACGACTTCGCCAAGCTCGTCCGGGTGACGGGGGCGCTCCAGATCCGTTCGAACGACGACCTCGTCACGTTGTCGCTCCCGAACCTCGTCGAGGTGGGGTCGATGGTCATCGCGACGAATCGGCGACTGGTCGAGGTCGATTTCCCACGTCTCGAACAGGTGGTGGCGGAAGGCGTGCCTGCGATCGCGTTCGATGAAAATGCGATGCTGGAGACGATCGGCGGGTTCGAAGCGCTCGAACGCGTGGTGGCGACGGACACGATCTTCGTCGAGAACCACGCTCGACTCCGTCGTATCGAGGGCTTCGCAGCGCTGACCGCGCTGGAGGGGAGGCTCGAGCTCAAGCAGCTCCCGTTGCTCACCGAGATCACGGCGTTCACCGCGCGTCCGTCGGGCGTGGTGTCGCTGACGTTCGTGGACACCGGCTTCCCCGGCTGTGAGCTCGACGGGCTCCTCGACGTCCTCTCGCTGTCGCCCTCCCAGGTGTTCACGGATCTCGATTGTCGCCTCGCGTTCTCGGAGACGCTCCCCGCGACGGTGCAGGCGAACGATGACCTCGACCTCGAGTGGGTGGTGGATGGGTTGCCGTCGTCGTCGACGCTCACGCTCACGATCGAATCGATCGATGGCGTCGACGTCGTGCCGCTCGCGCTGAGCTCGACCGGTCTCACGTTCCGGACGCCGAATCGCTCCGAGACGCTCCGGTTCGAGCTCATGGGCACGTGGGACGACCGGACGCTGAGCGACGTCTACGAGGCGTTCGTGGATCCGAACTTCGTCGATCTGCCGCCCCACATCGTCGCGGTCGACACGGCGACCGTCGTCGCGGGGTTCGAGCTCCCGCTGAACATCACCGTCACGGATCCCAACGAGGAGGACGTCGTCACGTTGACCGCGTCCTCCGAGAACGGCGGAACCGTCACGAAGGTCTCCGAGACGTCGTGGGTGTATCAGGCGCCGGATGCGTTCCGCGGCGTCGACAACGTGACCTTCGTGGCGCAGTCCAACGCGTTGATGGACACCCACCGGATCGCGGTGACCAATCTGCACGCCGAAGTCGTACCAACCGCCTCCACGCCGGGACGCGGCCTCGCCCTGGACCAGGCCGCGCGGCGCCTGGTCTACGTCACGGATCGCGCAGTCGTACGGCGCGAGGTCGCCGACGGGCTGACGCGGAGCTACGAGCACTTCTCCTTCGTCGCTCCTCGAATTCCGTCGGCCTCCGCGGACGCGAACAAGGTCGTGTTCGTCGCCGACCGCAACGGAGAGGCGGAGGTGTTCATCGTCGACTTCGAGGCGGTCTCCCACGAGGTCATCAGCGTGGGGCCCTTCGAGACGTATGACTTCGGCCACGAAATCCGGCCGAACGGAAACAGCGCCGTGCTCTCGCTCAGCGCGAAGGGCGGGCCGATGGGTGTCTACACCTGGCTGCCCACGCTGGCCGAACGCTCGATGGGCGGCGATTGCCGTGGGGGAGTCTCGACCAATGACCTCGGTCGCATCGTCTACGCCACAGACGCCGCGGAGCTCGATGACGGCGTAGGGGGCATCGTTCTCCTCGGGGCCCGCATCGACAGGCCCGTTGGGTTCACGGGACCGCCCACCTCCGGGGGCTTCTTCCCGTCGATGTCCAGCGACGGGATGGCCATCGCCTTTGCCTCGCGCGCGCGCCTCGTCGGCAATCTCCCCGAAGACGGGGCCACTCGCGTCTACTTCTGGCTGCGCAGGATGGGGCGACCGGACCTGCTGACGCGTGTCACCATCGCCGAGGTCGACACGCCTCGCGACCTCGAGCTCACGTCGGATGGCTCGACCATCATCGTGCGCACCACGACGCGCATCGACGACACCGTCGACACGGACGACGCGCCCGATCTCTACCGCTTCGTCATCCCCGAGGACCCGCTCGCGGGGTCCTGGACCCCGGAGCTCCTCACGCACGCGCAGACGGGCATCGACCGCATCGACGACTTCGCGGTCGACGCGACGGGGCGGCGGTTCGTGGTGCGGGACGGCGAAGACCTTTGGCTGGTCTCCGCCTGGTGACGCGGGTCAGTAGCAGAAGCTGATGATCGCGCTCGTGGGCGAAGCGGTGCTCGGCTGCCACGTGCCCATCTGCGAGACGCTGTTCCAGTTGATGTAACCTGCCGTCCAGTACTGGTTGTTCGTCAGCGGCTGGCTGACGGTCGCGACGACCATGCCGCGGATGGCGATCTGCACGGTGGGCGTAACGGCGCCGTTGCCGCGGTCGTTGAAGAGGTGGACGACGACTCGATACTGGCCGTCCTCCGCGACGCTCAGGTTGATGTTCTCGGGGCCGGGGCCGAACAGGTCGTCGCGGTCCAGGAACGGGTTGTCCTGCGGCACGCCGGCGACACCCCAGTCGGGGTTCGTGTTGCAGAAGCAGTTGTCGCCGGGGGCGTCGAAGAGCAGGCCGCCGCCGGGGCGGATCAGGTGCAGGTCGACGTCGTGGTTCATGCCCGGCCACGTCAGCGTGATCGAGATGTCCGTGAGCGACGGCGGCGGCGGGTCGGTCGTCGCGCTGATCGGGACGTTCACGTTGCCGCCCGGATCGTTCGACTGGATCTCCAGCGTCCCGGTGTACGAGGCGACCACGCCGTTGTCGAAGTAGTCGACGTTGAACATCGTCGACGCGCCGGGGTTGAGCGACGTCATCGCGGCCGGCGGGGAAGGCAACGTGAAGCGGCCGCCCGCGTTGTTCGTGAGGCGCACCAGGTTGAGCACGAGCGGCGCGGTGCCGTCGTTGCGGACCAGCACCGAGCGCGACGCCTGCGTCCCGCGCGGCACGCCGCCGAACGCGATCGGGTTCGGGCTCACGAAGATCGCGGGGAGCGCCTGCATCGTACCTTCGCCGGTGATCGGGACGCGCACGGTGGGCGTCGTCGGGTCGTTGCTCCGCACCACGACCTCCGCGGCCGGCGCGATGCCGACCTGCGTCGGCGCGAACTCGACCTGGAACGTCGACAGGTCCATCGGCCGCAGCGCCGTGCCGGAGGTCGGCGCGTTCACGAGCGTGTACGGCGTGCCCATCGGCTCGATCGTCACGTCCTGCGAGAGCATCAGATCCGCGGTGCCGAGGTTCGACACCGTGAGGTTGAGTTGGCGCGTCTGCGCGACTTCGACCGCGCCGAACGCGAGTGACGTCGGCGAGACGTCCACGCGCGGCGTCGGCGCGATGTCCGCGGTGCCGTTGATCGCGACCTGAACAGGCTGCGGCGCGCCCGTCGACTGCACCCGCACCTGATCCATGTGCGGCGTGTCGTTCTGCGGCGCGTACGTGACGTCGACCTGCATCGAAGCACCCGCGAGGATCGTGTACGGCGCGGTCGCGGTCGTCGTGAGCGAGAACTGCGGCGTCATCGTCGTGTTGCTGGAGACGAAGACGAGCTCGGTGATGTCGTGGTCGACGTCGCCGATGTTGCGGATGAAGAACGGCTGCGTGCGCGTCTCGCCGACGTAGAGGCTCGAGAACGAGAGCGTCAGCGGCTCGACGACGATGTCCGTGTCGACGCCTTCGCCGCGCACGTTCACCGCGAGCGCTTCGGCGCGCGGTGAGTTGTCGAGGATGGTGATCGTCGCCATGTCCGGCCCGACGTCGGTCGGCGCGTAGGAGACCGGCAGATCGACCGACGCACCCGGCGCGAGCTCCACGCGTCCGAGCGTCGAGCTCACCTCCATCGTCCCCGCCGTCATCGCGCGCAGGAGCGTGACCGGGCGATCGGAGCGGTTCGTCAGCGCGACGGTCGCGCTCACGGTGCGGCCGACGAGCACACGACCGAAGTCGACCGTCGCCGGCGACGCGACGATCGCGGGCTCGACGCCGCGCCCCTTCACCGGGACGACGACCGTCTTCTCCTGGGGCGAGTCGGTCTCGAACGTGATCGTGCCTTCGCGAAGGCCGGGGCTCGTCGGCACGAACGTGAGCGTCGCGCCGTGTTTGGCGCCGGCGCCCAACGCAGGCGGGATCTCGGAGAGCGTGAACTCACCGGCGAGTGAGTCCGACAGCGTCACCGACATGATGTCGAGCGGGACGGAGCCGGGGTTCGTGAGCTCGAGGTCGGCGGTGTACGAGACGCCGACGGCGGCGTCGCCGAAGTCGACGGCTTCGGGATCGACGATGAGGACCGCGTCACCACGGGCGACGACGAATTCCTCCTCACAGGCGAGGGCGCTCGCGGCGAGGAGGAGCGCCACGGTCACGAGAGTGCGGTTCATCCGACGCAAACTAGAAAACTCACCGAATTGCGGCATCGGACCTCTGTCGGGGGTCTGGGGTAGGACCCTATAACCGCGGGGAGGTGTGGACAGGTGCGCACGGCTTGACGGCGAGGGCATCCGTTTGGAAAGTGCGCGCCATGATAACGGTTCGGACCTCGATCCTCGCATTCGCCGCCGTGGCGCTGTTTGCCTGTAAGGACGGCGCGGCGGGCGAAGGTGACCCGAAGACCGCGAGCAAGGCGATGGATCTGAAGGATCCTTCGACGCTCACCGCGAAAGCCCCCGACACGTACACGGTGAAGCTGAAGACCACCAAGGGCGACGTCCTGATCGACGTGACGCGCGCCTGGGCGCCGCTCGGCGCTGACCGCTTCTACAACCTCGTGAAGGCCGGGTTCTACGATGACACCGCGTTCTTCCGCGTGATCCCCGGGTTCATGGCGCAGATCGGCATCCACGGTGACCCCGCCATCGCCGAGGCCTGGCGCGCCGCGCGCATCCAGGACGACCCGGTGAAGGAGTCGAACACCCGCGGCATGGTGTCGTTCGCCACCGCCGGCCCGAACACCCGCACGACGCAGTTCTTCATCAACTTCGGGAACAACGCGCGCCTCGACGGGATGGGCTTCGCCCCGATCGGGAAGGTCCGCAACATGGAGATCGTCGACAAGCTCCACGGCGGCTACGGCGAAGGCGCGCCGCGCGGGAAGGGCCCGAACCAGGGCCGACTCAACCGCGAGGGCAACACGTACCTGAAGGCGGACTTCCCGGAGCTCGACTACATCGAGAAGGCGACGATCGAAGGCTGACATGAGCAGCCCCCCGCGGTCGGCCGAAGTCGAAGAACGCGCCCGGCGCGTCAAAGCGCTGTTCATGGACGTCGATGGCGTCCTGACGGACGGGCGCGTCCAGTACCTCGCCGACGGCAGCGAGCTGAAGTCGTTCCACGTGCGCGACGGGCTCGGCATCAAGCTGATGCGCGTGGCGGACTGCCGCGTCGCGTTCATCTCGGGGCGCACCAGCCCCGCCGTGCAGCGCCGCGGCGAAGAGCTCGGCGTGGACGCGATGTTCCTCGGCATCGAGGACAAGAACGGCGCGTATGACGCACTCCTCGAACAGTTCGGCATCACCGAGGACGAGGTCGCTTATGTAGGAGACGACCTCCCCGATCTCGACGTCCTCCGACGTTCAGGGTTGTCGTTCGCGGTCGCGGACGCCGCGCCGGAGGTCAGGAGCGCCGCGCACGTCGTGTTGCGAACCAGCGGCGGGCAGGGTGCCGTTCGGGAGGCGTGTGAGCGTATCCTCAAGGCGAAGGGAGCCTGGCGCATCGATTGATGCGACACTAGGCCGCGCCGACGCATGTCGTGGTGGCGAGACATCCTGCGCGTGTTGGGTCTGACGACCGACGCACGCGTGCACATCAGCGCGCCGGACATCGAGGTCGTGCTGACCGGAGATCCCGAGCTCGTCCGGACGCTGCTGCCCGTCGTCAAACACGAGCTGGAGCAGCTGCACGCGCCGGGGCGGAGACGTCGCCGCCGGCTCCCTTCGAACGAAGAGGAGATCGTGCGCCCCTCCGAGCTCGACGAGATGGACTCGCCGTACGCGCTGCCCGAGGCGCGCGTGCTCCCGGTCGGTGACAGTCAGATCACCGACGACGCGATCGTTCGCAGCGACACCCTCGACGAGCCCGCGACGCTGCGTCCGCCGACGGACGCCGAAGCCAACCTGCAGCAGCGACCGGCCGTCGGCCCCGCGGACTCGGACGACCGCCCCAAGCCGGAGGTCGTCGGGACGAAGCTCGAGTCGGATCCGCCCGACGAGGACGAGCCGGAACCCGAGGTCACGGCGGTCGCGCCGAACCCGAGCGGTCCGCAGGCGCTGCCGGCGAAAGAGAAGCCCATCCCCGAGCAAGCGACGGTCGAGGTGCACAGCCCGCCGCGCGGCACGCGGGCACCGAGCTTGAAGCGCAAAGGCTTCGTCAGCGACAGCGGCCCGACGCTGATGCCCTCCGAGAGCGCGAGTGATCTGATCACCGACGAACGCCCCGACAGCGATCTCTGACGCCTCGTCACTCGCTTTGACAGGATGTCACGCGGACCCGCGGCGCACGGGTTCGATGCGACGTCGCGCGGCCTGGCACACCTGTTGCGAATCGCCACGCTCGTGCGTGTGCTGTGGTGCCTCCCGATTCTGTTGCTCACTTCCAACGCGTGGGCGCTGACGGTCACGGGTGTCGAGCTCTCACTCGACGGTGCGCTCCTGACGTCCGAAGACCTCGACGGCCTCGTCAACGCCGCGCGCTGCACGTGTGAGGAGAAGGTCGACGCGACCTACACGTTCTCCGGGCTCGGGTCGGGCGGGGCGGTCGTGATCATGGCCGGCACGCGGTGCATCGACAGCGACGAGCGGCTCGACGACTCCTGCACCGAGCTGTGGAGCGATCGCGTGCAGAACGTCAGCTCGTTCGAGTCGTTGACGTTTTCGATGAAGGAGCTCGCAGGGGGCTCCTGCTCCGGGACGGAGGCGACGCGAAGCCTGTTCGTGCTCGTCGACACCAACGACGAAGATCGATGGCAGGTGCTGCACGAGACCGCGTTCAGCATCGACACCGAGGCACCCGAGGCGCCGACGGGGACGGAGGTCGTCGCGGGGGAGGGGCTCGCGGAGGTCGTCTTCGAGGCGCCGGACGACGCGCCGACGACGACGCAGTACCAGGTGCTCTGCGACGCGAGCGGCGAGGCGGTGTTCACTTCCCCCGAGGACGCCGTGTTCGACTCGGCTGCGGATCGTTGTGAGGAGTCGGGGCCGCGCGAGGCGTTCGTCTGCGCGGAGTCGCAGCAGGGCTCGGCGAGTGTCACGGTGCTCGGGCTCGAGAACGGGACGGAGTACACGTTCTACGTGGTGTCGGTCGACGACGCCGGCAACCCGAGCGCGATCGAGACGGTGGGGAAGGCGACGCCGTCGCCCGAAGAAGATCTGTGGGAGCGCTACAAACGGTCGGGCGGCATCGCGGACCCGGGACACTGCTTCGTCGCGACCGCGGCCTACGGTGACTACGACGATCCCACGGTGCGTTGGTTCCGTGTCTTTCGCGACACCCGCCTCGCCAAGTCGTCGTTCGGTCGCGACGTGATCGACACGTACTACGCGACGAGCCCACCCGCCGCGCGTCGGATCGCCGACGATCCGCTGTTTCGCGCGGCGGCGCGCGAGGTGTTGGCGCGGGTGCGCGACTTCGCGGTGGCGACGATGTTCGCCGGGGGTGCGCGATGAACGCGTGGGTGTTGGTGTTGCTCGTCGCGCAGACTCCGAAGGCGGAGGCCGAGCGACCGTTCGTCCCTCCGACGCTGGTGTCGACGACCGTCGGCGTGAAGCTCGGCCCGTACCAGGCCGACATCGACAGTGAGTTCGGGAGCGCGACGCCGCTCGGCGATCTCTTCAAGGACGACACGGGCATCTACGTGGTCCCGCAAGTTCGCTTGCTCCGCGACTTCGGCTTCTTCGGGCTCGGGGTGTCGGTGTCGGTCGGCTACACCCAACAATCGACCAAGGCCTTCGTGGACGACGGTGACGAGACTACACCGTCGTCGGGGACCGAGCTCAGCGGCGGGGAGACGAGCGTGCGTGTCATCCCCGTCGCTGCGCTGGGGGTCGTTCGGTTCCGCGGCGTGATGGAGTGGATCGGCCTACCGCTCATCCCGTACGTGGAGGCGGGCCCGGCGTACGCGTTCTGGCGTATCGGAAAGGGCGACGGCAGCGCCGCGGCGAGCGGTGGGTCGCTGGGGTGGACGGTCAACGCCGGCGTCGCGCTGCGGATCGACAGCTTCGAGCCGTTTGCCTCGAAGGCGCTCCGCGATCAGTTCGGCGTGCAGGGCACGGAGCTCACGTTCGAGTGGTCGCACTTGTCGGCGGATGGGTTCGGCTTGCAGGATGTCTTGCGCGTGGGTGACTCGACCTGGACGGCTGGTCTCGCGATCGGTTTTTGAGCACGCCCGAATCGCGGTAGGGTCCCGCGCTGAAGATGCGCCGGCACCTGTTCCTTCTGTCGAGCCTCCTCCTCGCGGGGTGTTTCTCGAAGCAGTACTTCCCGTACGTCTACGCGCCGAGCGCCGTCCCCGCGACGGAGCGGCCCAAGGTGCTCGTCAACGCGCCGGTCGTGCGCGAGATCCTCGCCGCCCCGACCGCGGCGAGCCTCCAGGCCTTGGACGCGGAGCTCGCCGCGAGGCTGGAGGCGAACGGGTACCGCGTCGACACCAGCTCGGCGTCGCGGTCTCGCCTCACGGGGATCTCGGCCGTGCTCCCACGGCTCGGCGCTCGACCGGTGCCGGAGAGTCTGAAGGACCTCGGGGCCACCACCGGGTGTGACCTCGTCATCGTCCCGGTCGTCGAGTTTCGGTTCTGCGAGGCGCAGAACCAGGACTGCCGCTGGGATGGCGTCGTCCGCGAGATTCCACACTCCGACGATACGCAGCTCGTGATGTCCGGTGGCTTCCCCGCGGTGTCGTTGCTCGTCAACGCGTACTCGTGCGACGGCGAGTCCGTCCTGACGAGCATGGGCGGCATCGACGTCGCGCGGTACGCGAGGACGAAGCTGTTCACGGGTAACGACTCCGCGAGCCCGGTCGCGGGCGCGGGCTTCTCGCGGCTCTACATGGACGACCGGACCGACTACCTCGACGATCCGGCGATGCGCGCGGAGGCCATCGCGCTCGCGTTGCATCCGCTCGTCGCCATGGCCGAGTACCCCGACGATCCCACGCCCTACGATCCGTCGCGACTCCCGACGAGGGCACAGTGACCATGCGAGGGACTTGGGTCGTCGTCGTTGCGTTGGCGAGTGGCTGCGCGTCGAAGCAGTACTACCGGTACCAATACGAATCGGCGTCGGTGCCGAAGCCGACTCGGGTCGTGTTGCTGCACCCGACGATGTTGCGCAACAACGTCTCCAGCAGAACCGGCGCTACCTCGACCGCCCCGAGGTCGTGAGGCCGCCGCGCGCCGAAGCGCAAGGCGGACCGCGACATCTTCAGGAGCCGTTCGACGCGTTGAGTGGGAGCACCGCGCTCGCGGTGCGGAAGAATCAGGTGCCGGTGCGCTCGACGGCGAGCGTGAGCTTCGGGGTCTCGCCGTCCATGATCGTCTCGCGGGTGATGGTCACCTCGACGACGTCCTTGCGGGCGGGGATCTCGTACATGATGTCGAGCATCGCGCCTTCGACGATCGCGCGGAGGCCGCGGGCGCCGGTGCCCTTTTCGATCGCCTTGATGGCGATGGCTTCGATCGCGCCCTCGCCGAACGAGAGCTTCACGTTATCGAGCTCGAGGAGCTTCTGGTACTGCTTGACGATCGCGTTCTTCGGCTTGGTGAGGATGTCCTTCAGCGACTCCTCGTCGAGCTCGTTGAGGTACGTGATGACCGGGAGGCGCCCCGTGAACTCGGGGATCATGCCGAACTTGAGGAGGTCGCCCGGCTGCACTTCCTTGAGGAACTCGCCGATCTTCCGGTCCGTCTTCGACATGATCTCGGCGCCGAAGCCCATCGTCTTCTTACCGATGCGGCGCTCGATGATCGTCTCCAACCCGCAGAACGCGCCGCCGCAGATGAACAGGATGTTCGTCGTGTCCATCTGCACGAAGTCCTGCTGCGGGTGCTTGCGGCCGCCCTTCGGCGGGAGGTTCGCCTGCGTCCCCTCGAGGATCTTGAGCAGCGCCTGCTGAACGCCTTCGCCCGACACGTCGCGCGTGATGGACGGCGACTCGCTCTTGCGTGCGAGTTTGTCGATCTCGTCGATGTAGACGATGCCGCGCGACGCGCGCTCGATGTCGCTCTCCGCCGACTGCAGCAGGTTGACGAGGATGTTCTCGACGTCCTCGCCGACGTAGCCGGCCTCGGTCAGCGTCGTCGCGTCCGCGATCGTGAACGGCACGTTGAGGATCCGCGCGAGGGTCTGCGCGAGCAGCGTCTTGCCGGAGCCCGAGGGGCCGATCAGCAGGATGTTCGACTTCTGCAGCTCGACGTCGTCCGCCTCTTCACGCTGCTCGTCGGTCGTCCCGAAGATTCGTTTGTAGTGATTGTGAACGGCGACCGCGAGCGCCTTCTTGGCCCGGTTCTGTCCGATCACGTACTCGTCGAGCACGGTCTTGATCTCGGAAGGCTTCGGCACCTTGAACGCGCCGCCCGCGGCGCTGTCCTTGTCCTGCTCCTCCGCGATGATGTCGTTACAGAGCCCGATGCACTCGTCGCAGATGTAAACCGTCGGCCCAGCGATGAGCTTCTTGACCTCCTTCTGCGACTTTCCGCAGAAGGAGCAGGTCAGGTTCCCGCCGTAGCCGTCCTCGCGCTTTGTTCGATCCGCCATCGATACGTTGCTTCAATGAGGCCCGAATTGGTCCCGGGTTTCAATGCCCCAATTCGGCCCACCGACGAATGCCGTCGTTCAGCTCTCCTTGTCCGACACGTCTCGGGGTTTGTTCACCAGGACGTCGTCCAAGATTCCGTAGGCCTTCGCCTCGTCCGCAGACATGAAGAATTCTCGGTCGGTGTCGATGGCGACGCGGTCCCGGTCCTGGGTCGTGTGCTCGACCAGGATATCGGTCAACATATCCTTACGCTTGAGGATTTCCTTCGCCTGGATCTCGATGTCCGAGGCCTGGCCACCCGCCCCACCGAGCGGTTGGTGCAACATGATCCGGGCGTGCGGCAGCGCCTTGCGCTTGCCCTTCGTCCCCGCCGCGAGGATGACGGCGGCCATCTGGGACGCCTGTCCGATGCAGATCGTCGTGATCGGGCAGCGGACATACTGCATCGTGTCATAAATCGCCAAACCGGCGCTGACCGAGCCCCCCCGGCTGTTGATGTACAGGTTGACGTCCTTCTCCGGGTCCTCGGACTCCAGGAACAGGAGCTGGGCCACGATGACGTTGGCGAGGTCGTCGCCGATGTCCGAGCCCATGAAGACGATGCGGTCCTTCATCAGGCGCGACCAGATGTCGTACTGGCGCTCGCCGCGGTGCGTCTGCTCGAGGACGTAGGGGACGAAGTAGCTCACTTTTCGGTTCTCCTCAGGACGCCGCCCGACGGCGGCGAAAAGGGATCGTGGACGCCTTTGGCGCCGACGTCAAACAGGTGGGGACGAAACGGGGAACGCGCGGCGCGCATTCCCCGGGGCAGGCTACGCGAACGGGCTCGGCCTAGTGCTCGTGGTCGTGATCATGATCGTGGTCGTGGTCATGATCGTGGTCGTGATCATGGCCCGCGTGCGCCTCGGCCTCGAGCTCCTCGGCCGTGACCTCACGCTCCGTGACCGTCGCGTTGTCCATCACGAAGTCCAGCGCCTTGTCCTGGCGCATGTTGTACTTCAGCGCGTCGATCTGATCGTTGTCGCGCAGCTGCTGCTTGAGCTGCTTGAGCGGCATCCGGTGTTCGCGCGCGAGGTCCGCGATGCGGCCGTCGATCTCGCTGTCCTCCACCTCGATCGACTCCTGCCGCGCGACGGCCTCCAGGATCAACATCCCGGCGACCTGCTTCTCGGCGCGCGGGCGCGCCTCGTCGCGGAGCTTCAGGACGGCCTCCATGACCTCCTGGCTCTTCGACTGCTCGGCCGCGCGGTTCGCGTCCTGGAGCAGGAAGTCGAGCTGCCGATCCGTCATCAGCGGCGGCACCTCGACGGGGTTCATCTCGACGAGCTTCTCCATCGCGGCGTCGCGCAGCATGCGGCGTGACTTCGCGTCCTCGCGCGTCGCGAGGTTCTCGCGGAGGTTGTCCTTGAGCTCCGCCAGGGTGTCGAACTCGCCGAGGTCCTGCGCGAAGTCGTCGTCGAGCTCGGGGAGGATCTTCTTCTTGAGCTCCTTGAGGTCGACCTTCCACTCGACGTCCTTGCCGCGCGCCTCCTCCGGACCTTCGTCCTTCGGGAAGTTCAGGTCGAAGCGCTTCTCCTCGCCGATCGTCATGCCGACCAGCGCGTCCTCGAAGCCCGGGATCATCTGTCCACCGCCGACCTCGACCGTGTAGTTGATGCCCTTGCCGCCCTTGAACGTCTCGCCGTCGACGTAGCCGAAGAAGTCGATCACCGCGAGGTCGCCGTTCTCCAGCGTCTTGCGGTCGGTGACCGGCTCGATGACCATCGCCTTCTCGCGGAGCATCTCGAGCTCGCGTTCGACCTCGGCGTCCGACACCGCGCGCACCTTCTTCTCGACCTCGAGCCCCTTGTAGTGCTCGACGTTGATCTCCGGCTTGACCTCGACCATCGCGACGAACGCGAGCGGCGTGTCCTTCTCGAGCTTCGGCATCTCGTCGAGGCGCGGGTTGTTGATCGGCACGAGCGCGTTGTCGGCGATCGCACGCTTGAAGCTGTCGTCGACGAGGCGGTTCACGACCTCACCCTCGACGGCGCTCTTGTAGTACTGCTCGAGCACCTTGCGCGGCACCTTGCCGGCGCGGAAGCCTTTCACGCGCGCGCGCTTTTGGAGGCCTCGGTAGGCGAGGTCCAGCTCTTCCTTCACCTGGTTCCAGGGGACCTCGATCGAGACCTTGCGCTCGACTTCGGAAACTCGCTCTACGTCTACTTTAACTTCGGTCATGCTTCGCCTTCGTATGCGGGAGGCGGGACTCGAACCCGCACGGGGTTACCCGCTGGAACCTAAATCCAGTGCGTCTGCCAATTCCGCCACCCCCGCGGTGGAGCGCACGTAGCTACACCGCGCGACCCAGGCTGTAAAGCGTGCTTAAGTATGGCGCGCCGCATGCCGAAACGCGCCGTCGTCCTGCTCTCCGGAGGCCTCGACTCCGCCACCTGCGCCGCGGTCGCCCGGGACGAGGGCTACACCGTCCACGCCCTGTCGATCCGCTACGGCCAGCGCCACTCGGCCGAGCTGGACGCCGCGGCCGCCGTCGCGAGCCACCTGGGCATCGAGGACCACCGGATCGTCGACATCGGGCTCGGCTCGCTGGGCGGCTCGGCGCTGACGGATTCGGCCCTGGAGGTCCCGAAGAACGCCGTGGGGGCCGCGGGCATCCCGATCACCTACGTGCCGGCGCGGAACACCGTGTTCTTGGCGTTGGCGCTGGGCCACGCGGAGGTGGTGGGGGCGCAGGACATCTTCTTCGGGGCGAATGCGCTGGACTACAGCGGCTATCCGGACTGCCGGCCGGCGTTTCGTGAGGCGTTCGAGGCGTTGGCGAACGTGGCGACGAAGGCGGTCGACGATCCGTCGCTGCGCTACCGGATCTTGGCGCCGCTGATGGACCTGACGAAGGCCGAGATCATCCGCCTGGGGACGCGGTTGGGGGTCGACTACGGGCTGACCCACTCCTGTTACGACCCGTCGGGGGCGGCGGCGTGCGGGGCGTGTGACTCCTGTCTGCTCCGGAAGAAGGGCTTCGAAGAGGCCGGCGTCCCGGATCCGACCCGGTACGTCTGACGGAAGAATTGCCAGCGGGCTGGATCCCTCGTAAGCGTATCGGTGCGCCCATGCGAGAGTGTCTCGGCTGGATCACGACGTGTCCGAACGACCAGAGCTGCCCCATGAACTGGCTGGAGCTCGCGGTGTCGGAGATCCCCATCAAGATCAACTGCCACGTCTGTGAGCGAAAGGTGTCGCTCGTCGCGACGCAGGCCGAGCTCGACTCGGCCGGTTCCTCGAACGCGCTCGCCGCGTTCCCGGTGGTGCCCTGCGCCGGCCCGACCGACGCCCCGATGGCCCCCGCCACCGGCAACGGCGCCGCGGGCCACGCCGAGCCGGTCCGCGCGCGTCCGCCGACTCCGGCCCCCGCGCCCGTCGCGCGCGCCTGGACGGTGACGCTCCAGAACGGCGAGATGATCAAGATCGACAAGGACACGATGATCATCGGCCGCAGCCGAACCTGCGACGTCGTCATCCCCTCCGCGAAGGTCTCGCGCCAGCACGCGTCGCTCTCCCGCATGGAAGGTGAGCTGTACATCGAGGACCTCGGCTCCGCGAACGGCGTGTGGCTCAACGGCGAGAAGGTCACGCGCGCGAAGATCAAGGCTGGGGACAGCTTCACGATCTCGGACGAGACGCTGCTCTTCGAGGAGCGATGAACCTCTACCAGCCGTTCTTCTGCGAAGAGAACGTCTGGCACCTCGCGCAATCCGCTACGTTCGCTTCAAAAGAACGGCGCGTCGTCTTCGTCTCCAACGCGCGGCGGCAGGTGCCGCTGTGGTGTCAAAAGGCCGGGGCGCCGGACGGGCCGGTGGTCTGGGACTACCACGTGCTGCTGTTCGTTCGGGATCCGTACTGGCGGGTCTTCGACCTCGACACCACGATGCCGTGGGGGTCGCGGTTCTCGGAGTACTTCGCGGCGACGTTTCGGATCGTCACGGGCGAGTTTGCGCCGCGGTTTCGGGTGATGGACGCGGACGACTTCGTCGTGACGCTCGCGACGGACCGGTCGCACATGCTCGACGACGAGGGTGCGTATCGTGCGCCGCCGCCCGAGTGGCCGGCGATCGGCGAAGGCACGAACCTGATGCGGTTCGTGGATCTCGACGACGACATCGCCGGTGAGGTCGTCGATGCCAAGCCGCTGGTCCAGCGGTTCTCGGTGTAGCTCGGGATTTTTCTCCGCGGACCGTCGAATCTTCAGATCGCACCCTCGCTTCGCCCGTTAGCCTTGTTTCCGTGCAAGCTGCGCCGAGCCTCCGCCGTCCTCTCCTGCGCCGGGCCGCCATCGTGGCGGGCACCCTGGTCGGCGCGACCCTCCTCGGCGCCGCTTTTGTGCCGGGCGACCTCACGCCGCGGACGAAGCCTCACGTTTCGCTGGAGCGCCAGGACGGACCGTTCGGCTTGCAGATGCGGGGACGCATCGAGGCGACCGAGGACGGGTTCCGGATGGTCGACGAGCCGAGCATGGACCTGACGATGAACACCCTCCCTGTTCACGACCTCGAGCCGACGGCGCACCCCGTTCGCGTCCGTCTCCTCTACGCAGACAAGACGGTCGATCTGCAGACCGCGCTCGAAGCGTGTCCGACGTCGGGTCGGTGCGGGACGTGTTTCCCGGCCGTGGACCTCGACGAAGGCCAGATCGGTAAGTGGCGCCTCGGTGTCAATGTGGAGCCGGGGTTGCTGCAGATCCAACTCTTCCTGCACGACCACCTCGTGAACACGTGGGAGCGTCCCGCGACGCCGGTCGGAGTCGATGCGGTGACGCTCGATGGCTCGGCGCTGACGTGGAAAGTCTCCGGTCAGGGCCGAGTGTCCCGCGTGGAGTACACGCAGGTCGCGGATGCGTGGACGACGGTCCCGACGCTCGCCGACCTCGACCGCGTCGCGAACCTTCCGCCCGTGAAGTCCGAGCTCGACCTCATCCGCTACCGAGTCCACGTCACGGACGGCTTTACTCTGGCTACGGCGGTCTCCGAGCTCGTCGACCCACCCCGGTGAACCGCGGTCAGATCAGTACGGGCGGATCTTCGTCACCACGAAGCCAGCTGCGGACGCGCTCCACGATCCAACCCGGGTCGTCGCGCGGGAGGTCGTGACCGGAGATCGGGTTCACGTACACCGGCGCTCCGGTGCGCGACGCGAGGCGGTGGCTGCAAACCGCGTTGGCGAGGGCGTCGGCCTTCGCCGCGAGGAGGAGGGTGGGCGTGTGCATCGCGTCCGGCGCGTCGAAGCGTGTCGCGGCGGCGAGCTGACGGAGCGCGTGCCGGACGGACATCGGCGCAAACGCGTCGAGCGCGGCGGAGGCCTCGGCCATCGCGGCGTGCTCCGCGGTGCGGGTGGACGTCGCCGCGAGGATCAGCGCTTCTCGTCGCACCGGATCGCGGACGAGCATCGCCTTCACCACGTTGCCGAAGGCGCCGATGCCCATCCGCTCGAACGGCGTCCCGAGGTTCTTCGCGGACGAGTTGATGATCACCTGGCCCGCGAAGTCGTCGGGGTGGCTCGCGGACCACGCCATCGCGACCATGCCCCCCAGCGAGATCGACATGAGGCCCCACGCGCCTTCGTGTTCGCGTTTCAGGTCGAGCCAGCGCGTGCGCACGTCTTCCATCGTGTCGACGACGGAGAGCGGCGGCGCCCGACGGTGCTCCGTCCCGAAGCCCGGCAGGTCGAGGTGGTGGACCTCGACGCCGAGCGCTTCGGCGAAGGTCGCGTCGAAGCCGGCCCAGTGTTTCTGGTGGCGCGCGAGGCCGCGTAGGAGCAGCCAATGGTCCGGGGGATCGATGCGGTCGTCGGCGCGGCGCACGCGTACGGCCGTTATCAACTCGCCGACGAAGTGTCGATCGGCGCGCAGCCGTTGGGCTTCGTGACGCGTTGGCTCGAAGGCGGGTACTTCTCGAGCAACCGCGCCGGCCGAACGGGTCGCGGTACGAACCCGCCGCCGCAGTTCGGGCACACGCCGCGCAGCACGTCGTCGACGCACGCGCGGCAGAACGTACACTCGAAGGAGCAGATCATCGCCGCCTCCGAGTCGGGCGCGAGGTCCTTGTCGCAGCATTCACAGTTGGGTCGCAGCTCGAGCACTTCGTCGCATTGTAGACGCTGAATGGTCCTGAGGTGAGCATCGAACTGTGCGCCTCCGCACCGGCGCTCCGCGCGGCTTCGGTATAACCTCGGGCGGTGCACCGCTTCGGCGAGTACGACGTCCTTGCGAAGCTCAGCGCATCGGGGCCGTCCGCCGTCTACCTCGTCCGCAAGCGCGGCGCTGGGCGGTTCGCCCACGTCGCTTGCCTCGAGACGTTCCGGCTCCCCACCACCGACGGGCTGGAAGCGCTGGAGGCGTTCGTCGAGGAGGCGACGTTTGCGACGCAGCTTCGCCACGAAGGCTGCATCCGCGTGCACGACGTCGGCACGAACGACGGGATCTCGTACATCGCGATGGAGCTCGTGGTCGGCGAGACGCTCGACGACCTCCTGCGGCGCGCACGCGCGGCGCGGACGCCGGTGCCGTTCGAGATCGTCGCGGGCATCGCGGCGCGGATCGCGGACGCGCTCCACTACGCGCACAACACGACGGACGCTTCGGGCGCGCGGCTCGACGTCGTACACCGGAACCTCGCTCCGTCGAACGTGATGCTGAGCTACGAGGGCGCCGTGAAGGTGCTCGAGTTTGGTGTCGCGCGGATCGCGGACCACATCGCGACGGTGACCGGATCGCCCGCGGGGCGCCCCGCGTACATGGCGCCGGAGCAGCTGCAGGGGAGGCCGGTCGACCATCGCGCGGACATCTTTGCGCTCGGGGTGATGCTCCACGAAGCCTTCGCGAACCACGCGCGCTACGAAGGCATCCCGACGCACGCGCTCGCGCTGAAGACGTACGAGGCGCCGCCGCCGATCCGCGCGCTCGTCCCCGAGCTCCCCGAGCCGTTGGCGCAAATCACCGAGCGTGCGCTCGCGTCCGATCTTCGTGAGCGGTACGCCGACGCGGACGCGCTCGCGAACGATCTTCACGTCTACCTCGCGGAGGTTTCGTATCGCGACGTCACCGACGAGCTGAGTCGCTATCTGCGCGAGGTGTACGGCCACCACGCGAGCCGAAAGATGCAGGCCATCCAGGCGTTGATCGCGGGCGAAGAGGACTTGGACGCGTTGCGGAAGGTGTTCGGCGCGACCCGTCCGACGAAGCTCGACTTCCCCGACTTCACGGATCCGCTCGGGCTGGACGAGGCGCCCGTGGCGGCGACGGTGAAGGCGCCGGCTCCGGTGCTCGACGAGTTCGACGACGAGACGCTGGCGCTGCCCATTCAGGATCGTGCGTCGACCGTCGGGACCCGGCGAACCGCACCGAGTCCGGCGGCGCGGGCCCCGCGTTCTTCGACGGTGGGGATCGTGCTCGCGATCGTGATTGGTGTCGGGGTCGGGGTCGCGATCAGCCTGCTGCTGACCGGGCGTTTTGGTTAAGCCACGACGGCGAGCTTCGCGCGCTTCTTCCGCTTCTTCTCGACCTTGTCCCACTGCATCGACAGGCGCTTCGACGTCGCCATCGCGGCTTCCGGATCCGCGAAGAGGCGGTAGTTGGCTTCCTTGTTCCGCGAGTTGAAGCGGCCGAGGAAGTTCGCGAAGTGGTGGGCGTCGAGCATGTACAGCATCGAGCCCGTCTCCGCGCGCAGGTTCTTGTTCAGGTAGAGCTTGAGGACGTCCTTGAGGAACCGGCGGTTCGGGATGTCGCGCTCGCGGATCTGTGCGGTGACCTTCGCGGCCATGAACAGGCGCTCGGACATCGGCGCGCCTTCGATCGGGTTGTTGCGCCACCAGTCTTCGAGCCGGGAGAGGACGGCGTCCGGTCCGTAGGCTTGCTCATAGATCCAGACGTAGCCGTCCATGAGTTGGTCGGGCGTCATCTGCTTGGGTTGGAAGACGACGTGGCGTGTGTCGTAGAGATCCCACCGCTCGTGGAAGAGGCGGCCTTCGGCCTTGGTGTCGTCGAAGAGGCCCGTGCCCGGCATCGGCGTGAGGATGCTGAAGAACGGGTACATGATGTTGTAGCGGTCGATGAATTCGAGGGTGTCGCGGAAGACGCGCAAGTCATCCGTGTCGAAACCCACGATGAAATTACCCACCGTCTTGATTCCGCGTGCGCGAATCGCATCGACCGCTTCTTGATAAGTCATGCAGAAATTCACCGACTTATCCATGTCCTGCAGGGTGGCTTCGGTGACGGATTCGAAGCCGATGATCAGGACGGTGCATCCGGCGTCGCGGAAGAGGTCGAGCATCTGATCGTCACGCGCGACGTTGAGCGTCGTCTCCGCAGACCAGTCCGGGAGCTCCCCCGCGCGACGCATCTTCACGAGGTCTTCGAGGAGGCGCTTGGTGTACGCCGGTTTGCTGATGAAGTTGTCGTCTACGACGTAGAGCGGGCGCGAACGTTGGATGGGCCCGCGGCCGAGCGGGATGTCGCGGATCTCCTGCACGATGTTCGCTTCCGGCTTGCAGCGGAACGCTTGCCCGGAGATGTCGGGAACGCTGCAGAAGCGGCACATGAACGGGCAGCCCCGTGTGGTCTGGAGCTGCTGGTAGAAGTAGCGCGACGGGTCCATCCCGCGCCACGACACGGACGGGATGTTGCTCATCTCGGGGAAGCCGTCGGCCTTGTAGAGCTGCTTGCCCTTGCCTTGCTCGAGGTCGGCGAGGACGCGCGGCCAGATCTCTTCGGCTTCGCCGTCGACGACGATGTCGCAGTGCTGGAGGGCTTCGTCGGGTCTGAGCGACGCGTGGATGCCGCCGAGCACGACGGTCTTGCCGCGGCGGCGGAACTCGTCGGCGACTTGGTACGTGCGCGTGATGCAAGACGTCTTGCCGGAGAGCGCGACGATGTCGGCGTCGGTGTCGTAGTCGATGCGCTCGAGGTACTCGTCGGTGAAGCGGATGTCGTGGTGCGACGGCGTGACGGTTGCGACGGTTTGAAGGCCGAGGTCCATGAAGGCGCGGTCGAAGCCGAGCACACGGAGCATGAGGTCGAGCTCGTAGAGCTCGCGTTCGGTGGGATCGGCGTTCTTGCGCGTGGCGACGAAGTGAATCTTCACGGTGGCTCCGAGCCGGCGCAGCCTAACACCGATGCTGAAGATCAGTACGCGCGGCGGCAGGGATCGGATCCGGTGACGAGGGCGCGCCAGAGCCTCTGGTAGGTCGCCTTGAGGGTCGTCTTGGTCGTTCCGCGTTCGAGGTGCCAGGTGAGCAGATCCGGATCGAGCGCGGCGAGGATCATCTCGGTGGCGGCGACGGTGTCGAGCGGTGGGATCTCGTCGTTCTTCACGGCGCGCTCGAGGTAGCGGCCGATGGCGTCGCGTTGCCAGACATGCGCCGGGTGGTCGTACCGTTTGGCGCCGCCGCGTTCGAACGCGAGCGCTTCGGACAGGAGCGAAGCGTTGTCCGTCGCGAAGTCGAAGAGGGCGTCGATCAGGTGGGCGAGATGGACGAGGTTCGGGGCGTCGTGCGGGATGCCGAACCCGGCGAGGACCTCGTTCTGCAGGCGGATCGCGTCCTCGTGGAGGAGCGCGCGGCAGAGCGAGGCGCGGTCTTCGAAGCGGCGGTAGACCGTGCCCTTGCCGACGCCGGCCGTCTTCGCGACCTCGTCCATGCATATCTTCTGGATGGGGCGCGTCTTGAGGAGAGTGCGGGCGGCCTCGAGGATCTTCTGGCGGTTGCGGGCGGCGTCCTTGCGCTCTGCAACCGGTGCGGGCTGCCCCAAGATCTCCAGCTTGACCGACTTCTTCAGCACCACGACGCCCGTGCTCCGACGGCAGTGTACCCGAAAACGAAGGGACTTGACATAAACGGACTATAGTCCGTATTAGATCCAACATGAACAGAACAGCCGCCTTCACGGGCACTCTCCTCATCGGTTTGGTCGGTTCGGCGCCGGCGTTCGCGGACACGTGGGCGCTCGACACGAGCCACAGTCACGTCGGCTTCTCGGTCGCGCACCTCGTGGTGACGAAGGCCAAGGGCCAGTTCAACAAGTTCTCCGGGACGGTTCAGATCGACGACAAGGACATCACGAAGTCGACGGTGAATGTGGAGATCGACGCCGCGTCGATCGACACAAACGACGAGAAGCGCGACGGGCACCTCAAGAGCCCGGACTTCTTCAACGTCGCGAAGCACCCGAAGCTCACGTTCGTCTCGACGAAGGTGAAGAAGGCGGGGAAGGGCAAGCTCACGGTGCTCGGCAACCTGACGATCGCCGGAACGACGAAGCCGGTGACGCTCACCGTCGAGGGGCCGTCGAAAGCGGTGAAGGATCCGTGGGGCAACACCCGGCGTGCGTTGAGCGCGACGACGAAGATCAACCGCGAGGACTTCGGCATGACCTGGAACAAGGCGCTCGAGGCCGGCGGTATGGTCGTCGGAAAAGAAGTGACGATTCAGATCGAAGCCGAGCTCATCAAGAAGTAACTCACCAACGCACGGGGTTGGTGGTGGCGCCGTACCACCGACCCCCGATCTGCGTCGTGACGTCGTCGAAGTCGTTCGCGGGGTCCATCTCGATCTGAAAGCCGTCGGCGGTCAGACCGTAGAGGCGATCGTTGGCGAACCCGAGCGCCCAGACGTTGTCGTGCGGGAGGTCGCGGATGAACTCTGATTCCCCGGACATTGGGTCCAGGCGATAGAGCGCGTCGCCCGGCGTGGGCGTGGCGATGGTGACGTAGAGGAAGCCGTCGGGGAGGGCGACGATGTCCCCCGAAGTCCGAAGGCCTGCGGCGCTGTCGTAGCGTTGGAGGAGGCGGCCGTCGACGGGATCGACGACGATGAGATCGCTGCCTCCGACGACGAGTCGTCCGTCCGGCGTGAAGCCGAGCCCGGTCGGCGCCGTACTCACCGAGAATTGATAGGTGAGGTCGGCGGTTTCGGGATCGACGACGTAGATATTGCTGGCGAAGTCACCCGCGTAGAGCCTGCCGTTCGCGTCGATCGCGATATCGGTGATCGAGTTGATCACGCCGAGGAACGGACCGATGAGTGTGCGCGTTCCGGTGGTCGCGTCGAACGCGAACAGGTTGCTGTCGTCGTGCAGGTACATGACCTCGGTGGCGGGCGGCACCCCGGAGTCGAAGAACCCACCGTCGCGGAAGCCGCCGTCGCGAGGAGAGCCTGCGTCACGGGGGACACCGCCGTCGCGGAACCCGGCGTCCGGGAAGCCGGCGTCCGGCAGCGCGAGCCGCGTGAGCTCCAGCGTCTCGGCGACGCACGCGGTGCTCAGGGCGGCCGCGAACACGGCGACGGTGGACAGCCTCACGTACGACACTATTCGCGAGGCGGACGCTTGGGCGCAACGAATCATCCCGTGGGGCGCACGGCGAAGCCGGTCAGGCCCGTCGCCGGCACGTCCGACGGCTCCACGTTCGTGACATCCGCGTACCGCGGGCCGTCCGCGCACTCCGCCACGAGCTGGTCCACCGCCCGCAGGTCGCCCTCGACGAGGATCTCGACCCGCCCGTCGTAGAGGTTCCGCACCCACCCCGCCAGCGCGAGCGCTGCGGCGCGCCGTCGCGTCCACTGCCGATAGCCGACGCCTTGCACGATACCGGAGACGAGGATGCGCGTGGCCCGCATGGCAGCCCCAGCGTAAGCGACGGGGCCGCCGCGATCTACGGTTCGCCGCCGCCCGGCGCCGTGGTAGGTCAGGCGCGGGAGCGCGTTCGCGGCTGGTGCGCGGCTCGGCCTTCAAAGCCGATGGGGTTCTTCGATCCGGAGGACTCGGCGGGTTCGATTCCCGTGCGCTCTCGTATCTCGCCTCCGGCGAGAGACGAGTGCGCACGGGCTTCGGGCCTAGGACGCTCGGCAAGCCGAGCGGCCGGCGGCTCGATTCCGCGGTCGCCGGTGGCTTCGATTGATGTGGCAGTCCGGAGGCCATCGAGCGCGCACGCGACTCGGCCACTCGACTTCGCCGTCGGCTCGTCTTGTCCGTGGTCGATTCCCGTGCGCTCTCTTATCTCGCCTGTCGCGAGAGACGAGTGCGCACGGGCTTCGGGCCTAGGACGCCCGGCAAGCCGAGCGGCCGGCGGCTCGATTCCGCGGTCGCCGGTGGCTTCGATGGGATGTGGCATTCCGGAGGGCATCGAGTGCGCACGCGACTCGGCCAATCGACTTCGCCTTCGGCTCGCCTTGTCCGTGGTCGATTCGGCCGTCACCGGTGACTTGTGTGCTGAATCCTCCGCTCCTACGCTGGGGAAGCGTTGAAGAAGTCGAGGTGTGTCGCGCTCGCTTTCTTGGTGGCGGCAGCTGCAGGGTGCGCAGACGAGGCCGGCTCCTTCGAGCTGACCCTCGGGTGGGCCGGCGGAGTCGCTCCGGAACTGCCTCAGGCGGTGCATGTCCAGGCCCGGATACTCGATTCGAACGACCAGATCGTGGCGAACTCTCCGAACGTCCCGTACCGCTCCGGGGTCGAGCTTGCGTTCGAGCGGGTGCCGTACGATCGGAGGTTGATCGCCGTGGTCGAGATTCGCGCGGCGGCCGCTGACACTTCCCAGGTACTCTACCACGCCCGATCGAACCCATTCGTCTTGCAAGTTGGAACTCAGACGACGGTGAACGTTCTGTTCGATTTGACTCCAGGCCCGGGCGTTGTAGACCCCGTCGCGATCTCTATTCCACGTCGGGTTCGCAGCGGGACGGTCGACCTCGAAGTGTCACCTGGCGACGCATCTCGCGTGATGCTCTCCAACTCATCCGCCTTCAACTCGGCCCGAGTTGTGGACCTCGTTTCGGGCGAGTCTTTGCAGACCGTACGGTGGGATCTCAACGACGGCCTTCCTTCGGACCTGCCGTGCATCTCAGAGCCCTCGGATGTGTGCCCGCGCCGCGTCTACGCGAGCTTCGAAGATGAGTTTCAGAACCGATCGCTCACGGTGAGCGCAGAAACGACCCTCGACAACTTGCCCCCGACGATCGTCGATGGATCGACGTCGATTCAGCTGGTGCCTACCTCGTCTAGCGCACGCAACGACCCTTCCACGTCCAGCTACGCCGTTTCCGCCGTGCTTCGGTTCACCGCGTCCGAGCCGCTCGCCGTCGTTCCCGTCGTCCGGGCCCTGTCGGAGTCACAGACCGTCGTCCTCGAACGCACGAACGTGACCGCCAATACCCACACCTACCAGTGGACTCCCGCCCGAGATGTTGCAGAAGACACCTACCGCTGCCAGGTCTTGCTTCGAGACTCGGCGGCCAACGAGAGCAGCGTCGACCTCGACGCATCCCACAACGTCATCGTCGACCAAACCGCGCCGGTCGCCCCGCGCGTCGAGGGCAACGGTGGACTCCGGTACATGCGGCGTCCGTGGGGCGACACCACGAGCGCGTCACCACGCTGGACTGTCGAAGGGGACGTCTCTTCCGTAGAACCCGGCGCTAAAGTCGAGATCGAACGCGTCGGCGTGGGCATCGTCGGTACGCAAGAAGCTCGCGCTGACGGGAGCGTCGGACCGATCGTCCTTCAAGGCGCGGATTCCGCGTCAGTGCGAGCGCGGAGCGTCGATGCCGCCGGCTTGGCGAGCCCATGGGTCGAGATCCGTGACATCGCTTGGACCGCTACGATGAACGGAAAAATCCGCGGAAGCGGCGCGTCGAACCCGCATCGTATCGTGCACCTCGGCGGCGAGGTTCGTCAGTGCCTTTGGCACGCCAACGATGGATTAGGCGGCACGGAACCCCTCCAGGCCGACCTCGACGGCCTCGGCCTCCAAGGAGATGCCCGTTCCTATGCCGTGCAGTCCGAACGAACGTGGTCCCTACGACGCCCGGCCGAGGTCTCCGGCCTCAGAGCGAACGCCGGCGTCGTCACGGCCTCGGAGCCGATTACCGGCCGACTTCTGCTCCACAGCGACCACGATACGCCCGGCATCGATCAAGAATCGTGGTCATGGGACGGTGACATGTGGACCTTCCTCGGACGCGGTTCCGGGCCGCGGCACCGAGGCTTAGCCACCATCGCCGTCGAGCCGAAGCGGGCACGGATCATCGTGTTCGGAGGCGGCGACATGACGTGGCAACATCTCGACGAGCTCTGGCGATGGGATGGACTCGTTTGGACGCAGCTCAACCCCCCCGTGTCACCGTCGCCGCGGTCCGACCCCACCATGGCGGGAAATCCGGCGACGGGGAACGTCGTCCTCTTCGGCGGACGCGATGACACGTCCGATCTCGGCGACACCTGGATTTGGGATGGAGAGGGCTGGGAGCACCGAGCCGTCGTCGGCCCGACCGCCCGCTCACGCGTAGGCCTCGCGTACGATGAGCCTACGCGGAAGGTCGTCCTCTTTGGAGGGGCCGCCGGCACCGACCTTCTCAACGATACGTGGGTCTGGGACGGTGAACGATGGACCGAAGTCAGCGTTCCCGCACCGCCAGACGCTGCGCGGGTTCCCATCATGGCTACGGACCCAGACACAGGGGGTGCCGTCCTATACGGCGACCGTGCTCATTGGCGCTTCGAGGGAAGTCACTGGCAGCTGATCGACGATCCCGTGACGAAGGGCCCGACGAACTATTCGGCAACCCTATCGGGTGCCCTGCGCACTGGGGGATTTCTGAGCTTCGACACCCGGCCCGGGTTGGGCTCGGGGCAGGTGTTCTCTGCCTTCCATGGTGACCGATTCAATTTCGGAAACAACCCGAACGAGCCTCTACTTGGCGCTCTCCTTGGCGATCCAGGCGAAGATGTACTGTTGTACAAACGCGATGCGGCCCAACTTAGGACCTGGCCGATCAATGGGCTGGGTTGGGGCGTAATCAGGACGGTGAACGACCCGCCGCGAGAGGTCGCAACGGACCCGATGACACTGGAACTCATGGGTATCGACTGGGTGGACGCGCCGGGCGGATGTCAACGAGAACAATCAGCGTATGGGTTCCCTTGGACGGTCGTCGTGCCGTCGGGTCCGCGACCGCCCGCGAACTGCGCGATCACATCGTTGCAAATGGCGCTCGACGCTGGTCGAGGTCGCGTCATCGCGTTCGAGCCACCCGACCTCACCTGGGAGTGGGACGGTCTCGCGTGGCGCTCCGTTGTGACTTTGAATACCCCGACCGGGCAATATGTCCATGCGCCGTCGCTCGGCGGCCTTGTCGCGGTCGGTTCGGACGCGATCAAGAGATTCGACGGAAGCACCTGGATGACGGTCGGGCCGGGCGTGGCCGAGCCTGTGGTGTACGACAATCGGAGACACCGCCTCCAGACCCCGTCCGGTCTCGAGTTCGACGGTATGCAGTGGGTCCCCGGGCACACCGGGGCGCTCCCTCCGCTCTACTCACCGAGCGCCTTCGTGTTCGACCCGAGGACCGGTCGAACCCTTGCACACGGCGGGTACATTCGTACCGATATCACGCTCAATACCTATCTTCTTTCGGCTCCAGACCGCAGCTTCGCGAGCGTCCGCTGGGAGATCGATGCTCGGGGAACCGAGCTCCCCGTCGAGGCCCTTCGGGACGTCACGTTCGTCGTCAATGCTGGCGGTACGGGTGGCGGTGATGCGCAACCCGAGCACGGCTACGCCTTCGAAGTCTGGACCAACGGTCGCTACCTCGAGATCGGTCGAAGTTCGGCGCCGGCGGACAGCGTCGCTCGCTCCGAGTTCAATTTTTCGCATGACGTGGACCGACGGGGTGCGCTGGGCGACGACGGTGTCATCTACGTCCGGCTCCGTTCGCTTGGAGCAGATCTCGGGTCCACACCAGCAAGACTCGACATCGACGCACTTCAGGTGGACGTGCGCTATGCGAGCGCGAACTAACACTCGCCGAAACGGTCGGCGCCGTGACGCTGCACCCCGACGGACACGAGACCGGTCGGCGTTGGCGGGGCTCGAGGAGCTCGGGTGAGGCCGACTGGTCACCGCCCCCCGCGCAACCTCGCGTCTCGCTTCTCGACCAACTGCGCCAGGCGCGCCTCGCGCACGCCCACCAGCACCTCGTCGCCTTTCGCCCCTTCGACCCGTGCGCGCGCGATCGCGATCCTCAGGCGGTGATCATCCCCGACGTCGCGGGCCGCCTGCTCGCCGATGCTTCGCAGCACCGCGTCCGCCGACTCCGTTTCTCCCAGGGCGATCCGCGCGCGCTGTAGCAGGTACTCCGCCTCCAAGCGCTCCCAGTGGCGGGCGTGCAGGATCTCGCTTCGCACCGACAGGCACCGCTCCGCGAAGCGCTTCGCCTCCTCGGCGTCGCCCTGCAACAACGCGAGCTCACTCGCGACCGCGTCCAGCTCGGCCATGCGGATGTGTTTCCCGTCCACCGTGCGCTCGAACTGCGCGCGGCTCGCCGCCAACAACTTCGCCGCCGACTCGAGCTCACCCTTCGCCATGAGAACGCGCGCGAGCACGAGCTTCGCGCGCGCGCCGATGTACACCGTGCCCTCGCCCTCACACAGCGCGACCGCCTCGCGCGCGATCCGCTCCGCTTCGTCGAAGTCACCCCGGAGCAACGCCACCTCCGCCAGTCCGCGCGTCGCGCGGCTGACGTCCGGGTGCTTCGAGCCCCGGCGCTCTCCGATCAACCGGCCGCTCTCCGTGAACGCCGCCTTCGCCTTCACCAGGCGGTCCCCCGCGAGCGCGATGATCCCCACGTCCAGCAACAACCAACCCTCGACCTGCGTGTTCGTGAGTTGTCGCGCCTCGACCCCCCTCATCGCCCGGTCGAGGAAGTCCAACGACTCGTCGATCCTCCCCTCGTACTCGAACATCAGGTCCGCCATCGCGATGAACGAACGCGCCGTCTGCAGGTCCAAGTCACCGAAGAGCTCCCGCCGGATCTCCAACGAACGCCGCAGATGCGGCTCCGCGTCCTCGAAGCGCGACAGCCGCCGGTACGCGACCCCGATCGACTCCCGAACCGACGCCTCGACCTCCGGGTGCTGACCCAGATCCTCCTCGATCGAGCGCGACGCGATACCCATCACCTCGAGCAACGACAGCTTCCCGCCCCCGTACTCGGGGTCGACGTGGAACAGCACCTTCTGAAGGAACGCCGACGCCTTCGCCGCATTATCCGCGCGCCGCGCCGCGAGCGCCTCGGCCTCGCGCGCGTCCTGCAGCCCCACCCACAGACCAATCACGCCCGCCAAACCCGCGATGAACACCAACGCGACCGCCGAGCTCAAGTACCGCTTGCGCTTGACGAACTTGATCAGCCGATAGGCCGCACCCGGCTTCCCCGCCTGGACCGGCTCGTCCACGAGGTACCGCCGAACATCATCGCGAAACGCGCTCGCCGACTCATAGCGGTGCGTCCGGTCCTTCGCGATCGCGCACATCACGACCCGGTCCAGGTCCCCGCGAAGCGCACGCGGCCACCGGCTCGTCCGCGCGCTGGGTTTCACGGGATCGACTTCTCGGATAATCCGGCGAATTTCTCCGTACCCACCCGATCGAAGCGCGTTCGAATCGAACGGCAACTCACCCGTGATGATCTGGTACAGCATCACGCCGAGTGAGTAGACGTCGGTGCGTGTGTCGACATCGAGCCCCGACATCTCCGCCTGCTCCGGTGACATGTACTCAGGCGTCCCGATGAGTTGGCCCTGCTCGGTGAAGAACGTGTGCTCCGACAGCCGCGCCGAGGTCGCCTTCATGACCCCGAAGTCGATGATCTTCGGCGCCGGACCCGAATCCTGCACGGCCACCAGGACGTTCGATGGCTTGATGTCCCGGTGGATGATGCCCTTCTGGTGCGCGTGGTGAACCGCGTCGCAGACCTGCAGGAACAGCTCGAGGCGATCGCGCAGCGCCAGCTCGTGGGTGTCGCAGTACTCGTGGATCGGCACCCCCCGCACGAGCTCCATCACGAAGAACGGACGCCCGTTGTCCGTGCTCCCCGCATCGAACACCCGCGCGACACCGGGGTGGTCGAGCATCGCGAGCGCCTGCCGCTCGGCCTCGAAGCGCGCGATCACCTCCTTGGTGTCCATGCCGAGCTTGATCACCTTGATCGCGACGCGCCGACGGATCGGCTGCGTCTGCTCCGCGGCGTAGACGACGCCCATGCCGCCCTCGCCGAGCACTTCGAGCACGCGGTAAGGCCCGATCCGTTCCGGCACCGGGTCGATGACCGGGGCGGTCTCCACACCCTCGGCGCGTTCGTGCGCTTCGAGCAGTCGCCCGAGTCGCTCGATGCGTTCCGCATCTCCCGCGTGCCGAATCGCGATGTAGTGCCGCCGGGCCTCCGGGCTCTGATCGAGCACCTCGTGGAACAGGTCGATCTCCGAAGTCGAGTCCGCGCTCATGCCACGACCGTCACGCAGACATGCGTTCGAAGAGCCAGGCGCGCGCGTAAGTCCAGTTACGCTTCACCGTCGACGCCGACTCCCCGAGCACCTCGGCCGTCTCTTCGACCGTCATACCCGCGAAGTAGCGGAGCTTCACGACCGACGCCAGGTGCGCGTTGTGCGCTTCGAGCGCTTCGAGCGCGCCGTCCATCGCAACGATGTCGATGTCCGGGTCGTCCGCCGCCACGTTCATCTCGTTGAACGTCACACGGTTCATGTCACCACCGCGCTTCGCCGCGCCGCGTTTGCGCGCGTGCTCGACGAGGATCCGACGCATCCCCTCCGCCGCCGCGCCGAAGAAGTGCGCGCGGCTCTCCCAGCGCGGCTCACCTTGCACGAGCCGCATCCACGCCTCGTGCACGACCTCCGTCGGCTGCAGCGTATGACCCGGTCGCTCGCGGCGCATACGCGCCCCCGCGAGGCGCCGGAGCTCGCCGTACACCTGTTCGTAGAGCTGCCGGCTCGCTCCGGCTTCGCCTTCGCGCACGGCCTCCAGCAGGTAGGTGACGTCCGACGACATCGACGCGCCGAGTGTAGCTCAACCCGTCCGGAACGTGAGCCATTTCGTCGGCCGTTTGCGCATGAAGGATTGCATGGGTGAAGTCCGATGAGCCCCCAATGCTACGCATCGCTCGACGAAGTCGAGGCGCTGATCGCGAGGTTCGAAGCGGGCGAGCTCCCGCTGCGCGAGTGGACCCACGCGACGCACCTCACCGTCGGGGTCTGGTATCTACTGCACCTCCCCGAGCACGAAGCGGCGGCGCGCACGATCGACGGCATCCGCGCGCACAACCGCGTGCACGGGATTCGCCTGGGCGCCCACCGCGGCTACCACGAGACCATCACGCTCTTCTGGCTGGCGGTGACCCGCAGCTTCCTCGACCGCGTCACGAAACACGACGCGCCCCTCGAGCTCGTCAACGCGTTCGTCGCCGAGCTCTCGCATCGCTCGTCGCTGATCTTCGACTTCTACAGCCGCGCGCGCCTGCAGTCTTGGAAGGCGCGCCACTACTGGATCGAGCCCGACCTCCAGTCGCTCGCTTCGATCTGAACCCTCTCGCCATTCCTGACTTCCCGACGTCGACTCGAAACGACGAAACGGTCATCGGCGCTTCCTTCGAAGCTCCGATGACCGTCGCTTGGATTTTGCTGACTCGAGGGGAGGGGGCGCGGCCCGGCAGGACGCCGGGCGTTATGGCCTAGTTGGCGGGCTCGTCGTAGAAGAAGTCCAGGCTGACGTTGCTCGGGTACTGCGAGCTGCTCAGCAGCCGGCTCTGCGCCGGGTACGACGTGACGGGGGGGTGCGCGTCCATCCGAACGGTGTTCCGGGTGTCGGTGCTGTCGACGGTGCTCACCGAGTCACGGAGCTGGTTCACCCGCGGTCGGGTCGCGCCAGGATTCGCCCGCGGGTTGATCGTCCCCGCGGTCGCCGGGTCCATCCCGTTTTCACGAAGGAGCCGCTCCAGGGCGTTGTCGTCGAAGTGCCCAGCACCGGGATCGCCGATGAGGTCGAACGAACCCAGCGAGTTCCCCCGCGGGCGACCAATCCGCAGTCGCGGCATCCGCATGTTTCCGATCCGGCGCGCAGCGCCGCGGAACGGCGCGCTGACCCACCGACCGAAGGTGCGCGCGCCGCTCAGCATCCCACTCCCGATGCCGCGGAGTGACGGCATACGCAGCAGACCGCTCGGGTCCGTGAACGAGCCCGGGTTGTTGAGCACGTAGCTGTACCGCGCGACCGCCTCCGGAAGGCGCTCCGGCCGGACCTCGGACACGGCGGTGAACGCCGGGTCGGGGCTCATCCACTGGCCCGTCTGCGTCGAAAGGTAGCGGTGGGCGAAGCGCACCAGGCCGGTGTGCGGCTCGTGCTCCTGACCCGTGTACCCGTACCGGTCGACGTGGCCCGCCGCCGCCGAGACCTCACCGAAGTCGGAGAAGCTGCGGCGCCCGAGCACCGAACCGTCGTCGCCCGTCGCGAGGACGATCGAGCCGAGGTGGTCCTGGTGGAGCGCGACCACGTCGGGGCGACCCTCGGCGAGCATCTTGCGCGCGACGGTCGCGAGCCAACGCTCGTGACCGGCGACCCCGTCGATGCGCGCGCGGTACGCGCCGCCCGCGTCGACAGAGCCGTTCGTCCCGAGCCAGGTGGCCGCGAAGTCCGCCGACTCGAGGCGAGCCACGCGCTTGCGGTCGATGCGCACGTAGACGACGCCGATGCCGTCGTGAACCTCGAAGTCCGCGTCGACGTAGTGGGAGACCTCGTCGCCGTCGTGACGCGCAATGCGGTAGTGGTCGGCGCCGTACACCGAGCGCACGTCACGCGGACCGACGCTCGCGACGAGCCGACCCTGGAAGTCCCAGGTGTTCTCGAAGCCGTTCGCCGAGACGACGTTACCGGCCGCGTCGTACGCGATCGAAGCGCTGCCGACCGCCACGGGGGCGCCCGGTCGTGCGTCGTAGCGGTACTCGGCGCCGCTCTTCGCCAGCACGTTGTCGAGCAGGTCGAAGGCCATCGAGTCCGTCCGGTCGCCGCGAGCGATCTCGGTCGAGCGGTACCACGCGTCGTACCCGTACGTCGTCGGCGGCATCATCGCCTCCGCCGCCGAGTCCGCGAGGTCGACCACGTTGTTCGAACGGTCGCGCCGGAGCTCGATCGCCTGGAGCGTGTTCGATCCGGAGGCGACCGAGACGCCGTCGAGGCGCAGCCGCGAGTCGTAGCGCGTCTGCTCCACGACACCGTTGGTGTGCATCAGCTCGTCCTGCAGCCCCTGGTCGTTGTAGGTGACCTCGTCGATCACGCCGGGGATGCCGACCACCCGCGAAGCGCCGTCGTACGCGAGCTCGAGGTTGCGGCCGTCGGGGAAGACACGCTCCACCGTGCGGTTCGCGTTGTCGTAGCGCGTCTCGACCGAGTACGTCTGGCCCTCGATGACTCGCGTCATCAGGAACGGCCGACGACGCACGTCGTAGCCGAAGAAGTCCGCGCCGCCGGGGTACGTACGCGCCGTGATGTGGCCGGACGTGTTCGGGCAGCGGCTGAGCTCGCAGTCCGACGAGAAGTCGTACTGCGTCGCGATCAGCGTGCCGTCGCGGTTGGCCGCGTCGAAGCGTTCGATCTCGCGGTTCAGGCCGTCGAACCCGTAGGTCACGGCGATCCCGCGCGCGTCGACGCGTCCGATCATGTTGCCGGCGTCGTCGTACGTGAACGTCGTCGTACCCGAGTTCGGATCCTCCACGCGGACCAGGCGGCCGAGCGCGTCGTGCTCCTGCTTCTTCGCGTGGCCCATCGCGTCGACGTAGCCGGCGGCGAAGCCCAGCGCGTCGTACTCGAGGTGCGTCACGGCGGACTCACCGACGAGGCGTCGCTCGGTGGCGACGAGTCGGCCGAGGCCGTCGACCGTCTCGATCTCGGGCGTGTCGGCGTGCGGGCTCGAGGCGTCGTTGTCCTCGCCGTCGAGCTTCACCGTGCGAAGCGGGAGGTAGGCACGACGACTGAACGAGGCGCCACCGGGGACGTCCTGGTCTTCGTGCTTCTCTTCGATCATCCGACCGACACCGTCGTAGCGGAACGTCCGCGACCGCGTGCTCGCGGGCGGCGCGACGTCACACTCAGCCGAGCCGCTGGTGTAGTGCTGGAAGACCTCGATCGGCTCGGAGCGCAGGTTGAACCGCGTGAAGCCATCGACGACGTACTCACCGGCGTCGACCATCTTGCGCGTCTGGTACGTGCGGCCACGTCCATCGACGCAGGCGATCGATTCGATGTCGAGCGCGCCACCGACCTCCGAACGGCGCCGAGTGATGACCCGCGTGGTGGGGTTGCCAAGCTCGTAGGTGTACTCGATCGACGGGCTCGCACCGGTGTCACCACCTGGGAGGAGCGTGCTCGCGATCCGTCCGAACGCATCGTAGGTGTACGCGGTCGCGTCCGCCGCGGTGACCGCGGTGTCGCCCTCGACGCGCATCCACGAAGACGCGAGGACCGGCTTGTCGAACAGGTCGTCGTGCTGGAACGTGCGGCGGAGTCGGTACGCCGTGCCGTCCGGCGAGGTGTTGAGGAGGTCCGTCTGGACCACGCGCAGGCCGTCGGCGTCGTAGGTGTAGACGCGACGGTGATCGGCGCCGCCGATGGTGCCGTTGGGATCGATCGTCTCGACCGCGTTGCCGTGGACGTCGAACCGCTGCCGCGTCGCCTCGATCGTTTCTGCGCCGTCGACCCGGCTCGTCATGCGCGTCAACTTACCTTGCGTGAGCTGACCCTCCGCGAGACCGACGAAGTCGTCGCCGTCGTAGTGGTAGATGTCCTCCGCGAACTGACCGCTACCGTCCGCGACGCCGAAGCGACGCTCGCGCGCGATGGCGTTGATGAGCCACCGGCCGTTGGTGTTCGTCACCGGGACGTAGGTGCGCTCGACGAACCGCTCGTCGCCCGTGCATTGGCTCCCGCAGGGCGCCCCGAAGTCACCCGCGGCGCGCTGGCAGGGCTCACACGAGCCGCCGCCGACCGAGACGACGCCGAGCTCCGACATCAGGGCGACGTTGCCGTACCCGTCGTAGCTCATCTGCGTCTGCGTGGTGACCCACTCGCTGGCCTCCGTACCTTCCTTGGTCACCGTCTCCGTGCTGACTTCGCAGGCGTAGCCGATCGGCCGCCGGCCGAGAGCGGCGAGTTGGGCGTTGGTGAGGACCTCGGCGACCGGGCACTCGGAGGCGTCGCCGTAGACGTGCGTCGTCTCGTCGACGATCGCACCGTCGGACTCGCGCTGCTCGAAGAGCTTTCGGCCGTTGAGGTGCGGGGCGTCGCGGCCCACGTCGAAGCGGGAGAGCACGCGGCCGTCGAGGCGCGTCTCGTCGCTGCCGAGGAGCTCGAGCACCTCCGCGTAGCCGCGGAACTGACGCTCGACGCCGTCGTAGAACCCATCGCGGTAGCGGTAGTCCGTGACGTCGTGGACGTCCGTCAGGAGGTCGAACTCATCGGTCTGCGACACCACCGTCATCGGGTAGGGCAGCGGGTGGATCCACGGCGAACCCTCCTCGGCGGAGAGCGCCATCTGCTGCACCGAAGGCTGATACGCGATGTTCGTGACGCGGCCGATTCCGTTTTCGATACGCGTCAGCAGGTGTGAGCGAACCGGGAAGAGGTCGAGGTACTGCACGGACCCGTTGGAGCTGACCCAGGTGATGTCGACCGAGCCGTTACCGTTCATGTCGGCGGCGAGGACCGTCGTCGTCGACTCACGGTTCGGGAGGCTCGTTCCGCCCGCTTCGGACAGGGTGCGGACCGCCTCGAAGGCCTCGCCGTTGCGGTTGAGGACGTAGCGGACGGTGTTGCCGCTCGCGACGATGATGTCGGCGAAGCCGTCGCTGTCGAGATCCTCGACGAGCGCGAGGTCGACTTCACCGGCGCCGAAGGGGTGACTCAGCGTGGCGAACTGCGACGCGAAGCGCCCGCGGCCGAAGTTGATCTTGTAGCGGATCTGGTTCGCCTGGAGCTGGACGACGTCCAGTAGCCCGTCCCCGTTCATGTCGGTGAACTGGGTGTTCTCCGAGAACGCGATGCCGAGCGGCGAGAGGTCCCGACGCACGAAGTCGAAGTTCCCGTCGTTCTCGAAGACAAACGTCTCCGTCGCGGTGCTGCGGATGAGATCGATGTCCATGTCGTTGTCGTAGTCCATGAACCGCAGTTCGGCGTCCGCGCCCGTCCACACGGCGGAGCCGGGGAGGTCTTCGAGGTCCGTCCAGTCGCCCGCGCCGCGGTTGACGAGGACGCGCTGGTCCGTGGTGCCGCCGGCGAGCAGGTCCGTGAACCCGTCGCCGTTGACGTCGAAGAACTGCACGCGCGGGTTACCCACCGCGAACGCCGAGACCTCGCCGATCGCCGACGTGGTCGGCGCCGCGAACGAGTGCTGGCCGTCCGACGTGAGCTGGTTGAGGAAGAAGCGGTGACGCGCCTGCGCGTTCGAGGCGTCGATCAGATCCGGCAGCGCGTCGCCGTTGATGTCGACGAGGTTCGCGGTGCCCGCCTGCAGGTCGATGCCGAGGCCCTCGTTGCCGACCATCGTGGTCAGGAACGGGAGGCCGCAGTCGACGTCTTCACACTGCGCGCCGAGGCCCCGCGAGTACCCGAAGCTGTGCACGATCGGGTAGAGCTCGTCGGTCGAGCCGAACGTCTCGATCTGGCGGAGGCGGCTGCGACGACCCGACACTGCGTCGCTCTCGTAGGTCAGCGCGTAACGACGCAGCTGACGACCGCGCGTGCGCACGGTGACGCCGGTGAGGCGCTGCGTGAGCCGCGCGTCGTAGCCGGGCTTGGCGTCGGACACTTCGTCGCTGCGCGCTTCGTATGCGAACTGCACGCGGTAGGTCGGCGTGCCGTCCGTGAAGACGTACCCGATCTCGGAGACGAGCGAGATCGCGCCGTCCTTCACGTAGTCGTAGCGCACGCGGTGACCGTAGACGTCCACCATCTCGACGAGGTGGTACTTGAAGGTCCCCGCGTTCCCGGCTTCGACCGCGCTGGCGACGATGTCGCCGTTTGCGTCCGCACCGAAGAACCCGACGCGGCCGTCCGCGTACTCGACCTGCCAGTAGCCGCCGGCGCCGCCCGCGCGGTCGACCCACTTGTAGCGCGTGAAGTCCGACTCGAAGCGGTTGCGGTAGATCGCGGCCTCGGACGCGCCGATGGTCTCGGACATCCGGACGAGCTCGTTGCCGCCGTCCGCGACGAAGCGATCGTCCTCGTCGTAGCGCGGCACGCCGCGCATCGTCATGCGCTCGATCGATGGGAGGGACATCATCCAACCCATCCCGAGCGTCGAGGAGCCGCCGCCCGAGCTGTAGGCGAACGACAGCTGGGGCGTCAGACCCGCGAAGCCCTCCGGAACCTGGACCGGCACCGAGTGCCGCATCAGCCCCATGTTGGGGTCGACGGTCACGTTCTCACCGACACCCTCGAGAGTGCCGGGACCCTCGGGGAGGCTCACGCGGTCGTCGGAGACGCCGGTGTCGAACGCCAGGGCGGCGGTCGGGTGGAGCGTCGTCATCAGTGCGAGCGCTCCGATCAGGGCGCCGATACGCCCGAGGGACGTTCGCCGTTTCGGGCGTCTGGGTTTGTTGGGATTCATCGTCTCTATTTCCTCTCGATTTCGAAGTGAGTTGCCGTGTTCAGTTGAAATTGACTTGGTCGGCGAGTCCGGGCGCACCGGGGATCGCGCCATCCTGGCTTCCGCTGCCGCCGCCGGAGCCACCGAGGCCTGCGGTGAGTTGGTTGCCGGACAACGTGGCGTGGAAGGGATCCGAGGGATCCGCGTCGAACACCGCGACCGCGTAGCCGCCCTCGCCGCCGTTGCCGCGCGTGCCGCCGAGGCCGCCGTTGCCGCCGATGCCGCTGGCGATGACGTTGTTGGTCAGCGTCGGGGACACACCCGCCGCGAAGATCACGCCGAAGCTCGGACCACCGCCGCCGGCGCCGCCGCGACCGCCGGTGCCACCGTTGCCGCCGCGCCCGCCGTTACCGCCGCGCCCGGCATTGCCGTTCGTGCCCGATGCTCCGCCGCCGTTGCCGCCGTTGCCGCCGTTGCCGCCGTCGCCGCCACTTCCGCCGCCGCCGCCCGCACCGGACTGCACCACGTTGTCGGCAACGTCGGCGTTGCCGATCGCAGCGAGCCACAGGCCGATCGAAGCGCCGCCGCTGGCGGCGCCTTGACCGCCCTGACCGCCTTCGCCGCCTTCGCCGCCGCTGCCGCCGCGGCTGCCGTTGCGACCGAGGCCGTCCGCCTCGCCGCCGCCGCCGCCGCCACCGCCGGCGCCGTGTCCGCCGGTGCCGCCACGGTTGCCGTCGTTCCGCGCGAAGCCGGTGGTCGACGGGTTGCCGAAGCCGTTGCCGGCTGCGCCGGGGACGCCTCGGCCCCCCGCCTGCCCATCGTCGCCGCCCACGCCGTTGCGACCAGGTCCCGCGGGTCCACCCGCGCCGCCGCCGCCACCCGCCGCCGTTCCGCCGAGCGGATTCGCGCGCGACTCTCCGTCCGCGCCTCTGTCGCCGTTCTCGTTGGCGCGGGTGCCACCGCCGCCGCCGCCGCCGCCGTTGCCGCCGGGGCCGCCCGAACCGCCGCTGGAGCTGCTGGTGTTGCCGTTGTCGCCGCCCGAGCCGCTCGAGCCGGTCGAACCGTCGCGGCCCTGGCCGCCCGCGCCGACCGTGATCACGTTGTTGTGGACCCGCGCCGTCGCGAGCTGCACGAGCAGCGCGCCGTAGGCGTCCGCGGCGTTGCCGGTGCCGGGCCCGACGTCGCCCGTGTTGATGATGTTGTGCTCGAGGGCGAACAGCGCCGAGCCGTCACCCTGGGCGCGGACGCCGAAGACGTTCGACTCGGAGTGCGCGGAATCCTCCGTCACGATGTCGAAGCCGGAGAGCCAAGCGTTCTCGCTCACGTCGTCGAAGCGGAACCCAGCGTGGTCGGTGAGCACGGGCGTCTTGTTGTTGACGTAGTCACGCACCCAGTCGGTGTCGAAGCCGCCGTACACACTCGTCCCTGCGGGGATGTCGAGGCGGGCGCCGGTCTCGTCGTACGCGCCGGTGGAGCTCGTCATCACGTAGATGTCCTCGTTCGCCGTGGTGAGCATCGTGATGGCCCCACCGATGCTCGCGAAGGGGAGGACGCGGGTGCCGTCGCCCGACTGATCGCTGCCGTTGTCGCGGTCGACGAAGTAGGCGGCGCTCGCGTCCTCGAGGATGTCGACGATGACCGTGTTCGGGGGGCTGAACTCTTCGTCGTCCGTCACCACGAGTGAGAACGCGAGGGTCTCGACGCCCGCGGGCGCCGTGAACGAGGCGTCCACGCCGGTCAGCGTGCCCTGACCGTTCGTCACGTCGGGGCCCATGATCTGGGTCCACGTGAAGTCCAGGGGATCGCCGTCCGGGTCGCTGCTGGCGCTTCCGTCGAGCGTGACCAGCGTTCCGATGGACGCGCTGAATCGAGGACCGGCGTTGGCCACCGGCGGCTCGTTGAACGAGCAGATGAGACGGCCGAAGTCTTCTTCCGACCCGCGACCCATCACGAACTGCGGGGCCTTGGTCTGCCCGGGGCAGGTCTCCGGCCACTCCGCGAACTCGTTGACGCAACCACCCTCGTAGTCGATGAGGTCTTCGTAGTCCGTGTACCCACGCGCCGCCCAGACGACTCGGTCGACCGCCGCGTCGGCGGCCGATGAAGTCGTGACCTGCGTGCAGTCGAACTCACCGAGCTCGCCGCTGAGTAGGCAGTTGTTCACGTGCCAGCCCTGGGCGCTGTCGAGGCTCACGTCGCCGCGGTCGATCTCCTGCGGCGCGCGCACGCCGGTGTCGTTCTTCACCGTCACGCACGAGAACTGGCTGTAGTGGGTCATGCCGCGCCAGCCGGGGACCGCCTCGCCGCGGAAGTCACACACCGAGTGCGCGGGGACGTTCTCGCCGATGAGCGCGGGGGCCCACAGCGGCGGGAGCGGGCAGCTCCCGGACTGGGCGCTGCACTCGAACTGCGCGAAGTCGTTCCCGAGCGGCTGGCTCGACTGGTAGTCGGTCGGGCGTCGACGGTGGCAGCTTTGCCAGTACTGCGTGCTGGTCACCGGTCCGCGAATCGCGATCTCACCGGTGTCGCAACGGACGCGCTCCGAGATGACGAACTTATCTTCCTCGATCGCGCCGGTGTGCAGCTCGACGAAGTAACCCATGCGGTTGAAGAGCCGCTGGAACTGCTCCCCGCCCGAGAAGTCCTGCGACTCCTCGAAGTCCGCGAGGCCGTTGTCGTTGAGGTCGAGGTTCACGCCGCAGACCTTCGTCAGTGAGTTCACCTCCGACGGCTCGAACGCACGGCCGAGCTGAGGCATCGGCGCCGCGTCCGCGCCGCGGTCGTTCCGGTTGCTCTCGTACAGACGAAGCGTCGGACGGCTGCTACCGAGCTCGGCGAGCGTGATGTCGAGGCGCTGTCCGATCTCGTTCTCGAGCACGAAGCCGGTGATCTCGTTGACGTCGCAGCGGAGGTTGAGGAGGAGGCTGAAGTCGTCCACGGAAGCGCCGAACTCGACGGAGGCGTTGCTCAGCAGCTGGGCGACCTTGCCGTTCGTCCATCCGTCGCCGTCCATGTCGCACTCGAGCGAACGGCTGCCGGAGACCGCGGGGTCCCAGAAGAATCCGTCGTTGGTCTCACACACGCAGGAGCCGCTGCGGTCCGTCACCGGCCACACGGCGCCGGTCGTGCCCGCACCGACGGGGCACGCCGGGCAGCTGCGGCACGACCCCGCGCCGCGGTCCCAGGCCTCGCCGTCCGCGCACGGGCGGCTAGCGCACATCGGCGGATCGTTGTCCGCGAGCTGCAAGCAGAACTTCGTCGCGTCCGCGCAGGTGCCGTCTTCGAGGCACACGTCCGACGCCTCGCAGGCGTCCTGGCCGGCGACCGGCGCGAACCCGGTGGCGCAGTCACCGCACTGCGCGAGGCTGGTCGCGGTCGCGTCGACGCACACGCGGTTGTTCGCCTCGCAGTCGGCGGCGATGCTGTTCGCCGCGCCGACCTCGCAGGTCGGGGCGGCGACGCACAGGCCGGCATCCTCGAAGAAGCCGCTGACACAACCGCCGCAGCGCTCCGACGCCGCGTCGCAGGCGCGGTTCTGCGCCTCACACGTTCCGCAGTCGAACGTCTCCTCCGCTACACACGCTCCGGCTTCCTCTACGAAGCCTTCGGCGCACGCGCCGCACGTTCGCGCGGCGCAGTCGTTCGACGACTGACAGGTCCGGTTCTGCGCGTCGCAGTCCGCGCAGGAGACCGTCGACGGGTCGCACTCTGCCTCGCAGACCGCGGCGCCGTCGACGACGACGCACTGTTCGTTCGGGTCGCAACTCACATCGGCGCACGGGTTGCCGAGTGGGTCGGGCGTTTCGCTCGAGCTGCAGGCAGAGCCCGCCACCATGCTCGCCAGGGCGAGCATCATCAGGTTGTATTTACTCATTTTCGTCCCCTTAGAGGTTCGTGAAATCGCTGTAGTAGAAGTAGAGGAAGATATCTGTGACCCCATCGAGCCCGAGGTCATCGTTGTCGGGCTCGTCGATCCGGTTGATCATGAGTTCCCAACGTGAGTTCACCAGCGGCCGCTCCGTGAACCGCGACGTCCGATAGATTTGCTGATCGAAGGGTTTGCTGCCGTTGACGAACGCATTGATGACGCCCGTCCGGGTGGGGAAGGTGTAGTACGCCATCCCGCCCGACAGCTCCCGAATCGCCGAGGTGCCCGACATGCGGAGGTAGACCTTCGCGAGCGGGTCACCGACGCCCGAACCCACCAGCTCCGCTTCGATGAAGCTGATCTTGTGGTTGCTCGTGAGCGGCGACAGTTTGTCGAGGTCCACGTTGAACGGCGCCGCGATGTAGCCGTTCTCGTCGAGCAGAGCGCCGCTCGTCAGGCGCTCGCGGAACATCGTGAAACGGTCCGCCTGGGAGAGCGGCTCGCCCGAGGCCTTCGTCTCCGGGATCCGGAGGATGTCGTCGCGCATCGAGAGCCGCAGCAGCCGCTGGTCGCGGACGCCGACGGTGTCCTCGAAGAAGCGGAACTCGTCCTCGAGCTCGCTCAGGTAGTTCTGCAGGTTGTAGTCCCCGCGTGCCACCATCCGCGTGAGGAACAGCTCCTCCTTCGGCGCGTAGCTCTGGCTCGTGTGGTACTCGAAGACGAGCGTCGCCTTGTAGACCTCACGGAGCGCCGACAGGAACGTCGTGTCCGCGTTGATGATCGCGTCGTTCTTGTAGATGCGGACGTTCGGGTTGTTGCGCGCGGCCTCGACGTTGATCGTCAGCTGCGTCATCTCTTCGAGCTCCGCCTCCACACGACGCGCCTGGTTACGGAGCTGCTCGACCCGAGCGATCGACTGCTGGAGCTGGTAGCGCGCCTGCAGCGCTTCGAGCTCGAGCTCGGCGATGCGCAGGAGGATCGTCCGGATCCGTGCTTCGGCGTCGATCTGCACGAGCGAGGCGCCCTCCTCGGTGCAGAAGTCGTAGAAGATCGCCGCCTCCTGCGTCTGCGCCTTGCGGAGCTCCTCCTGCTGTTTGTTCACCGCGATGCCGAGGCCGAGGATGCCGCCCTCGATGCCGACGATCGTGCCCGCGAGGACCGCACCGGCGATCCCGGCGCTGGCGCAGTCGGTGCCGTTCGACGTACCCGCGATGACCAGGCACTTACCGAGCTGGGCCACCGTCTGCGCGAGCTGACTGGCGCGCTCGAGCTCGTGCTGAGCGAGGTTCAAGCGGTCGATGCGCCGCTGAATCGTGTTCTGCTCGTCGCGTGACTCGGTGAAGACCTGCCTCCAGCTGTCCTTCACTTCACACGTCGCGTCGATGCGGTCTTCCTCGATGCGCGCCTCCTCGGCGGTGTTCGAGAGCTGCGTCTGCACCTGCTGGATGCGCACGGCGGCGATGTCGACGTCGGCGAGCGCGTTGTGGATCGAGCCGTTGCCGACGAGTCCGCACGGGTCACCGACGACGCGGGTGCGGGCGTCGAGGTACGCGTACTTGCGAATCGCAGGGAAGATGCGGCCTTCGGCTTCGAACGAACCGCAGATGTCGAGCAGCTGCGCTTCGTAGCTGTTCTCGACGCGGGTGAGCTCGTTCTGGAAGCTCGCGGCGTCCGTGTCGAAGCTGCGACCGCTGCTGATCGCGATGTCCTCCGCCGCGTTGGCGATCTGGATGCGAAGCAGGGCGCGGTTCGCCGCGACCTCGAACCCGGTGTCACGCCCGACCGACGCCTCGAGCGCGGGGAACGGGATGAAGTCCGCGGGGAAGCCGAAGAAGTCGACGTCCTCGCTGATGGCGTCGTAGCGCTGGCGCATGTCGCTCAGCGCCACGCGGTAGGTCGTCTGCGCCGTCTGGATGTCCTTCGCGATCTGCGCGATGTCCTGCGGCGCGCTGATCTCCACGATGTTCTGCATCAAGTGGGTGAAGATGACCGACTCCATGTACGCCGCGACGTACCCACGCTCGATGGCGAGGCGCGCCAGCTCGGGGCGGCTGAAGTTCTGGTAGCGCGCCGCGATCTCACTCGCGATGCGGGCCTTCTGAGTCGACGCGCGGATGAGGTGCCCGATGTACGTCGAGACCGTCTGCTGGCCGATGATCTGATCCCCCGGCGCCGCTGAGAGGCTCCGGTCGATCAGCGAGAGCACCGAGAAGAACCGATCGAGGCTCCGCTGGTAGTACTGGCTCGCGGTGTACAGCTGCGTCATCTCGGCGCCGGCGACGCCCGACAGGTCGATGCCGCCCGGCTCGAGCTCGCTCCCGGGGAACGACGCGATGGCCAGCCCGGCGAGGTCGAAGCGCGACGAGAGCGCCTTCGTGTACGCGTCGTCGCCGAGCATGATGAGCAGCTCGATGTCGAGCGTCTCGAAGCCCGAGTGGTAGACCGTGGTGTTGGTCGTCGCGTCGAGCTCGCTGTCGAACGAGAAGTTCTGCGTCAGGTAGTCACGCAGCCGCGTGTACGCGCCGATGTTCTGCTGACGAATCTGCTGTCCCTGCTCGACGAAGAGCGTGAGCAGGCAGTCGACCCGCTTCTCGATGTGTTCGATCGCCTCGGCGTCGTAGCAGTAGGGGACGATGTCCGAGCTGCCGACGCAGAGCGCCGGAGTGAACCCGAGGTTCGTGCCCGCGCGGTTCTGGAAGCGCGTGCGGTAGCGGAACGCGTCGTCGACCGCGATGGGGAGGCTCGGGAGCGTCTCCACGCCCGGCTGGCGCCGGTAGAACCGCTTGTCGTTGCGGAGGTCGTGGCGGTCGTCGCTGCAGAACACCCGCGTGTCGTCGTCGCAGAGCCAGAAGGGGTCCTCCTGCTCGATGAGTCCGAGTCGGCGCCAGTTCTCGAGCGTGCGACCGCAAGTCGCGTTGCTCTGGCAGGCGTGACCGTCGACGTCCGCCGGAGCCAGCGTGGTCTCCATCGTCGTGAAGAACCGGACGGTGCTCCCCGCGGGGCACGGGTTCGGGCTCACCGGATCCGCGCCGCCGTTGAACTCACCCGTCTCGACGCACAGGTAGTGCACCTTCTCCGGGGTCGGGTCCGTGATGACGACGCCGCGACGTTCCTCGGTGACGCCCTCCAGCAGGACCTGGGTCAGGGCCACCGGGTCGTTCACGCCGACGCCCACTTCGAGGAGGAGGTCTGCGTCGCAGGTGAGCGCCGGGGCGACGTGGTCGGTCTCGGGCGCGGCCTGCTGGCCGACGAAGTCCTCGTCCTCCAGAGTCCGCTCCTGCTTGACGAGCATCATGTACCCGTACGCCCAGATGTCCGGGCTGCCCGGGATCCACGACTTCGTGCGCTCGCGGAAGATGATGAACAGCGTGTCGTTGTTGATGAGCGCGCCGTCGATGAGCTCGACGCTGCGCGTCCGCACCTGACCGTCGGCGACGGGGTTGGCCGCCGCGAGCGACACGTTGCGAGCGATGGCGTTCGCGCTGTCGGGCGTGTAGGGGCCCTCGGTGTCGAAGCACGACGAACGACCGTACGTGCCGGTGACCAGGTCGAGCGTGGCGTCGTCGAGGAAGCCGGGCACGAGCCAGGGCGTGCGCTCGCGTTCGAAGCGGCCGGTGCACTCACCGTCGTCGTGACGCGCGCCGAGCACGGAGTCGAACGTGAAGTCGTCGATGAAGACGAGGCAGCCGCCGGCGCCCTGCGTCGAGCACTCCGACGGGTCGCGCTCGAAGACGAGGTCCACCGCCGGGTCGCCCGGGTACTGCAGCGCGGACTCACTCACGACCTTCCCGGAGAAGAGCTGGTCGGCGTCGTGCTGGACGTTCATCGCAAACGGCAGCTCGACGACGCCGGACGGGACGGCCTCGGCGTTCGCGTCGAGGGTGTAGATCAGGTAGCCGTCGGTGTTGATGAACGGGTAGCAGACGGAGCCCGACGGGCAGACCTCGCGCATCCCAGGCGAACGCCAGCTCTCGGTCTGGGTCGCGGTCAGGAGCGCCTTGAAGCGGTCGAACTCGAGGGTGCCGTTGCGGAAGCTCGACCACGCCTGCAAGAAGGCGTTCTGCATCGCGCTCGCGCCCTGCGTGTGGTTGTTGTTCATCCAAGCGAGCATCCCGGGCGTGCTCACGCGGAAGTCACCGAAGTAGTAGATCTCACCGGACCAGGCGCCGTCGGGGCGCTGGCTGTAGGTCAGGCCGACGTCGCTGGAACGCTCCGTGCCGTTCTCGGAGATGGTGAGTTGACCCTGCCACCAGGTGTAGGGGCTGCCGTCCGCGCTCTTGACCGTGAGATCGATCGACTCACCAGGGGCGAGCGAGAAATTCACCCGAACCTTCTGAGTATCGGAGACGACGCTTTGTGAGTTCTTCGCGAGGGCGACCTCGAGCCACCGCATTGGGCAGTCCTCGGCGTCGCAGTAGCTCAGGCACTCGGCGCCCTCGCAGACGCAGCCGATCGCGTCCTGCGTCGTACACTCCGGCGGACGGCAGATGCTGTTTCCGCCGACCGTGGCGCAGGTCATGGCGAGGCCGGTGTCGAGGTCACCGCAGAGGTCCTGCTGCGGGCCGGCGCACGTGCAGCCCAGCGTTCCAGGCGTGCAGGCGTTGAGGTTGCTCTGGACGAGGTGGCTCGCATTGCCGACGTCGGTGGTGACCAGCTCGTCGTTGTTTCCGAAGTGACGCTGGAGGCGCTTCTCCACCGTGTAGGTCGCGTTCGCGTTGCTGGTGTTCGTGATGGTGACGGTCGCCGCCGGCACCGCGTTGGAGAACACGAGCGCGCTGCGGCTGACGCTGAAGGCGGCGTTCGGGACGTCGGGTCCGCCGGGGGTCGCCGTGTCGTCCTGCATGCAGGCACCGGTGACGCCGTCCTCGAGGTCGCAGTGGTGGTCGGCGGGGCAGCTATCGTCTTCGAGGGTGCACGACTTCCGGCAGACCTTACGGCGGCAGACGGCGCCCGAGATGCAACCGGCGTCGCTCTCACAGTTCGAGATGCAGAACCCATCGAGGCACGCCTGGAAGTCGGGGCAGTCGATGTCGAGGTTGCAAGCGGTCGCGGGCGCGGAGGGGGGCAGGCACTGCCCGTCGTCGCAGGTGAGGCCACCGAAGCAGCCGTCCATGAGTCCGTCGACGCACGCGTGGAAGCCGGTGTCGTCGTTGAGGTCGTCGCTGCACGGCGTGTGGCAGACCGGGTTGGTGACCGGGCCGGTGGCGAAGCCCGTCGTCGCGACGCAGAGGCTCGCTTTGCAATCGAGACCCTCCGCGCAGCCGGCGTTGGCGTCGCAGCTGCAGCCCTGCGTGCCGGGGCGGCACGCGACGCACGTGTTCCGCTCGCAGCGGTTACCGGAGAAACACGAGCCGTCCTCGAAGCAGCCGCCGCCGAGGCGACCGGTGTTGTCGACGCAGACGCGACCTTCGAAGCAGGCGAGCCCCGGGCCACACGAACCGCCGGCGCACGCGCAGTCGAGGTCGCCTGCGATGCAGTTCGTGTCGGTGGTCGTGCAGACGTTCCTCGAACAGTGGAGGCCCGACTCGACGCATCCGCCGGCGGGCGTACACGCGCAGTCCGCGGTGCCGAGCGTGCAGGTCGGCGTCGCGCAGAGGTTGCCGCTCCCGCAGACCGCGCCGTCTTCGCAACGCGCGCCCGGTCGGCAGGGGCAGCCGATCTCGCCGAGCACACACGCAGCGCAAGTGCCGTCGATGCATTCGAAGCCGCTGCCGAGCTGGCAGTCCATCGCCGTCACACACCGCGTTCCGGCGGGGCTATCTTCACCGCCGCCGCCGCCGCAGCCGGCGATCGCGACGAGCGCCGCGCAGAGAAGGAGGACCTGGAGGAGTCGGTCGAGTAGCTTCGAAGTGTTCATGATTAGAGCTCGACGCTGTCCCCGGCGAGCGCGCCGCCTGCCTCGTCGAAACAGGTGCTCTGAAGCAGCTTCAGCGCGCCCTCGAAGTGGATGGTCCCGGCGATCTCGGGGAGCGCCGCGGCGCCGTTCGAGATGAGCGAGATCCCCGAGCGGTCACCTTCGGAGATGGCCTTGCCGGAGACGTCGGCGCCGAAGTCGACCGAGATGACACGACCGTCGGTCGCTTCGATGAGGAGCTCACACGCACGCGCCGAACGGTTCGTGACGCGGAGCTGTCCGGCCTGGGCGTCGCAGTCGAGGCACGGGTCGGGGTCTGCAGCCTTGTCGCCGCTGCACGCGGGCACGAAGGCCATCACGCCGGCGATCGCGCCGGCGAGGAGGAGGGAGGTGAATCGATTGAGAGGGGTATGCATGAGGTGGGTCTCCTGGACGGGAGGTCCCAACTCGGGACCGCCACGATCCCTCGTGCGGAGGGCGGCGGTCTACGGGGTCATAGCGGCTGCCTATGGGAGCCATAGGCGAGGCTGATAGCGGTTCTGAAGGGGCGGTGGAGGCGGTTCGGGGCCCGCGATCCGCGAAAGGGAGGGGTTCAGGCCTTCTTCTGAATCGGCCGATCCAGCCCCGGCAGGGCCGCTTCCTTGGACAGGCGCTCCACGATCTGGGCCAGCGGCAGCGTCCCGTGGTCCTTGCCGCCGCGCTCGCGCAGCGCCGCGCCGCCCTCCTCGACCTCGCGGTCTCCGACGACCAACATGTATGGGACCTTCGAGACGCGCGCCTCGGCGATCTTCTTGCCGAGCTTCTCGTTCCGGCGATCCACTTCGACCCGAACGCCGCGAGCGATCAGCGCGTCGGCGATCGCTTCGCCGTGCTCCAGCGCGCGGTCCGTAATCGGAAGCACCGCCGCCTGCACCGGCGCGAGCCACATCGGGAACGCGCCGCCGGTGTGCTCGAGGTACACGCCGAAGAACCGCTCGAGGCTCCCGAGGATCGCCCGGTGCAGCATCACCGGCGTGTGCCGGTAGCTGTCCGCGCCGACGTACTCCAAGCCGAACGCCTCCGGCATGTTGAAGTCCACCTGCAGCGTGCCGAGCTGCCAGTCGCGGTCGAGCGCGTCCATCACGTGGAACTCGATCTTCGGCCCGTAGAACGCCCCCTCGCCGGGGAGGATCTCGTAGGCGCGGCCCTTCGCGTCGAGCGCGTCGGTCAGCGCCTTCTCCGCGCGGGTCCACTGCTCGTCGGTGCCCATGCGCTTCTCGGGGCGCGTCGCGACGGCGATCGAGACGTCGGTCAGGCCGAAGTCCCCGTACACCTCGTCCACGAGATCGATGAACGCCGACATCTCCTCCTGCATCTGCTCCTCGGCGCAGAAGATGTGGGCGTCGTCCTGCGCGAACGTCCGCACGCGCATCAGTCCGTGGACCGCCTCGCCCTCGGCACGGTGCAGGCGACCGAAGTCCGCCATGCGCACCGGCAGCTCGCGGAAGCTGTGCAGCGTCATCCCGTACAGCACGCAGTGCCCCGGGCAGTTCATCGGCTTCACCGACCACTCCGCCGCCTGGTCCGGCGCGGACTTGTCGCCCTCGTCGTCCAGCTGCTTGCCGGGCTCCGCGAAGTACATGTTGTCCTGGTAGTTCGCGTAGTGACCGGACGTCTTGTAGAGGTCCGTGTTGTAGATCTGCGGCGTGATCACCTCGACGTAGTCGTGCCGCCGGTACAGGGCACGCACGTAGTCGAGCATCTGGTTGTAGACGACGGTGCCCTTCGGCATGAAGAACGGTGACGCCGGGGTCAGCCGCGAGAAGCCGAACAGCCCGAGGTCCTTGCCGAGCTTGCGGTGGTCGCGCTCCGCGGCGAGCTGCATCTTCTGCTCGTACTTCTTGAGCGCCTTCTTGTCCTTGAACGCCACGCCGCGGATGCGCTGCAGCGGCTCGTTGTTGGCGTCGCCGCGCCAGTACGAACCGGCCGCGCCGAGCAGCTTGAACGCGCCGATGTGCCGCGCCGACGGGACGTGCGGGCCCTTGCACAGGTCGATGAAGTCCGCGTCCTGGTAGATCGTCAGCTCGTCGTCCTTGATCCACCCGAGGATCTCCGGCTTGAAGCGCTGCCCGAGCTCCGCGAACAGCTTCGCCGCCTCTTCCTTCGTGACGACCTTCCGCTCGAACGGGACGTCCTCCTTGATGATCTTCTTCATCTCCGCGTCGATCTTCGCGAGGTCGTCGGGCGTGAAGGGCCGACCGATGTCGAAGTCGTAGTAGAAGTCCTTCGAGTGGTCCGCGGGTCCCATCGTGACCTGCGCGCCGTCGAACAGCCGCACGACGGCGGTCGCGAGCACGTGCTCGCAGCTGTGGCGGATGACCCACTCACCCTCCGGCGAGTCGGCCTTCAACAGCTCGACCGTGCCTTCGCGCGGGATGGGCGCCTGGATGTCCATCAGCTCACCGTCGAGCTTGGCGGCGACGACGACCTTCGCGAGGCCGGGGCCGATGCTCTTGGCGAGATCGAGAAAAGAGGCGCCGTCTTCGACGTCGCGTTGGGAACCGTCCGGTAGCGTGACTTGCATGGCGAGAGCGGCCGAAACTAATCAACCCGCGCTCGCTTCGTCCACGAAAAGTCAGCGCACCAGGAACGGCAGGTTCACGGGCGGCCAGGCGATGATCAGGCCGCGCCCGACGCCCTTGGCGACCTCGACGCCGTACAGGTGATCGATCAGGTACATCGCGACGTCGAAGCTCTTCGCGCCGCCCTCGGAGGTCAGCAGCTTGCCGTCGTGCACGAAGCTCACGCCGCGCTTCACTTCGAGCGTCGGGAACGTCTCGGCGTAGCGGTCCTGATCGCTCGGGAACGTCGTCGACCAGCGACCGTCGACCAGGCCGGCCTTCGCGAGCACGAACGCGCCGTCACACAGCGACATCACGTAGCGCGCTTCGTCGCCGGTCTCCTTCACCCACGCGATCAGCTCGGTGTTTTCGAGGTCGGTGTCCATCGAGTGCTCCGCGCTGGGCACCACCAGGATGTCGATCGCGGGCGCGGACGCGAAGTCGTAGTCGGGCGTGATCACCAGCCCTTCGAAGGTGCGGATCGGCGCCTTCGTCGGCGCGACCGTGAACACCTCGATGCCGGGTTTGGTGTGGAAGATCGTGTGCTGGAACAGATCCATCGGCGCCGTGAGCTCGGTGTTGTAGACGCCGTCCACGATCAGGAAGCCGGCGCGCAGCGGGCGCTCCGAAGGGATGTCCGTCGCGCGCTCGACGTGCCACGACGTCGAGGCACATCCGGTCAGGAGGAGCGCGAGGAAGGTGAACCGCACGCGCGTCGGCTACCGTCGTTGACGTCTTGGTGCAAGAATCGCAGGCGATGGCCAACGTCTTCGGAGCCCACACGATCATCTATAGCCAGGACGCCGACGCAGACCGCGCCTTCTTCCGCGACGTCCTCGAGTATCCCGCGGCCGACGCCGGGGGCGGCTGGCTGATCTTTGCGCTCCCGCCGGCGGAGGTCGCGGTGCACCCCTCGGAGATCGGCGGGAAACACGAGCTGTATCTCATGTGTGAGGACGTCGAGGCCTTCGTCGCGGAGATGAAGGAGCGCAACTTCACTTGCACGGAGATCAAGGACGCAGGGTGGGGCCGCATCACGCACGTCACACTCCCGGGCGGTAGCCCCCTCGGCGTGTACGAGCCGCGCCATGCTTCGCCGCTTCGCAAGGGATGACGATCTTCGGCACCAAACACGACGCGGTCGCGCCTGCTCCCCAGCCGTGGGAGCGGGCGACGGACGCGCTCGCGTCGACGGTCGCGGTCGCGGGGCTCGACCTCGCGATGCCGCTGGACGTCGCAAGGTACAACGCGGCGGTGCCCGAGCCGTATCGCGTCGACACCTTCGGGCGCGAACATCCGCTCGGAGTGTTGCTCGGGAACACGAAGGCGTTGTGGCCGTGCTTCGTCGAGGCGCTCGAGGACGAGGCGCTCGCGTCGAACGCCGACCCCCTCGACACGTACGTGATGCAGCGGGTCGGCGATGCGCTCTTGGATCTGCCGTACGCAACGGAGGCGTACTTCGTTCACGAGCCGCCGCCGCGACGGGTGGCGATGCAGCGCCTCGCCGATCTCTCGGGGCTCGCGCCTTTGTCCGAGACGACGCACCTCAACGTGCACCCCGAGTACGGCCCGTGGATCGCGCTGCGGGCGTTGGTGGTGATCGACGTCGACGGTCCCGCGGAGGCGCCGACGCGCGCGGAAGTTTGCGTAGACTGCGCGTCGACGTGTGGCGCGCAGGTCACACGGGCGATCACGAGTGGCGATTGGCGCGATTGGCTCGCGGTGCGGGAGGCCTGCCCCGTCGGGCGCACGCATCGCTATTCGGACGCGCAGATTCGCTATCACTACGAGAAGAACCGCGATGCGCTCCGCCGATTCGCGGAGACTGGCGTATGGACGAACGACGAAGGCGGCTGTTAGCGCGGGGGGCATGAACAGACTGCTCGCCGTCGCCACCCTCGCGATCGCTCAGACCGGCTGCGCCACGTACTGGCAGGCCTCGGATCTGGAAGAGAAGGTCGATCGCCTGCTCACCAACACACGCCGCGAAACACTCTCCGAGATCTTCGGGGAGCAGTCGCGGGAGATCTCCGCGAAGATCGAGACGCTCGACGAGAACCAGAAGGGCAAGCTCGACGACATGGTCGCGGAGTACGAGAAGGGCAACCAGAACATCGACGAGGTGCGCTCCACGATGCTCGCCACGCTCGGCGGCACGACGCGCGTCGTCTCCGGCTCACGCGGCATCTGGGTACGCGACGCGGACGGCAAGAAGCTCAAGACGATCGGCCGCGACACCAAGCTCGAGGCCTGCAAACCCGTCCCCGACGAGGAGCTCCCCAGCTCGATCTCCGACAGCAAGTACCTCGCGCGTTATTCGTGGGGCCGCGCGCAGCTCGACGGCGAAGAGATCTTCTTCCCCTGGGAGCTGACGATGTCGAAGTTCGCGAAGGAGATCGTCGAGAACACCGCCCGCCGCACGGCGCAGGAAGTGTTGCGCATGTCGGGCAACAAGGGGTGGATGCGCCCCGTGAACATCAAGGTCATCACCGACTCGGGTGAGTCCGTGACCGTCACGCACGACGGCGCGGAGGAGGTGTTCGTGGGCCCGAGCCAGGACGAGCCGTCCGAGAATTGACCAGACGCCGGTCGCACAGGTGACCGGTCCGAAGGCCGTGCCCATGCGTCCCGCGAAGCAGGTCGGCGTCATGGCCGTGGTCTAACGGAGGCGGTAGCGGACGTGGGCCTCGATGCGCTCCAACGCGGTCCGCGCCGCGTCTTCCGCGAGGACGACACCGGCTTTGCCGCGGATGAGTACGTGCAGCTCTCCGTCCGGTGAGATCGCGTCCTGCGGGTTCGCGATGATGGCGCTCGCAACGACGCCCGGTGACTCCGCGCTCGCGTCGTTGGTCGCGAACGGTGTCCAGTGTCCGCTCACGAATCGCCAGTAACTCACGTCCACCCCGGTTGCATCGCCGCTCGGGCCGCTGCTGCCGGCCGAGATGACGAGCTCGATTTCGTCGATGTTCTCCGTGTCGACGAGTGCGTTGCCCCAATCGAACGTCGCGATGAACCCAGGGTGCACGTCGTTGGCGCGCTCGAGGAGCCACGTGTCATCGCGAACGTTGCCCGCCTTTCCGCCGAACACCATGAGTCCGAGGCCGGGCCCCGCGTACGCGAGCGTGTGATACTCCCGGAACGGGGGTCGCGTCACCGTGTTGACGGAGAGCCACTGCGTTCCGTCCCACTCCCAAATCGTTGCGCCGCCGAACACGACGAGGCGGTTGCGGTCGTGGTCGAGCACCATCTGTGCTCCAGGCGGAACGATATCGCTCCCCGCCGGCCCCGGGATGGCCGCTGACCAGGTCCTCGACACGCTGTCGTAGACCCGGGTGTCGAGGCCGAGGTTCTTCTGCCGAACGACGGACCCGTTGCTTCCGAAGATCTGCCGCGCGCCGCCCGCGACGAGGATCTTCTCGGTCACGGGGTCGTAACCCATCATCAACGCGGAACGCGGACCGGGGCTGGTCGAGGTTGTCACTTCCTCCCACACCCCAGTCGCGGGGTGGAACAGCCAGAACTCTTCGCTGTCGTCCCAGAATAAGTTCGGTGGAGACGATGGATCGAATATCGATCCCCCGTAGACCGCGACGACGTCCTGCTTCGGATCGTACGTCATCCCGTGGAGCTTTCGTCCCTCCGGACCGCCGACGGGGTGGTCCGTCCACTCGGTATCGGTACCCAGCGACCACATCACCGGCGGTTGAATCGTAGTGCCGTCGAAGGGCGGCCCCGGACACAGGAACGCAAACGTATCGCCGCCAAAGAAGTACGCGCGGTCGCGAAGGGTGTCGTACGCAGTCCTGCCGCCCGTCCGCGGGCAGAGGCCCTCCGGCACGGTCGTCGATGTCCACGTCTGCTCGGCGAAGTCCCACGAATCCAGTTTGATCTCATACGAAACCGGGGAGAGGTTGAGCGCCTCACCGGTGATCATCAGCAACCCATCTCGCCCCGGGATGCGCACGGACATGGAGTCAGATCGACCCGTAGGTTGCGTGTCCCGGTCGTTGGGAGCTCGCGTCCACCCTTCGTCGTCGAATCGCCAGTTGTGCTCGAGGAACGTCCCCGGACGGTCACCCTCCGTGACACGTCCACCGATGAGGCGAACGTCACGCGTCCCCGCCGCGTAGACGAGGCTGTGCCCGTACCGCGCCGCAGGCGTCGGGCCGGCCTCTGCCACCCATCGCTGCTGCAAGGGGCTCCAAACCCATACGCCATTCGACGCGATCGGCGCCTCCGGTTCGGTGCCACAGTCGGTGGTGTCGATTCGGCCACCCACCATCATCATCTGATTTCGCGCGCGGTCGAACGCGAGCGCGGTCGCGCTGATGGGGGGGTCATGTGTGTTCTGTAGTCGGGTCCAGTCCGTGCCGTCGAAGACCCACGTGTCGCGTGAACCCGTGCAGCGAGCGTGGTGACCACCCACGAGGAACAGGAGGTTCTCGGCGTCGTTGTACGCCATCGCGACCTCGTAGTCCGCCGGAGGTGAGGTCGTCGGCGTGTGGAGTCGCCAGTCGTTGCCGTCGTAGCTCCACGTCTCGTCGGATGCCGTGGCGTCATCGAGTCGACCTCCGAAGAGCACGACGGAGCCTCTTTCGCGATCGTAGGCCATCCCGTGTTCGATGCGGGCCATCGGCGCAGTCATCGGATCCCGCCTGACCCAGGTGCTCCCGTTCCACTCCCAGGTTTCGTCGACGCCGTAGACCTTGGACCCGAAGATGCCGTCGTCCTCTGTGCCGCCGAAGAGCACGGTCCGTCCGCGGCGGGAGTCATACGCCATCGCGGCGTGATATCGCGGCGAGGGGGCGATGCTCTGAGGGGGCAGCAGCGTCCAGGTTCGTCCGTCCGAAACCCAGGTGTCCTCGAGCAAGACGGGGACGCCAAGGCCGCTGCGAATTCCGCCGAAGACCAGGGTGAGTCCGCGCGCTTCGTCGTAGACCGCGGCGCTGTCCGCACGGTTCGTCAAGTCGATGGGATCGACCGTCAGCTGAACCCAGTTCTGCACCGCGCGCGAGGCGACGGAGCTCCCGATCTCGATTCTGTCGTAATCGACGTCCGGCAGCTCGGCCGAGGCCAAGGCGAGGTGCTCACGCACCGCGCGTACCCGGTCGATACGGTGTGGGTTTCGGCCCGAGTTTCCGGAGCGCTTTCCACCGAGGCCGGCGCGCCACCGGCCGTCGCGCACACGAACGGAGACGGACGCATTCCCCGCGCGGTCGACGGCGTCGACGAAGAGGTCGGTCGTGTCCGGCATCGGCAGGACCGTGGCCGAGAACCCGCCGCGTGAATCAACGGGGATGCGTTTGACCTCGCCGGTGGCCGGGTGGAAGACACGCAGCGTCGAGTACGGTTCGGCGGCGCCGTCGTCGCCAACGAGCTCGAAGCGCGAGCTGGAGTCGGAGAGATCTCCCCACGGAGCGCGGATGAACACGATGCGCCCGTCGGTCTCGACGTCGGGGGCTGCGGGGGCTGCGGTGTCGATCGGTAGATCGTTCGGCATCCGCTGAGACGCGACGTTGCCGACGATGTCCTCGAGGCCGACCCGGATCTCTGCGACCGCGCTGCTCGTCGAAGTCATCTCGTCGATGGTCAGGCTGAAGGTGTAGGTCCGCTCGTTGGGGTCGTCATCGCTGATGCGGACGAAGGGGAGGACCTCGTCGCCGACGTGCGCTTCGACCCGCGGCGGCGACGCGAGCAGTTCGGACACCGAGAACACGAGGGTCGCGGACCCACCGCGACCCAGGGCACGAACGTCCGAAGCAGGAAGGTTCGTGTTTCCGGAGCGCACCGACAACACGACGGAAGTCTCCACGACGCGCGGGGCCGTTCGATCCAACGTGACCGACGCTGTAGCCGTCTTGGATACGATGCCCTGCGCGTTGACGATTCGGCCGTAGACCGTGACCGGGATGTCACACGGCGACGACGAACAGAGCCCATCCTCCAGGTCGTAGACGACCTCGTAGCGCGGGACGCCACTCGGCGCGTTCGGGGTAAGGGACGAAGCCTTGAACATCGCGCGGCCGACCGTGAACTGGGGATCCTTTGCGAGGAGGAGCTCGTTCACGTCGTCGTCTTCGATCCGAATGGTCGCGTCCTTGTGATTGATCAAACCGCCACGCGTTCCCAGGATTTCGAGGAAATCCGCGCGACCGTCCCCGGGGGGGTGATTGAGCCGGAGCCGAACGGGAATCGTCTTGTCGTCGCCCGGTGCGAGGCTGAACGTCTCGGATAGCCCGAAGTACTCGAGAGGAGAGTTCGAGGGGTGTTCACCCCCGCGAATCTCGGCGACCACGACGCGGTCTTCGCCGTGTCGCACTGCATCGAGCGTGACGGTTGGATTCACCGTCATGGGTTCGACCGCGCTCGCCAGCACATCGCCGGCCGCGTTTGGATCGCCGCGCTCCTCCACCTGAACGTGAAGCCACAACGCACCAAGCGCCTCAGCGTCCGGTTCCGGCTCTTCGAACGTGAATTCGACGCGGAATCGTCCCGGAGCCTCGGTGCAGGCGGCGAGAATCCCAGTCGTGAGGAGGAGAATCAGAGATCGGCGATAGAGGGTACGCATCATTCATCGACCCCGCACGGGCGAAGCCACGAAAGATGTGTGCCGTCAGATCGGAGTTTCGATCAACTCACTTCGCAGTTGTCGACGTCGACGAGGTCAGGGTCCTCGCAGCCATCAGCGCTGGGGTCGGTCCCCGCAGGGGCACCGTCGTCAGGGCCTCCAGGTGCTGCGAGGCCGCGGTCGAGCGTGGGTTCAGCTTCACCGCCAGCTTGGCGAACTTCACGGCGTCCTTTCGGGCGCCGCTCTCCTCGGAGGCGCGGGACGCGAGCAGGACGATCTCCCCGATGCGTCGTCGTCGCCCGCCGTGGAAGTGCTTCGGGATCTTCTTGGCGGCGGTGAGCAGGAGCCGTCGGGCGTCGGCGTAGCGCTCGGCTTCGAACGCGGACTGGCCCTGGTCGAGGGTCTTGCGCGCGACGACGTACGGTTGGCAGCGCGTGCACGGCGTCGGGTGGGCTTCCAGCTCCTGGATCCCGTCGCGGTAGGTCGCGCCCGGGCGGGACGTCATCAGGCAGCCGAGGGGGTGGTCGAAGACGTCCGGGATGCCGAAGATCGCGTGGGCGACCTCGTGGGCGAGCAGGTACGCGCCGAGGATCTTGGCGCGCTCCTCGAACGTCGCCGGCTCACCGCCCAGCTCCGAGAGCGTGGCGACCTGCGTGTCGATCCCGAACGTCGTCGCGAGCAGCACCTGGCCGCCGAGCGCAGAGCGGTGTCCGCTCGGCATCGCGATGCCGCCGATCTTCGCCTTCCCGAACACCGAGTGCGGGTGCGGCTCCGTCAACAGGTCCGAGAGGATGAACGTGTTCGTGATGACGACGTCCGAGTCCTCCTGGCGCTCGAGCGCGCACATCCACGCGACGAACGAGCGGTGCTCCGATCGGCCCGGCTCTACGAGCGGTGTGCCCTTCGGGGTCTTCAGCTTCGTGAGGTTCGCGACCGTCCCGGTGTAACGCGCGACGTAGTAGTCGTAGACCTCCTCGTACGACTTCACGCGGTCCTTGGCGTCGTCCTCGATGAAGCCCTTGAGCGCGTCGAGTGACCATTTCTTCATGAAGCGCAGCGCGCGCTCCTGGTGCGGGCGCAGCTCGTTCGGACCGCCGCCCTTGTAGCGACCCGCGTAGAGCTTCTTGCACTTCGGGTCGCGCGGGTTGCCGTAGGCGCCGAGGAACCCGTCGACGTCGAAGCGGTACTTCACCTCGAACTTGGGGGCCGGTGCGTCGAAGCGCCGCGAGAACTCCTGGCGCGCGTACTCCAGCGAGCGGTTGACGAGTTTCTCGTCGAGCGGCGGGAAGTCGGGGTCTTCGACGAGGGCGACCGTGAGCACGACCTCCTCGAGCTTCGGCGCCGCCGTGGCCGAACCGGACCACAGCGTCGCCGCGACCAGCGTGGCGAACCAACCCCTCCGCACGTGCCTATGACGCGCACGGTGTCGGGAACATTGCCAAGCCATGCGGGCGATCACGTCGGGCTCATCACGCGGGGCGGCAGTACCACTCGTCGGAGCGGCAGACGCAGCGGGACCCGGCGCGCCCCGAGGGGCAGTCGAGGCGTTCGATCGTGCACTCCGAGGACGGGGTGATCACGTTGGGGCACCGGGGATCCTCGCCGTCCTCCGGGGCGAAGCCCGCGTCGGGGCGCTCGGGGAGATCCAAGGACGGACCGCACCCCGCGAAGGCGAGGGCGAAGAGGAGCGTGAGGACCCGAAGCACGCGCGAAGTACAACGCATGTGCTCGGCGGTGGCCACCGATGATCGGCGTGCGATGATGCGAGGAATGCGTTGGCTTCCGCTGCTCCTGCTCGTCGTCGGGTGCCGTTCGAGCGCCGAGCCCACGCCGAGCGGTCGGCGTGTCCCGATCCTGGTCACCGACGACGGCTACGAGCCAGCGACGCTCCGAGCCACGCCGAACGAGCGCGTCCAGCTCGTGTTCTCGCGGTACAGCCAGGCGCCGTGCGCCGACCGCGTGGTGATCGGGCACCGGACGGTCGTGCTCCCCGAGGCGCGCATCGAGCTCGTCGACGTGACGGCGCCGGCGCAGGGCCAGCTCGAGTTCGGGTGCCCGACGAAGCGGCTACTGGGGAAGGTCGTCGTCGCGAACGAGGTCGACCCTGGCCTCGAGCACCCGCTGATCGCCAAGCCGCTCCCGCTCGACCACGCCGCCTCCCGCCTCGGCGTCGAAGCACCACCGTGGCAGGTCGGCGAGTGGAATGGCGCGGCGCCGATGACCCTCGCGTCGCTCCGCGGGCGCGTCGTCGTGGTTCGCTTCTACATGGACGAGTGCCCGTTCTGTCGTGCGACGCTCCCGGCGCTCGACGCGATGCGCGCTTCGTTCGAGGGCGAGCCGGTGACGTTCGTCGGTCTCTTTCACTCCAAACCTCGCGGGACCGAGAGTGACTGGGGGACGGCACTGCGAACCGCGCGGACCTGGGGGGCGCGATTCCCGCTCGGCTACGACCACCACTGGAACACGTTGGCGTCCTGGTACGGTGAGGATCTACTCAAGCGATCGCCGACGTCGGTGACGTTCGTGATCGACGCCGAGGGGCGCTTCGCGTTCATTCACCCCGGCCCGGTCTACCACCCGTCGGAGCACCCGGATCACCGCCGGTGCCAGGAGGACTACGACGCGGTTCGCGCGGCGATCGCCGAGGCCATCGCGGCCGCGAAGCGCTGATCTGCGGGAGCCGGCGACCTGAACGGTCGGCTCAGCGGAACTGCTTCTTCACCCGCCGGACCTCGAGCGTCTGGCCCGTGAGCTTCAGGCTGCCGACCTTGCCGGTCGACCCCATCCGAACCTCCAGCTCGAAGTCCCCGTCGATGGCTTCGCTGCACTCCAGGCACACGATGGTGCCGGGGAGCGCTTCGAGGCGGGCCGCCGGGATCTCCTGTTCACAGCGCGCGCAGAGCAGGACTTCGGTCGTGTTCTCGTCGGTCACGTTTTGCACCCTCCGCACCCTCGGGGCGAGCCTCGCCGCACGCAGCGCACCGTGCGCAGCGTGAGAGACGTTCGATTCCCGGGGGAGCGACTCCGTACTGCGCCCCCCGACTCGATTTGGCAACCCCCGTTGGCGCGTCGCTGGGTCACGCCCAGACGACGAAGCGTCCGTCCGCGAGCAGGCCCACGAAGGCGGCGTACGTGACGCGGTCGGAGCGCGCCCGTTCGACCTCGTGGTAGCAGCGGCTGTTCAAGAGGATCAGGTCGCCCTTCTTGGGCGCGATCCGAACGCTGCGCGCGCCTTCCACGAGGGCACGATCGTAGATGTAGCTGCCGCGCGGCACGGTACGGTCGTCGTCGTCCTCGTGCCGGCGTTCGTGCACGATGCACGCACCGCCCTCGAAGCTCGTCAGGTAGACGTTCAGCGAGAGTTGGGCGCGCGCGCCGTAGATCTGCCAGCGTGCGTCGGTGCGTCGGCACGTGTCGGCGTGGAGCCGGATGCCGTCGTTCATGCGGCGCACGATCCCCGAGAAGTACTCGCGCCCGTCGGCCTCGTGCGCGATCGTGACGTCGGCGCCAGCGTCCTCGCGCATGCGCGCCATCGCCCGTGCGAGCGGATCCACACCGCTGGTCGCGATCACCGCGTCCCGCTGCTCCCGAGCTTGGACCGCGTCCTCGAAGTACGCATCACGCCGCTTGGAGCTGTAGCCGGCCTGCGCGATTCCCATGCGCTCGAAGGTCTGAAACGCCGGCTTCTGTGCGTAGCTCTCGAAGGCGCGCTCCGGCAGAGCGCGCATCACCGCGTCGCACTCGGCCGCCGTGAGCAGCGGAAGGTGGACCGCCGGAATCTCGGCGGCGCACAGGGCTTCGAGCGACGCCCGTGAGAGCGGCTCGGTCTTCGTGGTCCGCCACGACGCCGCGCGCACCATGCGCGTCTCGTAACATGTCGACGCTGAAGCTGCGACTCCGCGATGGCGCCCGAAGCGAATCTCAGGCGCGGCGACGCATGGCGGCGACGTAGAACCCATCGGGTCCGTCCGCCTTGGGTCCGGGGCCGATGCGTGCCTCGTGGGACGCGCCGAGCCGCGACGCAATGTCGTCCCCGAGCGTCGTCGCCAGCGGGAGGGCCTCGAGGCGCCGGTCGTGGTCGAGCGCGTGGCGGACGACGTCTTCGTTCTCTTCGCGCAGCACCGAACACGTCGCGTAGACGAGCACGCCGCCGACCTTCATCGTCGCCGCGGCGGAGGTGAGGAGGTGCTTCTGCCGCGCGATCTCCTTCGTGACGTCCTCGGGTTTCAGCCGCCACTTCAGGTCCGGGTGACGACGGAACGTGCCGGTGCCGGTGCACGGCGCGTCGACCAGGACGCGGTCGTACTTCGCCTTCTCGTCGAGCGTCTCCAGCTCACCCTTCTTTGCCGAGATCCGCGCGTCGGCGCGCTCGCGGCGCAGCTCCAGGGCCTTGAGCTTCTTGCTGTCGGGATCCATCGCGACCACGCGCGCGTCCGCCATCGCCGCGATGGCCAGCGCCTTGCCGCCGGCGCCCGCGCAGGCGTCGAGCACGACGTCACCGTCCCGAACCCCCAGCGCCAGCGCGATGAGTTGGCTACCTTCGTCCTGCAACTCGACTTGCCCCTCGCGGTAGGGCGCCCAGTTGTACAGGTCCACGCGACCGCTGAGGATGATCCCGTCCGGCGCCAGCGGCGTCGGCTTGGCCTCCACGTCGAAGTCCTCGCGGAGCCGCGCGAGCACCGTGTCTCGATCCGTCGCGCGCCGGTTCACCCGCAGCGTCACTGGCGCCCGCGCCGCGAGGCCTTCGGCGATGAGCTCCGCGCGGTCCTCCCCGAACGCATCCACCAACATCGTCGCGACGAAGCTCGGCAGCGAACGCTCCGTCGCGATGCGCTCCACACCCGTCAGCTTCGATGGCGAAACACGCCCCTTCACGATCCGCGGCAACACACCCGGCAACCGCTTCGACGCGTACCGATCGAGCGCCGCCAGCTCCGCTTCGGTGGCGCCGTGCTCCGCGAGGTACGTGAGCACGCGCAGCCGGTTGAGGATCGGCGGGTCGACCAGATCCAACGAGCGCCGTTCGCCCTTCGCCGCGCGCTTCAGGACGTCGTCGATCCGCCGCCGCTCGCGCAACACGCCGTACACCACGTCGCCGACGTGGTGCCGCTCGTTCGAACCCAGATCCCGCGCCGACTTGAACACCTCGGACAGCGCCCTGTCGCCCGGTGCCCCGCCATCGATGCGCGAGAGCGCGTCGATGATCCGGTCGTGCACGCGCCCGAGGCGTTTGTCGATCGCGCCGCGAGGCTGTGCGTCCGGGCCGACCTTGCCCTTCGGCCCGAGGTGCTCCTCGGGCGGCGGCTCCTTGGGCTTCCTCGAACGCGCCACGGCTCACCTTCGGCGGAAGAGTCCGCGCTTCTCCAGGTCGACCACCGTCGCTTCGATCGTCTGCTGCGGATCCCGCGCCACGAAGCCCAGCTCACGCTCCGCGCGCGAGGCATCGCAGCCCCAGTGGTAGCCGCTCATCTCCACGCTCACGGCGTCGACCGGCGGCACGCCGTCGAAGGCGCCGTACACACCTTCCATGAGCTTTGCACCGGCGAGCGCCCACTTCGACTTCAGCTTCAACGACGGCGGCGACACTCCGCCGCAATGCGCGATGCGCTCCATGAAGCTGCGCACGCTCATGTTCGCTCCATTGAGTAGATAGCGCTGCCCACGTTTGCCGTCGGTCAGCGCGCGCAGGAACGAGGGCGCGCAGTCCCGAACATCGACGAACGCGATCGTCCCGTCCGTGATCGCCGGGACACGTTTGTTGAGGATGTTCAGCACGTCGGTAGTCGACGAGAGCCGCTCGTCGCCCGGCCCGAGCAGGAGCGACGGGTTGAGGATGACCGCGTCGATCTCCTCCTTCGCGTTTCGGCGCAGGACCTCTTCCTCCTGCAGGTGCTTCGACGTGTAGTAGGGCCACCGTCCGATCACCTCGAACTTCGGCGCGTCGTCTTCCGTGGCCGGGCGCCCCTTCTCCTCGCTCACCGCGATCGTCCCGGACGTCGATGACAACACAAACCGCCGCACACCGACGTCGCGCGCGGCGTCGAGCAACATCCGCGTCGCCTCGACGTGGATCCAGTGCATGTCGGCCGAGTCCTCGGGCCGCCGCGACACCTTCCCTGCGAGGTGCATGATCGCGTCCATCCCGTGGAGCATCTCGCGCAGGCGCCCGCCCTCGTCGAATCCGACTTCGACCTTCTCCACGGCCTCCGGCAGCCGCGCGTGTTTGTTGCGGACGAGCGCGCGCAGCTCGTGGCCGGCGCCGATGAGCTCGTCGACCACGGCCTTCCCCAGGAAGCCGGTCGCTCCGGTGATGAAGATTTTCATGTCAGTCCTCAGTCGGTCTCGGTCGTCGTCTCACGCCGCACGACCTTCGCGCGCCGTACACGGCGCGGCTCCGCGGGCTCCGGCGGCTCGAGGTTGCCGAGCTTGCGCACGATCTGCTCCGCGCGGAACGCGATGTGACGGTAGGCCTCGGACTTCGACATGCCCGCCGTCTCCTTCGCCATCACTTCGTGTTTCAGCGGCTCGCCGATCTTCACCCACAGGTCGCGCGCCTTCGGGATCGCGCTCCCCACCGGCAGCGCGTCGTGTGTGCCGCCGAGGAACATGGGCAGGATGTCGACCTTCTCGACGAGGCACAGGTGACCCATCGCGGGTTTGAAGCCGATCATCTCACCGTCACGCGCACGCGTGCCCTCCGGGAAGATCAGCAGCGACTCCCCGCCCTTCAGCGCCTCACTCGCCATCCGCAGTGACTTCTTCAGCGACCCGTGTCGATCCATCGGCAGCAGGTTCGTGAAGTTCTCGAAGTACGTGCGCCGGTAGGGGTCGTCGAAGAAATAATCCTTCGCCGCGAGCGTCCGCAGGTCACGCCCGAAGTCACCCAGCGCGTACTTCACCAAACCCATGTCGAGGTGACTCGCGTGGTTCGACGCGACGATGAAGTTTCGGTTCGCCGGGATGTTCCCGCGGCCCTCGACGTCGACGTCGAGCAGCTGGTCGTAACCGAACTTCTGCGCTGCGCCGAGGAGCGCCTTACCGAGCGTCGCGAGCGGCTTCGGTACCTGAACCGGCCGCTCCTCCTCCTGGTTGCCGACGACTTCCGCGCGCTCGTTGTTGTCGGCGCTCTTGTCGCGCGCCGCGAGGCGAACGACGTCCTGCACCGTCTCGACCGTCGACATCTCGTCCTGCGTGATCTTCGCGCGCGGGAACTCCGCCTCGATCGCGGTGAACAGCTCCAGCTGCATCAGCGAATCGAACCCGAGCCCGTCCGCGAGGGAGGTCGCCGTCGACACTTCCTCGACCTTGCGCTGCGCGATCGACGCGATCGTCCGCCGCACCCACATGCGCGTCTGCTGCTCCGGCGTCTGCGTTCGGGTGTCTTCGTTGGCGCTTGCCTTGCGCCCCGCTTCGACCGCGCTCTCCAGCCGGATGATCTCCTCGCGGACGATCGGGCGCTTCACCTTGCGCGTCGAGGTGCGCGGAAGCTCCCCCTCCCACAGGTGCATGATCTTCACGCGGCGCGCGAACGGTAGCTTCGAGCCGACTTCACGGAAGTGCGTACGAATCTTCTCGCGCACCTCGTCCGGCGACCAGCCATTCTCCTTGGCCTCGTCGCACTCGTAGTCCGGCACCACCAGCGCCGCGACGCGCTCACCCGTACCGACGTCCGCCGGCACACCGACCACGGACATCTCCTTCACGAGGTTCGAGTCCGCGTAGATCTCCTCGATCTCGTCCGGGTAGACGTTCTTCCCGCCGGTATCGATGATGACGTCCTTCTCGCGCCCGACGATGAAGAGGCGCCCCTCCTCGTCGAGCCGGCCGCGGTCACCGGTGTGCAGCCAGCCGCCCTGGATCGCGTTCTTCGTGGCGTCCTCGTCGTCGAGGTAGCCGGACATGATCGTCGGCCCGCGCGCGATGACTTCGCCCACGCCGTTGTCGTCCGGATCCGCGATGCGAACCTCGAGCCCCGGCAGCGGCCAACCCACGCTCCCCGGCGGTGACTTCATCCGAGGCCAACCCACGGTGATGACCGGCGAGGCCTCGGTCATGCCGTAACCTTCGTAGACCGAAAAACCCATCCCGCGCAGGTCCTTGAAGATGACCGGCTTGAGCGGCGCGGCGCCGCTGACGATGTAACGCATGCGCCCGCCGAGCGCGTCGTGCATCGGCCGGAACACCCAGCGCCCGGGGTTGAAGCCGGTCTTGTCGCGGAGCCAGCGGTTGAGGCGCATCAGCGACTTGATCGTCAGCTCGACGACCTTGCCCTGGTCCTCCAACCCACGCACCAACTTACGGTGCAGCGACTCCCAGACCGCCGGCACGCCGATCATCGCGGTGACCGGCGTCTCGTCGAACGCGCGCGAGATGAGGTCCGGCGTACGCTCCTCGAGGTAGGTGATCGAAGAACCGCTCGCGAGCGGCATGAGGAGCCCCGCCGAGAACTCGAACGTGTGGTGCGGCGGGAGCACGGACAAGAGTGAGTCCGTGCGGTTCAGCTCGAAGAGCGTCGCCATGCGCGCGGTCAGCGCCGTGAAGTTGCGGTCGGTGAGGACCACCCCCTTCGGGCGCCCCGTCGTGCCCGACGTGAAGATGAGCGAAGCGACGTCCTCGGGTTTGCGCTTCGCGATCTTCACCGAGTCCGGATCGATCGAGTCGGCGTTCGCGAACACCTCGTCGAAGGTGAATCGCGGACACGGGAACAGCTCGCTGGTGCCGTTCGACGCGCCGTTGGTGGGTTCGTCGGCGAGTTTCTTCGCCTGTTTCTCGGAGACGATCGCGAACTTCGCCTGCGCGGCGCGCGCGATGTTGGCGATCTCCTTCTTCGACAGCTCGACGTCGACCGGTATCGCCGTCGCCCCCGCGAGCACGATGCCGAAGTAACTCATCCCCCACTCGGGCCGGCCTTCGGACGCGATCATCACGCGGTCGCCCTTGCCGATACCCTGCTTCTGCAGGAACGCCGTGACGGCGCGCGCGGCGAGGTCGATGTCGCGGTACGTGAAGCTGTCGGCGACGTCGTCCTTGCGCAGGATGCGGAACGCCACGCGCCGCCCGTGCTCCGCGGTGCGTGTGCTGAACAGCTCGGCGAGGTCGCGGTAGTCGCGCGGGATCGCCATCCGCTTCGGGCCGGTGCCGGAGTCGAGCTTCGGGAAGACGAACTTCTCGAGGCCGGGGATGTGGACGTCGAGCCAGTAGTGGCGCCAGTCCATCTCCTCGATCCCGTAGGGGAGGAGCGCGCGATCGGCTTCGTTCATACGCGCGAAGAGCGAGCGCGTCTGGTTCGTCCGGAAGACGTACTTGTTCTCCCAGATGAACGGCATGAACAGGTCGAAGACGTCGATGAGTTTGTCGATGTCGCTCTCGACCTCGCGCGTCTTCTTGCGCGCGCGGTTCACGAGCCCGCCGAGCGGGCCGTAGCGCTCGGGTTCCATCTCGTCGAGGACGCGGTTGGCGCGCCCGACGATCTTCTTGAGCGTCGGTGGCCCGAACGTCTCGTACGCCTTGCGGCTGCGCGGGATCGGATGCTGGCGCTCCTCGTACCGCGCACGAGCCCAGGACATGTTGCCCTCGGCCTCCTGCTGCTTCACCCACCGGCGCTTGTACAGACCGACGAGCGTGACCGTGCGCGCCATACTCACCGGGTTCACGTCGCCGGCGGCGACCTGGTAGGCCTTGCCGGTCTCACCCTCGATCAGCGCGGCGGCCGCGGCGATGATCGCGGACGCGACGGCGTCGACGGGGACGACGTCGAGGATCAGATCGTTCGGACCCGGGTAGAAGATCTGCCCGTGGATCCCGAGGTACGCGAGGGGCGCCGACGTGTTCATGCCCTCGTTCCAGCCGGGGAACGGGTACGTCGCGGCGGACTCCACGATCGCGGGGCGGACGATGCACCAGTCCAGGCCCTTCTGGCTCGCGACGGCCTGCTCACCGAGCGCCTTCGTGAACGTGTAGATGTTCGGCCAGCCCCAGTGCTGCGCGCGCTCGATGCCCGCGCGGATCTGCTCCTCGGCGGACCAGCGGCGGCGCTGGTTCGTGATGGCGGCGCGGACCGTGCGCTCGTGGGCGTCGCGGCCTTCGCGCTTGAGGCGGTCGAGCGCCTCCTTGCGGAAGCGGGCGGCGAGGGCGGCGTCGGTCGTGCGCTCCTTGATCTGCGCGATGGTGCGTTCGAGGTCTTTGACCTCGCGCTCCCAGTCGAACTTCACGCCGTCGAAGTCTTCCTTGAAGGGGAAGTAGCCCACGATCGGCGTGTCCTCGCGGACGCGCCCGGGCTTCTGGCCGACGACGAAGCAGGTCGAGACGTGGACCAGGCGCGCGCGTTCGAAGGTGGCGACCAGCTCCGCGACCTTCTTGGCGCCGACCGCGTTGGCCTCGACGGCGGAGTCGAGCGGCGGGTTGAAGTTGACGAGGCCGGCGGAGTTGATGACGACGTCGACGTTCTTCCGCAGGTGCTCCAGGGTCTCGTCGTCGAACCCGAGGTTCTCCTTGGCAAGGTCACCGTCGACCGGGACGACCTGCTCGCGCACGAAGGCGTCGAACGTGTCCCCGAACCGCTCCCGGATCGGGTCCATCATCTCGGAGGTGAGCACCTCGCCGAAGAAGCGATCCGACGGCGTCTTGGACCGCGTGGCGCGGATCGCGCAGTAGATCTTCCCGACCGAGAAACGCTCGAGGAGCATCCCGAGGATGACCTTCGCGAGGAAGCCGGTCGTCCCCAGGATGAGGAGGTTCTTCCCCGCGAGCGTCTCCAGCGGCGACAGCGGGGGCAGGTCCTGCAGGTTCAAGTCGTCCATCGGCCTTGGAATTCAAGGCTCTTAGCAGACGTCACCGCGCCTGTCTTTCGAAGAAAAGCGCGGTGATTCCCGGAGGATGCCCTCTGTCGAGGTCAGCCGTGGTCGTGGTTGACCCCACGATCTGATCGTCGCCCGCGCCGTCGGGGGTGGGGGGAGCGCCTCGGTTTCGGCGCGGCGTGCTCTGGACCTTCGCGAGGCGATCGCGCGTTTCGATACGTGGGCGCTGTCGAACGCATCGGCACAATCAGCGCACATTCACGGTGCGTAGCTTCAGTCCGGCGGTAGGAACGTGCGGGGGATGAAGCTCGCCGGGACCGTCGTAGGGATGCGCACGATCGGCTCCGCGTCCGGGAGCCAAAGCGCGGGCGCGAAGCCATGGAGCGCGAGTGCAGCGAAGCCGTGGTCGAAGAGGTAGACGCCCGTCGTCGGGAACAAGGTCGCGGTGACTTGGGCGTACCCGCCGGCTCCGTCCGCTTCGAAGAGTCTCGAGCTTGACGAGCTCACCACGATGAATCGGTCTCCGCTGGGTGCCCACCGAAACGCCCCGGGTAGGACGGGGCCCCAGTGCGCCGCAACGGCGGTCCAGGGGGTTGCGGCTTGGGTGTCGACGACCCAGATGTCCGAGCCGGCAACGGTATTCGACGTTCGAAATACGACGCGGCGACCCGCCGGTCCGAAGCGCGCCGTGCCGAGGGCCGCGGCGCCGGTCGAGACGGTCGGCGACAGCGGCGTGGTGACCACGCCGGAGCTCACGTCGACGTGGTACAGCTCGCGGGGGGCCTGCAGCGTGTAGTAGAGCAGGGCGTCCGACGCCGGGGCCCAGTCCACCAACTGAGTCGAAACGTTCGCCGCGTTCGTCGTGAGGGCGATCGGCGCGAAGGGCGGCCCCGCAGCCACGTCGATCAGGAAGAGGTCGCGGATGCCTGGACCGACGGTGTCGGCTTGAAAGACGACTTTGCTCCCGTCGGGCGACGGATACGCCGCGAGGTGCGTCTCCGACCCGTCGCGGAGCGTCGGCACGAGCGCGACCGGTACGGCGTTCGGTGTGTCGACGTCGAGCGCGAACCACTCGCGCCGCGACCCGCGAAGGTAGGCGGTGAAGAGGAGGGTGTCGTCGTCCTCGCTCCAGACGAGCTCGTTGAACGCGGGCTGCAGCGGTGTGGCGACGATGCGCGAGGTGGCGCTCGACGTGTAAACGTCCGAGATTCGGATTTCGAACGTGTTGGGGACCTGCTCGTAGAACGCGAGGTGGTTGCCATCGTGGGACCAAACGAAGTTGCCGGCCGAGGCGCTCATCCCGTTGTGCTCGACCGCATTGGTGATGAGCGTCGGCGTTGCGGGGTTGGAAGTGTCGACCAAGAGGATGACGTTGGTGCTCGTCGGGCCGGCGGTACCGACGTGCGCCGCCAGACGACGTCCGTCGGCCGTCCATTTGATTCGAAGCGCGCGATCGATGGGGATGAGGAGGTCGCCGTACGTCGCCGTGGAGCCGCGGAGATCTGCTACGCGAAGCCTGGTGATGCCGGCCTCTTCGACGAAGAACGCCGCACGATCACCGGCCGGCCCGAACACGACCGAGTCCGACAGGAGGCCTTCGTTCCCGGCGCTCGCTACGTCGAGCGGTGTCGCGTCGAACGTGCAAAGGTCCACGGCGAGCGCGCGCGTCTGCGCATTGAACGTACCGTCGTCCCCGACGACGATTCCGTGTCGGTGGCTCCCGACGCGACTCGTTACGGTGACGGTGAACGGCCTCTCCACGATCTGCACCGCACCGTCGCGCAGGCGGACCGTAAAGCTGAACGTGCCCGTGCTCGTCGGGACCCCGTGAATCACGCCTGCGTCTCGGCCCGCGCCAGAGATGGTGAGTCCGGGCGGGAGCGCGCCTGCGGTGATGGTCCAGAACTGGTTGGGGGTCGCCGTCTTCGTCGCGGTGAGCGTGCCGAGGTAGTCGCTGCACGCGACGGCGGATGGAATCGTCGGTTCGACGATGTCGACGTCGAAGGGGCCGCGGATCACCTCCAACTCCAGCGTGGCGCTCACGCGACGCTGAAAATGATCGGAGACCTCGATGTCGAAGGCGTGGACGCCCAGCTCCGTCGGCGTGCCGGATATCTCCGCGACCCGGGCATTCGTAGGCCCGAAGAACAGGCCTGCCGGGAGCGCGCCCGTCACCCGCCACGTCAACGGCGTGACACCTCCGACGATGGTGACGGTGGACGTCGATGCGACGTCCTTCGCCATCGACACGAGGCGTGTCGCCTCGAAGCTCGGGTGCGGCGTGTCGAGGACGTCGACCAAGAACGTCACGGGGCCGTCGGTTCGTCCGTAGCGGTCGACGACGCTCACGCGGAGTGGGAAGCGGCCGCCCTCGGTCGGGGCGCCGGACAGTCTGAAGCTCGATCCGTTACCCGGGTTGGCGGTGAGTCCGGGCGGGAGCACGTCGACCGTCCAGGTGTACGGCCCGAGTCCGGCGGTGCAGCCAATCGACTGGGTATAGCTGATGCCGACGTGGGCCTGGACCAGGTTGATTCGGGCGATCGAGAGCGGCGGTGGTCCCCCGATGACGATTCGAAGGGACCCGCGGACCGAAGCTCCGACCGCGTCGGTCAGCTCCAGGATCAAGTCGTACGTCCCGCTGGAGGTGGGTGTGCCGCGGATCGACGCGCGTGCGGCGCCGTTTTGCTCGATGCGGAGCCCGGGCGGGAGCTCCGAGTCCACGAGCGTCCATTGGTAGGGCGGCTCACCGCCGACGCCGTCCAAGATGGCTTCGTACGGTTGATCGACATTGCCCATCGGGGCGCCCGGAGTCCGTAGCTCGAGCGCGGGTGCCGTCGACGTAACGCGAAGGTCGAGCTGCGATTCGAAGGAGCGACCGCGGGCGTCCTCCACCCGGAGCACGAACGTCGACGTGCCGACCGTCGATGGCGTGCCCTCGATCGTCGCGGTGGCGTCCGCGCCCCGTAGCTCGAGGCCCAGCGGAAGCTCGCCGGACGTGACGCTCCAGGTTCGGGGGGGCGTTCCGCCCTCCGCGGAGACGACGCCTTCGTAGGCTTCCCGGACGACGCCGCCCGCGAGGGTCGTCGTCACGATCGAGAGCGTCCCAACGACGGTAAGCGAGAGCTCCGCGTTCGCGACGGAGCCTCCGGGCCCGACCGCCGTGACCGCGACGGAGAATGCACCGGCCTCGGTCGGCGTTCCGGAGATCACGACCGCGGAAGCACCCGTTGCGCCGAGCCCCGGTGGAAGGCCACGTACGTCCCACGAAGAAGCCGTGAATCCTTCGACTTCGATCGTCGCTTCGTACGGCTCGCCTTGCTCGGCGCTCGGGAGCGTATCCGTGGTGATTCGACCGTTGACCGGCGGCGGTGAGGTGTCGCCGCCGGAGCATGCGCTGAGCAACAGAGGTAACAAACTTACGTAGGCTGCGCACCGGGCCATCGAGGCACTATCGAGGACGCGCCTCGCAGAGACAACTGTCTGCGCGATCAGAGCATCGACGAAAGGTCACACTGCGCCGAACAGATCGACCAACGTGTCGGCGGTGAGCTCGCTGACGAGCTTCACCGAGTCGCAGAACTTCTCCATCGTCTCGGCGCGTGCGTGCGCGACGTCGACGAGGATCCCGCGGATCGCGAAGCGGTGTTTCTTGCGTCGCGCTGCGATGTCGTCGAGCAGCGGCTGCGAGACCGAGGCTTCGCCGTCCGTGATGAAGACGATATCGCCGCGCCGGTAGCGGCCATCGCCGACCAGCTCCAGCGCGCGCGCCAGCGGCTCTTCGAAGTTGGTGCCGCCGCCCGGGAAGTGCTCGGCGAACTTCAGCACCTCCTCGATGTTCGTCTGCGGTCGACCCCCGGCGCGCTTCTTCGAGAGCAGCTCGACCTCGAACAGCGTGTGCCCGGAGCTGAACACCAGCGCGAGGCAGCGGCGCTTCTCGCGTCGCGCGATCTCCATCAGCGTCAGCGCCACCGCCTTCGACCAGATCTCCTTCGGCCCGTGCATCGAGCCCGACCCATCGACGCACACCACCATCGGGCCGCGCTGCGCGGGCCCTTCGAGTTGGTATTGCAGCAGCTCGCCTTCCACGAACCGCCGAACGAAGTCGAGGTGAAGCGCGCGCCGCTCGCGCTTCATCGCGAACAGCTCGGACGGGAGCACCCGCTCGAGCTGCCGGCCCTGCTCGATCGCGTGGGTCTCCTGCGGTGCGCGCGAGACGCGCTTCTTACGGGCCTCCAGCGCGACGTCCTTGAACGCGCCGGTGAGCCGCGCGAGCAGTCGGAGCTTCTTGCTCCGCATCAGCCGCTCACCGAGCGCCATCTTCTCGTGCGCGGGCATCCGCCCCTCCGCGCCGCTGGCCAGTCCGAGGGCGCGGAGATCGTCGGACAGCTCGTCCATCGTGCTCGGCATCGCGGTGATCTGCCGGTCGAGGTCGGACTCGATGTCGAGCGGCAGATCGAACGCGAGCTTCGACTGCTTCTTGCGCGACTGCTTCGCGTCGATCGTGAGCTTCCGGATGTCCTGCTTCAGGCTCTTCTCCAGCGCTTCGCGGTCCTCGCCGAAGGCGCCCTCCGGGAGCTCGTCGAGGTGCTCGAGCTCCTTCTTGCGCTGCTCGAGCATCTCCTCGTCCATGGCGGCGTCCGCGATCGAGAGGAGCTCCGAGGCCACGACGCGATCGCCGCTGGTCAGCGCGTCGAGGATCTTGTGACCGAGGTAGATCAACGCCTCGCACGTCGTGCTCGGATCGAGTCGCGTTCGATCGCGGAGCGTGACGATCCCCGGAGACCGGAGCACGGCGTTCAATAGACGCCGGTGCACCAGAGCACCCGCCGACAGCTCCCGCTCGTCGAGGAGCACGACGTTCATCTTGAAGAGGATACTGAATAGATCGAGGAACAGATGGTCGGCGTGCGGCAGCAGCCGACGCGCGCGCTCGCGGACATCGACCAACGCCTTCTCTTTGGCGGCGAGGCCTTCGTAGACCTCACGGTCGTAACCGTCGAAGAGGACACACGCGAGGGACATGGCTTCAGTTCGGGGCGGAGATCAGCGAGCGCATCATGCGTTCGACGTCCTCGGCGATCTGCTCGATCCGCGCCGTGTCCTTCCCGCGTTCGGCGGTCTGACTCTGCATCCGTTGGAGGCGATCGTGGATCGCCGAGAGCTTCGTGTGCGCCTCCAGGACGGCGCGGCTGTACGCTTCGCCGTCGGACCACGTGCGCTTGGCGTACGCGTCGACTTCGTGCGCCTGGACCAGGAGCCGTCGCGCTTCTTCTTCGAACCCCGTCGCGACTTCACCGAGCACCTCCGCGACCTTCGGGATCTCCTCGGGGTCGCTCCACAGCACGTGCTCGAGCCAGCGGAGGTCCGAGGACGTCACTTCGCTTCGGCCTTCGAGGACGGCTGCCGCGCGCAGCACGTCGATCGCTTGTCGGTAGCGACGGTCCGACGCGATGACGCCCGCGGCGTTCAGCCGGTTGCGCACCTCCATCACGTCGCCGAGCACCCCGTCCGGCACCGAGATCTCGCGGGTCTTCGCGCGGAGGTGATCGAGCGCGGCGTCGCCGAGCGTGGTGGGCGGACCGGCGTCCTCGCTCATCTTCAGCAGCCGCGCGAAGCGGTAGTCCTGTTGGATGTAACCGACCGTGAAGCGCAGCAGGAATCGGTCGTAGAGCGCGCCGAGCTCGTCCTCCTCCGGAAGCTCGTTGCTGGCGCCGATCAGGCATTCGAGCGGGACGGCGCGCGACGTGCTGCCCTGGTGGAACGCACGTTCGTTGAGGATCGTGAGGAGCGCGTTGAGGATCGCCGAGCTCGCCTTGAAGACCTCGTCGAGGAAGCTGATCTCCGCCTCCGGGAGCTTGCCCTCGACCACGCGCTCGTAGCGGCCCTCTTCCAACGCTGCGAGGCTCATCGGCCCGAAGATCTCCTCGGGCGTCGTGAACTTGGTGAGGAGCCACTCGAAGTAACGTTTGTCGTCGAGGTGGGCGCAGAGGGCTTTCGCGAGCATCGACTTCGCGGTTCCGGGCGGTCCGAGGAGGAGCACGTGCTGTCGTGCGAGGAGCGCGATCAACGCGCCGTCGACGACCTCGTCGCGTTCGATGAAGCGCGACTTCAGCTCGGTGCGTATCGCGAGGAGGGTCTCTTCGGGCGTCACGCCGCGGATGGTATCAAGGGTGCCGCTCGATGGGAGGATGGGGGCGTTGCCCCGCGTGTGACGCGGGGACCGTGGACGAGGCGGGGCGGCGTCGGTGCCCGTCCTGCGGGCATCGGACGTGGGCGCTGAGCGTCGATTTGGATCGTCCGTCGCCCCTCGACGACGTCGCGCTCAAGGCGGCGCTCTCGAAGCAGCGCCGCGCGGAGTTCCACGGGATGCTCGCTGCGCTGGGATCCGTGCAGCGGATCGTCGACGTGGGGTGTTCGACGGGGGAGTTTCTCGATGTCTGTTGTGAGCGGGGTATCGACGCGGTCGGCGTGGAGCCGGACCCGCGTGTGGCGGAGGTCGCGCAGCGCAAGGGCCACGACGTTCGTGAGGGGTTCTTCGATGCGGTGGCGCTCTCGTTGGGATCGGCGGACGTCGTCGTGTTCAACGACGTGCTCGAGCACATCCCGGACGCAGAGGCGGCGCTGCGGACGGCGAAGACGATCGGCTCACGACTCGCGATCTCCCTCCCCAACGGGGAGGGCGCGTTCTATTCAGTGGCGCGGCTGCTCGAAAGCGTAGGGCGCGACGGTCCGATGCGGAGGCTTTGGCAGGCCGACTACCCGTCGCCCCACGTGCACTACTTCACGCCACGAAGCCTGCGGACCATGGCGCGGCGCGCGGGGTGGGCCGAGGTTTCGTTCGAGGCGCGCGTCGCGGTGGATCCGTCAGGCGTGTGGGAGCGCGTGCGGGCGGATCGTTCGAGCTCCGTCGCGTTCGCGGCGTTGGTGTGGGGGGGCGTGCGGTTGGGGTGGCCCGTCCTGCGCAGGGCGCCGAAGGACATCTCGGTACACGTGTTCACCGATGCCCTGGGTGTGAAGCCGAGGATGATCTACAAGTAGACTCGATGCGAGGAGCGGTCCGATGTTGCGTCGTGGCGGCGATGGCGTGCGCAGGAGCGTGCGTCACAATCGACCCACCCAGAGCCGGCCCGGACCTCCCGGAGCGCGCCGCGCGCAACCTGCGTTGCAGCATCAGGGAGGTCGTCGCCGTCGAGCCACCGAAGTGTCCTCCGAGCGACACCTTCTGCAGGAGCGTCGCGTCCTACGCGGGATGCGGAAGAATCGCCGACTACGTCCAAAGGTGCACCCCCTCCTCCGTCCTCGTCGACGGCCATTTCCAACCCGGGACTGCCTGCAGCTGGCACTTCGCGCGGCAGCGGCCGGCGAGCCGAGAGGACGCGATTCGGGAGGTGGAGGAAGCGCGCGCGGCGATTCGCGCGCCGCGCACGTCCGCGACCCAAACCGGCACGACGTCGGTGCGTCGCGAGCCGCGGGATCCGTTCGTCGCGGACGAGTAGCGGGCGGGACTTCGAGCTGTCGCCGAACGGAATCACCGGCGGCATCGGCACCGGCCCCGGATCCACGGCGGGTTCGCCGGGCCATCGCCGGTCATGACGAGCGAGCCGACGCACAACGCGTTTTCGTACACCGCGTCGATCTCGGCGCGGATGCCCTTCAGCGCGGCGGCGTCGAGGCACTTGGGATCGGACAGCGTCTTCGCGAACTGCACGGTCACGCGCACCGGAACGTCCGGTTGCGCTTCAACCCCTTACCCATCTCCTCGTTGTACGGGCCTTCCGTCGGGCCGTGGCCGATGACCGCGTCGTCGAGGTCCGGTCCGCCGCGCGAGGCGAACGCGACGGTCTCCAGGACGCCGCCCCCGAACGGGCGCGCGGGTCGCGGGTGCTCGGGGATCAGCGGGACCTGGATGAACGGGATGCGGTTTGCCTGGTCCGCGTTGCCCTGGCCGCGACCGGAGGTGTCGACGGCGACGTCCGACTGCGCGGCGCGCTCGGCGGTGAGCGGTGCGCGCTTGCCGTTTTCGTTGAAGTGCAGGCGATCCGCACCGAAGTGAAGGGTTTATCAGGCTCTGTTGTAAGGGGTTGTCATGATTCTGGGACACCGTCGCTGGACTCGAGGTCTAGCTGAGACTTTTGGCCGGTCGTCGGATTTGGCCCTCGTGGCGGGGCCTTCGTAGCATCCGCGCATGACGCGCACCCCCGCTCAGTCCGCGGCCGCCAAAGAGGCGCTCGCGTTGGTCGAGGACCTCCAGGATCACTTCGCGGCTGCGCTCACGCGCGTGGCTGCGGACGGAACGAAATTCGAACCCGTGGAGTGGCTCCGTGATGAAGGGCGGCACGGCGGGGGCGTGCGGCGAGTTGCGACGCCCGGTCGCTTCGATCGTGCTTCGCTCAATGTGTCGCAGGTTCACTACGACGACATGCCCGACAAGAAGCTCGCGTCGGCGACGGCGCTGTCCTGCATCGTGCATCCGTCGGCGCCGCTCGCGCCGTCGCTCCACATGCACATCAGTTGGACCGAGATGCGCGACGGCAAGGGGTACTGGCGCGTGATGGCGGATCTCAACCCGTCGAACCCGAACGACGCGGATCGCGAGACCTTCGAGCGTTCGCTTCGCGACGCGGCGAAGGAGCACTACGAGGCCGGCGCCGCGCAGGGTGATCGGTACTTCTACATCCCGGCGCTCGAGCGCCACCGCGGCGTCTCGCACTTCTACCTGGAGGCGTTCGACACCGGCGACCGCGACGCGGACCAAGCCCTCGTGCAGCGCGTCGGGGTGTCGACGATCGACACCTACGCCGAGATCCTCGCGCGTGCGTTTCAGCGCGTCGCCGACGACGAAGCAAAAACGCGCCAACGCGAGTACCACACCGTCTACCTGTTCCAGGTGTTGACGCTGGATCGTGGGACGACGTCCGGCTTGCTCGTCCACGATCAGAACGACGTGGGAATCCTCGGGTCCCTGCCGTCACATGTCGACGGTGAGCTGCTGGCCTCGTGGATCGATCGCATGCCCGCGCCGCAAGTTGGCTTGCTTCGCACCTTGGTCGAGGTCATCGGCAACGCTCCGTCCGTGGAGATCGACGAAGCGAAGAAACGCGCGCTCGCCGCGGCGGTTCGTGCGCACTACCAACGCAACCCGCAGGCGCTATCGCTACAGGCGTCGGGCGACGTCGTACCGCCGACCGTCGCAAATCATCGCTAGGGCACGACCTACGGTTCGGGGAGCACGCTCGACCCGGGAAGCGCAGCGCACAATCCACCGGCCTGGTCCTCACCCACCACGAGGACGTCCGCGTTGCCGGACGGGATCGGTGCCATCGTCATCGGATAGTTGCCGAGCGGGTACGCCGTGATGCGCCCTCGGTTCGGCTGTCCGGCCGTCATGCCGCCGAACCGCGAGCCCACCACGATGTCGGCGACGAGATCGCCGTTGATGTCGGCGCCGATGTCGACGGTCAAGCCGAGCTCCTCGCGTGCGCAGTTCATCGCGTTGACACACGAGCCTTCGATGACGGCGTAGGGCTGCGTCGACGGCGCCGCGGCCCCTTCGTAGACGTACACGCGGCCGACGGAGCCCATGTGCATCGGCGCGGTCGCGACGAGGTCCGGGTACCCGTCGCCCGTCACGTCGTCTCCGCCGGCGAGGGCGCTGCCGAACATACCGACCTGCGCGAGGCGGAGGTCGGGCGCTGCGTTGGACGTCCAGCTCGTGCGGCCGAAGTACACGTGCACCATGTCCTTCACGGGGCTCGAGATCGCGAAGTCCTCGAGACCGTCGCGGTTGAAGTCGAGGAGGCCGACGATCGACCAACCGTAGGCTTCGGCGTCACTGCCGCCGCTCAATGTGAAGGTCGGGGCGGTCGGGGACATGGCGGTGTTGGCCGGCGACATGTAGACCGCGACGCGGCCCTCCGCGACGCTCGCCGGCGCGTACTTCGGTTCGCCGATCGCGAGGTCGGGCCAGCCGTCGTAGTCGATGTCGCCGATCATCGCGACGGAGCGTCCGAATTCGGTGCCCGCCGACTGCGCGGTGAGGTGCGCGACGAAGTCGGTCGTCGACGGCCAGAAGCCGGGCTGTCCGGCGAACACGAACACTTGGCCGACGCTGTTGCCGTCGACGCCGGGGGCTCCGACGATCAGGTCGCCGATCCCGTCGACGTCGAGATCCTCGATCGCGAGCGCCGCGCCGAACGCGTCGCCGTTCGACATCCCCGCGAGGACGGGGCCGGTACCGCCGCCGACCATGCCGCTCCCGACGAGGCCGGGGCCGCCGAAGAGGATGTGCACGGCGCCGCGACCGCTCTCGCCGGGGGCGCCGATCGCGAGGTCTTCGTAGCCGTCGCCGTCGAGGTCACCGACCGCGATCGACGAGCCGAATCCGGAGCCTGGCGCCGCGCCTTGGTAGGAGCGGTCGACTTGGTTGATGCCCATCGCGGACTGCGACTTGGGGCCGAACATGACGTAGACGCGACCGACGTCGGCTTGGGTTCCGGCGTCGACTCCGGGCGCGCCGAACACGAGGTCTTCGTAGCCGTCGCCGTTGAGGTCGCGCGGGATCGCGACGGGGACATCGGTGTCGAAGATCGCGAAGACCTCGCGCGCCGTCGCCATGTCGACGACACACGTCCCGTTGCCGGTGCACGCGCCTTCCCAACCCTTGAACGTCGAGCCCCCCGGTTCGGGCGTGGCGTACAGCTCCACCGTCGCGTTGCGCGCGAACATGTACGAGCACTGCGTGCCGCAGTCGATGCCGGCCGGGTTCGAGGTGACGTGGCCTTCGCCCGTGCCTCCGTAGCCGACGAGGAGCTCGACCCGCGCGGAGCCGTCGTCGTGCATGAAGGAGCCGGCGACGTAGCGCGGACCGTCCATCGTGACGACGCAGTTGTCGACGCCGCCGCAGTCGCCGAACCAACCGGCGAAGCCGGAGGTCGCACCGGCTTCGTGGCGGAGGGTCACGCGAGTGTTCGCCGGGAAGCTGCCGGTGCACATCGCGTTGCGGCAGTCGATCCCCGCGGGTTCGGAGTAGATACGTCCGTTGCCGCCGCCGTGCAGGTTCACTTGCAGGTCGTGTTGTCCGGACGTCTGGCGGACCTCGAAGCGCGCGTCGAGGATGGTGTCGTTCATGAGGACGAACGTGCAGTCGCCGGAGCCCGTGCACGGGGCGGCCTCCCATCCGGCGAATGCAGAGTTGTTGTCGGGCGTGCCTTGCAAAGTCACGCTGCTGCCGACCTCGACCTCTGCAAGGCAGGTTGCGCCGCAGTCGATTGCGCCCGACGTCGATTGAACGTGGCCCGCGCCGCCGCCGACTTTGTTGACCTGGAGCGTTACGGTGTCGGTCGGACCCTTGGCGTCGTCGACGCAGGCCACCGTGGCGGCGTCGCAGTGTTGGTCGGCGCCGCATTCGACGACCACCGGCGGGTCGCCGTAGCGTTCACACACTTCGTAGCCGGTGCCGGACTCGTTGCACTGTCCGGGGCCCGGACGGCAGAGGTCGGTTTCGGCTTCTTCCGGCACCGAACCGAGCTGGTCCTCCGTGAGCTCGGCCGGGGCGCAGCCCACCTCCGTGCACGTTTCGCTCTCGCCGCACGCGACGCCGCGACACGCGCTCGCGATGAACATCGGGATGCGCATGCGACCGACCGGCGGAAAGCCGACGATCGCACGCCGCAGCACGACGTCGTTTCCGGCGTCGTCGAGCGCGGTGACCTCGACGACGAGCGGGCTACCGTCTTCGGGAGGGAGCACGCCTAGGGAGATCGGGAGCGGTGTCTCGGGGAGCGCGAAGGTTGCGCCGTCGGACGACGCACCGCCTTGCGCCGTGGCGAGGACGTCGATGCCGATCGCGTCCTCGGGGATCGTGAGGTCCGTGTCGACGACGACGACGAATTGCTCGGCATCCGAAGCACACGCCGCGAGCGTGAGTGCGAGGGTGGCGATGGCCCGTTTCATCGACGACCTCCCAGCGGCTGCAGGACGACGTCCGCGGTTCCGCCGTAGGTCGACTCCTTGGAAGTCGCGACGACCCCGAGCGCGACGGCGCCGCCGACCACCGCGGCGCCGGTGATGATCCAGAAGACGGGGCTCGAGAGGACGGAGTCGTCCTGCTCGGCGGTGGGGGCTGGTGCCGTCGCGACCGCTGTGGGGGGCGGCGGCGGGGGAGGTGCGGACTCGATGACCGCCTCGGCGGCTTCGCGCGCGCGTGCTTCCGCTTCGGCGATGGCGGCCGCGCGCTCGGCTTCGCGGCGCTCCGCTTCTTCGCGCTCGCGAAGTGCGGCGGCCTCTTCGGCGCGTTTGTCTTCCTCGGCCTTCCTCGCGGCTTCGGCTTCGCGATCGCGACGCTGCTTCGCCGCGATCTCCTCGAGCAGCGTGAGCGTCTCGCGGACCTCCGACGCGTTGTCGGGCTCGGTCGCGATGTACTCCTTGAAGTAGACGATTGCGTCGTCGTAGCGGCGCAAGGATCGGAGGCACTGCGCGAGGCCGAAGATCGTCGCGGGGCGGTGGCCCGATTGTTCGTACGCCTTCTCGAAGTAGGGGAGGGCGGCGCGGAACTCTTCGGCTTCGAAGTAGCGCGTCGCCTTCACGTAGGCGGCGCGGCCTCCGTCGTCTTCCGCGTGGGCTCGCGTCGCGACCGTCAATGCCGCCACGCACGCGATCCAGATCGCTCGTTTCACCATGGCACCAGCTCCCGTTTCTTCACGACGCGCTTCTTCTCTTTCTCGACCGGCTCCTTCGGAACGAGTCGAGAGGGTCGACGTCTCAATCGCCGCCGGCGCGTCGCGGGCGGCGGTTGTTTCTTCGGCTCGGGCTTCTCTTCGGGGGCGGCCTTTTCACCGGGCTCGTCCTGCGGCGCGGCCTTGTCCTCGGCGTCGACCGACTCCGCGGCGGGCGCGTCGACGGAGGCCGGCTCGGGTTTGGTGTCGTGCGCGGGCGCTCGGGCCGGGGTCGCCTCGACCGGGGTGGCGATGACTTCGGGCTGGCTTCGCTGCCACGCGAACACACCGAGGGCGGCCGCGAGCGCGAGCGCGGCGATGCCTCCGGCGACGAGGGGCCAACGGCTGCGGCCTCCCGCCGGGGGCTCTTCGATCATCGACGCCATCGCGTTGGCCGCGGTGGGTTCGGGATCCTTGGCCTTCTCGGGGCGGAGGCTGGCGAGGCGGCCGGAGAACTCGGGGCCTTCGTCGCGCGCGAGCACGATGAGCTCGGAGAGCGCGTTGGCGAGCTCGGCGATCGACGGGCGCTCTTCCGCATCGAGCGCGAGGCACCAGTGGATCAGCTCGCGGACGGACTCGGCGGCGGGGAGGTCGGCCGGGAACACGAGCTCGGGGACCTCACCGAGGAGCTTCTGCGAGAGCATGGGCATCCGGTCGCCCGAGAAGAGGCGGGAGCCTGTGATCATCTCGTAGAAGATCTCGCCGATCGCGTAGATGTCGGTGGCGCCGGAGACCGGGTTGGCGGCGATCTGCTCGGGCGCCATGTACGAGGGCGTGCCGAGCATCGAGCCGGTGACGGTCTTGTGGTCGACGTCGCCGTCGACGGACTTCGCGATGCCGAAGTCGAGGATCTTGACGGACGGGACGGCGGAGAGATCGGTGTTCAGGTCGCCGAGGACGAGGACGTTGTCCGGTTTGAGGTCGCGGTGGATGACGCCGACGGCGTGGACCGCTTCGAGCGCGCTGACGAGTTGGAAGGTGACGTTGATGGCCTGCTCGAGCGTGAGCCGGCGCTCTTTCAGGAGGCGGCCGAGCGAGGGGCCCTCGACGAGCTCCATGACGTACGCGACGCGACGTGGGTTCTCGAGCTCGATGAAGTCATAGATGTCGACGATGTTGGGGTGCCTGACGTCGTTGACGATCTTCGCTTCGCTGAGGAAGCGACTGACGTACTCCTGGGACGATACGAGGGAGGGCGCCAGCAGCTTGACCGCCGTCCGTCGTCCGAGGCGCGTGTGGGTCGCTTCGTAGACGCAACCCATTCCGCCCTGCCCCAGGACGTTCTGGAGTCTGTAGCCGCCGATGACCTCGCCTATCTCTGCGGGCCGTTCGGACATGTCCGACGATCTTCATCGACCGAAGTGTTCCGAATTGAACCCGGCGAGCCGCCGGTCAGATGATGCTCTTGGGGCGGGGGCGGACGCGGTACATCTGCCCGTTGGCCTCGAGCTGGAGGCGCTGCGCGCGGACGGCGGATTGGACCCAGCCTTCGTAGGCGTCCGCGGCGAAGTTGCGCCAGGCCTCGGGATCGATCGCTTCGCGTTCGCCGCGCTCGTGGCGATTCAAAGCGAGACGGTGGCGGCTCCAGATCTCCTCGACGGTGTCGGCGTCGAGCACGACCTGGGCCTCGACCTGCGGCGGGCGGCGCAGGGAGTCGAGCGGGGCGAGGGTGGTGGTCTCGATCCGGCGGCCCCCCGAGAGCGGCGTGATGATGTGCAGCATCAGCTCGGCGCGTGGGTGGAGTCCGGACTCGATCCCCATCAGGAAGATCGTGCACTCGTCGTGGTGGACGAACGGGACGATCAACATGCGGTAGCCAAAGCTCTGCAAGGCGGGGACGCGCGCCGGCAGATCTGCGACGACGAACCCCATCCGGGTGAGCTTGTCGGTGAGGAAGTCCAGGGGTGCGCGGGCGTCGGCGGGGATGTCGTCACTGGGGATGTCACGGACCTCGAACCGCTTGGGGAGGCGCCCCCGGGCCCCGAGGAAGAGCCGGCCTCGGCGTCCGGTCGCGAGGAGGAGCAGGATGCCTCCGAGCGCGGCGAGCGCCACGGCGATGTAGATCTCCGTGGTGCCCATACCAAGCAGCATCCCAGCTTTTGCACGGACCTGCCACACCGCGGGGATCGTGCTAGGTCTCGGGCAACGAAATCCGTGGGCGCTGTGTCTCGTTGCAGCATCCCCGGAGAAGGGCGACATGGCGGATTCGGGGCGTTGGGGTCGGATGTTGTCGCGGTGGGGCGTACGCGTCATGGACGGCGTGGTGAGCGCCGTCGCCCGGCGTCCGGTGCGCACGGGCGCCGCCGACGTCGTCGTGAGCTCGCCGGGGGCGCTGGCTGCGCGCGCGGACGCAATGAAATCCGCGGGGCCGTCGGCGGACGCAATGAAATCCGCGGGGCCGTCGGCGGACGCAATGAAATCCGCGCCGCCGTCGCCGGACGCAATGAAATCCGCGACGTCCGCGACGCCAACCGTGCCGGGCGCGCCCGGCCCCAGCGCAACGAGGGCCGAGGAGCGACGGTCGATCGCAACCAAACCGGAGGCATCATCGGCGGACGCAATGAAATCCGCGCCGCCGTCGCCGGACGCAACGAAATCCGCGCCGCCGTCGCCGGACGCAATGAAATCCGCGCCGCCGTCGCCGGACGCAATGAAATCCGCGCCGCCGTCGGCGGACGCAACGAAATCCGCGCCACGGCGGGCGGACGCAATGAAATCCGCCCCGTCCGCGCCCCCCCGCAAGCTCGTCACCGTCGCGCGCGACCCCGACACCGCCTTCGTCTACTGGTCTTGCCCCGCAGACGAGGGCGAGGCCCGCCTCGTCTGGCGCGCCGGCGCGCGCACCGTGCGCGTCGAGCGCGTCGACGCCACCGCCGGGAAGCGTTACCTCCCCTTCGTCGCGCCCGACGAACCGCACGCCGCCACGCTCGAGCTCGACGGCGTCGAACTGCGCTCCAACGCGGCGCGTCCGCCCGAGGCTGCACCGCGCGCCGCGGGGCCGGCGGTGTTCATTCACCCGGCCGACCCCGAGCGCCGCGCGCTCGCCGAACGGCAGCGTCGCCAGCGCGAACAGCTCGTGCGCCCGACACACCCCCGCCCCGAGCACGTGTCGTCGTCGCGGCTCGGGTAGCGGGCCGTGTCGCCACCGTCACGCCCGGGCCGACTCGTCCTCTTCCTGCACGCGCACCTCCCCTACGTTCGTCACGTCGATCGCGAAAACGCACTGGAAGAGGACTGGCTCTTCGAAGCCATCACCGACGTCTACCTCCCGCTCTGCCGGCTCCTCGATCGCTGGAACGCCGACCGCGTCCCCGTTCGCATCGCGCTCTCCGTCAGTCCGACGCTCACCGCGATGCTTCGGGACCGCCTCCTCCTCCAACGCTACGCGAAGCGACTCGAAGACCTCCTCGCCTTCGCCCGACGTGAGCGCAGGCGAACCAGCGACGGCCCCCTCGCCCCCCTCGCGGAATCCAACGCGCACCGGTTCGAAGCCGCCTGCACCGACTTCTTCGAAACCTACGACGGCGACCTCGTCGAAGCCTTCGCCCGAGCCCAGCGACGCGGCCAGCTCGAGCTCTGCACCACCGCCGCGACCCACGCCTTCCTCCCGCACCACGCGCTCCACCCCGAGCTCGTCCACGCCCAGCTCGCCGTCGCGATTCGCAGCCACCACACCGCCTTCGGCGCCGCGCCCCACGGCATCTGGCTCCCCGAGTGCGGCTACGTCCCCGGCCTCGACGAACACCTCGCCGACGTCGGCCTCGCTTACTTCGTGATGGACACCCACGGTGTCACGAACGCCGACCCGCCCCCAGTGTTCGGCCACTACGCGCCCGTCGTGTGCGCGAGCGGTGTCGTCGCCTTCCCGCGCGACCCGGCGGCCTCGGCCGCGGTGTGGAGCGATCGACACGGCTACCCCGGCGCGCCCGAGTACCAAGAACGTCACCGAGACGCCGGCTTCGACCTCGACGCCGAAGCGCTCGGACCGCTGCTCCTCGACGGCGGTCAGCGACGGTCGGTCGGCATCAAGTACCACCGCATCACCGGTCGCGACGTGCCCCTCGGCGACAAGGCGCTCTACGATCCCGCCGCCGCCGCCGCTCGCATCCACGCTGACGCCGAGCACTTCGTTCGCACGCGGATCGACGACGCGGTCCACTTCGCCCGCACGCGCGATCGCCCCGCGGTCCTCGTCGCACCCTTCGACGCCGAGCTGTTCGGTCACTGGTGGTTCGAAGGCCCGGCGTTCCTCGACGCCGTCGTCCGCAATGTCGCCAACACCGACGCCATCGCGCTCGCCACGCCACGCGACGTGCTCGACGCCGGCGAACGCTTCCAACTCACCGCGCCGGCCCACAGCTCATGGGGCGCGGGCGGCTACGGGTGGACCTGGCTCAACGAGACCACCGACTGGATCCTCCCCCGACTCCACGCGGCGACGGAGCGGCTCTGGTCGAAGCTCCCCGCGAGCCCGCAAGATCAACGCGCGCTCCGCCAAGCCGCGCGCGAGCTCCTGCTCGCCTGCGCGAGCGACTGGCCATTCATCCTGACCAACGACTCCGTCGTCGAGTACGCCACCGCGCGCGTGAGGCAGCACCTCGACGACTTCCAACGCCTCACGCGTACCATCGACGAACCCACGCTCGCCGCCCTCGAGCGCGCCCACCCGATCTTTCCCGGTCTGCAGCTCGCCGACCTGTCCCCGGAGGACTCATGAAGCTCGCCCACTTCTCCGACATCCACGTCACCCTCCCGCCCTGGCGCGGCGGCGTCGCGGGGCTCGTCGGCAAACGTGTGATGGGCGCGCTGAACTACTACGTCGGCGGTCGCCGCAGCCACTTCGCGAACGTGGAGCACCGCATCCAACGGCTGCTCGAAGACGTCGATGCGCAGGACGTCGACCATGCGCTCTGCACCGGCGACGTCACCCAGATGAGTCGCTCCGAAGAGTTCGAACGTTGCGCCGCGCTCTTCGGCGATCGCCTCGACGCCCCCGATCGCTACACCGTCATTCCGGGCAATCACGACCGGTACACCCCCACCGCCGATCGCGAGCGACGCTTCGAACGTCACTTCCGCGCCGTCGCGCCCGACGCCTATCCGCACGTCAAACGCCTCGGCTCGCTCACGATCGTCACGATCGACGTCGCGCGCGCCGCCGGGTTGCTCGACTCCTCCGGCCTCGCCGGCCCCGAGCAGCTCGCCGCGCTCCAAGAGATCCTCACGACCCCCACAGACGCCTTCGTCGTCCTCGCCATGCACTACGGCCTCCTCCGCAGCCGCGGGCAGCCGGACCGACCCAGCCACGGCATCCGCGACTACGAGCGCATCATCGAGCTCGTCCGCTCCCCCGACACCCACGTGCACGCGGTGCTCCACGGCCACATGCACGACGCCTACCGCGTCGACGTCGGCGACGTCCCCGAGCTGTGCGCAGGCAGCGCCACGGACGTCTACCGGCGCTGCGGCTACAACGTGTACACGATCGACCCGGCCGCGAAGACCCTCCACGCGGAGCGCCGGGTCTGGGACGGCGACCAGGACCGCTACGTCGCCGAGGGATGAAATCCACCGGCCGGTCGAGTAGACCGAAGGGGTGGAACTGAAGCAGCTCGAGTATCTCGTCGCGGTCGCGGAGCACGGCAGCATGAGCAAGGCCGCGCGTGAGCTGCGCGCCAGTCAGCCCACGCTCAGCGTCGCGATCAAGAACCTCGAAGAAGAGCTCAACACCACGCTGCTCCACCGCGACAGTCGCGGCGTGTCACTCACCGCCGCCGGTCGCAAGCTGCGCGACGCTTCGCAGGAGGTCACCGAGATCCTCGAGCGGGCGCGCGCGCAGATCATGGACCTCGAGGAGGAGGTCGTCGGCGACTTCACGATCGGCTGCAACGAAGCGCTCGGCGCCTACTTCCTCCCCGGCTTCATGCAGGGCTTCATCGAGCGCGCGCCGCGCGTGCAGCTCAAGCTCTGGAACGGCACGTCCGCCGCCGCGCGCCAGGCCGTCATCGATCGCACGATCGACTTCGGCGTCGTCGTGAACCCGGAGCCGCACCCCGACCTCGTCATGGTGAAGCTCTTCCACGACGGCATCGAAGTCTTCGTCGCGGTCGACGAGCCCCTCCCGCGCACTCGCATCGAAGCGATGATCCGCCTCAAGCGCGGCCCGCTGATCTGCGCCCGTCGCATCGGCCCGGTGCGCGAGCTCCTCGCGCGCTTCGACGCCGACGACGCCCTCCCGGATCGCATCCTCGACTGCGGTGATCTGCAGCTCGTCCGCCAGCTCACCGTCGCGGGTCTCGGCGTCGCGCTCCTCCCGCGTCGCGTCGCGCAGATCTACGCCGGCGAGCTCGTGCAGCTGCACCGTGAGCTCCCCGGCTTCCCGGACACGATCTGTTTGTTGTATCGCGCGGATCTCCACCGCACGCAGGGCGCGATGGTGCTGAAGGACGCGTTGGTGGAGTACGGTCGCGAGCTACAGTCCAGCGACCCGAACGAGGACTCGATCCTGCCCCCGCAGATGTGAATCAGCCGAAGAGGTTGAACCAGGCCATCGGCCCGAGCGCGAGGTTCGTCAGGAAGTTGCCGACCTGGAAGCCCGAGTTGTAGTCGCGCTGCTGCTGCATCGCGTACGACTGCTGCGCGGCGTACGCCTGGCTCGCGTAGGACTGACCGGCCGCGTACCCCTGCAGGTAGCTCGTCAGGTAACCCGCCGGGTTCATCATGTCGTTCCAGGAGCCGCCGGGGACCGACATGTTCGCGCCGTTGACGCGGTTGCGGACGAAGGCGTCGTTGCGGCCGCCGTCGGTGCGGATCTCGGCGGTGCTGCCGTTGAGGATGTTCTGGTAGCGGACGACGCCGTCCCGCTGGTTGCCGTCGACCAGCTCGACCCAGCCCGGACCCTGGAGGTCGACCGAGTCGTCACGCCCGAGGTTGTTGACCTGCGTGTTGTTCTGGAAGCCGCCGACGCTGAAGTTGTTGCGTCCGCGGTCGCCGACGAAGCGCGTGTTGTTGAACGCGCCACCGACCGAGTTGTTGGTCGTCCCGCGCGTGTCTCGAATGGTCCGCGTGTTTCCGATGCCGTTCACGTTTGCCATGCGTCTTCTCCCGACCGCTCTCCTGAGCAGTTATGAAAGTTGTCGGCTGAACCCGACTGACGGTGCGTGTTTCGACATACATTTTTAGCAGGTCGCGTACCAACCCACAACGCACCCATAATACTACATGTATTGATATGTGTGACCGGGTGATCCTAGGGCCGACGGTCGAAGCGGAGCACCGTCGACACCCGCGGGTCCTGGAACGTGGACGTACGCAGCGCGAGGCCCCCTTCCACGCAGAACTCCGCGGTCGCGTGGAGTTGGGTCGGGCGCGTCCCGTCGCAGGGGATCGCGTCGCCTTCGGCCGAGGAGTCGCCGAAGCAGATCGTCGACCCCTGCACTCGGTAGAACCCGCCGTACACCGCGGTGAACCCGCAGGCCTCCGAGGCGCCCCCGGTCTTCTTCCAGGCCTGGATGTCGAGGTTGATCGAGTAGCGGCCGTTCGGGTTGAAGAAGACCGTGCCGCTGACCCCGCCGGTGCACCCGTCGGGCTGCGCCGCCTCGAACTCCGCCGCGACGAGGTCCCACCCCGCGACGGGGTCGCCGCCGCACGCTTCGAAGCCGGCGTCGTCGTCTCCGCCGCAGGCCGCGAGGGCGAATGTGATCGAGAGGAGGGAGGTACGGGCGATCCGGTTCACGTCGACCGCGCCGGTAGCGTGAAGGACACGCGAAGGCCAGTACCTTCGTCGCGGCCGTCCAGCCGGATCGAGCCGCCGTGCCGCTCCACGATTCGCCGGCAGAGCGCCAGGCCGACGCCGGTGCCCGTCCCCACGCGTGGTTGCAGGCGCTTGAAGATCTGCAGCATCCGCTGGTGCTGCTCGGGCTCCAGGCCGATCCCGTTGTCCGTCACCGCGAAGGTGCGCCACCCGTTCGTCGCCTCGCTCGTGATGTGCACTTCGGGTGGCGCGTCGGACTTGAACTGAATCGCGTTGTCGATCAGCTGAACGAACAGCTCGACGATCTGGTGGAAGTCCGCGAACGCCTCGCCGAGCTCGTCCGCCGTGACCTTCGCGCCGGCCTCTTGGATTCGTTCTTGGAGCTGCTCACACGCCGCGTCGACGGCCTTGTTCATCTCGAACTGCTCGGGCGCGTTGCCGCGGGTGTTGATCCGCGAGTACCGCAGCAGATCCTTCAGCTGCTGGCGCATCCTCGATGCGCCCTGACTCGCGAACTGGATGTACGTCTTCGCTTCGCCGTCGAGGGCGTCGCCGTAGTCTTCTTCCAGCAGCTGCGTGAAGCTCGTGACCATCCGCAGCGGTTCGTTCAGATCGTGGCTCACCACGTAGACGAACTCTTCGAGCTGGCGGTTCTTGCGGTCGAGGGCGTCGAGCCGCCGAAGAATCGGTGCGGGCGCCGCGGCCAGCAGCGTGATGGTGCCGTCTTCGTTCGGGTTCGCGAGCCACTCGAAGCTCGCCGACTCCGGTCCGATCACCGCGTGGACGATCGTCTCCGGTCCGTCGAGGTCGGACAGCTGCGCTTCGGTCTCCGCGTAGCAGTCCTCACGAACGATATCGAGGAAGGAGGTGACGTCGCCGAAGCGCTTCTGAAACGACGCGTTCGACCAGACCACCCGCGACCCGCGGACCTTCACGGTGCACGCGGGCTGATCCAAGAGCTCTAGGGCTTCGGTAACCTTTTCGTTCAATCAGGCGCCCCCCCGAGCGCTGGGAGCCGTCGCCCCCTACAACGGCTCGATGTCGTGAAGTATCAACCCTTCCGCGTTCTGCAGAGCGTAGTTGATGCCCCACTCGGAGTCGGTGAGCAACACGGGCAGACCGTTTCGGTCTTCCAACACGGTAAAGCTGCTCGACCCTTCCAACCACTTCTTCGCTTCCGGCTTGCCGTCGATCCACCGCGCGAATCGAAACGACGCGGACGCCAGATCGGCCTTCACGTTGTATTCGGCTTCCAACCTTGCACGCAGAACTTCGAACTGAAGCACACCGACGGCGCCGAGGTACGGGTTCTGCCGATCACGGGGCCGAAAGAACAGCTGAATCACACCCTCGTGGGCGAGCTGCTCGAGCCCGGTATCCAGCTGCTTCCGCTTCAGCGGATCCTTGAGCACCAACCGCCCGAAATGTTCGGGGGCGAACCGCGGGATGCCGGCGAACGCGAGCCGCCCCTTCGCCGACACGGTGTCGCCGACGCGCAGCTTGCCGCTGTCGTAGATGCCGACGATGTCGCCCGGATACGCGTGGTCGACGACCGACCGCTCCTGCGCGAGGAACGACTGCGGGCGCGCCATGCGCATCGTTTGCCCGCTCCGGCCGATCGTCACGTCCATGTCGCGCTCGAACGTCCCGCTCACCACGCGCATGAACGCGATGCGGTCGCGGTGCTTCGGGTTCATGTTCGCCTGGATCTTGAAGACGAACCCGGAGAAGCGCGGGTCCGATGGCGGGATCGACTCGCCGTCCTCCAGCGTACGCGGCGATGGCGGCGCCGCGTTCTGCGCGAGGAACTCGAGGAGCCGCTCGACGCCGAAGTTCGTCATCGCCGAACCCCAGAACAGCGGCGACAGCTCCCCCGCGAGGAATGCGTCGTGGTCGTACTGCTCGCCCGCTTCGGTGACGAGCTCGAGGTCTTCCTCCGCCTTGTCGAACAACGCGCCGGCGAACCGCGACTTCGCTTCGTCCCAGCTGATGGTCTCGGTGTGGAGGATCTTCGTGCCGTGCGCTTCCGCGTCGAAGAGCGTGACCTCGCGTGTCTTCACGTCGACCACACCCTTGAAGTCGCGCCCCATACCGAGGGGCCAGTTGATCGGCGCGACGCGCAGGTCGAGGGACTCGGAGACGTCGTCGACCAGCGCGAGCGGATCGAGCCCCGCGCGGTCGAGTTTGTTCATGAACGTGACGACCGGGACCTTCCGCATCCGGCACACGTCGAAGAGCTTCTTCGTCCGCGGCTCGACGCCCTTGGAGTGGTCCATCAACATCACCGCGGAGTCGACGGCGGCGAGCGTTCGGAAGGTGTCCTCGGAGAAGTCGGCGTGGCCGGGGGTGTCGAGGAGGTTCAGCATCTTGCCGAGGTGCTGAAACTGCAGCACCGACGACGTCACGGAGATGCCGCGCTCCTGCTCCATCTGCATCCAGTCCGACACCGCGTGGCGCGACGCCTTGCGCGCCTTCACCGAGCCCGCGAGGTGGATCGCCTTGGCGTACAGGAGGAGCTTCTCGGTGAGCGTCGTCTTACCGGCGTCCGGGTGGGAGATGATCGCAAACGTGCGACGTCGCTTGGCTTCCTGGGCGAGCGTCTTCTCCGACATGGCCGCCGCCGTCTATCACGCGCGGGCCCGGGCTCCACAGCACTTCTTGTACTTCTTGCCGCTCCCGCAGGGACACGGGTCGTTTCGACCCACCTTGGGCGCCGAGCGCTTCACCGGCTCCGCCACCATGCGTCCGTCGTCGTAGTACCAGCGCCCCGCGATGCGCACGAACCGCGACCGCTCGTGGTGCGTGATCGTGGTGCCGTCCTGGGTGTACCGCGCGCGGAACTCGACGATGCCTTCGTCGTCATCGACGTCCTCCGTCTCGACGACCTCCAGGCCGACCCACTGTGCGTTCTTCGACCAGGTCGCCGCCGCGTCGCGGTCCCACTGCTCGCGTTTGTCGGGGTGGTGGGTCTCGCCGATGTAGTCGACCGCGCCTTCGACGTAGGCCGCGTAGCGCGACCGCATCAACGCCTCCGCCGTGGGCGCGTTCTCGACGCCGGTCACGTAGCGTCCGCAGCAGGTTTCGTAGGCGCCCTCGAGTCCGCAGTGGCAAGGCATGGGCCCTCGATACCACAGGTTCGCCGTGGTTTGACCGGGCGTCCGCTGTGAGCAATCTTGTCGAACTACCGTGACCATGACCGGCGCCGATCTCATCACGCTCGCTTGGCTGATCGTCGGTCTGATCCTCATCGGTGGGGAAGTCATCATCCCCGGGCTCGTCGCCGTCTTCCTCGGCGCCGCGGCCGTCCTGGTCGCCGGCCTGCGCTACGTCGGTCTGATCGACAGCCTGGTCGCCTCGCTCTTCGTGTGGATGGGCGCGTCCGTCGGCCTCACGTTCACGCTGCGGGGCTGGATGAAGAAGTACCTCCCGGCCGAGTCCAAACGCGGACAAATCAACGAAGGAATCACATCGATCGGTGAAGTCGTCGAAGTCCTCGTCGACGTCACCGAACGGGATGCGTCCGGGCGCATCCGCTACCAGGGCACCACGTGGCCGGCGACCAGCACCGACCGCGTGATCCCGAAAGGCGCGCGAGCCCGCCTCGTCGCGCGCGACAACCTCGCCTGGATCGTCGAGCCCCTCGGTGAGCTCGAAGCAGGCGACGAGGATGGAGAAGAACCATGGGCGTAGGAACCACCGTCGCCACGACATTCGTCGTGGGACTCATCTTCCTGATCGTGAAGACCTTCCGCATCATTCCGACGCGGCACCACGTGGTGAAGGAGCGGCTCGGCAAGTTCGCCGGGGTGCTCCAGCCCGGGTTCCACTTCTTCGTCCCGTTCATCGACCGTGCGTCGTACACGCAGGAGATGCGGGAGCAGGCGTTGGACATCCCCCCGCAGAGCTGCATCACGCGCGACAACATCCAGGTGGAGGTCGACGGGATCGTCTACCTCAAGGTGATGGACGCGAAGAAGGCGTCGTACGGCATCGCGGACTACCGACAGGCGTCGGTGAACCTCGCGCAGACGACGATGCGTTCGGAGATCGGCAAGCTCGATCTCGACGACACGTTCTCCGAGCGCGACCGCATCAACGAGAACATCGTGCGCGAGATCGACAAGGCGAGCGACCCGTGGGGGATCAAGATGATCCGCTACGAGATTCGCAACATCACGCCGTCGCACCGCGTGATCGACACGATGGAGAAGCAGATGGAAGCGGAGCGTGCGAAGCGCGCCGCGATCACCGTGTCGACCGGTAAGAAGGAGTCGAACATCCTGGTGTCCGAGGGTGAGCGTCAGGAGGCGATCAACCTCTCCGAGGGCTCGCGTCAGAAGCGCATCAACGAGGCGCAGGGGCAGGCCGAGGAGATCCGCCTCGTCGCCGAGGCGAAGGCGCGGGGCGTCGACATGGTCGCCGCCGCGATCCGCAAGCCGGGCGGCGAGCTCGCGGTGAAGACGCAGCTGGTCGAGCAGTACCTCGAGCAGTTCGGTCAGATCCTCTCGAAGGCGAACGTGTCGGTGGTGCCGTCACACGTCGCGAACATCCGCGGCGTCATGGACGGGATCTCGCACATCGCGGCCGGCGTGAACGGAACGAACGGAAAGGGGCGCTGAACATGGAAGCCTTCCACACCCTCTACTCGACCGGGATCTGGACGATCCTCTTCCTCTACACCGCGTTCCGCTTCGTGCGGTGCGTGCGGCTGGTGCCGCAGCGCAAGGCGTACATCGTCGAGCGCCTCGGCAAGTACCACACCACGCTCGGCCCCGGGTTCCACGTGTTGATCCCGTACTTGGATCGCATCGCGTACATCCAGGATCTGCGTGAAGAGGCGATCGAAGTGCCGCCGCAGGAGTGCTTCACCAAGGACAACGTTCGCATCGAGGTGGACGGCATCGTCTACATCAGCGTCATCAACCCCGAGAACGCCAGCTACGGCATCACGGACTACCGCTTCGCGGCGATCCAGCTCGCGCAGACGACGACGCGCTCCGTGGTCGGTACACTCGAGCTCGACCGCACCTTCGAGGAGCGCGACGAGGTCAACTCGCGCGTGGTCGGCGTGCTCGCGGAGGTCGGCAACGCGTGGGGTATCCAGGTCCACCGTTACGAGGTGAAGAACATCGTCCCGCCGCCCACCGTGCGCGACGCGATGGAGCGCCAGATGGCCGCCGAGCGCGACCGTCGCGCGGTCCTCGCGAAGGCCGAGGGTGAGATGCGCTCGCGCATCAACGAGTCCGAGGGTCGGATGAAGGAGACGATCAACCGCTCCGAGGGTGAGAAGCAGCGGCGCATCAACGAGGCGCAGGGTCGCGCCGAGGAGATCCTCGCGGTGGCGAAGGCGACGGCCGAGTCGATCGAGAAGATCGGTGCGGCGCTCTCGCGACCGGGCGGCGTCGAGGCGACGAACCTCCGGTTGTCGCAGCAGCTGGTCACTCAGCTCGGGAACCTCGCGTCGGGCAAGCACTCGGTGCTGCTGCCGTCGGACCTCGCGAACGTCCAGAACGTGCTCGACACGGTCTCGCTCGACAACGGACCGACCAACGGCTTGGTGCGGACGGACGACCGTACGCTGCCGTCGACGCCGGCCTCGTAGTATTTGACAGGTCTATCAAAAACGTCCCACGCTCGCGGGCGTGGGACGTCCCCGTAAGTTCGACGAAGCCGAAGCCCTCGGCGCCGCGCTCGACGTGTTCTGGACGAGCGGCTTCGAAGGCGCCTCCACCACCGAGCTCGCGGGGCGGATGGGGATCGGCGCGCAGAGCCTCTACAACACCTTCGGCGACAAACGCGCGCTGTTCGACCGGGCGCTCGCGCACTACCGCGCGCTCTACGTCGACGCGCTCCTCGCGCCGCTCGAAGCCGCCGACGCCGGGCTCGAAGGCGTCCGTTCGTACTTCGACACCGTCGTCGAGGCGCTCGCGTCGGATCCGGCGGCGCGCGGCTGTTTCCTCGTGAAGTCGACGGTGGACCTCGGTGCGGTCGACCCCGCGATGGCCGCCCTCGCGCGTGAGCACTTCGATCGCATGGAGGCGGCGATGACGCGTGCACTCACCCGCGCGAAGAAGGACGGAATGTTGCGCTCGACGGAGCGCCCACGCGCGCTCGCGAAGCACCTCGTGGTGTGTGCGGCGGGGCTGTCGGTGCTGGCGCGCTCCGGCGCGGATCGAAAGGCGCTCCGGCAGGCGGCGCGGGTCGCGGTGAACGCACTATGAAATGGAAGTACGTCGTCGGCGCGGGCGCCGCGCTCTTGGTGGCACCGATGTTCCTCCTGGCGGACCTGACGCCTCCGGAGGTCGAGGACGGGATCACTGCCGAGCGGGCGAAACGAGGGAGGGCGTTGCTCGAAGCGCTCGCGGTGCGTCACGGGCGCGACGTGCTCGCCGAACACCAACGTCTCGAGCTGACTCTCGTCGACACGTGGGGTGGCGTCATGGGGTCGATGTTCAACCCGTTCGCGGAGTCGACGCAGACGATGGACGTCGTGTTGGCCACGCGCGCGTGGACCGCGTCGTTTCGGCTCACCGACGGGCCGGACGCGGGCACCGAGTGGGGGATGAAGGACCTCGAGATCTATCGGCGTCCGCCGGGGGGCGCGATCGAGTCCCCGCCCGCCGAGGATCTGGACCCGATGATGAGCGCGAAGTTCCTGGTGCCGACGCTCCGCTACGTCATGGTGTTGCCCGTGGAGATCGGCAACGCCGAGCTCATCGCCGCGCTCGACCCGGTCACGGAGGAAGGACGCGCCTTCGATCGGGTCTTCGTGACCTGGGGCGCCGTCGAGGCGCACGCGGAGGACGACCAGTACATTCTGTGGATCGACCGGGCTTCCGGGCGACTCGATCGCGTCGAGTACACCGTGCGCGAGATGATGCGCAGCGCGCAGGGCCTCGCGCGGTATGAGGAATATCACGAGACGAACGGCGCCCTCGTGCCCGCGCGTGTCACGTTACAGGCCGTGCTCCCGGGCGGACCGCTGGCTCGTTTGCATGAGTTGGACATGAATTCGCCGCGGATCGTCCGCTGACCCGAGGTTCAGGCGCCAAGTCTCGCGCAATCGACTAAAAGACTCGGCGTGAATACCGAACTCACCCCCGTGCGCTCTGCTGTTCTTACCGGTCTCATCCTCGCCGCCACCGCCACCACCGTCGTCGCGGGTCCCGGCATTCGACGTCGCTTCGTGCGTCCGACGCAGCCTGCGAAGGCGTTGGCGAAGTGGCACCACGTCAACGTGCGGAGCGGTGGTGTGAACCGCATCGCTTCGACGCGGCCCGACAACACCGGCGGCGCCGGATCGCTCGAGCAGATCCTCCCGGCGCACCCGTCGGCGATCGCCGAGTTCGAAGTCCTCGCGCGCGACGTGCACCCGGATCCGACGGAGGGCATCCAACCCTGGACGGGTGGCTTCGGTCTGCTCTCGCACCTCACCGAGCTGTCGTTCGACTGGTATCGCGACTCGGCGAGCGGCGCGTGGTCGCACATCACGCCGGCGCTGCGCGTGCTCGTCTGGGATCCCGACGCGGGCCTCAACGGCGGCACGTACCTGCTGACCTGGGAGGGCGTCTACAACGGCTACTCACAGCCGGGCGTCGGCGTCCCCGTCGACCAATGGGTGCACGCGGAAATCACGAACGACAACTTCTGGCGCATCCCGATCTACGTGGACGGCGAGTGGGTCGGCCCCGACTTCTGCAGCGCGAACCCGCTCGAGTGTTACCAGTACGGCAACGAGCTCGGCGACTGGGGCTTCGGCCCGAGCGCGCGCGTCGTCGGCCTGAGCGTCGCGGTCGGCGGCGGCTGGAACGGCGACTACCACGGGTTCATCGACAACGTGGCGATCGACTTCGCCGGTCAGCGCAAGCGGCTCTGGAACTTCGAGCCCTGATCCGTCAGCCCGCGTCGGGGAGGGTGACGTCGACGAGCCAGTAGTGACTGTCGATCGCCCACCCTTCGACGCCCGGCGCTGACGCGGCCGCGAGCACTTCGACGCTCGCCTCCTTCACGCGTGCCCACGCGCCCTCGATGTCCGCGAGTCCGCGCCGCATCGCGCGCCACGCGGGGTGGTTCGTCTCTTGGTCCTCGAACCACGCCGCCGCCGACGGCGCAGTCATCCGGTGCGTGCGGCGCACGAGCGTGAGGTCGACGCCGGGCCACATCTTCGACAGCCAGTTCCCGTCGCCCCACAGCAGCTCCTCGCTGGGCGGCGCTTCGTCGGCGGATTCATCGGAGGGCGGACGCACCTCGGACGCGACCCTCATCATCGCTTCGTAGGAGTCGTTGAGGGGGCCCTCGGCCATCCACGTCGTGAAGACGATGCGACCGCCCGGGCGCACGACGCGCCGCAGCTCACGGATGCAGTCGCGCGCGTCGGGCGCGAAGATGATCGAGAAGATCGCGATCGCGGCGTCCTGGCTGTGGTCGCCGAGCGGCAACGCGCCGCCGCTGCCGGCGCGCCAGTCGACGACGAGCCCTTCGTGGGCAGCGCGCTTTGACGCCACGCCCAACAGACGCTCCGCCGGATCGATCCCGGTGAGCGTCGCCCCGCGCCGCGCGGCGGCGAGCGCGCCGTTACCGGTGCCGCACCCCACGTCGACGATCCGCGTTCCGGTCGTGGGCGCGAGGTGCGCCACGACCTCGTCGCTCACGGAGAGCAGCGTCGTCGCGGTCCGCTCGTAGTGACCATCACCCCAGTCGAACATCGTGGAACGCGTAGCGCATCGATCGCGGCCGGTCACTAAGCGCTCTGAACCCAGCGCGCGACCGTTCTTCGATCGATGCCCAGGATGGCGCCGGCCTCTTTGAAGCTACCGGTGCGTTCGTAGACGAGGTTGACGTAGGCTCGCGTGACCTCATCCAGGGACATCCGGCCCTCGAGGACCTCGGCGCCGAAGCCGGGGGCAGTCGTGCGGCGTGGTTGGTACTGACGTCGGATCAGGACATTGCGGACGCATTGTTCGAGCTCCCGCACGTTGCCGGGCCACGTGTAGTCCGGCGGGATGTTCGCCGTGATGAAGCCGAAGACCTCGTCCGCGACGGCGGGCCCTTCGTCCGCTCCGGCGATCCGGATGGCCAAGAAGAGGACGAGGTCTTCGAGCTCGTCGATGTCGTCACGCAGACGGTCGACCAGCGGTGGTGTCTCCAGGACGTCCGCGCACAGGCGGTAGTACAGATCCTCCCGGAACCGCTCGTCGAGCATTCGGGCCTCGAGGTCCCGATGCGTTGCGGCGAGGATCTTTCCCGAGAAGGGGCGCGGTGTAGCGTCACCGACGCGCGAGTACGACCGCGTCTGTAACAACCGCAACAGCTTCACCTGGAGTGAGGGGTCGAGGTCTCCGATCTCGTCGAGGAAGATCGCGCCGGTCTCGGGGACGACGTCCAAGAACCCGGCGCGGTCCGCCGCGGCCCCGGTGAAGGCACCTCTTGCGTGTCCGAACAGCTCCGACTCCAACAGTGTGGGCGCGAGCGCCGCGACATTGATCGGCACGAAGCGGCCATCGATCGGGCCTGGGAACGACTTCGTCTTCGGGTCGAATGCGAGATACCCAGACAGTGCGATCGCGCGGGCCACCAACTCCTTGCCCGTGCCGGACGGCCCAAGGACGAGCGTGGGGGTGTCGCTCATCCTGGCGTACATCGAACGGTGATGGCGTCGGAGATCGTGCGTGAAGATCGAGCGCCAGATATCGGAGCGCAGGCGCGCCGTGGGCCGTGAGCTGCCGATGACGTGGGTGAACACATGGTGGAACGCGCGACGGATCTGGAACAGCGTCGAGTACAGGTGGGGGAGCTCGTCGGGGGTGACGAGGTTGGTCTGCACGAGCAGAGCGACCGCGTCGCGTTCGAAGTTGTCGTACCCGCCCGCGCGGAGCCTCGATGTGGCGTGCTCCGACGCCATCGTCAGCTCGGTGAGCGCGACTTCGTTGCGCGAGTAGAGCGCGTACCGCGCCACGTCGAGATAGAGAGCTCGGTCTTCGTCGGAGGGGGGACGCGCAGGGTCGTAGCGCGCGCGGAGGGTCTGCGTCGTGCTCCAGACGACATCGTCGACACGGAAGGCGTTCTCGCTCGGCGCACCCCCGAGGGCTGATCGGTAGCGCCACAGGCCGGCCCCCTGGACGAAGTCGGCTCCGAGCAGCCTTCGCTCGAGCGCCACCCGCTCTTCGAGGAACGGGTTCGCGGTGGCGAGCCCGGCGATCAGTCGCGCGCGCTCCCGCGCGTCTTCCGACGGAAACAGCATCGAGTACAATCAGTGTACTCAATGTGTACATCCTGTGCTCGAGCCCGCACGACGCCCTGATTTCCGGCACCTAGGGGGCATGGCACGACCGGTGCTCTAGGCCTGAGCATGGAAACGAACCACGCGCACAACCACCATTCACATCGCCGCGACTGCGGAGTTGCGGCGCAAGACCTCATCGACAAGTCCGGCTACGCGGCGGCTGCGCTGACGCTGATACCGCTGCCCGGCAGCGAGATCGTCGCAGTCATGCCCATCCACGTGGGGATGGTCGTCGGTGTCGGCGCGATCTACGGGCAGAGCGTCACCAAGAAGGCGGCCACGGACATGGTCGTGCAGATCTGCACCACCGTTGGCATGTCGCTGGTGGGCAGCCGGATCGCGACCACCGCCGCCAAGGTGCTCCTCCCCGGGCTCGGCGGCTTCGTCGCGGCGCCGTTCATGTTCGCGTCGACGCTCGCGATCGGTGCAGTCGCTCGCGCCTACTTCGAGTCTGGCTGCTCGATGTCCGACGCTGAGATGCGATCGGTCTACGAACGCGCCCAGCGCAGCGCGCGGTCTTCGTTCGACGCGTCACGCATGCGCTCCGAGGAGGCGAGGGACGCGGCCGAGGCCGCCGCAACGCAGGACGTGGCCGAGGATCCCAGCGAACGACTCGAGAAGCTCCGCCGCCTCCTCGACGACGGTCTGATCGACCAGAGTGAGTACGACGAGACCAAGGCTCGAGTCCTCTCGGAGCTGTAGAGGAGATCGATGATGAAACAGCGGCCCCTCGGTCTTCTCGTCATCTGCGCCATGGGCGTGGTCGGCGTGATCGCGCAGATCATCCTCGGCGCGATCTGCATGTTCGGAATACTGCTCCACGCCCACTCGGTCACCTATCTCCGCGAAGGCGACTCGGCGATCGTCCTTATCGCGGTGATTGCCGGGCTCAACTGCTGGGCCGCCGCACTCGTCGGGGCCAAGCTCGTACACGGCTTGTATCACCTGCGGCGGTGGGCGCGTACGGCGGTGATGGTGCTCTCGCTCGTCCTACTGGCAAGCGTGCCGTTCCTGTTCAACTACGTGACGCTGCTCGTTGGGGGCTTCACGTTGGCCTATCTCGCGTTGGCCCCGACGGTTCGAACGTCGTTCCGATGAAGGCAGGGTTCGTCACGTCGATGCGTCCGCGAGCGACAGCTCGAAGTTCAACACGCCGGCCGCGTGCGCCGCCGCGCTCACCGCGAAGGCGACCGCCTGCTTAGGGCGCTGCAGCTGACGCGCTCACGCTACGTTGGCGGAGCCTGCGGTGTCGATACATGTGTATCGGCACATCTAATGTGTCGATTGCCGATGCATCCGGATTCGTGGGCCGGGCGACGTGCCTCGACCCGTCCTCCTCAGTCGCAGTTGGTGCTGCTCGCGATCGTCGCCATCGAGAAGTCTGCGCCGGTCGCGCCGGTGCAGTTCGAGCTGGCGATGTCGGCGTTCGTGAAGTCCGCCCCCTCGAGCTTGGCGTTCGAGAAGTTGGCGCTCGCGATGTCGGCGTTCGTGAAGTTGGCGTTGGTCAGGTCCGCGTTGCTGAAGTTCGAGGACGCGATGTCCGCGCGGTTCAGGTCGGCGCCCGCGAGGTTGGCGTTGGCGAAGTTCACGCTGGAGAGGTTGGAGCCCGAGAGGTCGACGCCGGAGAGGTCGGCGTTCGAGAGGTTGGAGCTCTGGAGGTTTTCACCCGCGAGGTTGCAGCCGGTGAGATCCATTCCATCGTAGTTGCCGGCGACGTCGTTGCTCGGGCAGTCGCCGCCGCACGCGATGGCGGAGAGGAGAACCATGGACAGGAGGATGTGCTTCATCGCGCGGAGGGTAATGCATCTCGGGGGCCAGCGCGCGTCGCCGGCCGCCGTGCCTCTCGAGTGCCAAGCCGGGTGAGCACGCGCCGTGGACAGGATGATCGCGCGTGCGCCGAATCACGAATCGGCGCCTGGGTTTGGGGGTGCGCGGTCGACTTCACACTTCCTCGCCCAGGACGCTGGACGGATCGGCGTGCGTCGGCGGTATGATGAATTTCGTGGCCGGCCCCGCCCGTTGGATATTCCCCTGCGCGTTCCTCTCGGCGGCGGCCTGTGTGCCGCACGGGTTGGTCGGGGGGCAGCAGGCCATCGCGAATCGCGACGGTGGTGTGTATGTCGCGGAGGACGGCGCCGTGTTGCCGATCGACTCCGGCGTTCCGCCCGATCACGACGGTGGTCCGCCGCGCGACGCTGGTCCGCCGCGCGACGCGGGCCCCTGGACGCCGCCGCCCGGGGGCGCCGAGGGATCGCTCGGTGCGTTCCCCGGTGCGCAGGGCTTCGGGACCGAGACGGTCGGAGGTCGTGGCGGTCAGATCCTGCACGTGACGACGCTGAGCTGGGACGGCCCCGGCTCGTTCTCCGAGGCGCTCTACACCCCGGGCGCGCGCATCATCGTGTTCGAGGTGAGCGGCGTGATCGACGTGCCCGACGTCGGACGTGAGATGGGACCAGAGCACTCGTTCCTGACGATCGCCGGGCAGACGTCACCGGGGGGCATCACGTTCCGCGGCAACGGCGTCGGCGGACCGACGTTGTTCTTCTACGCGCCGCAGGCGCCGGACGATCGAAAGCTGCACGACGTCATCGTGCGGTTCGTCCGCTTCCGCGGCCACGGCAACACGGACAACGTGACGATCGCGGGTGCGCATCACCTCGTGTTCGATCACTGCGACTTCTCGGGCGCCGACGACGAAGCGCTCGACATCACCTACGCACACGACGTGACGATCTCCTGGAGCACCGTCGCGAACAGCGGGCCGGGCAGCCACTACGGCTTCCTGTTCGCGTACGCGCCGAGCACGCGCTTTTCGTATCACCACAACCTCAGCGCGAATCACGCGAACCGTTGCGGCGCAAACATCCACTGGGACGAGGGTGGGCCGCCGGCCGAGGGCGTCGACATCGACATCCGCAACAACGTCCTGCACAACTGCGGCAACGAGTCGTTCTTCCACTTCTGGACGGGTGACTGGTCGCCGGGCACGGTGCGCGCGAACTTCGTCGGCAACACGATGTCCGAGGGCCCCAACACCCACAACGGCTCGGTCGCGATGTTCGGACTCGACCGTCCCGTCGCGGTGTTCGCCGACGACAACAGCTACCCCGGCTATCCGCTGCACCCGGACTGGGGGAATCCGGAGCTGGTCGGTTCGGCGCACCCGATGGCGCCCGTCGACACGGCGCCGCACGCCGACGCCTACGAGCGGGTGCTCGCGCGGGCAGGCGCGTGGCCGCGCGACGCGATGAACGTGCGCACGGTCGGCCAGGTTCGATCCGGCGAAGGCGGCTACGGCCTGGTGAACGACCCGGTGATCGAGTCGGGCCCGCCGCCGCCGGCCGACGTGGATCGCGACGGGATGCCGGACGCGTGGGAGGAGATGAACGGCCTGGTCGTCGGCACCGACGACTCGGCGGGGGATCTCGACGACGACGGGTGGACGAACATCGAGGAGTACCTCGAAGCGCGCGCGCAGAGCCTGATCGGCGTGACGCCTTAGCCGGCCTTCTTCTTCAGGAGTGCTCGCGCCCCCTCGAACGCGAGCCACAGCCACGGCGCCCCGTGCATCGCGAGGTCGCCCCAGTCCATCAGCTTCATCCCGTCCGCGCCGCCCGCGACCCAGCGGATCTTCCCGACCACGTGCGGCTCGGGGAGGTACGGCGCGAGGCCGAGCGTGGCGCAAGCGATCAGGGGGACGAGGAGGTTGCGCATCGTGGGGCGGGATTCAGCCCGCTCCGGCGGTGGCGAGCAAGCGCTCACGAAACGCGGGGTCGAAGTACTGGATGCCCACGGACCCGTCGAGAGCCGGCCAGCCGCCCGCGGGTGCCGGGAGGTCGAAGCCCCGCTCGGCGAGGGCGCACGCGACGACGTGAGCGATCTTACTCGGGACTGCCGGGATGCGCATACGCGCGAGCGGCTCCCCGGGCGGCGCGCGGCCATCACCAAAGGCGCTGGCGAAGACCACTGGTGTGCGTCCCGTCTTCTGAACACGGCGCATCGCGCGAATGACGTCGTGCCCATCCGGTTCGGGCATTACGTCATCGAGAATCACCAGATCCACGATGCGCTCCGACAGTCTGACGAACGCTTCGGCCCCTCCGTGCGCGCAGGTGACGTGCACCTCCGGGAAGCTCCGGCGCAATCCACGCGCAATGCCGCGCGTCGCAAGCACTTCGTCGTTGACGACGAGAACGTGCGGTCTGCGCGGTGGTATCACGCAGTCCTCGGCCCCCTCCGCCGCCTCGACCCTCGGTCCCGAGCGAGCTTTGAGATCGCCGACAACGGTCGGGTCGTAGCCACGCCGAGCGAGGGCAGCGCCGAATCGACCGCGAAGCGCCGCAATCGAATAGGGTTCGTTGAAGACTGCGAACGGTGCATAGGGTGCGAAGTCGAATTCCGAACAGTTCGTGCCTCGCTTGATCATGAGGTCGCTGACACCATGGTCCGATCGAGCTCGGATCCGATCGAGTACGGCGAGTCCCCCTGGTGCTGGCAGGAACGAGTCCGCGAAGACCAGATCGAAGTTCTCACGCGAGAGGATGTCGATCGCCTCTTCCGCCGAACCTGTCCCGCGGAGTCGAAGGTACGGCCGAAACTTCCCGAGGTGGCGAGCCATGGAACGCAGAAGCGGCAACTCATCTTCGATGATCAGCACGGAAGGACGCTCGTCGATGTTCGGGAGGTCATGAGCAAAGGAGCGTTCGTGAACGTCCTCGAGACGAACGCGGAGCGCCTCGGCGGCTTCGAAGGCAGAAGGTCGGTCCAGACCCTGCCGCCCGAGGTCCCGTCGGCGAGCGTGGCGTCCCGACTCGATCACCGCGACGCCCGGGGTGGGTTGAGGTTCCTTGGGGCCCTCGGGCATCACGGCCAGGGAGATGCGTTTCGGCGCCTCCTCGATCGATTCGACCATCGTGACGTCGGCGAACGCCGCAACGACCCGGCGCCACAGTTTCACCGCATAGGTGTCTTCGTGGAGGACCAGCACGACCGCGGGGTCCTTCGATCGCGCCGGATGAATTCCGTGTTCGGAGAGGTCGATGGTCACGTCTTCGTAACTCACCGTTCGATCATGAGTTGGGTCGAGGTGTGCATTCGAGGCCCCGCGTAGGTGTCCACCCCCGATGGTCCAAGGATCAGTTGCAGTCGAAGCCCTCGCCCCGCTCCGCGTCACTGACCGCCCCGTCACCATCATCGTCGTCGAAGTAGCTGTTTCGGTCGCAGACGGCGCCCGAACCCGAGCCCTCGAAGTTGTCGTCGACGTCGTTGCGCACGAGGATCGAGTTGTTGCCGTCGTTGACGAGGTTCCCGAAGACGTCCACCTCCGCGACGAGGCAATTGTTCGATCGGATGAGTAGGTTTCCGTCCACGACGGAGAAGACGAACGCCGCGGTGTTCAGGTCCATGGTCACGTTCCCCGTGACACGTACCCCGCGCACCCTCGCGTTGTTTCCGGTGATCAACAAGTCACCGTCGATGATCGATTTGTCCGGGCCGTTGCCGTAGAGCGTCACGTCGTTGCCGTCGATCACCACGTCACCTTCGACCGCCTGCCCGTCGGTCTCCGCAGCGAACGTGATGACGGCGCCGTTGCCCTGCTGCGGGATCGTCGTGCCGCCGCCTTCCGCGATGGTGACGTCGTCGGGGCCGCCGCCGTCGGTGTCCTCGTAACAGACGACCTCACGGACCTCGCCGTCGACCACGACGACATCGACGGGCCCTTCATCCGACTTGCAGTACTTGCCGCGGCGCTCGACGGGTGTGCACGTGTCGTCCGAGACCTGCACGCAGTCGTTGTCGCCGGAGGCCGTGGCGACCGAGCCTTCTCCGTCCGCGCCGCCGATCACGGTGACGTCGCCGTCCTCGTAGTCCTGGTAGGGCTGCTGAAAGAGGACGTCGTCGTCCCCGCACCCGAGGGCGAGCGTGAGGAGCCAGAGGGCCGAGCGCTTCATTCGCGCAGCGTGCCATCGAACGCCTCCCTCACCGGCGACGCGTGCGGCACAAGCGTATACGTTTCGACTTCAGGGGCGTGTCACGCGGTCGCGCGCGGGTCTTGTGGACCGTCGACCTGCACCACCTTCACCCCGTGGGACTCCAGGTACGCGCAGCCGTTCTCACCCACGTACCCACCCGTCACGACGAGCACGCGCTGAATCCCTGCGTGGTGGATCAGCTTCGCGCACAGGAGGCACGGTTCGCCGGTCACCAGCAGCCACGCGTCGCGCGTGGGGACGCCGTTGGCGGCGGCGTTGCAGATGACGTTCATCTCGGCGTGGTGGCAGCCGATCTCCATGCGCGTCCCCGACTGTACGTTCATCGTGTCGCGGAGGCAGGCCGTGTCCCCGCAGAGCTCGCCGCCGCCGCGCGGGCCGCCGTTGTAGCCGTCCATCAGGACGACGTTGCGCGTCGGGTCGACGAGGAGCGCGCCGAACTTTCGGCGTGGGCAGTTCGACGCCTTCGCGAGGGCGAGGCACTGCTCGATGCGGATCTTGATGTGCTTTTCCTTCATCGGAGGCTTCGCAGTCCTATCAGGTCGCCGATGCGGTATGAACCTCGACGATGACGTCGAACCCCTTCGCCACTCCCGTCGCGAAGCCCACGCCGCAGCAGGGCGTCGCCCTCGTCGTCGCGCTCCTGCTCATCGCGTACGGGTTCGAGCACATCGGCTTCTATGGCTTCCGGGCGCACGCCATCACCGCGCTGGTCGACCAGCTCGGCTCCGACGACGTGTTCCAGGCCTACGGCACCCTCACGGGGGTCACCGTGTACGGGAGCCTCCTCGGCGGTCTCGTCGCCATTGCGACCGGCCCCCGCGTGCTCGTCCTCGCCGGGACGATCTTGGCCGCGGTCGGGATGGGGCTGTTCGTCGTCGACCTCCACCTCGTCGGCGCGGGGCTCCTCACGCTCGGCGTCGTCCTCTACCGCGTGTGCATCCCCGCCTGGGTGATCCTCGGCGTTCGCCACCTCACCTTCGCGCGACGCGTCGGGATCCTCCTGCTGATGTACACCGCGATGAACGTCGGGTCGGGCCTCGGACCGATCCTCGGCACCGCCCTCGGGGGGGCGTCGACCGAGCTCCCCTTCATCCTCATGTCGGCGGCGATGCTCATCGCGTTCGGCGGCTTCCTCGCCGCCTACCTCCGGCAACGCCAGTTCGACGAGGCCCCCCGCCCCGCCCCTCGCGGCCTCGTGGCGTGGTTGCTCGCGCTCCTGCTCGCGTCGTTGGTCGCCGCGCTCACCAGTCGCCAATCGATGGACGTCCTGCGCGGCGCCGACATGCAGTGGGGCACCGCGATCGGCCCGGTCGGAGGGCTCGTCTTCGCGCTCGCCGTCGGCGTCGTCGCGACGATCGGTGCGGCCAACGTCGCCCGGTCCTACGCGGTCCTCGCGGTCTTGGTGCTCACCCCCGTCGGCGGTCTGCTCGCGGTGGCCGGCGGCACGTTCAACAGCGTCGTGGCCGCGATGGTCGGTGCCGTGACGATCGCTCTCGCCGAGACCCTGTGCTCCGCCGTCGCGCTCGCGCTCATCGCGGGGGTGCGTCCGCGGTTCGTCGCGGCCGTCGTCGGTGGTTGGATCACGATCCGCGCGCTCACCTACCAGGTCGGGGAGGCGGCCGGTGATCTGACACTCTTCGCGTTGATCGCCGCGATCGCCGCGTCGTTCCTCGCCCTCGCCGTCGCGTTGAAGTTCCGGCGGTCGATCGATGAGCCCCCCGCAACGCCGAATGCGGTATGACGCCGCCCATGGCTTCCTCGCGCCGACTCGTCCTCGTCGACGGCACCGCGATGATCTATCGCGCGTACTTCGCGATCCCCGGGCACCTGTCCACCGCGTTCGGCCTCCACACCAACGCGATCTACGGCTTCGCGACGATGTTCCAGAAGCTGTTCGCACAACGGAAGCCCGACTTCGGCGCGGTCGTGTTCGACGCCCCCGGCAAGACGTTCCGCGACGAACAATACGAGGACTACAAAGCGGACCGCGCGCCGATGGAGGACAAACTCAAGGCGCAGCTCCCGTGGATCACACGCCTCGTCGAAGCGCAGAACTTCCACATCCTGAAGGTGCCCGGCTACGAGGCCGACGACGTCATCGGCACCCTTACGAAGCAGGCGCGCGCCGAGGGGATCGAGGTGCTGATCGTCTCCGCCGACAAGGACTTCTCACAACTCATCGACGACGACGTGAAGATGTTCGATCCGATGCGCGACGTGACTTACGACGCCGTGCTCGTGAAGAAGAAGTGGGGCGTCCCGCCGTCGCAGTTCATCGATCTGCTCGCGCTCCTCGGCGACAAGATCGACAACATCCCAGGCGTCCCCGGGATCGGTAAGAAGGGCGCCGCCGATCTCCTCACCAAGTACGGCTCGCTCGACGCCACCCTCGAACACCTCGACGAGCTCTCCACGCGCTACAAGAACGCGCTCACCGAGCACCGCGAGGACGCGAAGCTCAGCCAGCAGCTCGCCACCATCGACCAGGCCGTCCCCCTCGAGGAGACGGTCTCGGACCTCGTGCTCGAGGCGCCCTCCGTCGAAGTCCTCAACGCGCTCTACCGCGAGCTCGAGTTCTACTCGCTCCTCGAAGGTGAAGATCTCCCCGACGTCGACGCGAAGAAGATCGAGATCGTCGAAGACGTCGCGCCGCTGGTCGAAGCGCTCCACGCCGCGAAGGACGTCGCGGTCGCGGCGATCCACGAGAAACCCAGCGCGATCGTCGGGGCCTGGGTCGGCGCGGCGTTCAGCTTCGACGACCGCATCGTCTACGTCCCGCTCGACGACGACCGCATCACCCAGCTCGCACCCTGGTTCGCCTCCGACGTTCCGAAGGTGACCCACGACGTGAAGTCGCTGTGGCACCTCGTCCGCCGCGCCGGCCACCCGCTGAACGGCGTCGTGTTCGACACGATGCTCGCGTCGTATCTCGTCGACCCCGTCGCGAGCATCCCGCACCGGCTCGAACAGCTCGTGAAGGTTCACCTGCACCGGACGCTGTCGCCGGTGAAGCGCATCATCGGCGCCGGGAAGTCGGAGAAGAAGTTCGCCGAAGTGGCCGTCGATGATCTCGCGCCGTACGCCGCCGAGATCGTCGGCGCGATCCGCGAGACCTGGCCCAAACTCACGAAGCGCATCGACGAAGAGGGCCACGCGGAGAAACTCGCGAACACCGAGCTTCCGCTGTCGTTCGTGCTCGGCCGGCTCGAGGAGGACGGCGTGCTGATCGACGTCGAAGATCTCGAACGCATCGGCGCCGAGCTCGCGGAGCGCCTCGCGGATCTCGAGGAGCGCATCTACGAAATCGCCGGGGAGAGGTTCAACGTCGCATCCACGAAGCAGCTGAGTCACATCCTCTTCGAGAAGCTGGAGCTCCCGGTGATCAAGAGGACGAAGACCGGTTATTCGACCGCCGTCGACGTCCTGGAGCGCCTCGCCAAGAAACACGAGATCGCGGCGCTACTCATCGACCACCGAAAAGTCTCCAAACTCATCAGCACGTACACCAACGTCCTCGTCGAAGCCGTCGACCCCTCGACGAAGCGCGTTCACGCGTCCTACCAGCAGACCGTCGCCACGACCGGCCGCATCATCTCGACGGACCCGGATCTCCAACGCACCCCGACCAAGACCGAGGACGGCAAACGAATCCGCCGCGCGTTCATCGCGCCCGAAGGTCACAAACTCATCTCCGCTGACTGGAGTCAGATCGAGCTGAGGATCCTCGCGCACGTCAGCGAGGACGAACACCTGATCGAGGCGTTCACCACCGAGACGGACATCCACCGTCGCACGGCGGCGCAGCTCTTCGACGTCGCGCCCGAGGACGTGGACGAAGCGCAGCGACGCGTCGGTAAGACGGTGAACTTCGCGACGATCTACGGGCAGGGCGCGACCGCGCTCGGGCAGATCCTCGACGTCCCGCGCAAGGAGGCGGAGCGCTACATCGCGGCCTACTTCGAATATTACGCGGGCGTGCGGAGCTGGTTGGTCGCGACGATGGAACGCGCCGAGGAGGACGGCTTCGTCACCACGCTGTTCGGGCGGCGGCGTTACATCCCGGAGCTGTCCAGCAACAACGTCATGGACCGACAGACCGGTCTGCGGATGGCCGCCAACACGCCGATCCAGGGGTCGGCCGCGGACATCATGAAGCAGACGATGCTCGATATCGCCCGCGCGCTCGAGACCGAGGCGCTCGCGTCGCGAATGGTGCTCCAGATCCACGACGAGATCGTGTTCGAGTCGCCGGAATCGGAGGTCGACCGCGTCGGTTCCTTGGCGAGGGAGAAGATGCAGTCCGTGGTGTCTCTGCGTGTGCCGCTGGTGGTCGACGTCGGCGTCGGCGCCACCTGGGCCGACGCACATTGAGGTATGGTTCGACCGATGGAGACGTGTGAATGAAACTCCCGTCGCTGTCCGCGCTTCGTGCGTTCGAAGCGGCCGCGCGTCACCTCTCCTTCACGCGCGCCGCGGAGGAGCTGTGCGTGACCCAGGCCGCGGTGAGTCATCAGGTGCGTGCGCTCGAAGAGGAGCTCGGGCACGCGCTCTTCAACCGGCACCCCCGGCGGGTTTCGCTCACCGAGGAGGGGCGCATCCTCTCGCAAGCGGCGTCGTCCGCGTTCTCGGAGATCGCGTACGGCGTCGAGGCGATGGCCCAGGCCGGGCACACCGGCGCGGTGAACGTGAGCGTGTCGCCGTCGCTGGCGGTGAAGTGGCTGCTGCCGCGGCTCGACGACTTCCGTGAGAGTCACCCGGAGATCGACGTCCGCATCTCGGCGAACGACCGCCTGATCGACCCGGTGCGCGAGGGGGTCGACCTGTGCATCCGTTACGGGCCCGGCAACTACCCGGGCCTGGAGACGACGTTGCTCATGAAGGATCAGGTGTACCCGGTGTGCAGCCCGGCCCTGAAGCGTGAGCTGTCGTCGCCGGCCGACCTCTCCGAGGTCGTCCTGCTGCAGGACGAGATGATGATCGAGGACGACAGCCGCCCGGACTGGAAGAAGTGGTTCGAAGCCGCGGGTGTCGAGGATCCTTGCAAAGGCGAGACGATCCGCTTCTCCCACGCGGTCATGATGATCGACGCCGCGCTGGCCGGTCAGGGGGTTGCCCTCGGCCGGAGCACCCTCGTGGCCGACGATCTGGAGCAGGGGCGCCTCGTGAGGCCCTTCGAGCCCTATTTCGAGTCCGCTTTTGCGTACTGGGTGGCGGTGCCGAAAGGTGCGGTGCTCGGGCCGAAGATCACTGCATTCCGGGAGTGGTTGTTAGCTCAGGCCGGGACGGGTGCCCCCACCGGGTGACGGACTGGCGATTGACCGCCCGCCCTGACGATAATCGGGCCCGTGGCGCGGATCTGCCCCACATGCCCGTCGGTCCTGTCGTCGGCGAACGCGAAGTGCCCCGTCCACGACACCAGTGTGGACGGTGACGACCCGTTCGTTGGGCGTTCGCTCGGCGAGTACCGGATCGCGAGTCGGCTGCGCGCGGAGCGTGGGGGTGTGTGGTACCGCGCGGTCGACGATCGCTCGAACCGGTTCGATGCACTGATCGGCTACGGCGAGATCAACCGTGACGATCTCGCCCGCGCGACGCAGGAGGCTGGGCGTGCCGCGCAGCTCTCCGAGGCACGCGTGGCGCGCATCGTCGCGACCGGGTCGACGACCGGTGGCCCGCCCTATCTGATCTACGAGACAACGAGCGGTCCGAACCTCGCCAACCTGGTGGAGCACGGCGGGGCGTTCGACCTCTCCCGAGCCGTCAAGACGATGCGCGCGGTCTGCGAGGCGCTCGCAGCGGCCGACGCCTGGGAGCTCTCGCACCTCGGTCTGACGCCGAAGCTCATCACGCTCGACGGCGAGAATGCGATCATCACCGGGTTCGGCGCCGCCGCGCTTCGCCGTCTCGCCGGTGCGCCGGTGGACAGCGAGTGGTTGGGGCCGGTCGCGACCACGGAGCCGTCGTTCACCGACGATGTCTACGCGCTGGGTGCGCTCTTCCACGCGCTGTTGTTCGGCACGCCGCCCGGTGACGTCCCGAACGAGCTACCGCGGGATCCGACGCTCGGGCGCCTGCTCGCGCGCATGGTCGCGAAGGATCGTTCGGCGCGTCCGACCAGCGTCGACGAGCTGCTCGAGGAGCTCGTCGAGCGTCCGCGTCCGCGGTTGGCTTCGGACCTGACCATGCCGCCCGAGAAGGGTGTGAACACGTACATCCTCGAGGCGGGCGCGGTGCCACGAGAGCGCGTGGCGGTCGCCGCAGCGGGGCTCGACATCGCGAAGGCTCCGCAGGCGCGACAGGACACGGCGCCGATGCCGTCCGGCACGTTCAACGACAAGGGCGCTGCGGGTGTCGCGCCGTTGCCGCCCGACAAGAAGGCGCTGCCCGATCGCGCCAAGACGCGGATCCTCCCCAACAGGGAGCCCGCCGCGAACGAGCGACGCATCGAGACGCTCGTCGTGCGGCCCCGCGGCCTGCCGTCCTCGCCTCGGCCCGCGATCGAGCAACGACCGCTGGAGCCGGAGCCGGAGCGACCGACGACACCGATGGCGTCTGCGGCGCCGATCGTGCTCGACGACGACGACATCGAGCCGCTCGATCCGCCGCGCTCCCGCACCGGCGCGTTCTTGCTCGTGGCCTTCGCGGCGTGCGCTGCGCTCCTCGGGGTGTGGCTCGCGCTGGACAGCGAAGAAGCGCCGCCGATCGAGGTGGCAGCGAGCGCCGTCGAGGCGCCGACGAAGGTCGTCGAGGCGCCGCCTCCGATCGAGCCGGTGGGTTCCGCGGAGACGGAGCTGTTGCCGGAGGGTGATGCGCTGCCGGACGGTGATGCACCGGTCGAGCCTCGGAAGGTCGCGCAAGTCGTCTTGCGGATCGACTCCGAACCGCAGGGTGCGGTGGTGTACCTGACGAACGGCTCTGCGGTGCTCGGCGAGACGCCGTTCGAGATTCGCCGAGATGCGTCGGACGAGCGAATGGGGTTCGAGCTACGGCTCGACGGCTACAAACCTTCGCTCGCGACGATGTCGGCGAACGAGGACGGCCGCATCGAGGTGGTGATGGAGAAGCTCGCCGCGCGGCCTCCGCCGCCGAAGGCTGAGCCGCCGCCCACGAGGCCCGCACCGCCGCCCGAGCGGGTCTCGACGACGCGTCCTCCGCCCAAGAAGATACGACGACGTGTGCGGCGACGCCGAACCCGCGCGAAGGAGAACCGGAAGACCTTGGAGCGTGGGACGCTCCTGGATCCGTTCAGCGAGTGATGATGCGTTCGATTGCCCTGGCTCTGAGCCTCGTGTTCCTCGCACCGACCGTCGCGGAGGCGGTGTCGAAGCGCGACCGTACGCGCGCGAAGCGTTTTGCGCGTCGAGCGGCGCGTAGCTTCAAGCTGAAGCGGTACAAACAGGCGTTGCGCGACTTCGAGCGCGCGTACGACCTCGTGGAGCTCCCGGCGCTCCGCTACAACATCGGGCAATGCCACCTCCTGCTCGGACACTACGACGACGCGATCGCCTCGTTCGAACGGTTCCTCGAGGAGTCGCCGGACACGCCCTACGCGAACGACGTTCGTGCGCTGATCGCGGAGGCGGATGCGGAGATCGAGAAACGCAAACCGAAGCCCGAGGTCCCGATCGTCGAGGAAGAGCCTGCGATCGCCGTGCTCGACGATCCCCCTCCGCCGGTGGTCCCGCCGCCGCCGTCCCCCGCGGTGACGACGCCTCCACCGGCGCCGCCCGTCGCGGAGCCGGGTGACGACGACGGCTTCCCGATGTGGGTCGTCTGGGCGATCGTAGGTGGGGTCGCCGTCGCGGGCGGGACCGCGGCGATCGTCGCGGCGCAGCCCGACACCACGATCGTGTTGCCGATGGGTGACCTCGGGGTCATCGACAGGAGGGGCCCGCGATGAGGTGGAGGGTAGCGGCGCTCCTGTTGTTGGCGGCCTGTGCCGACAAGGTCGAAGTGCAAGACGGGTTGACGGGCCTGGAGATCACCGTCCGTTACGACGCGGCGGCGGGGCTCGATCAGATCGCGATCGAAGGCGCGCTTTCGAACGGTGACGAGGCCTTCGAGTCAGCCGTCATCCCCGAGTCGCCGGCGCCTCTCACGGCGGGGCAGAACAGCGTCGTGCTGCTGCTTCCGGAGACGCTCGCTGGCCAGACGATCCGCGTTCGTGTGGACGGCCTCGCGGCGGGCGACATCGTCGCGACCGCGCGCACCGACGTGATGGTGGAGCGAAGGGCGCTCGCGAAGGTCGCGCTGCAGCTGGGCCTGCCTGCGGTGTGCGGCGACGGCGTCGTGCGCGACGCCTTCGAAGCCTGCGACGACGACAACCTCACCGGCGGCGACGGCTGCTCGGCGCAGTGCGAGGTCGAGGTGGGCTGGACCTGCACGGGGAGCCCGAGTGTCTGCGCGCAGTGTGGTAACGGGGTGATCGAAGGCGCCGAGGCGTGCGACGACGGCGGGACCGCGGTGGGTGACGGCTGCAACGCGAGCTGTGTCATCGAGCCGGGCTGGGTCTGCGAGGGCGCGCCGAGCACGTGCTCCGAGTGCGGTGACGGCGTCATCCTCGCCACCGAGGCGTGCGACGACATGAACGTCGCGGACCTCGACGGCTGCTCTTCCGAGTGCGAGATCGAACACGGGTGGGGCTGCCTCGGTGTGCCGTCGACCTGCACTTCGACCTGCGGTGATGGGTTGATCGCGCTGGGCGCCGAGGCGTGCGACGACATGAACGTCGCGCCGCTCGACGGTTGCTCTTCCGCGTGTGCGATCGAACCCGGCTACACGTGTATGGGCGAGCCCTCGGTCTGCACCTGCGACGGCGACGTGGACATGGACGGGATCGTCGACTGCTCGGACACGTGCATCGACGTCGACCAGGACACGTTCGGCGCCGGCGGACCGCTCGGCAACACGTGCGCGGGGCCGGACTGCGACGACACCGCCGCGACGTGTGTGGACGACTGCACCACGGACGTCGACGCCGACGCCGAAGCGGACTGCCGCGACACCTGCCTCGACGCGGACGGCGACAACTTCGGCGTGGCCGGCGGGGGCGGGAACACGTGCCTCGGCGTCGACTGCGACGACGCCGTCGCGACCTGCACCAACGACTGCGCGACGGACGTGGACACCGACGCCGTGGCGGACTGCGCGGACACCTGCCTCGACGCGGATGGCGACGACTACGGCGTCGCGGGTGGCGCGGGTAACACGTGCCTTGGCGCGGATTGCGACGACGCCGTCGTGAGCTGCACGAACGACTGCGTCACCGATACGGACGCGGACACCGTGGCGGACTGCGCTGACACCTGCCTCGACGTCGATGGGGACGGCTACGGGATCGCCGGGGGCGCGGGGAACACGTGTACGGCCGTGGACTGCGACGACGCCGTCGTGACCTGCGACGCGGATTGCACGACGAACACCGACGGCGACGCGATCGCGGACTGCGCGGATACCTGTCTCGACGGTGATGGCGACGGTTACGGCCTCGCGGGTGGCGCGGGGAACACGTGCACCGCCGCGGACTGCAACGACGCGGTCGCCACCTGCAATGTGGATTGCGCCACGAACGTGGACGCCGACGCCTCGCCGGACTGCGCCGATACGTGCATCGACGTCGACGGTGATGGCTACGGTGCCGCGGGAGGCGGCGGTAACACCTGCACTGCGGCCGACTGCGACGACGCAGAGATTACGTGCAACGTGGATTGCGCGACCAACACGGACAACGATGCCATCGCGGACTGCGCGGACACGTGCCTCGACCCGGACGGCGACGGCTACGGCGCGGCGGGCGGGGCCGGAAACTCCTGCACGGGCGCCGACTGCGACGAGACCGCCGTGACGTGCAACGTGGATTGCACGACGAACGTGGACGGAGACGGCATCGTCGACTGCGCGGACACCTGCCTCGACGGTGACGGCGACGGCTACGGCCTCGCGGGCGGCGCGGGGAATACGTGCACGGCGGCCGACTGTGATGACGCCGTTGCGACCTGCAACCTGGATTGCGTCACGGACGTCGACGGCGATACCACCGCCGACTGCAACGACAGTTGCCTCGACGCCGATGGCGACGGGTACGGCGCCGCCGGAGGCCTGGGCAACACGTGCACCGGGCCGGACTGCGACGACCTCCGGGTGGCGTGCACGACGGACTGCGTCGCGTGCCTGCCGGGCACCATCTCAGTCACGGCGCAGACACCCGTGGCGGCGTGCGGGACGTCGGTCGTCACGATCGATCTCGACAACTACGACAACGCTGCGGCCGACATCATGTGCAGCGCTTCGAACGAGCTGTTGTTCGGCTCGACACAGTTCGAGATCGGGTTCGAGGAGTGGACCAGCTTCACCGGCGGCGGCCTGGTCGTGCTGCGATCTTGGCCGAACAGCTTCCCGACGCCGTCGTGCTCTGCGGGGACCAACGGTGACTTCGTCCGCTTCGACGAAGGCGATCCGAGCTTCCTGCAGCTCGGCGCTCCGCTCGACCTCGCGGGCGTCGGAAACCTCGAGCTGAGCTTTACGGCTGGGTATCGCAACAACCCTCCGGCCGGCGACGTCCTCACGGTCTCCGCCTGCTGCGGCGTGGCCTGCACCCCCACGGCCGTGGGGACGGTTCCGAACGACAACGTCACGCCGGGCGGCGACAACTGCCAGACCCGAACCTTCAACCTGCCCGCCACGCTCGACGACTGCAGCGCATTGATGGTGCGCTTCGACTGGCCCGACAGCAGCGCGCGTGCCGGCATCGACGACATCGTGTTACGCGGCGAGGCGCTGATGACGCCGGTCGCGGAGACGGGCGGGGGCATCTACACCAGCGCGCTGATGTCGTGCCCCGCGATCGCGTACGTCGTCTCCTGCACCTGGGACGATGGCGTGAACCCGTCACGCCAAGACGCCGACGCGGTGTTCTTCCAGTAGTCGGTCACTCGACGAGCGGCTCGAACCACATCCGCGCCAGGCCTCCGCGTCCGGCGACGAGGTACGTCTCGGCGCCTTCTTCGCGGACGATCCGGTGCACGCTGTCGACGATGCTCGGACTCAGCGCCGTGTAGCGGCACGGCGACCCGTCGACGTCACTCGCCGCGCGGTGGCAGCTCGCGGAGACGAAGCCCCCGCCCGGCTTGGCGACAAAGGCTTGCACGGTCTCGTTGCGGTAGAGCTCACCTGCACAGGCGATGCGATTCTCAGCGTGATCGCCGGAGCGCAGGCCGGACGTGATCGGCGCACGGAACGTGTCGACGCGGACGATGAAACCCGCCGAGGTCCCCGCGTAGACGGCGTCCTCCGTGATCGTCAGCGCCGTCGGCTCCCCGTTGGGTTTGGGATCGATGATCTGGCACCTCGCTTCGTCCCCGAAGTAGACGCAGCTCTGCGCCTGGTCCGCCGCGACGAGGAATGGTCCCTTGTCCGGGTGGAACGCGACGGCGCCGCGCGTGATCGTCGCGGTCGAGCTGGTCTGGACGGCGATACGCCGCGGGGCGGTTCCGTTGACCCGCCAGAGCCCACCGCCGCGCTCCGGGTGGCCGGCGCCGTAGACGAGGCCACCGTCCGAGGGCCCGGCGATCGATTCGAGCGCGATGTTGCCGAGCGCCCATCGTTCCCGGACGACGTTCTGCGCGAGGTCGACGCGGACGAGGACACCTTCGTCGGCGTCGTCGAGCGCGCTCAGCCAGGCTTCGTCGCCATCGATGCGGAACGCGTCGTAGATCTCCGTGAGGTCTTCGAGGCCGGACGGGGCGTCGATCGGGACCTCGTCCGCGCCGCTCGCGACGCGCCACCACCGAACACCATCCTGAAGGGCGAGGTGGGCGCCCCCGAACGACACGATCGCGGAGACGGAGATCGCCGCCGTCCCCGTCTCGATGAGCGTCGCGTACTTCGCTTGGAGACAGCCTACGACCGGCGGCGTGCCCGCGTCCCGCGGAGGCCCGGCGTCCGTGGCTTCGACGATCACGATGTACGGCTCGCAGGCGGCGAGCAGGAGCGCGGCGGAGAGCCAGCGCTTCACGGCCCGGCCCCCAAGAAGACGACGCCCGCCGTGGTGAGCACGGCGCCGACGAGCACGCTGAGGTTGGAGGTCAGCCCGAAGGTTGCGTTGCGGTCGCGTGCGTCCATCGCGACGGCGAGGTCGCCGCGTTCGGCGGCGGCTTCGGCGTCGGCTCGGTGCCCTTCGGCGATCACGCGCAGGGCGACGCCGGCCACGACGAGCGCGGCCCCTCCGCCGACGCCGGCCCACCCGAGCGCGGTGGAGCGCTCGGCGGGGGGGGCCGGGCTCGGCGCGCGCGGCGCGACGGAGAGCGGGAACAGCACCCGCGCCACGCCGTCGAGCGTCGGTGCCCACGAGTCGCGATCCCGCGGGAGGTCGAGGTGCAGCGACTTCGGGTCGTCGCCCTCCGGGGCGTACTCGATCGCGATGCGCGCGAGCTGCGTCCCGCTGAACATCTTCACGGTGACGACGGAGTTGACGCCGGTGCGCGCCACGAGCTCGTCCGCGCTGGTCGCGAACTCGTCGAGCACTGGGCTCTGGCCGGTCTCCCGTTCCAACGAAGCGGCGAAGGACGCGATGAGGTAGCTCCGGTCGTCGGCGCTGACACCCTCGGTGGCCGCGACGAAGAGGCCGACCGACGGTGTGGCGGCGATCAGCGCGAGCCACGGCAAGGTCACGACCCGGAGCCTCCCCGAGGCGAAGACGGCGCGCAAGGCTGCTACGATGTGGCCCGTGGGCGACGTCGATCCGCTGCTCGGCCGAATGGTCGGGCCCTACCGTATCGGCGCGCTCCTCGGGGTGGGCGCGTCCGGGCGGGTCTACCGGGCGGAGCACGTGTCGCTGCTACGCCGCGCCGCGGTGAAGGTGTTCGAGGGGCACGTGCTCGAGCCGGGCAACGCGCGTGAGCGCTTCCTCCGCGAGGCGGGCGCGCTCACGCGGCTCGAGCACGGCAACGTCGTCCGGCTCTACGATGCCTCGGTCACCGACGACGAGATTCCGTACCTCGCGATGGAGTGGATCGATGGCGTGACCCTCGCCGACCAGATGAAGGTCGGTCTCACGCCCGGTCGCGCGATCCTGATCGGGTCGCAGGTCGCCCGCGGCCTCGCGGCGATCCACGACGCCGGTTTCGTTCACCGGGATCTCAAACCGACGAACGTCATGCTCACGTCCAACGACGGGACGGTGAAGATCGTCGACTTCGGGATCGTGCGCTCGCAGTGGTTCCCGACGATCACCGCCGTCGACTCCATCGTCGGGACGCCGCGGTTCATGGCACCCGAGCAGCTACTGGAGAGTCGAAGCGCGTCCGCGGCGGCCGACCTGTACGCGCTGGGCGCGATGTTGTTCCTCATGTTCACCGGGGAGCCGCACGTGCACGGCGTCGACCTCAAGCAGATCATCACGGCGCAGCTCTCGGAGGTTCCGCCGTCCCTGGAGCCGACGTACGGCGAGGTCGGCGCGCTCGTGGATCGAATGCTCGACAAGATCCCTGAGTCGCGACCGTCGGCGGCGGAGGTCGCCGCGGTGTTCGCGGCGCACGCGCCCGAGGAGCCGACCGAAGGCATGACGCGCGTCCTCACGGAGGTTCGCTCCGCTCGTCAGGCGGCGGACCGGCGCGCGCCGATCGTCGTGCCGACGCCGCTCACGCAGAGCGACGCGCTGACGGCGACGCCCGCCGCGCCCCGTCGACCTTGGCTGGCGTCGGCGGCGGCGTTCGTCATCGTCGCGGCGGCGGCCGGCTGGCTCACGATGCGTTGGGTGGCGCCGACGCGGGCTCCGGTGGAGCCCCAGCCGGCCGAACGATCCGCGCAGGTCACGCCGCGGATCGCCGCGCCGTCCGCGGTCGAGCGTTCGGCCGAGGTCCCGTCGGCGACCGAGCGCTCCGCCGAGGGCACCCCGCGGATGCCTTCGGCGGTGGAGCGCTCCGTGGTTCCTTCGCCGTCCGCGGCGAAGCGTGCCGAGGTTGCTCCGCGGACGTCCGCGCCGGAGGTTGGCTCCGAGCGGGGGGCGGCGACGCTCGACGCCGAGCGGCCAGCGCCTTCCCGTCGTTCCGGGCAGACGCGTGCACGCGCTTCGGACGTCGCACCGTCCGACAGCGCTGCACCGTCGCCACCGCCGACCGTGGCGGCGTTGCGGGAGCGGATGCGGTCGTTGCGTGCGCAGTACCGCGCGGTGGGCTCGCGTCTCGCGCCCGACGTGGGGCGCGCGCTCGACGCACGTTACTTCGATCTCGAGACGCAGCTCGATCGCGCGCAGAGCGACCAGGCGCGGATCACCTTCGCGGCGTCGTGTGACGCCTTCGAGCGCGAGCTGCGCGCCGCCGTCACTCGAGCAGCCAAGCCTTGATCGCCGGGACCTCCGTGCGCGCCCACTTCGGCGCGGTGCGGACCTTCATGAAGGCATCCCACAGCGCATCCACGAGCTGGCCGAGGCGCTCGGTCAACCACAGTCGCTCCAGGAGTCGATCGTCTTCCTCCTCCTGAAGGAGCGCGGGGAGGTTCGCGGCGCGGAACGCGAGGTTCTCGGCGTCGAGGGTGACCTCGAAGACCTGCTCGCCGTGTTGGATCCGGAGGCGTGCGCGGTGGACGAGGAGCCCGCGGTCGATCGCGATGCGTACGATCTCCGCGTACGCCGACGTGTGGCCTTTGACGGCGAGCTCCGTCGCTTCGCCCGCGAGGCCCCTCAGGACGACGTCGCCGACGAGCAGCGCGCTGACCGGTGCGTCGTCGACGACCGCGATCGTGTCGCCGCTCGCGGTGCGCCAGAGCATCCACGTCAACATCTCGCGCCCGAGGTACGCCCGGTTGTGGGCGAGGGCGTCGAGCGCTTTGCCGCGTTCGACCTCTCCGGCGTCGACCTCCTCTTCGATCGCTTCACCGTCGACGCCCAGCTCGCCGCGCAGGAACTTGGTCTCGTCCGACTTGGCCATCAGCGCACCTGCAACGCGACGTCGTCGCCGAAGAGCTCGGGGGTCGCGCGGATCTTGTCGACGTCGACGTCGGACGCATCGACGCGCGCGCCGGGTGACGTGGAGTGGAGGGTGACGTCGAATGCCTCTTCGATCGCGACTTGGATCTCCTCGACGATCTTCTTCGACGAGGCCCACAGCTGCACCGCGTTGGTGTCGAGGTTCCAGCTCACGTCGAACGTCTGCGTGGAGACGAACGCACGACGGCGCAGCTTCTTCAGGATGATCTCCTTTTGCGCCGACTTGTCCGCGCGCTTCGGCGGGTGCCCGATCTTCTCTTCGAACGCGCGCGACCACGCGTCGATCTCGGAGCGCACCAGCGCCGCCGGAACGCGCACGCTGTCGACCCGCCACGTCGCGAGCAGGTAGCTCCCGTACAAGAACCGGCTCGGCGCGAGGTCGGTCGCCTGGTGGTCCTCGAGCTCGACCCATCCGGCGGAGCGATCCTGCTCACCGGATTGATCGAGCGGCTCGAAGGCGCCCTTGCGGAGGGCGTTCGCCAGGGATCGCCTCGGATCCTTCGTGGGTTCCTTGTGATGTTCCGCGCGGAAGCGCGAGTACGTCACCGCACCTTTGAGCAGCGGCATGGGCGCGCGACGTTCGGTCGGGTGCTGCGCGCGGTCAACCGGGTCGTCGCCACCCGCACCGGGTAGCCGATGACACGGTCGCGACGGCTTCGGGAACGCCGAGCGTTGGCGCGGTGTCTGCAACCGGGAACCGCATGACCACCGAGCTGACGCCGTACACCCCACCCCATGCTCCGGAGCGGACCTTCGCTCCGCGGAGCGGCGTCGGGTTTCTCATCGGCGCCGGCGTCGCGTTCTTCCTGGTCGGGATCGGCACCGGCGTGGCGCTCGGGGCGCTCGCCGCCTACCCGTTCGGAGTCTCGGGCGTACTCTTCTTCGTCGCCTTCCTCCGCAGCGCACGTCACCAGTGGCGATTGTTCGCGGCGCCCGCCGGCGTGGTGAGCGCTTGGGTGATGCTCGGCAACTTCGCGGTGGTGCTGTTGTCGCTCGGCGCCTCGGCGCTCGGTGCGCTCACCGCGTTCGTTTCGACGTTGAGCTTCTCGCGCGGTCGTCAGGTCGAGAAACACGGTCGGAAGGTCTTCGCCGATCTGTACGAAGCCGTGGAGCACCGGACCGAGGCACGCGTCGGCGTACCGGAGGAGGTCGCGGAGGCGTGGCGCAAGAACGGCCTCACCGAGCACGCCTCGGTGGCCGCCTTCGCACGCTTGTCGATCGAGCTGCTGGAGCTGGGCGCGCCGCCCCGCCTCGTCGACGCCGCGCACGCCGACGCCCTCGACGAGTCGCGCCACACCGACCTCTGCTTCGACCTCGCACGGCAGCTCGACGGTCGCGACGTTCGCCCCGGCGCGTTCCCGACCGGCGCCGCGCGCGCCACGCGAGGGCCGCGCACGATTCGTCTGTGCCGCCTCGCCGTCGAGAGCCTGATCGACGGCGCGATCAACGAGGGCGTGTCGGCGCGGGTCGTCGCGGATCTGTCCAAGGCCGTCACGGATCCGAAGATCGCCGAGGTCCTCCGCGCAATCGCTCGCGACGAAGGGCGCCACGCGGTGCACGGGTTCGAGGTCCTCGCGTGGTGCATCCAAGAGGGCGGGCGCCCGGTCGTCGCTGCGGTGGAGAGCGCGTTGGCGCACCTGCCGAAGACACTCGGGCGCGGACTCTCCGAGGACGCCGCCGATGGCCGCTGGGAGCGCTACGGAATCCCCAGCCGCGGACGCGAGACCGAGGCCTTCGAAGTGGTGCGCGCAAGGACGATCCAGCGGACACGACGGCTGATCGAGAAGGCTCGCGCTGCATGAGCTGAGGACGCGCCCGCTCATCACCGATCGGCTCGTTTGTGTGGTGCGCGAGGGCTGGAGCACATCCAGATCGCACCGCGCGGTCGCCCCGGAGGTTACGTCGACGAGCTGTTAGCGGCGCGCGGCCTCTCGCGGCGGGTGGCGCGCGCGGTGCCGTACTTCTCGGCGGCGCTGCAGATGGTGGCGAGCTCGGACCGGATCCTCACGGTGTCGGAGCGCATCGCGCGTCTCGCGGCGCCGACGCTCGGGCTCACGGTCGTCGAGCCGCCGCTCCCCTTGGAGCCGTTTGCGCTCAGCATGGTTTGGCACCCGCGGTTCGACGCCGACCCCGCGCACCGTTGGATCCGCGAACAGCTCCTCGACGTGTCACGGGAGAAGGACGGACTCGTGCACCGCTCCGCGCGCAAGCGCCTCAGTCGGTCCGATCCGACGGGGCGGCGTTGAGGGTTGCATCCGGTGCAATGAGGATGTCCAAACGGATCGAGGCGCTGGGGCGTTAGCGGTCGACGCGGAGCAGCTTCGCGTCCCAGGGGAGGAGCACCCAGATGCGGCCATCGTCGTCGGCGATCATGCGCCCCGGGGCGCCGTGGCCGGTGGGGACCGAGCCGGGGACGAAGCGCTGCGTCTCGAGGTCGTACTCCGCGAGGGACGCGGGCCAGTTCACCTGGTCCGTCGACCACGTGCCGGCGACGAGCGCGCGGGTCGTGCCGGGCCAGCGCAGCGTGGCCATGGGGCGGGCGTCGTCGTCGAAGATCACCGAGCGTTCCAGGACCTGCGTCTCGGTGATCGGGTAGACGCCGGCGTTCTTGCGGCTGAGCGTGAACAGCGCGAGCTCGCCGGTCCAGGAGACGTCGCTCGTGCGGTGATCCTCGCGATCGATCTGCGGCGGGAACTGCACGACGTCGCGCACGACGCCGGCGTCGAGATCGAACCAGTGCACGCGCGGGCGTTCGGTGTCGGCGAGGATCGCCGTGGTGGTGTCGACGGAGGTGCCGTGGACGATCGTGACCTCGGGGTGCCACGTGCGGTGCGCGGGCGCGAGGGTGGCGAGGTCCCACGTGAACACCTTCGTGCCACCCGTGGTGACGACGGCCGTGACGACGGTGTCGCCCACAACGTCGAAGTACGAGACGCGCGCGTCTTGGGTGAACAGCAGCGGCGCCTCCTCGGGGCCCGGATTGAAGCGTGCGTCCGCGGTCACGCGGTTCACGACGCGCCCGCGGCGGTCGAATCGGGTCAGCTCGAAGCGGCCGTTGAGGCTCTCCATGCCGAGGAAGCCGTCGGCGGTCGGCGCGAGGCGCTGAACGCAGCCGGGCACCGCGGCGCTCGCCGTTCGGGTGAGGGTGTCGACGTCGTAGATTTCGATGACGCCACGCACGGCTTCGCCGCACCCGCGGAACGGCGTGCCGGGACCGACGCTCAGCGCGAGGTCATCGCCCGAGATCGCGAAGTCGTGGGCGTAGCCGAAGAAGCGCGACGCGACCGGTGGCAACACGAGCTGCCCGATCAGATCCGGAGGGGGGCTGTACGGCTCGACGTCGAGGAAGCGGATCGTCTCGACCTCGAGGTCGAGCTCCCGTTCGGTGTACGCATGCACGACGCACATCTCGGGCGCTCGGCAGGTGTAGGTCGCGGCGCGGGGCGGGATGGGCTCGACGGCCTCACACGCGACGGGGGCGATCGGTTCGAGACACATCGATCCGTCGGGCCACAGCGTCCCGTTCATCCGCCCGAACTCGCAGTCGAGGTCGAATTCGAAGCGACACTGCGTGCGGGAGATCGTCGTGAGGGGGCAGCGGAAGAGTTTGCACTCGAGGTCGAAGGACACGTCGAGTGGGTCGACGTCCGGGCAGGCTGCCTCCATCCACGTCGCGGTGAGCGGTGGTGCATCGACGGCCGTGCCGTCGGGGAGTCGCACGGCGACGGCGGGGCTCGGCAAGCGAGGTTGACACCCACTCGCGGCGCGGAGTGTGTCGGTCGCGAGCGCTTCCGCCGCGGGTGGGTTCATCGCGGCGATGGCCTCCGCGGTCCAGCCGATCGCGATCGCGTCGTCCGCGAAGTAAACGGAGGCGCTGCGGTCGAAGGGCAACAGCCCGGTCGCGCCGGTCACGGTTTCGCCGTCGACCTGAACCGCGGCGTACCAGGCGACGTCGTCGCCGAACGGGATACGCTCCGGCGCGCCGCACGCGCCTGACAGCAGCGCGATGGCGACCCAACGTCTCATCGCGAATCCAACACCGCGGCGGCGGTGGCGCCGGCCACGCCCGCGCCGACGCCGGTCAACAGCTCTACCCACGGGAAGCCGCCGTCGTCGTCGAGCCACCACGTTGCGATCGCCCAGCCGGCGCCCATGAGTCCGATGCCGGCGGCGACGACCGGGATGGAGATGCCGCCCGGGTTGACCGCGTCGCGATCGGAGGAGGGGAGGTCGCCGGTCGAGAGCCCGAAGCGCGGTGCGCCGAGCGGGGTGCACGGGGCGTCTTCGTCGGCGGCGAGACAGGCGTCGTCCACGGCGTTGGCGCGCACGATCGCGTAGACGCCGAGGGACACACCGATCGCCGCGGCGGTCAGTCCGGAGTAGGTGAGCACGCGCCGCGCGACGGGGGAGGCGCCGAGGGGGAGCAACGTGATCGCGGCGGTGGCGGTGCGGCTGCGTTCGACGTGGATCGGTCGCGTCTCGGCGGTGAACCCGGGGCGCCGGAACGCGAGCACGCGCCGGCCGGGGCGGACCTCTTCGACGCGGGTCGTGCCGGCGGCGAGTGTGCTGCGGAGGGTGCCGTCGATCCACAGCTCGACTTGCGGCGTCTCGATCGTGATCTCGATGCGGCCGAAGGGCGCGAGCTCGTTCATCGCGTTCAGCAGCGGCGCGAGCTCGTGGTCGATGCTGCCTTCGAAGAACGTCGGGAGGCCGGTGGCGTCGACGACCGTCGGCTGGGTTCGTGCGGAGCGGGACCAGATGCAGTCTTCGATCGCCTCGCGTGCTTCGCGACCTTCGACGCCGGGACCGGCGCGGCACTGGGCGGCGCGTTCGGTGTCGATCAGGGTGAGTTGCAGGCGGTCGCGCCCGTCGCCCACAGGGAGCACGGTGATCGCGACGATCGCAGCGAGGCGCTCCCGGCCGGAGCGCGCGGCGTCGACCCAGCACGCGAGGCGCGCGGGCCCGTCGCACCGCGCGAGGCGCTCGGCGTCCACGCCGGCCTGCGCGGGCGGTCGAACGTCGAGGCCGGTCTTCGCGCGGAACGTCGCATCGGCGACGCGCACGAGATCCGTCGAAGGCGCCGCGCCCTTGGGGAGCGCCACGACCATCAGCGCCGGCGTGCGCTCCGCGAGCCCGACGCGCGCGCTGGACGCGATCGCGGCGAGGACGAGGAGGGCAGGGCTCACGGGGCGGAGCTTACTCGATGGCCTTCGAAGTCGGCATGCCGCGAACCCCTTCGACGTCGGCGCTCGATGCGCGCGCCCCTCGACGCTGGCGTGCATCTCGCTCGCTTCGATCCGGCGGAGGAACCGGGTTCACCCGGGGAGGTGCGGCGGGTCTCAGCGGCGCGCCGGAGCACGGTGAGCGCGCGCGGACTTCGCGGCGCCTCGGGGGGCGTCACGGGCGCGCCGGGGACGGCTCCTCCGGGCGTACGTTCGCGGCGCGCTGCCTGCCCGCAGGGACGTGCGTTGGCCGTGGCTCCCCCGGCGGCCTACTCGATGGACTTCAGCGCGCGCACGCACGCCGCGAGGCCTTCGACGTCGGCGCTCATCTCGCTCGCCTCGATCCTGCGGAGGAGGCGGGTGCGCGCGGGGCCGTCGGGGCGGGACTTCGCGGCGCGCCGGAGCGCGTCGCCGAGCGCGGCGACGCGGGTGAGGTCGGCCGGCGCCGCGCGGGCGGCGGAGAGGGCGCGGTCGACCTCGGGGAATCGGTTCGACTCGGCGGGGCGCTTGCGGCCGCCCACGCGGGCGTCGTTGCCCGAGCCGTGCGCTCGGCCGTCGTTGCCCGAGCCGTTCGCTCGGCCGTCGCCTCGCGCGGCGTTCGCTTGGCCGTCGCCGTGACCGCCGCTCGCATCGCCGTCGCCGTGACCGCCGCTCGCATCGCCATCGCCTCGGGCGGCGTTCGCTCGGCCGTCGCCTCGGGCGGCGTTCGCTTGGCCGTCGCCGTGACCGCCGCTCGCATCGCCGTCGCCGTGACCGCCGCTCGCATCGCCGTCGCCTCGGGCGGCGTTCGCTCGGCCGTCGCCGTGACCGCCGCTCGCATCGCCGTCGCCGTGACCGCCGCTCGCATCGCCGTCGCCTCGGGCGCCGTTCGCGCCCTCCCGGCGCGGGCCGTTGGCTTCGCGGTCGCTCCTGCCTGCGCCGACATCCCCGCCGCTCACCGCTCGCACCGCGTCTTGGTCACGGCGTTCGGCGTCGAGCGCGCGCGCCTCGTTCGCCGTGCCGCGGCCGACGTCGTTCGCGATCGCGCTGCCGTTCGCGTCTTCTTCGCCCACCCGGCCGCGTGGCGCGACGCGAGGCCCTGGCGCGGCTGCGCTCTGCGTCGACGGCGCGGCCGCCTCCTCCGCACCCCCCCGCGGCCACACCGCGAACCCCACGCCGGCGGCGACCGCCAGCGCCCCCGCCGCGAGGATCCACCGCCCCGCCGGGCCTGGCGCGTCGCGCACGACGCTCGCCATCTGGGCGTCGAGCATGTCCGGCGTGTCGACGGGGTTCGTCGCGGTCGCGTCGAGGTTCGCGAGGAGCGGCGTGGGATCGGGATCCGTCACGCCTGGATCCGGGCTCACGTCGACGATCTGCGAGATCACCGCGTAGATCGTCGTCCCCCGCGCGCCCCCGAGCTCACGCAGCAGCGGCCGCGCTGCGTCCGCCAGCTCGGCGGCGCTCGCGTAGCGCTCCGCCGGATCGATCGCGAGCGCCCGCGCCACCACGTCATCCAGCGGCAGCGGCAACCCTTCGCGTGCGTCACTCGGCTTCGGCCTCGGTCCCCCGAGGATCCGCCCCGTCACGCGCGGCAGCGCGTTCGAAGCCAACCGCAGCGGCGGCTTGTAGGCGCGCGCCGGGCGCCCGTCCGCGTCGACGATGAACGCTCGCGCCGCCGTGATCAGCTCGAAGAGGATTGCGCCGAGCCCGAAGACGTCGCTCCGCGTGTCCGCGCGCTCACCGCGCACTTGCTCCGGCGACGCGTAATGCAGCGACCCGACGATACGCCCGACCGTCGTCGCGTCGCGCCCGGTGGGCGTGAGGATCCGCGCCACGCCGAGGTCGAGCAGCTTCACGTACGCGCGTCCGCCGCGCCGCACGAACATCACGTTGCTCGGCTTCAGGTCGCGGTGCACGACCCCCTGCTCGTGGATGTAGTGCACCGCAGAGCACAGCTCGTCGAAGACACGCTCCGCCTCGGCGGCGTCGAGGTGCTCGTCGCGCTGTGAGCACTGCTTGAGCACGCGCGCGAGCGGGACGCCGTCCACGTAATCCATCGCGAGGTACGCGCGCGACTCGGTCATCGAGAACCCGAGCGGCCGCACGATGCTCGGGTGATCGAGTCGCGCGAGCAGCTCCGCCTCCTGCTCGAACCGCTCGCGGACGACCGCGCCGATCTCGAGCACGCGCGGATGCAACACCTTCAGCGCGACCTGACGCCCGAGCGCGTCCGCGCTCTCGTCGGTCGCCAGCCACACTTCACCGAACCCTCCGGATCCGAGGCGGCGCAGCGTCACGTAGCGGTCGTCGATCCGCGTGCCCGGCGCGATCTTCTCGGTCATGGCATCCGCGAGATCTCGAAGCGATCGATCCCGAACCGCCGCGCCCCGCGCCGCACCTGCACGATCCCCGCGCCGCCCAACACCCCCGCCGCCAGCAGCTGCTCACGCGCCTTGTGGATCGCGACGTTCAGGCCGTTCGAATCCATGCGCAGCATCTTCGACAGCGCGTCACGCTTCACCCAACCGCGCTCGTCTTCGGGGCGGTCCTGCTCCTTCTCACGCAGCCGCGCGAGCGTCAGGAGCACGTACCCGTGCCACGCGGGCTCGAGCGCGGTGAGGCGACCGCGGTGGACGACGTCGATCTGCACGCGCTCCTCGTCGCGGCTCACCGCGAAGCGCAGCGTGATCGTATCGATCGTCGGCGACGACTGGAACGCCGGCGTGCCTTCGAACAGCTCCGGCAGGTGCACCGTCCACGTGTGGCCGCCCGCCGTGACGGTGTCGCCGTCCTCGACCGCGCCTTCGTCGTCGCCTTCGATGCGCCAGTCGCCCTGGTTGTCCTGGAAGATCGAGAGGTCCGGGTGCTCGGCGTCGGGCAGCACGAGGAGCCCGTCGCGGCCCGCGGCGATCACGCCGTCGGCGCGCTCGGCGAAGACACTCGGCGCGTCGGCCTCCGTGACCTCCCACGCTTCGTCGACGTCGCCGAACGCGAGCCGCGAGCCGACGTCGATCGTCACGGTCTCCCCGGCGACGAGCATGTTGCCGTCGACGAAGGTCCCGTTGCGGCTCCCGAGATCGCGGATCTCCCACGCGCCGTCGCCCCAGCGCACGAGCGCGTGTTCGAGGGAGACACACGCGGTGTCGATCGTGAGCCCCGCGTCCGAAGCACGTCCGACGCGGAGCCGCGAGGTCACGTGTGCCTCGCGTCCGTCCCGCACGCTTCGGAGTGTCGCCACGCGCGCCATGATAGCGCGTGACGGCGACGTGGGTCAGTACTTCTCGGGGACGTAGAGGTTGTCGGGGAGCGTCTTGCGCTCGTAGTTGGGGTTGTGCTCACGCTCGGGGAGGATGACGTCCTCCTGCGGGACCTCGTCGTACGGGACCTGATCGAGGAGGTGACTGATGCAGTTGAGGCGCGCGCGCTTCTTGTCGTTCGCTTCGACGATCCACCACGGCGCCTCCGGGATGTTCGTCCGCTCGAGCATCTCCTCCTTCGCCTTCGTGTAGTCCTCCCAGCGGATGCGCGACTCGAGATCCATCGGGCTCAGCTTCCACTGCTTCATCGGATCGTGGATGCGCATCAGGAAGCGGTACTGCTGCTCCTGGTCGCTGATCGAGAACCAGTACTTCACGAGCTTGATCCCGGAGCGCACCAGCATGCGCTCGAACTCCGGCACGTCGCGGAAGAACGTCTCGACTTCGTCGGGCGTCGCGAACCCCATCACGCGCTCGACGCCCGCGCGGTTGTACCAAGAGCGATCGAACAGGACCATCTCACCGCCCGAGGGGAGGTGCGGCACGTAGCGCTGGAAGTACCACGCCGTCTTCTCGCGCTCGCTCGGCGCGGGCAGCGCGACCGTGCGACACACCCGCGGGTCGAGGCGCTGCGTGATGCGCTTGATGACGCCGCCCTTGCCGGCCGCGTCGCGCCCCTCGAAGAGGATGACGAGCTTGTAGCCGGTGTTCGCGACCCAGTCGTGCAGCTTCACGAGCTCGGACTGGAGCGTGAACAACGCCTGGAAGTACGTCCGCCGGTCGATCGCCGAGTGGTGCTCGGACTTCAGCGCCGCATCGACGGCCGCCTCGCGCCGCCCGTCGGCGAGCTCGAGCTCGAACTCCTCGTCGAAGCTGTCGGCGAGCTCCTGCTGCACCCACTCGTGTACCTCGGAGCGCTTGGGATCTTCGGACATGGGTGATTCATAGCGCCCGGGTCAGTCCAAGACCACCCAAGCCACCTGATTGGAACCGGTCGCGATGTTGCCGCCGCCCATCATGATCCCGTCTTCGAACGAAGCCATCAGGTTCAGGTCCACGCCGACGGTCGCGTCGACCGGGCAGTCGACGCTGCCTTCGTGGAACTGGCCGAGGATGCCGTTCGCGCCGCCGTAGAGGATCGCGTCCCCGAAGATCCCCGCAGCCTCCAGGGTGCGGGCGATCGGGGGACCGCGGCGGAGCCACTCGCGAGATCGAGGATCGAGCGTGGTGTAGATGAAGCCGAGGTCGGTGCCGATCACGAGGCCGAGGCGAGGGTGGACGGTCACCGCCGAGCATCGGTTGTCGAGCGGCGGCGTCACGCGGTCGAACGTGCCGTCCGGATCGAGCACCCAGATCGTAGCGCTCCCGTCGATCGCGACCACCGATCCGTCACGCAACTCGGCGAGTGCGGCGTTCGACGAAGTCGCCCCGTTCGACGGGACGGATACCTCGTCGAGCAAGGCCCAAGCGCCGTCGTGACGGTAGATGCGCGTGACCGTCGACGACTCCGTGAGCGCGACCGCAAACACCACCGCTTCTCGTGTGACGAGCAGCGCCTCGACGCTGAAGCCGGCGGCGTCCGCGATCGACAGGTCGTTCTGGGGGACGAGTGGAGGGCCGAAGAGGATGCGTCCGCCGCCGCCACCGAGCCAGAGGTTGCCATCGCGATCCATCGTCCCCGCGCGGCCCGGGAAACCGTCGAGCTGCGGTCGCGCCGTGATCCCGTCGCGCGTCGCCGTGACGAAGCGTCGGCTGCGTGTACCGACGAGCGCCTGGTCGTCGTCGATCGCCAGGATGATCTCGATGTTCGCCGGATCCTGAATCGGGTACTGCACGGCGAAGACCTGGCGACACAGATCGATCTCCACGCACGAGTCGTCGCTCACGATCAGGTGCGAGACGATCGTCCCCGGGATGTCGGCCGGCGGGATGTTGATCCAGTCCGACACCGCGCGGTCGCGCAGGTCCGCGCGCCGAACGACCGCCGGGCGACCGAGCGCGCAGGGGCGCTCGTCGGGGCCCGCCGCGAACAGCTGACCGCCGACCATCTCGAAGTCGTCGAGCGACTGGTCGTAGTCGAGCGCGTACAGCTGCACGTCGTCGGCCGCGAGGTCTCGGGTGAACTGCGCCTGGACGATCTCCCGATCGTCGAGCTGGAACGCGAAGGCCTCCACGCCGCCGTCGTCCACCGCAGCGAGGATTCGGGTTTGGTGGACCGGATCCGCCGCGGGGCTCGGCACGAACAGCTCGACATCGCCCCCGCAGCCGGCCAAGAGCCCTAGCGCGACGCCGACCAAACCTGCTACAGCGGCGGCGAAAGAGAGACCATGGCCAACGAGACCCGCACCGAATCCGACAGCTTTGGACCCATCGAGGTCCCCGCCGACAAGTATTGGGGCGCGCAGACGCAACGTTCGCTCGAAAACTTCCGCATCGGCGAAGAGCACTTCCCGCGCATCTTCATCCGCGCGTACGGGATCGTGAAGCAATCGGCGGCGGATGTGAACGGGGCCGCCGGTCAGATCCCCGAGAAGTACCAGAAGGTCATCGCCGACGCCGCCCAGGAGGTTATTGACGGAAAGCTCGACGACAACTTCCCGCTCGTTGTCTGGCAGACCGGCAGCGGCACCCAGACCAATATGAACGTCAACGAGGTCATCGCGAACCGCGCCAACGAGATGCTCGGGATGGCGCTCGGCGCGAAGGACGGCGTGCACCCGAACGACCACGTCAACCGCGCGCAGTCCACGAACGACAGCTTCCCGACCGCCATGCACGTCGCCGCCGGACTCGCCGTGAAGGAGCAGCTCCTCCCCGAGCTCGACGCGCTCGCGAAGGTCTTCGAGGCGAAGGCCGACGAATTCAAGGACATCATCAAGATCGGCCGCACCCACCTGCAGGACGCGACGCCGCTGTCGCTCGGGCAGGAGATCTCCGGCTGGGCCGCGCAGCTCCGTCACGCGATGGCCGCGGTCGAAGCGACGCTCCCGCAGATCTACGAGCTCGCGATGGGCGGCACCGCGGTGGGCACTGGCCTCAACACGGTCGAGGGGTACGCGGAGGGCGTCGCCGCGGCGATCGCGAAGCGCACCAACCTCCCGTTCGTCACCGCGCCGAACAAGTTCGCGGCGCTCGCCGGGCACGACGCGATCGTCGGCCTCTCCGGCGCGCTCAAGCAGGTCGCGTGCGCGATGATGAAGATCGCAAACGACGTCCGCTGGCTCGCGAGCGGCCCGCGCTGCGGCCTCGGCGAGCTGCGCATCCCCGAGAACGAGCCCGGCAGCTCCATCATGCCCGGCAAGGTGAACCCGACGCAGTGCGAGGCGGTGACGATGCTGTGCTGCCGCGTCATCGGGAACGACGCCGGCATCGGCGTCGCCGGCTCGCAGGGCAACTTCGAGCTGAACGTCTACAAGCCGATGATGGTGCACTCGGTGCTCGAGTCGATCCGCATCCTCGGCGACGGCACGCGCTCGTTCCGCACCAACTGCGCCGAGGGCATCGAGCCCAACCGCGAGCGCATCGACGCGCTGCTCCACGAGTCGCTGATGCTCGTCACGGCGCTCAACCCGCACATCGGCTACGACAAGGCCGCGCAGGTCGCGAAGAAGGCCTACAAAGAGGGCACGACCCTCGTGCAGGCCATCACCGCGCTCGGCTACATGGACGCCGACGAGTTCAAGCGCGTCGTGAAGCCCGAGCTGATGATCGGGCCCAAGCCGAAGTCCTGATCCGCGCGCCCCTCACGGGGCGTTGGCGAGCCCGTAGTTCAAGACGGTCGTGCTGTCCGCGTACCGCTGCGCGCTCGTCGATCCGAGCACGACCGAGATGACGTCCGCCGACCCGTCGTTCGCCGCGGCGACGAGGCAGGCGCCCGCGAGATCCGTCGTGCCGGTCTTCACTCCGTAGGCCGACGCCATGAAGTTGCTGCTCTGGTTGCAGGTCTGCAGGCCGGTCCCGCGAAGGTGGCGGTTCGAGTTGCAGAAGGTTCGGAACACCGTCGTCGACGTCCCGCGCGACCAGCGCATCCGAGCCTCGGGCGTCGCGACGAGGTTTCGAAGCCTCCAGTCGGCGTTCAGCGCGAAGTCTGCGAGCCGCGCCATGTCGCGCGCCGTCGAGTAGTGCGCGCACGCGGTGACGTCGGGTTGGAACCCGTTGCACCCTGCGATGAAGTCCTCCGGATCGCGCCCGTGGGGGGATGTGAAGCTCGTGTCGTCGAGGCCGAGCTGCCGCGCGCGGGCGTTCATGCGGGCGACGAACGCAGCCTCGCTCCCGGCGACCCGGCGCGCGAGCACGATGGCGGCGTCGTTCCCCGACGGCAACATGAGGCCGATCAGCAGGTTGCCGAGCGTGACGACGTCACCGGATCGGAACCCGACTACGCTCGTCGTCCCGACGATCGCGGGGTCCACCTCGGCGGCACGGACACGCGCGGTCGACGACAGGGTGACCTCACCGCGGTTGACCGCCTCGTACACGAGCAGCGCGGTCATGATCTTCGTCGTGCTCGCCATGGGCACCCGTTTGTCGGGGTTCTTGGCCCCGATGATGCGGCCCGTGGCGCGGTTCATCACGATGGCCGCATCGGCGGTGAGGCTCGGTAACGCCGGTTCGATGTCACCCGCGAAGACGGCGCCCGCGGCGTTCTTGCCGTCCACCGACTCCGAGGGCGCGCCGATCGCCAGGTTGTCCTTTCCGTCGTTGTCGAAGTCACCCGCGACCAACGCGTCGCCGAAGCCGTCGCCGTCTTCCTCCACGCCACCGAAGACGCGCTGCGTGAGGTAGTAGGCGCGCGGCGGGCTCAGGCTCGCGTTGCTCCCGAAGAACACAAACGTCGCGCCGTTGTCCGTGCGGCCTTCGATGTCCTCGCCCGGCGCACCGACGGCGAGATCGTCGAAGCCATCGTCGTCGAAGTCGCCCACGGCGAGCGCGCGGCCGAACTCGTCACCGGCTTCGTTGCTCGCGTCACCGGAGTTCTGCGTCAGCCATTCGACGTTCGCCGGCAGCAGCCCCTGGGAGGCGCCGCGGAAGATCGCAATCATGCCACTGTTCGACTGTCCGCTGCTGTCCTTGCTCGGAACTCCGATCGCGAGATCGTCGAAGCCGTTCGCGTTGAAGTCACCGATCGCCAGCACACTCCCGAAGCGGTCGTCAGCGTCTCGGGTTTGGCTCGGGACGGACAGCATGGTGAACACCTCGGTCTGCGCCGGAAGCAAGCCCGCCGCCGAACCGTGGAACGCCACGACCATGCCGGCGTCCGTCGCGCTCCCGAAGTTCTGGTCGGGGACCCCGACGATCAGATCGTCGAAGGGGCTCCCGTTGATGTTGCCCGCCGCCAACGCGACGCCGAAGTGATCGCCGGATTCGTTGGTGTGTCCGGGCACCGAGCTCTGCGTGAAGTACTCGGTGCTCGCGGAGTAGAGGCCGCCCGATGCGCCGTAGAAGACCGCGACCGCTCCCGCGCCGAAGACGCCCGAGACACCTTCGTTCGGTGCGCCCACGGCGAGGTCGTCACAGCCCGCGCCGTTGAAGTTCCCGGCCGCCAGCGCGTGGCCGAAACCGTCGTTGGTCTCGGGGCTCATCCCCGAGACCGAAGCCTGGGAGTGGCTGGAAGCGCCTTCGAGGCCCGAGCTCGAGCCGTGGAAGACAAAGACGCGACCGGCCCCCACTTGGCCGCCCACGGTGCGGCCGGGCGCGCCGATCGCGAGATCCGGGAAGTTGTCGCAGCCGAACTCGCCGACGACCGCCGACGCCCCGAAGCGATCGTACGCCTCCCGAAGCATCCCGAAGTGCGTGGGGTCGAGCCATTGGACGCCGCCGGATCCGGGCCCCGTCGGTCCACCGTAGAAGACCATCACGTGCCCCGTGTCGGTCCCGCCGTAGTCTTCTTGGGGGGCCGCGACGACGAGATCGTCGAACCCGTCGAGGTCGAAGTCCGCCGAGGCGAGTGTGTCTCCGAAGCGGTCGTAGGCCTCGACGGTGCCGCCGCCGTCGTCTTGGGTGAGCACTTGATCGCGATAGCCGCCGACGTGGGCCGAATGGGTGTCGACGTCGAGCGGGGCGCCGCAGGCGGTGGCGGCGATGGCGAGGAGGCAAAGGTGACGTGTCATGGTTCGCCCGCTGAGCACCGACCGTGCCAGCGGGATGGCGTGGTGGAACGCCGCGATTGGGCGCTCCGGGGCGTCGCGCGCACGTGCGGCGGGCGTGCGCGCACGACGCGTCGGCACGAACTTCTGACCGATCCTTTTCGTCGGGGCGGTCGTATCGTACGTGTCGTCGATGCTGCGCGCGCTGTGTACGAAGGAGCTTCGGCTCGCGCTGCGTTCGCGACGGGTGGCTTGGGCGGGGGCCGTGATGTTCGCCTTGTGCGGGGTCGCGGCCGCGTCCGGCACGCTCGAGCACCAGGCCCGCGCCGAAGAGCACCGCCGCCTCGTCGAGTTCGCGGAGGCCTCGTTCGCGGGCCAGCGCGCCGACCACCCCCACACGATCGCGCACAACGGGTACGTCGTATCGCGCCCGCCCGCGCCGCTCGGTCACCTCGACGCGGGGATCGAGACCGCGTACGGCCGGTGGCTGCGCCTCGACGCGCACCAGACCCGGCCGCTCTCCGGCACCCGCACCACCGAGATCGCCCGCGGGCCGGGGGCGGGGCGCTTCGATCTCGGGTTGCTGCTCGCGGTGTTCGGGCCGGTGGTGATCGTGCTGCTGGTGTTCGATCAGGTCGCCCGCGAGCGGAACAACGGGACCCTCGCGATGCTGTCGTCCGCCGGTCTGGGCCTCGGGCCGTTCGTGGTGTCGAAGGCGTTCGGCGCCGCGGTGCGATCGGGGTTGGCGATCGGCGTGCCCGCGCTCGTCGCCACGGTGCTCGCCACGCTCGCGGTGGGCACGATCGACTTCGCCCGCCTGCTCGCATGGTTCGCCGCGCACGCCGTGGCGCTCGCGGTGTGGGGGGCGATCGTCCTCGCGATCTCGGCGTTCAGCGCGTCGGCGCGCCAGGCGTTGGTCAGCGGCTTCGCGGTGTGGGGGACGCTCGCGCTGTTCGTGCCGCCGGTGTCGGGTGCGGTGTCGCAGCTCGTCGCGCCGGTGGCGCCGCCGGGGGAGCAGATGGTGAGGGCGGCCGAGTGGGCCGAGAGCGCGCACGCGCAGAGTGAAGCGCTCCGCGATCGTGCGCTGGCCGAGATTCGTCGCCGGCACCCGGAGTGGGACGGCAAGGGCGAGCCGCCGGAGGTCGTGGACGCCGTGATGCTCGCGCTCGCCGACCGCGACGCGACCTCCAAGATGAACGCGATGTTCGCCGCGCTCGACGCCGAGCAGGATCGCCAGGAGCGCTGGGCCGCCGCGCTCGCGTTTGTTTCACCGAGCGGGCTCGCGAGCCTCGCGTCCAGCGCGATCGCCGGCAGCGACCTCGCGCACATGCGCTTCGCTTTCCTGCACTACGAGGCGTATCGGCAGGAGCTGATGGGTTGGTTCAACGCGTGGTGGGCGCAGGAGGGCCGCGGCGGGTTCGAGGCGTACGGCGAGGAGAAGAAGTTCGACGACTTCGAAGCCGCGCCCCGGCCGACGGTGCCGCGCGTCGACCTCCCGTTCTCGCTGACGCGCGCCGCGATGTCCGTGGCGCTGCTCGCGGTGGCGTTTGTGATCGGCGCGCTGGCCTTCGCCGCTTCGGCGCGGCGGGCCCTCGCCACCTCGGGAGGTCGAGCGTGAGGCTCGGCGACGCCGCCGCGCCGACCGCGCGGGCCGCACCGACCGAGCAAACCGCGCAAACCGCGCAAACCGCGCCGACCGCGCCGACCGCGCCGACCGCGCCGACCGCGCGGCGTGCGCCGACCGCGCCGACCGCGCCGACCGGGCCGACCGGGCCGACCGGGCCGACCGGGCCGACCGGGCCGACCGGGCCGACCGGGCCGACCGGGCCGACCGGGCCGACCGGGCGGCGTGCGCCGACCGCGCCGACCGCGCTGCGTGCGCCGACCGCGCCGACCGCGCTGATGACCGCGCCGACCGCGCCGACCGCGCCGACCGCGCTGCGTGCGCCGACCGGGCGGCGTGCGCCGACCGCGCGGCGTGCGCTGACCTCCGCCGGGGGGCGCGCGTGATGCGCGCGATCTACGGACACTCGCGGCGCGCGCAGTGGCGCTCCTCGCGCGCGCGCCTCGTCGCCGCCGCGCTGTTCGTCGCGTCGACCACATCGGTCGCGCTCGGCGCGTGGCTCGGCGCGGCGCACCGAGGTGCCGGACTCCGCGACGTCGCCTCCTTCGAACGACGGCTGGACGCGGGCGCCGACAAGAGCGCGTTCGCGGTGAGCGCCTACGAAGACGTGATCGTCGCCCGCGGCGCCCGCCCTTCCGCGATGCTCACCGCGAACGATCTCACCACGCTGCCCGACGCCGCGATCCTCCGCCTCTCCGATCCGCCCGCGATGATCCCCACGCTCGCCGAGCGCTCGCCGTCCGCGCTCCTCCTCGGCCGCCTCGACTTCGCGTGGGTCCTCGCATTGCTCCTCCCCCTCGCGGCGATCGCGCTCGCCTACGACGCCGTCAGCCGCGACCGTGAGCGCGGCACCCTCGCGATGTTGCTCGGACCGGCGCGCTCGTCGGGGCCGTTGCTCCTCGCCCGCACCGCCGTCGTCACGGAGGTGCTCCTCGTGGGCGTGCTCCCCGGAATCGTGGCTTCGGCGTTCGTCGACGTCGTCGCGCCGGCGGTTGTCGCTGCGTACGCATTCGTCGTCGCCGCCGTCGTCGTCGCGGTGAGCGCACGCTCCGAGCGATCCGCGGTGGCGCTCGCGACCTCACTCGGCCTGTGGCTCACGTTCGGCGTCGCGGTACCGCTCTCCGTGAGCGCGGTGGTGCGATCGAGCTACCCGGAGCCGGATCCACGCGCCCGCCTCGCGGGGGAGAAGGGCGCCGACGCCGTCTTCACCCGCGCGACCGAGGGCATCGTCGCGGCCGGTGTCGAGCGGGACGCCGCGCTCGACCCCGAGACCGCCGAAGACGGTGAGATGAGCCAGCTGCGGTACGACTTCCTGCTCATGCAAGAGCGCTTGCGCCGCAAGCGCGGCGCGCGCTTCGAGGGTGAGCGTGTGCTCGCGCAGCGCGCTGAGGCGATCGAACTCGCTGCGTGGCTGTCGCCGACGTCTTTGGTCGCGGGTGTGCTCGCCGACGTCTCCGGCACGCGGCCCTGGGAGCGACGCACGTTCGCGAAGGACGCGGCGGCGTACCGCGGCGAGGTCGAGCGGTTCGTGCGCGCCGAGATCCTCGCCGGTCGAAGGACGCTCGACGACCCGACCCGTTTCCCGCGGCTCGCCCGCGTGCCGCCCACGCGGCGCACGCCTGCGCTCGTCGCGGTGTTCCTCTTCCTCGCGGGAGGAATCGGTGTTTGGTTCCAAGCCACGCGCCGCCTCGACCGCGGAGGCTTCGCGCCCACGAAGGAAGACGCATGATCGTCGTCGAGAACCTCGTCAAGACGTTCAAGGACCACCGGGCCGTGGACGGGCTCGACCTGAGCGTGCAGGCCGGCGAGGTCTACGCGCTGCTCGGCGGCAACGGCGCCGGGAAGACGACGACGATCCACCTGCTGCTCGGCCTCATCGAACCGGACAGCGGCACGATCCGGATCGACGGCGTCGACGTGAAGCCGGGCGTCCGTCCGAAGGCGGCGTTCGTCCCGGAGGTCGTCGAGCTGTACCCCGACCTCACGCCGCTCGAGACACTCGAGCTGTTCGCGAGCGTCGCGTCGGTGGACGTGGGGGCGGAGGCGATGAAGCAGGCGCTCCTCGACGCCGGCCTGGCCGCGAGTGATCACACGCGCCGGCTCCGGGTGTTCTCGAAGGGGATGCGCCAGAAGGTCGCGCTCGCGATCGCGCAGATCCAAGGCGCGCGGGCGCTGCTGCTCGACGAACCGACGAGCGGCCTCGATCCGCGGGCGGCTTCCCAGCTGCTCGATCGCCTCGCGGCGCTGAAGGCGGAGGGGGCGGCGATCCTCATGTCGACCCACGACGTCTACACTGTGAGCGCCGTCGCGGATCGCATCGGAATCTTGCGCGAGGGTCGTCTCGTGGATGAGCGCGACAAAACTCAGCTCGGCGACCGCGACGTGGCGACCTGGTATCGCGAGACGATGGGCGGGTGAGGCTTGACCGCCTCCCCCATCGAACGCTTGATGCACCCCATGTCGCGTTGGATCACCGCCGCCCTGTTGATCCCGCTCGCGCTGTCGAGCACCGGGTGCGGGATCCTGCTGCAGTCGGCGTTCGGGTGGTCGACCGAGGAGCGGCGGGTCTCGGAGAAGACGCACGCGATCACCGTGCGCACGCAGCCGGAGGGGCTCCCGGTGTCCCGCTCGGGCCCAGACGGGACGAAGCAGCTCGGCGCGTCGCCGGTGACGGATCAGATCCTCTACGAGCAGGAGATGGTGATCGAGTCGCCGTCCACGGCGGGGCTCTACATCGGTGGGGTGTTGGAGATCGTCGCGGCCTTCACTGCGTTCTTCGCGAGCGCGCCCGGGGACTGCGAGGACGTCTTCATCGATGGGTGCGAGACGAACATCCCGCTCGCGTTGCTCGGCGGCGCGCTGATGTACTTCGGCCTGCAGGACATGGTGATCGGCCTCGTGTACGGGCTCTCGGGCGATCAGGTGAAACAGAACCGCGCGGTGAATCCGCCGACCTATACCTACGCCTCCGTCATGGCCGGCAAACCCCCGCAGGAGAAGCGCATCCAGGTGCCCGACTCGAGCTTCGCCAACTTCAGCTTCGACGGCACCCCGGTCGCGCCCGTCGCGAAGCAGGCGCCTCCGCCTCCTCCGCCTCCTCCGCCCCCGACGACCACCGCGCCGCCGCCTTCGGGGACGAAACCCAACGTGTCGAAGTGGGTGATCGCGGTGATGGACGTCGAGGACGTGAACGCGGGCGCCAACAACGGGATCGAGCGCGGCCTCGTCCGCAACCTCGGCGACCAGCTCCGCATCTTCATCGCACAGACGGGCGTGCGGACGATCGACCGGAGCGCTCAGGAGCGCGCGTTGAATGACGTCATCTCGGAGGCCAAGAGTGACTCGTACAAGGCCTGCTATGACGATTCCTGTCAGATCGAGCTCGGTAAGGCGCTCGCGGCGACGCACATCCTGAGGTCGCGGATCACCCGGTTCGGTTCGCGGTGTGTGCTCAACGCGGAGATGATCGACCTTCGGGCCGAGGTGACGGTGAAGGCGGCTTCGGCGCGGGGTGACTGCGAGGCGGAGGGCTTCCTGACGATGAGCGAAGAGGTCGCCAACAGCCTGGTGCAGTGAGTCCGACGGAATCTTCTTTACTCGGGACCCGACAAAGCCCATCCAAACAAGCGTGGACGAATTCAAGATCGACGGCCGGTCGATCGGCCCCGGGGAGCGCGCCAGCATCCAGCTCCCCGTCGCGCGGCTGAAGACCCAAACGGAGATCTCGATGCCCGTCCGCGTGGTGCGCGGCAAGAAGGACGGCCCGACGCTCTTCGTCTCGGCCGCGGTTCACGGCGACGAGATCAACGGCGTCGAGATCATCCGACGCCTCCTCCGCCTTCAACTCTTGAGGCGCATCCGCGGGACGCTGATCGCCGTGCCGATGGTGAACGTCTTCGGCTTCATCCAGCTGTCGCGATACCTCCCCGACCGCCGCGATCTCAATCGATCCTTCCCCGGGTCGGAGGGCGGCTCGCTCGCCGCGCGCATCGCGGACATGTTCATGTCGGAGATCGTCGCGCAGTCCACCCACGGGATCGATCTGCACACCGGCGCGATCCACCGGACGAACCTCCCGCAGATTCGCGTGTCGTTCGACGACAGCGAGGCGCTGAAGCTCGCGCGTGCGTTCGGCGCACCGGTGGTGATGGACGCATCACTCCGCGACGGCTCGCTCCGCGAGGCGGTCTGCGGCAAAGGCATCCCGGTCATCCTCTACGAAGCGGGGGAGGCGCTGCGCTTCGACGAGTGGGCGATCCGGCCCGGCCTCCGTGGCATCGTCTCGATCATGCACGAGATCGGGATGCTCCCGGCGCCGAAGCGTCCGCGCAAACACGCGCCGTCGATGCTGGTGGAGCGTTCGACGTGGGTGCGAGCGACGGAGAGCGGAATCCTCAGCGCGCGGGTTACGCTCGGACAGCGTGTGCACCGCGGAGATCTGCTCGGGATGATCGGTGACCCGTTCGGGGATCTCGAGATTCCGATCGAAGCGCCCGTGAGCGGGGTGGTGATCGGTCGAACGAACCTCCCGCTGCTCAACGAGGGAGACGCCGTGTTCCACATCGCCCGCATCGACGACAAGGAGCAGCTGCCGCCGACGATGGAGGCCTTCCAGGCGGCGCTCGAGACCGGGTTCGGTTTCGATCCGGAGGGGAAGCAGGAATGACGAGGACCGCCGACAAGGTCACGATCGGCTACGCGGAGTACGTCGCGTTTCCGGAGTGGGGCATCCCGCGGTTGCGCGCGAAGACGGACACCGGCGCGCGAACTTCGGCGCTTCACGTCGACAACATCGAGCGGCTGCCGCGCAACCGGGTGCGGTTCGAGGTCGTGGTCGCGGCGAACGGCCGGCGCGTGCGTGTCGAGGCGCCGATCGTCCGGGTGTCGAACGTGCGTTCGAGCAACGGCGTGCCCGACGAGCGCTACATCGTGAGCACCACGTTACAACTCGGAGGCGTCGAGAAGACGATCGAGGTCAGCCTGGCTTCGCGCAGCGGGATGATCTACCGGATGCTCCTCGGGCGCCGCGCCATCGCCCACGACTTCCTCGTGGATCCCGGCCGGCGCTACGTCGCGTCGACGCCGCCCAAGGGCAAGAAGAAGAAGGCGCCCGCGAAGAAGAAGAAGAAAGTGGCCAAGAAGAAGAAGAAGGCGCCGAGGCGGAGCGTGGGCTGATGCGCGCCCTGAAGATCGCGATCCTCTCCAGAGAGCCCGACAACTACAGCTCGCGTCGCCTGAAGGAAGCCTGCAAGGCGCGCGGCCACAAGGTCCGGATCCTGTCGTCGACGAGTCTGTCGATGATGGTCGAAGAGGAGCGCCCGCAGCTGTTCTACAAGGACAAGGCGCTCGCGGACTACGACGCCATCATCCCGCGCATCGGCGCGTCGGTGACGTTCTACGGGACCGCCGTCGTGCGGCAGTTCGAGCAGATGGGGGTCTTCTCGCTCAACAGCTCGAACGCGATCCTCGTGTCGCGCGACAAGCTGCGCTCGCTACAGATGCTGAGCAACCACGCGATCGGCATCCCGCCGACCGCGTTCGTTCGGGAGAAGGTCGACGTCCTCCCAGCCATCGCGCGGCTCGGCGGCGCGCCGGTGATCATCAAGCTGCTCGAAGGGACGCAGGGGGTCGGCGTGATCCTCGCGGACTCGCTGAAGGTCGCGGAGGCGATCGTCGAGACGCTGCAGAGCGCCAAGCAGAACGTGCTGCTCCAGAAGTTCGTGAAGGAGAGCCGCGGCCGCGACGTCCGCGCGTTCGTCGTCGGCGATCGCGTTGTCGCGGCGATGCGCCGGGTCGCGAAGGACGGTGAGTTCCGGAGTAACGTGCACCGCGGCGGGACCGCGACGCGGATCGAGCTTCCGCCCAAGTACGAACGCACCGCGATCCGCGCGGCGCAGATCATGGGTCTCAACGTCGCGGGTGTGGACATGCTCGAGGCGGCGAGCGGGCCTCAGGTCATGGAGATCAACTCGTCGCCGGGCCTCGAGGGCATCGAGGGCGCGACGGGCCTCGACATCGCGAACATGATCATCGAGCACATCGAGGACAAGGTGCTGCTCCCCGAAGTCGATCTGAAGTTCAGGTTGAAGCTCGACGAAGGGTTCGGCGTCGCCGAGGTCCCGGTCCAGGAGAAGGGCACGTTCGACGGCCGATGCCTGGAGCAGTCGGGCCTCGAGGAGCAGCAGGTCCGCGTCCTCAGCATCCGACGCGGCGCGGACTCCACCATCCCCAGCCCCCACGGCTCCACCCAGATGCTCGCGGGCGACGTCCTCCTCTGCTACGGCCCGCGCACCGCGTTGAAGGGGCTGATCCCGCCTCCCCCGTCGAAGAAGCGCCGCAACCGCCGCTGATCCAGCTCGAAACACTCCCGGCGTCTCGGTATCGAACGGCGTACTCCGCCGCCGAATGCTGGATACATGCGAATCTGGTTCGGCCTCTCTCTCCTCGTCGGGTCCCTACTCGCGCCCCTCGTCGCGTCCGCGCAGGACACCGACAGCGCCTCCGTGCAGGTGGACGCGACCGTCGTCGCCGCGATGTCGGTGACCGAGATGAACTCGCCGATCGACCTCGGCCAGCTGTTCCAGAGCTCCGCTGACGACGTCGCCGCCGACGGTTCGTCCAGTCCGTTCTCGACCGCCGCGCGCTTCGACATCACTGGCGCGAGCGCGCTGTCGTGGCGACTCACCGTGGTCTACGCCGACCTCACCGGCCCCGGCGCCGAAGTCATCACGATCACCAACCCCGCCGCGAACGACATCTGTTTCAACACGACGCAGGGCAGTCAGTCCCCGTGCACGCAGACCGGCGACTCCCCCCTCACCGTCACCGCGGGCAACCACGGCGGTGACGGCACGGCGTGGGTCGGCTTCTCGTTCTCGGTGCCGGCCAACGCGACGGCCGGCGCGTACTCGAACGCCGCCGCGGTTCAGCTCACCGCCGACGCGCTCCTGGGGACCTGATGATGAAGCTCTGGTTCGTCGCTGCCGTCACCCTCGTCAGCACCAACGCGTGGGCGCTCGACATCGCCCCGCAGGTCCTGATCATCGACGCCAAGGATCGCTCCGGCGCGCTCCTGCTGCGCAACGGCGCGGAGGCGATGGTCGAGGTCCAGGTCGACGTCCGCTTCGGCTTCGAAGTCGCCGACGCGGACGGCAACGTCCAGGCGCACTACCCCGCGCAGCCTACGGACGATCATCGCTCAGCGGCGCCGTTCCTCCGCGTCTATCCCCGCCGCGCGCGCCTCGCGCCCGGTGAGGAGCGCGTGGTGCGCATCCTCGCGCGAACGCCGAGTGACCTCCCGCAGGGGGAGTACTGGGCGCGCGCGTCGATCCGCGCGGTGCCGGTGATGCCGCCGAGCGTCGAGCCTTCGGACCGCGTGCGTCTCCAGGTCGGCGTGACGACGGAGCAGCGCATCCCGGTCTTCGTCCGCCACGGTCGCGCCGCCGCGACGGCGCACATCCAGGACGTGTCATGGGAGGTCGAGAAGCGGCACGGTCGTGACTTCCTCGTCGCGCGTTACTTCGTGGGTCTGGAGGGGAGCGGCGCGTTCCTCGGAACCGTGCACGCACGGGTGAAGCGCGCGGACGGTGAGCTCGTCGGCCTCCGCGACAAGAACCTCGCCGTGTTCGAGTCGGGTTGGCGTCGCGTGGAGATTCCGCTGGAGAGCCTGCCCGGCAGGGGTGCGCGCCTCGAGCTGTCGACGGAGCGACGGCACCCTGCGATCACCAACGACGATCTCCTCCCGGGCGGGGTCACGAGATGGTCCGCTGCGCTCGCCTCGCGTTAGTCGCGTTTGTGTTTCCGACGACCGCGTACGGCGCGGTGACCGTCGAGCAGAACCTCGACCTCACGATCGTACCCACCGGCACCACGCGAACGGTGCTCCCCACCGACAGCACCGCGGCGAGGTACCGGCTCACGCTCGACGGCGTTCGCTGTGACAGCGGCCCGGCGACGATCACGTTCAGCGCGCTACCGTCTCAGCTCGACGACGGCGGCGCGGCGACGTTGCCGCTGACCTACGGCGCCGCCTCCGCGCGCATCGAGGAGGAGGCGAACAGCGGGAACAACGCCACGTTCGATCCCACCGTCGGGACGACGTGGGCCTACGCCGCGTTCCCGGCGATCGTGACGCTCGGTGCATCGACCACGGCCGGCGCTTCACAGACCGTCGCGTCCTACGCCGCATCGCCGGTCACGATCGAGCTCGACTACGAGAGACTCATCGTCGTCTGCGTCCCGCACAACGACGACGCCGACGCGACCATGGCCGCCGAGGTGCAACCGGGCCTCGACGTCGCCGCGACCAACGGACCCCTCGACCTCGGGATGTTGTTCCAGGGCGAGACCGTCGTCGTGCCCGCCGACGACAGCGGCTCGGTCAGCTCCGCGCAGTTCGCCGCGTCCGGCCCCAGCGGTTTGAACTGGCAGCTCACCGTCACCACGTCGGACCTGCAACACGCGTCGCTCCCCGACACCCTCACCCTCACGTTCACGTCGGGCCTCTACGGCACGGTGTCGCCGCCCGCGACGTCGTTCTCGGATGGCGCGATCGTCAGCTCGGGAACCCACGGCGGCGCGCTCGACATCTGGCTCGGGTACCAGGTCGTGGTCCCGGCGAACGCCGCCGAGGGGGCCTACAGCGGATCGATCACGTTGACGGTCGACGCGCTCCTGGAGTGAGCCGTGCTGTCGCTCCTCCTGTTCGCGGTCGCGGCGGTCCCCGAGCCCGAGCCGATGCTCGTGGAGCTCGTGGTCGAACGTCTGCATCGCGAAGTGCTGGAGGTCCCGCAGCTCGACGGTCGGCCGGGCGTTCCGGTGCGGCACCTGCTCTCGATCCTCGGTATCGAGCACCACTCGGACGGTGACGCGGTCGTCGGGCACTGGGCGGGGCGCGAACGCCCGTTTTCGATCTCCGCCGCGGCGATCGAGCTGCACGACCGGACGATCCCGCTCACCTCCGCCGACGTCGCCTCCGCCGACGGGATGTTGTTCCTCGCCCCCGCGGTGTGGACCGAGGCCTTCGCGCTCGACCACCGCTACGACCCGCGACGCCTCCGCGTGTCGTTCGCGCCCGGCGCCGACGTGCCCGCGGTGTCACGACGTCTCCTCGCGAGCGCGCGCGCGACGGAGGACACGTCGACCTCGCTGCACCTCGACCGTGTCCCGCGCGCGATGCTCGGCGGCCACGTCCTCGACTGGGAGCTGTGGAGCGCAAACGTGCTCACGCCGGACCGCTACGCCGACGCGCAGTTCCGTCTGTTCTACGGCGGCGAGCTGCTCGGCGGTGCGCTCTCGCTCGCGCCGTACGGGACCTTCGCGCAGCCCTGGAACCCGGCGCGGAGCCGCGCGGTGTGGTCGTTCAACATCGACCAGCCGGCGCTGCAGCGGATCGACTTCGGCACCATCGGCGGCCCGGGGCCCTGGTCGCGTCCGATGCTCGGCGCGCGCATCACGAACCGCCCGCGCGAGCGAGGGCTCGGGTTCGACGAGCTCGGGCGGATCGTCACCGCGCCCCCCAACACGTTCGTTCGCGTGTGGAGCGACGGTCGGCTCGTCGACGCGGGTGAGACCGACGGCCTCGGTCGCCGCCGGGTTCAGCTCCCGACGAACTACGGCTCGAACCTCCTGCGCGTCGAGTACATCGATCGCTACGGCGCGCTCGTCTCGGAGGAGGCGTTGCTCCGCGTCCCGGCGGCGGCGCTCGCGCAGGGCCGCGCGGAGTACGACGTGGGCTTCGGGCTGGACCGCAACGTCGCGGACCGGATCGTCGGGGGTGTGGAGGGGGCGTTTGGTCTCCTGCCGAGCCTCACGCTGCGCGGCGGCGCGGACATCTTCGTCGACGCGGGCGCGCCGCGGACCTACGCCTACGCGCGCGCGATCGTCACGCCGCTCGACATCCTCACCGTCGAGCTCACTGCGGCGCCCGGGACGGGGTACCTCTCGAACGTCGCGCTGCGCACCGCGGACGGGTGGCTGCTCACGGCGTCGCACGACGAGTACGCGGCGGACGCCGCACGGCTGCCGAACCTGTTGCGGCGGCGTTCGAGCCTGGCGACGTCGTATCCACTCACGCGGTTCGGGCTGCCCGTCGCGCTGCGCGCTTCGGCGCGCGAGACGACGCTGACCACCGGCGTCCGCTCCTCGGAGGCGACGGCGGGGGCGGCGATTCGCTTCGACACCTCCACGCTCATGCTCGACTACGACTGGCGCGGGGATCTGTTGGGCGGCCTCACCGATCGCACCGCGGTGCGTGCGCGCTACGTGGCGCCGGTGCCCTTCGTCGGCGGCGCGGCGTCGATGGGCGCGGCGTGGGATCTGTTGGACCACCACGTCGACGAGGTCCGGGTGGCGTACACCCGATCGCTGTACGGCGCGTGGCCGCTGCGGTTGCGTCTGTCGTACGCGATGCTGGAGGTCGGGCCGGGCGAGCGCGCGCACGAGGCGAACGTGACGTTCGGTTTCTCCTGGGACGCCGCGCTCACGGAGGCTCGCAGCTACGCGCGCAGCGGTGGAGATCCGACGGTGCACCTGCGCGCGGCGGGGAGCCTCACGTTCGAGGACGACGGCGTGGTCGCGTCGTGGCGTCCGCAGGCCGAGCGCGGGCGCGCCGAGCTGCGGTTCGTCGGCGCGCCGTCCGACGCAGCCGGGCGGGTCGTGACGATCGGCGGACGGCGGTACCGCGCCGACGACGACGGCAAGGTCTTCGTCCCGTCGCTGATCCGCGGGCGCACCTACGCGATCGACGCGCGCGATCCCGGTATCGCCGCACCGAACGTCGTCCCGCTCGTCCCCGAACAGGCCTTCGTCGCGCGCGCGCACCGTAAACACGTGGTCGAGATCCCGCTCGTCGCGACCGGGGAGATCGAGGGGCGCGTGTTCATGCGGCGCGCGGACGGGACGGAGCGTGGCGTCGGCCGGATTCGCATGAAGCTCCTCGACCCGGACGGCAACGTGGTCCGCAGCGGTTGGACCTACGACGACGGCGCGATCTACCTCTTCGGCGTCCCGCCGGGGCGCTACCGCGTGCGGCTCGAAGAGGATCAGCTGCGCCGCCTCGGGATGCGCGCGTTCCCGCGGGAGCGCCGCGTCGAGATCCCCGCGACGCAGGACGGCGTGGTGATCGGCGACGTCGGCTTTCAGCTCTCGCCGCTGCCGTTCTACCTGACGGAGGCCGCGCCTTGAGACGCGCCGCGTTGCTGCTCTTGCTCCTCACGGCCTGCGGCGGATCCGGCGCGGCGCCCTACGATCCCTCCGGCGTGTGGCACGGGGTGCTCCGCACGAACGGGGTCGAGGACTCCACGTTCACGCTCGAGCTCGCGCCCTCGCGTGAGCGAGGCAGCGGCGTCTGGCGCTTCGACACCAATAACGGCGAGGGCGACGTCGACGTCGTCGTCGCGAACACTCGTCGCGTGCAGCTGAGGCTCTACTCCGCGATCGGGTGCCGCGCCGAGATCACGATCGAGGCGATCGTCGCGGACGAGGCGAGCTGGTCGGGGACGATGGACGGTGAGACCTGCGAGCGTCGCTACGACGGGGATGTGGCGATCGTCCGCGAGTGATTCGGCTCAGGCGAGCGCGAAGCTCGCGACCCAGAACGCACCGACGCCCATCGACAACACCCCGGCGGTGGCGAGGCCGCGCGGGACCCAGCGGGGCCGGCGGATCATCTGACCGGCGAGGGCGGCGAAGGCGGTCATCGCGACGACGCCACCCGCGAGGTAGGCGACGAGGTACGCCCCGGCGGCGGCGCCGCTGAGCGCGACGAGCGGGCCCGCGCCCACGAGGTGCCCCATGCCGGCGACGCCGTGGATGAAGCCGAAGCCGAGCGTCGAGTGGCTGTGTTTCGCGTGGCGCCCCTGGCTCGGGTGCGTCGCGTCGTCGACCGTCGGGTCGTCGAGGTGCACGTGCGGGTGCGCGTGGCCGTCGCCGTCGTGGTCGTGCGCGTGGGTGTGCAGGACGAGCTTGCGGCTCCGCCGGAGCGCCCAGAGGCCCACGCCGATCAGCAGCAGCCCGACGAGGACTTCGGCGGCCTGGGAGATGGCGTCGAGATCGAAGTACGCCTGGGCCGCGAGGAACACGAGGCCCAGCACCAGGACACCGAGGCCATGGCCGAGGCCCCAGAACAGCCCGACGCGCAGCGCCCGCGCGGGGCGATCCACCGCGAACGGGAGGACCGCGACGAGGTGATCGGGCCCCGAGAGCACGTGCACCATACCGGCGACGAGGCCGGTGAAAGCGGCGACGATCCAACCCATCAGCGGCCCATCTAGCGCACGCGGACCCGGGAAAGTCGAGGGTCAGCTCGCGTAAAGCTGCTCGACCACGCCCTCGTAGCGGGCGTTCACCACGTTCCGCTTCACCTTGAGCGAGGGGGTCATTTCCCCCGTCTCGACCGAGAACGGCTGGGGGAGGACCTCGAACTTCTTGATGGTCTGGTACCGCGCGACCTTCGCGTTGCACACCGACTCGATCTGCTTCTCGATGAACGCGCGGACCTTGTCGTCCTTGGCGAGCGTCGCGATGTCCGTGACCGCGACCCCCGCGGCTTCGCACAGCGGCGCGAGCGCCTCCGGGTCGAGCGCGAGCAACGCGACGAGGTACGGCTTTCGGTCCCCGACCACGACCGCCTGACCGACGCCCGGGATCTGCGACAGGTGCTGCTCCATCTCGGACGGCGCGACGTTCTTCCCGCCCGCGGTGATGATCAGGTCCTTCTTGCGGCCGGTGATGTGGACGAAGCCGTCCTCGTCGAGCCGGCCGAGGTCGCCGGTGTGCAGCCACCCGTCCTCGTCGAGGAGCTCGGCCGTCTTCTCCGGCATCTTGAAGTAGCCCTTCGTCATGTTCTTTCCGCGCGCGATGATCTCGCCGTCGTCCGCGATCTTCAGGTCGATGCCCGGGAGCACCTTGCCGACGGAACCGAAGCGCGGCCGCCCGAACGGCGCGGCGGTGAGCAGGCCCGTCGTCTCCGTCATCCCGTAGCCCTCGTGGATCGGGATCCCGATCGACGCGAAGAAGTCCAACGTCCCGCGTGAGATCGGCGCCGCGCCCGACGCCGCGATCCGCAGGCGGTCCAGACCGAGCGCCGCCTTCACCTTCGAGATGACGAGTTTGTTGGCCATGTTCCGGGAGAACGACGACACCTCGTTGCCCGTCTCGATCGTGCGCTGGAACGACTCCAGCTCCGTCTTCAACGCCCAGCCCGCGAGCTTCGCCTTCACGCCGGTCGCCTCCGCGAACCGCGCGCGCAGCGCCGCTTCGAACTTCTCCCACACCCGCGGCACGCCGACGAAGATCGTCGGCCGCACGACCGCGAGCGCGTCCTTCACCTTCTTGAGGTCATCGCAGAAGTACACTTCGCCGCCGCGCAGGAGGTGGACGAAGTTCGTGAAGATCTGCTCGGCGATGTGCGAGAGCGGCAGGTAACTCACGGTCTTGATGTCGAACGCGGTGATATCCGGGAGCGCGTCCTCGAGCATCTGCCCCATCGCGACGAGGCCCTCGTGCGTCAGCTCCGCGCCCTTCGACACGCCGGTCGTGCCCGACGTGTAGATGAACAGCCCGGTGTCCTGCGGACCGATGCCGGCGAGGCGCGCGTCGAGCGCTGCGTCGTCGCCGTCGCGGCCGGACGCGACGAAGTCGTCGAAGTGCACGACCGGACCGCTCGTGTCGCCCTTCGTCATGCGAATGACGTGCTCGACCGGGCCGCCGTTTGCGTGGGGGAGGATGCGTTCGATGTGTTCGTCGAGCTCGGCGACGACGAACCGCGCGCCGGAGTTCGCGAGGATGTGTTTGATCTGATCCGGCGTGCTCGTCGGATAGATCGGCGCCGGGATGCCGCCGGCCGTCATCGTCCCGAGCTCCGCGATCACCCACTCGTAGCGGTTGTTCCCCATGATCGCGACGGCGTCGCCGACCTGGTGTCCATTCTTGATGATCGCCTTCGCGAACTCGCGCGCGAGTCGCCAGTAGTCGGCCCAGGTGATCGGTCGGTAGCCGGACGGCTCTTGCGCGAACAGCGCGTTCGCCGCGCCCTTCTGGTTCGCCCAGTCTTCGAGTTGGTGGGGGAGGGTGTGGCGTGGCACGCGCCGATATCTAGCTCAACTCCCGCGTCCGATCACGTGGGGCGACAGGCCGAGGCGCAGGAGCACCCGTTCGACCTCCGGACCGGCGACCTCCCCGCGGGAGGTCACGGCTTCGTACATCGCCTCTTGGGCGTTCTCGAGGTCGGGTGTGAGGCCCAGGCGCTCCGCCAGCTCCATCAGCTCCTCGACCGCCTCCCAGTTCTCCGTCGCCGAGCGCGCCAGCGCGATGTAGAGGCCGTGCGTGATCATCTGGGTGAACAGCTTGCTGGAGGTGCTGCGATCCACGCGGTATCCGCTCTCGGCGATCATCTCCGCGAGGTCGATCGCACGCTTGTAGGCGCGGATGTCCTGGCTCTCGTTCTGGGCGCGGATCTCCGCCTCGAACGTTCGGCCCAACGTGAACTCGGCCGCGACCGACAGCTCCTTCGGCAGCTCGAAGCCCACCGCGCCGAGCATGTCGAGCGTGCGGCGGTTGTCCTCGTACAGCTGCGCGTACTGCTCGCTGAAGCGGTGCAGCAGCGAGCCGAGGACGAGCTCGGAGATGTGCTCGGCGCCGCCCGGGAGCATGTGCTCGAGGCCGTAGTCCTCGCCGCCGAACTCCTCCGACGCGATCTTCAGCAGCTTCGGGACCGACGACGTCGTGAACGCGTTCCACAGCTTCTCCGACGCGGAGCCGAGGGTGGCGTCGTCGAGGTGGTCGTTCACCGCGCAGTAGAAATCGACGCCGCCGAGGTGCACACCCGCGACGGTGCGGACGTCCTTCGCCTCGGTCATCGTGTGCTCCATCCGCACGCGCCCGGTGCACATCTTGATGCGCCCGTGCTGGCGCGTCTTGAAGTTGGTGCGGACGAAGTCGTAACCCGCGATCTCCCCGGTCTTCGCCGACTCGTCCACGAGGCCGGTCATCGCGAGGTGCGCCGCGACGCGCGTCGGCGTGACACGCGCGGTGTCGACGAAGCGCCGGAACACGTCCGCGCCCGAACCCATCTCGGGGCGGTTGCTCTCGGCTTCGCCGAGGCGCTCCATGAACCCGTCGTAGGGCGCCGACGTGCCGAGCGACTCCGCGAGCTCCAGCGCGCGCGCGGCGTACTTGAGGATCTGCTGCGTCTCGATGCCGGAGACGTCCGAGAAGAACCAGCCGCAGCTCGTGTACATGAGCATCGCGTGGTGCTGCATCTCGAGGAGCGACAGGACGCGCACGCGGTCGTCGGCGTCGAGGGTCTTCTTGGCGTGTCGTTCGAAGAACGCGTCACGCGCACGCTCGGGATCGAACAGCGCCGTCGCGTAGTCGTCGCGCGCGGCCCACGGGTCCTTCAGGTACGTGCCGCCCATCTCTTCGAACAGCGCGATGCCGTGGTCGCGGACGACGTCGAGCGCGTCGCGCAGCGGGGTGCGCCAGCGTTGGTTCCAGCCGTCCTTGGCCCCCGTCGAGCAGCCGCAGTCACGGAACCAGCGACCGACGCCGTGCGCGCAGCTCCACGAAGTCCCGAGCCCGTCGGGGCCGTGGTCGATCTCCGCCTCCATCGTCGGCGGGTTCTGTTCGAGGTACTGCCCGTAGTTCGTGAGCCACAGCTCGCGGTTGGGCGCCTCTTGGACCATCGCGTGCGCGAGGCAGCGGTCACCGAACTTGCTGTGGTGTCCGTAGCTCTCGCCGTCGGTCGCGACGGAGACACACTGGGTGCGGTCGTCGGTGTTGCGGATCAGGTGATCGACGAACGCGCTGCTCGAGCTGAGCGCCCCTTCGAACGCGATCGAACGGGACCGCGGGCCGTCGTAGAAGAAGATGTCGATCGAGCGGCGCGAACCGTCGCGCGCGAAGTACCGGTACGGCTGCGTGGGATCGACGCGACCGCCGGTGACGTCCATCCACTCCCCGCCTTCCAGCGAACGCACGCGCCCCGCCTGGTAGGGCGAGAGGATCGTGAACTTCACGCCCGCGTCGATCAGCGTGTCGAGGACCTCGTGGCTCGCCGCGGTCTCCGGCAGCCACATGCCTTCGGGTTTGCGCGAGAAGTGTCGCGAGAAGTCCGCGATGCCCCACAGCACCTGCGTGCGCCGGTCGTGCGCGTTGGCGAGCGGGAGGATCAGGTGGTTGTAAGCCTGCGCGATCGCGTTGCCGTGCCCCCCACGCGCGCGGGCGCTGTCCCGGTCCGCAGAGATGATCCGCCCGTACGTGATCGTGTGCTCGCGTTCGAGCCACTGCAGGAGGGTCGGCCCGAAGTTGAAGCTGATGTGCCGGTAGTTGTTGACGATGCGGTCCACGCGACCGGCGTCGTCGAACACCCGCGCGTACGCGTTCGGGCGGTAACACTCCGCGAACACGCGCTCGTTCCAGTCGTGGAAGGGCTCGGCGCCCGCCTCGCGCTCCACCTGCTGCGTCCACGGGTTCTCGCGCGGCGGTTGATAGAAATGCCCGTGTACGACCAGCGCTCTCGTCATGGACGGCGGACGCATCCTACCCCATCGGGAGTTATCGGGGGTATGCTTCCTCCCAATCACGATGGTCTCGGGCGACCTCGAACAGCCGAAGCGCATTCTGGTCGTCGAAGACGACCCCACGATTCAGCACATGCTTCGCCGCACCTTCGAAGCCAGCGCGGAAGTGCAGGTGGCGGGGGATGGTCTGCGCGGGCTGGAGATCCTGGCGCAGTGGCGGCCCGAGTTCGTCATCACCGACCTGATGCTCCCGGAGGTCGACGGGCTCGCGCTGATCAAACGGACGCGCCGCACCTACTACGGGGCGTGTGTGCCGATCCTGGTGTTGACCGCCAACACCGACGAGCAGGTGCTCCTGGACTGCTTCCGCCAGGGCGCGGACGACTTCATGGTGAAACCGTTCTCGCTGTCGGAGCTGCGGGTGCGCGTCGCGTCGATCTACCTGCGCACCATGGTCGCGCGCGACGTGAACCCCCTGACGCGCCTCCCCGGCAACATGGTGATCAAGCAGCAGGTGAACCAGCGGCTCCTGGAGGGGCAGGGCTTCGCCGTCGCGTCGCTCGACATCGACCACTTCAAAGCCTTCAACGACACCCGCGGCTTCGACGAGGGCGACGAGGTGATCCGCCTGCTCGCGCGGATCCTCGAGGACTACACGCTGGAGCACAGCGGCCACGACGTCTGGGTCGGCCACATCGGCGGCGACGACTTCGTGGGGCTGATGGATCCGCAGTTCGTCGACACGTTCTCGCGGTGGGTGCTCGACCGCTTCGCCACGGACACGCGCTGCTTCTACTCCGACGAAGAGCTCGAAAAGGGCACCGTCGAGATCGTGACCCGCAGCGGCGCGACCGAGGTGGTCCCGCTGCTGTCGCTGTCGATCGGGGTGTGCAGCACGTCGCGGCCGGGGCTCGACGACTACCGCAAGATCACGAACGTCTCCGCCGAGGTGAAGAAGGCCGCGAAGGCGACACCGGGGAACAGCATCTTCGTCGACCGACGCGCGAGCCCTCCGGACAGCGGCTCGCGATGATCGGGCACCATTACATTCGAACGAACGACGTCACGCTGCACGTCGCGTGCGCGGGCCCGGAGGACGGCCCGCTGCTGATCCTGCTCCACGGCTTCCCGGAGGGGTGGTTCACGTGGGCCCCGTACATGGAGTCGTTCGCGGCGGCGGGGTTTCGGGTGCTCGCGCCCGACCAGCGCGGCTACGGCGACAGCGACCGGCCACCGACGGTGGCGGACTACGAGATGGACGCGCTGGTGGCGGACGTCGTGGGCCTGATCGACGGCGCGGGCCGCAAGAAGGCCACCGTCGTCGGGCACGACTGGGGCGCCGTCGTCGCGTGGTGGACGGCGATTCGCCACCCTGACCGCGTCGAGAAGGTCTGCCCGATCAACATGTCGCACCCGATGGTGATGCGCGACTTCCTGGTCGCGGACCGCGAGCAGCTGAAGAAGAGCTGGTACGTGGTGTTCTTCCAGGTGCCGTTCCTCCCGGAGCTCGCGTGGCGCGCGCGCGGCAAGAAGATGTTCGACGAGATCGCCGCGATGGGTCGCCCCGACGCCTTCGCCCCCGGCGACGAGGCGCCCTACCTGGAAGCCTGGTCCAAACCCGGCGCGCTCCGCGCGATGATGAACTGGTACCGCGCCGCGATCCGCCTCGCGCTGCGCCCCCCCGACGTCGACCCGCGCGTGAAGGTCCCGACGTTGGTGATCTGGGGCAGGAAGGACGAGGTCCTCACCGACCGCATGGTGCAGCCGAGCCTCGACCACTGCGACGACGGCCGCGTGGTGTGGTTCGACGACGCCACGCACTGGGTCAACCATGAGGAGCGCGAAGGCGTGACGAAGGCGCTGCTCGAGTTCCTGGGCTGACCGTCCTCAGCCGTGCAGTCCACACTCCGTCTTCGTCCGGCCTCTCCATCGCCCCGCACGTTCGTCCTCGCCCGCCCCGACGGCGGACGTGCAGTGCGTGCAGCCGACGCTCGGGTAGCCGCGATCGTGGAGCGGGTTGTACGGGAGCGCGTTCGCGTGGATGTAGCGCCACACGTCCTTCGACGTCCACGTCACCAGCGGCGCGAGCTTGAGGAGGCGTCGTCCGCTCGGGAGCGTCGCCCACTGGAGCATCGGCGTCGCGCTGCGCGCCGCGGAGCCGTCCCGCCGAAGCGCCGTGATCCACAGGTCCGCGTCCGCGAGCGCGCGCGCGTTCGGCTCCTTCTTGCGGATCGCACAGCAGCGATCCGGGTCGCGCTCCCACAGACGGTCGCCGTGCTCCGTCGCTTGGGCGTCGGTCGAGAGCACCGGGAGCACGGTTCGCAAACGAAGGGCGCGTTCCACGCGCCACGTCTCGGCGAGGGCCTTCGTCTCCTCGAAGAGGAAGCCGGTGTCGATCGTGTAGACCTGAACGCGCGGATCGATCTGCTGCGCCGCGTGGATCAAACAGAGCCCCGTCGCACCGAAAGCCGTCGACACAACCGCGCGTGCGCCGAACAGCTCCAACGCGGCTTGCAAGCTAGCTTGCCAACCGGCGCGTTCGAGCTCGGCCGAGCGTGCCTCGACGGACACACCGCTCAGGAAAAGCGAGGTCGGATCCCCGACCGGGATTGACGGCGTTGCAGACACAGCAGTAGCCTCCTCCTCGGTTCGTTCGAGTCATGGTGTCGATGCCCGCCAGTTCTGCATCTACCCATTCGACGGCTACGTGTGTCTGCGCCTGTTGTTGTACCTGTCTTTGGCCCTGCGGCTGAAGAGGGGACTTCGACTTTTCTCGCGCGAACGCGCTCCCACGAACCCTCCTCCTCAGACCGTTAGGGCCGATCGCCACGCGTCGGTGTCATCTCGGTTCGCTTCGTCGCGCGTCTGATCGCGCGGCGAGCACGGAGGCGTTCGTATGGAAATCTCCGGAGCCCTCGGGCTCCTCGTCCCCCTGATCGGTCTCGTGACCGGCCTGCTCGTCGGCGCGACCGGCGTCGGTGGTGCTGCGCTCGTCACGCCCGCCCTCGTCCTGGGTCTCGGCGTGCCGGTGCCCGTCGCCGTCGGATCGACCGCGCTGTTCGGCGCCGTCGTGAAGCTCGGGGGCGTCGGCGCGCACCGCACCGCGCTCGTCGAGGAACGACGCTTGCTGCTCGGGTCGCTCACGGGGAGCCTCCCGGGCGTCGCACTCGGCGTCTTCGCGCTGCGTTTCCTCGGCGACCGTGGCGACGTCGGGCTCGAGCCGATCCTGGGTGTTCTGCTCGTCGTCGCGGCCGCCGCGACGCTCGCCTCCACGTTTCGGCCTCCCGCGAGCCCGCTGTTCTTCGTCCCGCCTTCGGCCCTGCCGTTCGCCGCGGTGCCGCTCGGCTTCGCCGTCGGGCTCACCGGCATCGGGGCCGGTTCACTGTTCCTGCCGCTCCTGCTCGCCGTCGCGCGTGGGCGCCCGTTCGCGGGCGTCGTCGCGGCGGATCTCGCGCAGGGCCTCGTCCTCGCGACGGTGGCCGGAGCACTTCACCTCACCGTCGGACGCGTCGACCTCACGCTGGTCGTCGCGCTCCTCCTCGGCGGGCTCCCGGGTGTTTGGCTCGGGGCGCGCCTTCACCGCGTCGTCGCTGCGGAGAAACTCGCGGGGCTCGCCGCGAGCTTCGTCGGTGTCGCCGGGCTGCGACTCATCTTCTGAAAGGAATCCAAGTCATGTCGTTCATTCTCTGGTTCACGGGTCTCTCCGGTGCGGGCAAGAGCACGCTCGCCCAGTCGGTCTCCAAGGCGTTGCGCCAACGGGGCGTCGGGCGCCTCGAAGTGCTCGACGGAGACGAGGTCCGCACGCACATCAGCGCGGGGCTCGGCTTCTCGCGTGAGGATCGCCGCACGAACATCCTCCGAATCGGGTACGTCGCGCGGCTGCTGTCGCGGAACGGAACCGTCGCGATCACGGCCGCGATCTCTCCGTACACCGCAGACCGGGAGGAGGTCCGCGCGGCGTCGAGCGCACCCTTCGTGGAAGTCTACGCGGCCGCCTCGCTCGAGGCCGTCGCCGCGCGCGACGTCAAGGGCCTGTACAAGAAGGCCTTCGCCGGCGAGATCCAAAACTTCACCGGCGTCAGCGATCCGTACGAGGCCCCCTCGCGCGCGGACATCGTCGTCGACACGGGGACGGAGACCGTCGAGGAGAGCACGCGGAAGATCCTCGCCGGCCTCGAGTCGCTCGGGCTGATCGAGAAGCCGAAACAACAGAGCGAGGCCCGGCCATGAACAGCTATCCCGTTCAGCTGGTCCACCTCGCCGGCCGCCGCGTCCTGATCGCCGGCGGAGGCGGTGTCGCTGCGCAGAAGGTCGTCGCGTTGCTCGACGCGGGGGCGCGTGTCCACGTCGTCGCGCCCGATGTGTCGGGCGTGGAGGCCTTCCTCCCGCGAATCCATCGGGTGTCACGTCGCCCGGTCCGTGACGAAGACGTCGACGGCGCTGCGCTCGTGATCGCTGCGACCAACGACGTCGACGTGAACCGACGGCTCGCCGCCGCCGCACGCGCGCGCGGAGTGCTCGTCAACGCGGTCGACGATCCACCGGGCTGCGACTTCTACCTCCCGGCGATCGTCCGCCGCGGTCCCGTGACGATCACGGTGGGCACCAACGGGGGCTCGCCCCTGTTCGCTGCGCGGCTGAGGCGCGTGCTCGAGGCGGCGCTCCCGACCTCGGTCGGGGAGCTCGGCCACTTCCTCAAAGCCGCGCGTCGGCGCGGTCTGAGGGGCCTCGCACGGAGGGGCACGCTGTTGAAGGCGCTCGCGGATCCGCACGTCGCGCGGCTTGTCGACCGCTCCGAGCAGGAGGCCGCGCTCGACCGGCTCGAGGAAGTCGTCTCGCGTGAGGAGGAGCGCTTCGACCCGGGCACCGTCGCGATCGTCGGCGCCGGACCGGCGGGCCGTGCGCTTCTGACGTTGCGCGCGCTCGACCGGCTCCAACGCGCCGACGTCGTCCTGCACGACGCGCTCGTGACACAGGAGGTGCTCGACGAGATCCCGCCGAACGTTCGTCGCGTGAACGTCGGGCGTCGTGCGGGCGCCCGCGAGCCATTCCCGCACGCGTTGACGGAGCGAATGATGATCACGGAGGCGCGCGCGGGACGCCGTGTAGTGCGTCTTCACGCGGGGGACGCGTTTGTCTTCGGTCGCGGCGGCGAGGAGCTCGACGCGCTCGACGCGGCGGGGGTTCCGTACGAGGCCGTCCCGGGCGTGAGCTCGGCGATCGCGGCGCCGGTCGCGGCGGGGGTACCGCTCACACATCGTGAGCTCGCGCGTGGGTTCACCGTGCGGACGGGGCACGTGACCAGCGGCCCGTCGGCCCAGCTCGACCGATCGGAGGAGACGCAGGTGGTGCTCATGGGCCTGCGCAACGTCGACGACGTGCTCGCGCAGCTCGCGAGGGACGGCATCCCCACGGACACCCCCGCCGTGATGGTGAGTCGGGCGTTCCGCCCCGACCAACGTGTCGTTACCGGGACCGTCGCGGATCTCGCGGCGCAGATCCGCAGCGCGGCGATCGAAGGTCCAGCGACGTTGGTCGTGGGGCGCGTCGCGAAGCGCGTCGCCGCACAGGCACGAGAGGAGGTGGCGGCATGACGGCCACGTGGAAACAGGTCTTGCGCATCCCGCACGACCTCGCCGAACAGATCGACCAGTTCGAGACGCAGATCGAGCTGCGTCGACGCGAGCAGATCGACGAGAAGATCTTCGCCGAGACGCGGCTGCGTCGTGGCGTCTACGGACAGCGCTACGACAACGGGCTGAGGCACGACGGTCGGACGCAGCGCCCGCTCGCCTATCGCGAGCACCCGACGAAAGGGCCGAACACCGTCTGGGACGCGCCGGGGATGCAGCGCATCAAGGTGCCCTACGGCGGGCTCGACGGTGCGCAGCTCGAGCGCCTCGCGGAGGTCGCCGAGGAGTACGCGGACGGGATCCTGCACGTGACCACGCGCCAGGATCTGCAGCTCCACTACGTGCACATCGAGGACACGCCCGACATCATGCGGCGCCTCGCGGAGGTCGGCATCACGACGCAGGAGGCGTGTGGCAACGTCGTCCGCAACGTCACCGGCTGTCACCTCGCCGGCGTGTGCAAGACGGAGTCGTTCGACATCACGCCGTACGCCCGCGCGCTGTCGCAGTTCCTCCTCGGGCACCCGGACGCGCAGGACTTCGGGAGGAAGTTCAAGATCTCGTTCTCGGGGTGCATCGATGAGGCGTGTGGGGTGGCGAGTGTCCACGACCTCGGCTTCATCGCGAAGACGCGAGAGGTCGACGGCCGCAGCGAGCGTGGCTTCGAGACGTGGGCGGGCGGCGGCCTCGGTGCCGTGCCCCACCGGGCGAAGCTCCTCTTCGACTTCCTCCCGGAGGCCGAGCTCCTCCCGATGACGCAGGCGGTGTGCCGCGTGTTCGCGCGGCTCGGCGAGAAGAAGAACCGCGGCAAGGCGCGGCTCAAGTTCCTGGTCGAGAAGATCGGGATCGACGCGCTGAGGAAGCTCGCCCTGGAGGAGCGCGAGATCCTCCCCCCGGATGAGCGGTGGTCGGCGCATCTGCCGGTCGAAGGCGCGGCGCCGCCCGCGCTCGTGCATATCGGCGGCGGTGCGGGGACGCCGTGGCGGGAGCGAAACGTCGATACCCAGCGACAGGCGGGGCTGCACGTGGTCACCATCCCGCTGCCCCTCGGCGACCTGTCGAGTGATCAGGCGCGAGCACTCGCGCGGATCGCGCGCCGGTTCGCCCGCGACGAGGTTCGCACGTCGATCGAGCAGAACGTCGTGCTCCGAAACGTGGCGACGAAGGATCTCGACGCCGTCGAGTCCGAGCTTCGATCGGCCGGGCTCGCGGCGCCGTACGCGGGCACGATCGTCGACGTCACCGCGTGCCCCGGGACCGACACGTGCAAGCTGGGCATCGCGAGCTCTCGCGGGCTCGCCGGTGCGTTGTCAGCGCACCTCGCAGAGCACGCCCTCGTGCGTGAGGAGGCGGTCCGCGATCTCTCGATCAAGGTGAGCGGTTGCTTCAACTCGTGCGGCCAGCACCACGTCGCGGACCTCGGCTTCTACGGCGTGAGTCGGAAGAAGAACGGCTATACGGTTCCGCACTTCCAGGTGGTGGTCGGTGGGCAGTGGCGCGAGAACGCGGGGGCGTTCGGGCTCGCCATCGCGGCGGTGCCCTCCAAGCGCATTCCGGAGGTCGTCGACCGACTCACGGCGCGTTACCTGGAGGAGCGCGGCGACGGCGAACGGTTTCGGGACTGGGTGCAGCGGCTCGGCAAGCCGGCGTTGCGCTCGCTCCTCGCGGACCTCGTCGAGGTCGCTCCGTACGAAGTGGAGCCGGCTCTCTACACGGACTGGGGTGACGCGCGGTTGTTCAGCATGAAGGACCACGGCGTGGGCGAGTGCGCGGGCGAGGTCGTGAGCGTCGCCGAGCTCGGGCTTCAGGCAAGCGAGCGCGAGGTTTTCGAGGCGCAGCTGGAGCTCGACGCCGATCGTTACGGTGCAGCGCGGGACAAGGCGTTCCGCGCCATGGTCACTGCGGCCCGGACGCTCGTCCGCACGGAGTGGCTCGACGTACCGGACGAACCGGACGAGGTGGTGCACGCGTTCCGTGAGCGCTTCTACGATACGAAGCGCTGCTTCGATCCGTTCGCCGGCGGGAAGCTCGCGAGTTACCTCTTCGAGGCGCACGCGTCCCCCCCGAGCGCGAGCGCCGACGGCGCACGTCGCGCCGTGCAGGAGGCGCAGCTCTTCATCGAGGCCGCGTACGCGACCTACGACCGAATCGAGAAGGAGGCGTCATGATCCCCTCGAACGAAGCCATCGCGCTCACCCCTCGTGCGGTCCCCGGACCGTTCGAGTCTCCCCGAATCGCCGTGCGGTTTCCGCTCGTCGACCCGTCGGTGGTCGACCTCGGTGCGCTGGTCGCCGTGCTCGGCGATCGCGTCGCGAACGCGGATGGTGACGAGGCGCTGGTCGACGTCGTCAGCTATGCGCACGTCCCGCGGGGACCCGGATTGCTGTTGGTCGGAGCCGACGTTCACTACGCGGTGACCGATGGACCCGCTGCGAGCGTCGCGCGAATCCAGCGGCGGCCGTGGGCGTTGTCGCCGCGACAACGACTGTTGGAGGCGGTCGATCGTACGCGGGCGCTCGCGGAGCACATCAGCGCGGATCCGCGGAGCCCCGCCGGGTTCGCGCTGCGCACGGACGAGCTCGAGATCGGGATCCACGACCGCCTTCACGCGCCGCCGAACCCCGAGACGTTCGCGCGCGCCGCGCCGTTCGTCGAGGCGGTCCTGTCCGAGCGCTACGCGTCGGTCGTCGTGACGCCGGCCGGTGTAGACGGCGGGCCGTTCACGGTGCGCGTCGTCATTCGAGCGTGACGTTGAGCGTGTACTCGAAGCGCACGTCCTCGAAGTCCGACTCCACGGCGAACTGCCACGACAGGAGGCTGTTGCCCGGGTCGACGCGTCGGCGGATGACGAGGTCTTCGCCGTCGCGGGTGCACGTCAACCCGTCTTGCGGATCGTTGCAGTCGAGGCGGCCGCCGCCGGAGAACCAGGCGAGGTGGTAGCGGTCGTCCGGGCAGGTGTCGTGCACCGTGAGGCGTAGCGTCGCGATCATCGTGCGCGTGTCGCAGGGGACGATCGTGAGGCGGTAGAAGTCCGCGGGCTCGACGTGGCAGAGCACCGAGCGGGCGCTGGCGTCGAGGGGCTCGAAGTCGTCGCCGGTCTGGCAGCCGGCCGAGCTGCTGTGGATCGCGGAGGCGGTGTGCCACTCGTTGTTGGCGCCGCCGGCTTCGTCCGGGTCCGGGCAGGCGTCGAAGGGGTCGACGAAGCAGGTGTCGGCGCCGCCGTCGCGTCCGGGGCCACCGTCGCGTCCGGAGCCGGCGTCGCGGATGCCGGCGTCATCGCCGTCGATTTGTGCGCCGACGTCGCGTACGCCGCTGTCCGCGAAACCCGCGTCCGCTTGGGTGGTCTCGCCCCCGTCGCGGCCCTCGACCACGATCGTCTGCGGGCACCCCGCGAGGAGGAGGGCGCCGAGGATCCAGACGGGCCTCACGCTGCGCGCCCCGCACGGTCGGTGAGGCTGCCGACGATCACCGCGATGGTCGCGAGGACGAACGCACCGGCGCGGACGTTCAGCGTGTCGTTCAGGACGTCGAGGTTCGACCAGATCACGGTCGTCGTGGCTCCGGTGATCATGCCCCATAATACGCCCCGAGCGGTCGTACCCTTCCAGTACAAACACGCGAGGAGCGCCGGGCCGAACGAGGAGCCCAGGCCGCTCCAGGCGTAGCTGACCAGCGCGAAGATCAGCTTGTCCGACACCACCGCGAGCACGAAGCCCGCGAGGCCGAGCCCGATCGTCACCACGCGGGAGATCCACACCAGGCGCTTCTGCGTGAGCTCCTTGTTCAGCCCGCGCCGGTAGAAGTCCTCCGCTACCGCCGAGGTGCCGACGAGGAGCTGCGAGTCCGCGGTCGACATCATCGCGGCGACCGCGCCCGAGATGAAGATGCCCGCGAGCCAGCCGGGGAGGAGGTCGGTCGCCATGCGCGGCATGAGCTGCTCGGGGTCGTCGAACTTCACGCCCGCGTACATCGTCGCGCCCGCGATGCCGATCGCCATCGCGCCGATGAAGGCCGGGACCGCCCAGCTGATCGCGATGACGCGGCCGATCTTCACGGACTTCGGATCCGCTAACGACATGTAGCGCGTCACGGTGTGCGGCTGACCGAAGTACCCGAAGCCCCACGACAGCCCGCCGACCACGGCCGCGAACGCCGCGATGCCGGTCTTGTCGCCGAACCACGACGCTTTGTCGGCCGCGAGCGCCATCGTCCCGCCGCCCGCAGTGATCTCGGAGTAGGCGACGATCGGGAGGATCACCAGCGTCGCGAACATGAGGATCGCCTGCAGGAAGTCGGTCCACGCGACGGCGAAGAAGCCGCCCATCATCGTGTAGAGGATGATGACGACCGCGCCGAGCACGATGCCCCACGGCTGCGGGATCCCGAACGTCACGTCGAGGACCTTGCCGGCGCCGTTGAACTGCGCGGCGACGTAGAACGAATAGAAGAAGACGATGATCGCCGTCGCGACGAAGCGGATCGCGTTGGAGCTGCGATCCCCGAAGCGCTTCATGAAGTACTCGGGGAGGGTCAGCGCGTCGTACTTCTCGGTGTCCCGGCGGAGCCGCTCCGCGACGAAGATCCAGGACAGCGCGATGCCGGTGACACACCCGACCACCGTCCACGCTTCGCCCATCCCGACCGCGAGCGCGGCGGCGGGGAGCCCGAGCAGCAACCACGCCGACTCGCCGCTCGCGCGCTCGGAGAACGTGGCGACCCAGATGTTCAGCTTGCGGCCCGCGAGGAGGAAGTCCTCCTGCGTCTCGTTGAGCTTGTAGGTCAGGGCGCCCGCGACGAGCACCACCACCAGGTACACGACGAAACCGATGAAGACGGCATCCATGCGGGCCGCGTTCTACCACACGCGACCGTGGGCGCGTGCGCCGTGGGCTCCGGTTCCCCGGCGCACGCGCCCGCCGTCGAGAGAGCGCGAACCAAGCGCTCCTCGTTTGGGGGGGCCTTACGCGGGCGCCGTGCGGCCGGACCGTCGAAATCATCGAAAAAACAAATCGTGTCAGATCCGCGATCGACGCCCTGAAGCAGTTCACGTGAGCCACGTGGACGTCTGTCGTCTGTACCGCGACCACGCCGCCTTCGTGCGTCGCACCCTCGCTCGGTTCGGCGTGCCCGAAGCGGACCGCGACGACCAGCTCCACGAGGTCTTCGTCGTCGTCCAGCGGCGCCTCGAGGACTTCGCCTTTCGCGGCTCGGCGCGCTCTTGGCTGTACGGGATCGCGCGCCGGGTGGCGTCGACGTACCGGCGTCGCGAGCGGCGGTGTCGAGAGCACGCCTGCGACGACCCGTACTTCGACCTCTGCGCGCCGTCGAACCCGGAGTGGGACGCGGAGCGCGCGCTCGCGAGGTCGCACTTTGCTCGGATCATCTACGGCATGAGCCCATCCCAGCGCGAGGCGTTTGTGTTGCACGACGTCGTGGGGATGACCGGACGGGCGATCGCGTCGGCGGAGGGGTGTCCGATGCCGACCGTGTTCAGTCGCCTCGCACGCGCACGTGCGCACTACGACGCGGAGGTACGCAGGCTACGGCTCGCCGACCGCGGGGCGTTCGCGCGGCGCATGGGCTCGGTGTTGTCCGAGTGCCGGGGTGGGGTCCTCGTGTGGTAGTGAGGGGGCGTGTGGAAAGGCACCGATGACTACATCGCGTCCGATGCCCTCGGGCGCATCGTGAACGCCGCCATCCTGTTGAAGCGGCCGCTCCTGATCAAGGGCGAGCCGGGCACCGGCAAGACGCTGCTCGCGAGCTCGATCGCGCGCGGCCTCGAGATGCCGCTGATCAGCTGGAACGTGAAGTCGACGACGAAGGCGAAGGACGGCCTGTACGTCTACGACGCGGTCCAGCGGCTGTACGACAGCCGCTTCCAGGACAAGGACGTCTCGGACATCAGCCAGTACATCCACCTCGGTCCGCTCGGGAAGAGCTTCATCGCCGAGCAGCGGCCGGTGTTGTTGATCGACGAGATCGACAAGGCGGACGTCGAGTTCCCGAACGACCTGCTGCACGAGCTCGACCAGATGTCGTTCCTGATCAACGAGACGGGCGAGACGATCAGCGCGAAGGAGCGGCCGGTCGTCATCATCACGTCGAACAGCGAGAAGGAGCTCCCCGACGCGTTCCTGCGGCGCTGCGTCTTCCACTACATCGAGTTCCCGGACCGCGAGCTGATGGCGAACATCGTCTCGGTGCACTACCCGGACCTCTCGAAGGACGTGCTGTCCGGCGCGCTCGACGCGTTTTATCGGCTGCGCGGCGTCGAGGGCGTGCGCAAGCGTCCGTCGACGAGTGAGCTGGTGGACTGGATCGCGGCGCTGCTCGCGAACGGGATCGACCCGACGGCGATCGACGAAGAGATCCCGTTCCTCGGCGTTCTACTGAAACGAGAGCAGGACATCGGCACCGCGATCCGCCGCCTCGCGGCGAGCGGGACGGTGCGCAACCGCTGACGCGCGCCTGCTCTCAGATGTCGATCCACGAGATGCCGTCGCACCCCGGTGGGTCGACCTCGTCGAACGGCTCGCAGACACGACGCACGCAGTCGAGGCCCGCCGCGCAGACGTCCGTCTCGTCGACTTCGCGCCCCCCGCACTCCTCGCCGAGCGCCGCCGTGCCGTGCCAGGCGAAGCAGTTGGGGTAGGCTTCGTTGCAGCGCCTCGCCGGGTCCTCCGCGAGCGCGACGAAGGCGTCGTAACAACTCTGGTCCCAGGACAGCGAGAGGAGCTGCGCCTCGAAGCCCGCCGAGCCGAGGAACCGTCCGATCTCACTTCGGCACTCAGCCTCGTCGGCCACCGGGACGCTGCACCCGCACGCGAAGACCCGCTCGCAGTGCAGTCGAGCGAAGCGCTCGTTCGGGGTCTCGGCCACCTCGGGGCCGGCGTCGCGTGGGGGCGCCGTGGTCCCGGCGTCGCGGCGGAGGACCACGCCGCCGCCGTCCGGTGATGCGCCGAGGTCGCGTTCGGAGCCGCACGCGAACGAGAGGGCCAGCGGGAGGAAGAGCAGCCGCCTTTTCATTCCGTGAGCCCCGTGCGCACCGCGTAGTGGACGAGCCCCGGCACGCTGTCGAGGCCGAGCTTCGACTTGATGCGCTGGATGTACGTGCTCACCGTGCTGGGGCTGAGGTGGAGGCTCGACGCGACGCAGGACGGACGTCGCCCGTTACCGAGCATGACGAGGATGTCGTGTTCGCGGTTGCTCAGGCTCTCGTGCGGATCACGGTCGGCGCGGTCGAGGTCCTCGACGAGCAGCTCCGCGAGCCGTGGTGAGACGAAGCGCCCGCCCCGGAGCACGGTGTCGATCGCTTCGAGCAGAACGGTGGCCGGCTGGTCCTTCGTGAGGTAGCCGTCGGCACCCGCGCGGAGCATGCGCACCGCGCCGCGATCCTCGGGCCGGCCGGCGAGTACGAGGGCGCGGACGTGGCGGCGGCGGAGGTCGGTGAGGAGCTGAAGGACGCTGCCGTCCGCGTGGCTGCGCTCCACGATGACGAGGTCGGCGGTGGTGACCTCGGCGAGCGTGACGCCGTCCTTCGGGGGATCGACGACGTGGAGATCGGGGCGGGCGCGGGCGAGGAGGCTGGCGATCCCCTCGCGCACCATGCGGTGGGGATCCAACAGGAGGATGCGTTTCGGTCTCACTCCAGGTCCCTACGAAGAACCTCGACGGATCCCATCAAAGAAAATTGCGGTACGCTGGATGCGGTGGAGATCACCGAGCTCCTGATTGCGGCTCGCGACGGTGACGAGGGCGCGTTCGACGCGCTCATGCCGCTGGTCTACGCCCAACTCAAGGCGCTCGCGCACAGGGTGCGCGGACCGGTCGGGGCCGACCGCCTGCACACGACCGAGCTCGTCCACGAGGCGTACCTCAAGCTCGCTCCATCGAGCGCCATCGCGTGGGAGGGACGTGCGCACTTCTTCGCCGTCGCCGCGCGCGCGATGCGCCAGGTGATCGTCGACGATGCGCGCCGGCGTCTCAGCGGAAAACGTGGGAGCGGGGAGCGACCGGTGACGTTCGACGGGGACCTGGTCGGTGTCCAGCCCACCGCCGAGGATGTCGTCAACCTCGACCGGGTCCTCGGCCGCCTCGAGGCGCTGGACGCACGCCAGGCCCGCGTCGTGGAGTGCCGTGTCTTCGCGGGGCTCACCGGCGCCGAGACCGCGCAGGCGCTGGGGGTCTCCGTCCCGACGATCGAGCGTGACTGGCGGATGGCCCGTGCGTTCCTGACGCGTGAGCTGAGGTCGGCGTGACCCCTGAACGCTACCGCGCAGCGCGTGACCTGTTCGGTCGTGCGCTCGAACACCCGACCGACGAACGCATCGCATTCGTCCGGTGCGCTGCCGTCGACGACGACGTCCGGGACGAGGTGCTCTCGCTCTTGGACGCCGACCGCGAGCCCAGCGCGCTGCTCGCCGCCCCGCTCGCGCTCGCTGACCGCGAGCCCCAACTCGGTCGACGGATTGGGCCCTACCGCCTCCTGGATCGGATCGGCGAAGGGGGGATGGGGATCGTGTTTCGTGCCGTCCGCGAGGACGTCGACTCGCGCGTGGCGATCAAGTTCGCGCGGAGCGTCGTCGCGTTGGAGCCCGAGCGCTTCCTCCGCGAGCAGCGCGTGCTCGCCGCGTTGGAGCACCCGAACATCGCGCGGCTGCTCGACGCGGGCGTCACCGACGACGGGACGCCGTACCTCGTCATGGAGCTGGTCGACGGCGAGACGATCACCGACGACGCGGCGGCGGGCTCGATCGATCACATCGTGGCGTTGTTCGAACAGGTCTGCGCCGCCGTCTCCTTTGCGCATCGCAACCTGATCGTGCACCGCGATCTCAAGCCGTCGAACATCCTCGTGGTCCGCACCGAGGAGGGGCCACGCGTGAAGCTGCTCGACTTCGGGATCGCGAAGATCCTCGAGCAGGACGACGCGGGCCGCACGCAGACGTCCCATGTCATGACGCCAGCGTACGCAGCGCCCGAGCAGCTGCGTGGCGAAGTGATCACCACGGCCACCGACGTCTACGCGCTCGGCGTCGTGCTCTACGAGCTCCTCACCGGTGTGCACCCGTACGCCCAGGACCGACCGAGCACACCGCAGCTCGTTCGGCGGGTCCTCGAAGGCGCGGTGGAGCGGCCTTCGCGCGTGCGCTCCGTCCCCCGCGACCTGGAGGCGATCGTGCTCGCGGCGCTCAGCCCCGACGCGACGGCGCGGTATGCCACGGCGGCCGAGCTCGGTGCGGACCTACGTCGTTACGCACGCGGGCTGCCGGTTGAAGCGCGCGCGCCGACGCTCACGTATCGGCTGGGCAAGTTCCTCCGGAAGAACCTCCTCGTCGTGCTCGCGGTGAGCCTGATCTTCGTGACGCTCGGCGTCGGGTTCGGGACCGCGACCTGGCAAGCGCGGATCGCCCGCGCCGAACGAAACCGCGCCGAGGCGGAGCTCAAGAAGGCGACGGCGACGGTCGACTTCCTCGTGGAGGTGTTCACGGGCCCAGCGGCCGAGCAGCGGCGCCTCGACCGGGTCACCGCGGAGGAGCTCGCGCTGCGGGGGATCGATCGTCTCGCTCGCCTCGACGACGAGCCGGTCGTGCAGGCCCACATGCTCCACGTGCTGTCGCAGGTCATGGACCTCGCGGATCGCGGCGAACGCGTCGAGTTGATGGAGCGCGCCGTCGCGTTGCGCGAGGAGGCGCTCGGACCGAATCACCCCGACACCGCGGCGTCGCGGCGACTGCTGGGCGCGACGTTGATCTACGCGGCGGAGTACGATCGGGCCGGGGCGATCCTCGAACGACAGTACGCGCTGGATGCGGCGTCGCAGGCACCCCGCGCCACGCTCTCGGAGGGCGCGCGAGGCCTCGCGAACCTGGAGACGGAACGCGGCAACTGGATTCGCGCCGAGTCGTGGACGAAGCGTGTGGACGAGACGTGCCTCAGGGCGCACGCCGTGGCCTGGGTGCGGCACTACCGTGGCTTCTCTCGAGAGGGCCTCCAGGTCATGCGCGACACGTGCCCCGAGGCCGCGTCGCGCTACAACGTCGAAGCCCGCGCGTTGCACGCGCTCGGTGAGCACGCCGAGGCCGAGCACCTCTACCGACGCGCGATCGAGGAGCTCACCGCGTACCGGGTGATGAGCTCCGGCGGCGTCAACATGATCGTGTCGAACCTCGCGTCGCTCCTGGTGGACGCAGGGCGCGACGCGGAGGCCGTCGAAGTGCTCACGCGCGCGTCGCAGCAGATCGAGGGCGGCGAAGACGAGGAGGCGGCCCGCGCGCGGATGCGCAGAAACCTCGCCGCGGTCCGGCGTCGGACGGATCCCGACCGGGCGTGGGAGGTCTTCCTCGACGTTCTGGCGCAGCGCGAAGGTGTCCACTTCCCCGGCCACCCCGAGATCGTCCGGAGCCTTCAGGACCTCGGCAGCGTCGCGCGTCAACGTGGGGACGAAGCTCAGGGGCACCGGTACCTCCTCGCGGCGCTCGCCGCCTCCTGGCGCAGACCGCTGCATCCGACCAATGCGTGGACCCACCTCGAGCTCGCTTACGCGGAGGCGGCGCGAGGGTTGGAGGCGTCGGCGACGCTGCATCTGCTGGAGGCCGACGCGCTCACCCGCGGCGTGTTGACGCCGACCCATCCGCTGCGGCGTGCGATCGACGAAGCATTGCAGGGGGGAGTCGGCGAAGACAGCCCCGGACACGTCCTCGCGCGCGACCGGCTGCTGTTCTCGATCGAGGGCTGGGGCAACCTGTAGCGATCACGGTCCGCAGGGATTGCCGACCGGGCGGCACATGGCCTGGATGCACGCGTAGCCCGATTCGCAGCGCGCAAAGGTCAGATCCGTGCGCGGCGTACACGCCTCGTTCGGGCGCGCGAGACGACAGGTCCCCTGGTCGCAGATTCCCTCCGCGCACGGGAGCGTCGCGGTGCACACCTCCCCGACGACGGGGAGAGGCCGACACACGCCGTCGCAGACGTGGTTGACCGGGCACGCCCCGTCGCTCGTGCACGCGCCGTTGGAGCTCGCGGCGGTGACGCAGACGTCGTCGGCGCATCGGAGCCCCTGCGCGCAACGCGTGGAGAAGCCACACGCCTCGCCGAGCCCGGCGCCGAACCCGCAGCCGCCCGTGGTGCAGAGGTACGGGTCCGCACACGTGCGCCCGGTGCCGCTGGGTGTGCACGCCGCCCCCGCGGTGCCCGGCGTGCGGCAGACGCCGTTCACACAGCCGCTGGAGTCGGCGCAGTCGTCGACGGTGATGCCGTTGCAGGCGCCGCCGAGCGGGACGACGGGTGTGCACGTCAGCTCGGGCGCCTTGCAGCGGCGGCTCGCACATTCGTCGTGCACGACACACGCCTCGCCGTCGGAAGCGAGGTCCGCGCAGACACCTTCACACTGCTGGGGGGTGGCGCGTAGGCAGCGGCCGCCCGCGCACTCCCGCGCGTCTCGGCACGCGGCGCCGTTGGGGAGGGTACCGACGAAGAGGCCGGGGCACAGGCCGGTGGAGGACAACAAACACGCGGTGCCGTCGAGGTTGTCGGCGCAGCGTTGGAAGGCGCCCTCGTCGGCGCGGATCGCGGCGAGGCCCGACGTGGGATCGCTGCAGTACCGCGCGCGTTGGGCGGGGTGGCATGCGCCCTCGAGGGTCGTGCCGAGGAGCGGGACCTTGGACCCGCATCGAAGCGCATAGCGGCACGTCGCTTCCAGGTACGCGAGACACGCGGGGGAGGGGGCCGAGCCGGCATCGCGCGCCGTGACGCTCCCGGCGTCCCGGTTGGGTTGGTCCGAGCCGCCGTCGCGCGGCGCGGTACCGGCGGGGCCGCCGTCGTACACGGGGCCACCGGACGGGCCGGGGTCGATCGTACGGTCCCCGGTACAGGCGGCGAGGGGGAGGAGGAGCAAGGCGAGGTGCGGACGCGACATGTTCGTCAGCGTGGCACCTCGCCCGGGGTGGGTCTGTCGCCCGAGTCGTGGTCCTCGTGTCGAAGTTCTTCGACGCGGATCAACGTCGCGCGACGGACACGTAGTCGAGGCGCAGGAGGATGTCGTCGACGGCGTCGAGGTCCAGGCCGTCGCCGCCGTTGCGACTCATCAGCTCCGCGGGGAGGAACAGCGCGTAGTCGCCGTACACCCCGCGACCGGCGAGCTCCGCCGTCGCGCCCTGAGCGTAGGCCTCGGCTTCCAGCGCGCTGCGCCCGACGTTCGTGTACGCCTGCACGCGTGCGATCGATTCGCCGTCACCGCCGCTCGTCGTCGCCTGGGACTCCCCGCCGACGATCGGATCCTTGAACAGGTTCTTCGACGGATACACTGAAGCGACCTGCATCGGGTCGGGGTGATCGTCGGTGCACCACTGGCTGTAGAACGTGTTGCGCTTGAGGAGGTTGAGCCGAGTGAACGAGCCGCCGCCGCGGAGTGCGTCCTCGCCGAGGATCGACGCGTTCACCGACCACAGCCGTTCGGCGCAGTCCTGCGTGGCGAAGATCGGGATCCCGCTCGCGTCGCCGAGGCCGAGCGCGGACAGCGGTCCGATCGTGAACGGGATGCGCTGACCGAGGTAGGTGCCGTCGTCGTCGCGGTGCGCGAAGCGTTCGTCGGCGAGCAGGAGCCGGAACCGCTGCGTCGCGGACAGGTTCAGCTCGCCGTCGGGGGCTCCGCTCCGGTCTTCGAGTTGGAGGAGGTGATCGCGGAGGCTCAGCACCACGAGCAGCTCGCGCGGCGCGTTGCCTTCGATGCGCCGGGTCGCCGCCGTGCTCGCGAGCTCGTCGAGGACGGCGCTGAGCTGGTCGGGCCGCTGGGCGGCGATGACGTCCGCGCGCAGGGCGAGGCTCGACTGGTACTCGTACTCGACCGCGCGCACGGCGAGGTAGGTCGCGCGCCTGGCGATCCGCATCGTGCTTTCCAGGGTGTCGAGGCGCTCGTCGATCCATCGTTCGCCGGCGAGCGGGCGAATCATCGAGCCGACCTCGCGGGACACCGCGGCGCGACCTTCGCGGATGAGGCGCTCGACGGTCGCTTCGAGGTCGCGCTTCTCCAGCGACGAACGCGCGGCGTCCTGGAGCGCCTTCTGGATGCGGAGCGTCGCGGTGCGGGCGCCGACGAGGTGCATCTCGGCGTCGATGAAACACCGGTCCTCCGCGGTCCGCGCGTCGAGGGCACCCAGCGCGCGCTCGTGGTTGCGCGTCGCTTCGTCCATCGCGAACTGCATGCCGATAGAGATCGCGTTGGCCCCGGTCTCGACGGCGGCGGACGCGGCGGACGCACCAAACGAGAACACGGCGTTGAACGGCGACGCGGCCGACTTCACCCCCTTCGCGACGTTCGCCGCCTGGTCGGCGCCGAGCTTCACGGCCGCCAGCGTTTGCATGGTCGAGGTGTGGAGGCGGATGGCTTCGGCGCGCTCGGCGTTGCCGGCCTTCAGGCGCATGCAGCTGCGCATCGCGATGTCGTAGCGGTCACCGAGGTCGGCGAGCTCGGCGCGTGCGATCTCGACCTGCGATGCGGCGCTCCTCAGCTCCAACGCCACGCCGCCGATCGCGCCGCGGTAGCAGCTCGGGTCCGCGAGGGGGCTCGCGGGGAGGTCGTCGCGCGAGGGGAGACGGGTGCGTGCGTCGGGGTACCGCGCCGCGCAGGTCGCGCGTGCGTCGTGGTAGACGTCCGGATCCGTCTCGGCGCTCGGGGGCACGGAGAGCCGGAGCCCGCGCAGCACCTGGAGCGGATACACGCCGCCCGCCCACTCGAACGCGTCGTCGACGATGCGGACGTCGAGGTTGAGCTGCTCGGCGGCGAGGGCGAGGTGGGCGTCGAGGCCGCTCCCGTAGGACGCCGCGAGCCCGAAGCGTTTCACGAGCTGTCCCGCGTAGCAGAGCTGGTACTTCACGTCGGCTTCGTCGACGTTGGTCGCGTCGAGCTCGACCTCCTCGTACGCACACTCGGGCCGCGTCGTGTCGGACCAGCACGACGCTCCGTACACGTCGTCTTCGTCCAACACCGACAAGGCGTCGACGCCGCGCCCCATGTCGCCGCACAGCTCGAGGATCCGTTCGCCGTATCCGCGCCGGGTCTCGTTCAGGCGTGCGCGGTGTTGAGCCGCGTCGCTGGCGACGCGGAGCGCGCGGTCGCGTTGGTCCGTCCAGGCGGCGCGTGCGTCGCCGAGCGCGGCGGTCGCGCGGTTGACCGCACGCGGCGCCCAGCCGGCGTCGGTCCGGCCGTCCCCGATCAGGTAGTCGGAGATCGCGGAGAAGCGCGCGGAGGCGGCATCGGGATCGCCGAGGAAGTACAGCGGCAGATCCTCGTCGGCGATCCCGAGCGGGTTGGTGCCGGCCATCGCGCGGTGGACGAGGCGGACGAGCTCGGCCTCGGTCGTGTCGAGCTCGGCGAGGGCGCGCTCCCAGTCGGCGAGCCAGCTCGGGTTCTCCGGGCGCGCGCGCTCCGTCCAGGCACGCGCGAGCGGACGCACGGCGGCGGCGTACGCCAGGGCGTGTGCGACGTCGTCCAGTCCTGGGTCGAGGTCCTGGGTGAAATAGGCGTCTTCGAGGCGCGCTCGGGCGAGCGCGAGCTGCGCGCGGAGGGTCTCGAGCATCAGGACCGGCAGGCCGACGCGCTGGGTGTGGAAGGGTTGGTCGAGCACGATGACGCCCGGGAGTCGGGCGCGGTAGTCCGGCGCCGCGAGCACGTCCGCGGGCAGCGCCGACAACGACGCGACGAAGCGTGGATGCAACAGGAGCGCCCACCCCTCGAGAGACAGGTCGAGGATCTCGCCAACGGGTCTCTCGCGGGGGACGACGATGCTGTCACCGAGCGCGCGACGCAGCTTCATGCGTTCGTGGGTCTCGGACGCGATGAACTGATGGACCTCCAGCCACTGGAACGCGAGTCGATGGTGGAGTGCCCAACCGGCGACGGAGGTGTAGCCGGTGTCGTGGCTCCTTGCGCCGGCGGCGAGCGCGCGGACGTGTCGTGCGGCGTCGATGCAGCCCTCGCTGCGGAGGATCTGGGCGAGGCCGGCGCCGTCGCCCGCGGTCACCGTCGGGAGCTCACCGTGGAAGCGTTCGAGATCCTCGATGCACGCGGCGAGGAGCTCGGCGGCGTCGAGGCGCGCGGGGTCGCCGGGCGAGCGTTCGAAGTTCATCGCATACTCGACCCCGGCGGAGCGAGCGCCGGCCTCGCATTCGAGCTCGCCCGAGAGCGGCAGGGCCTCGTTCGAGAGGGTCGAGGCGTGGAGTGAGTCGAGCGTGGTGGCCGAAACTGGTTCGTAGCAGAGGTAGCGCTGAGCGCACTCGGACGCCGCGCGCGGTGTGACGCCGTTGAACCGGCAGGCGTGGGTGACGCGGAAGTCGACGAACTGAGGCTCACGCCAGCTTCGCTCCCAGAAGTACGGCGAAGACCACGCTTGGGTGGGAGCGATGAGCGTTCCGACGCGTTGGAAGGTCGGGTCGATCATCATTGGCTCGGGCGCGCACCCGGTTTCGATCGCGAGCGCCGTGCAGTGGTCGATCGGGTGTACCGACGCGGGGCGCTCGACGTAGCGACGGGGTCGACCGACTTCGTCGATGTAAAAGTAGTGCGCGGGGAGCGCGATCTCGAAGCCACACGCGACGACACCGAGCTGAGCGTGTCGGTCCATCGCCTGGCCGAACGCGGGGGTGAGATCGCGGAAGTAGGTCCAGCCCTCCGGGGTCGGCGGGACGCCGAAGTCGTCGGCGAACGCCCGGACCGTCTCGAAGTGTGCCTGCACCGGAGGCACGGTGGGATCCAGGAGCTCGTTGTAGCGAATGCCCATGGGTGCGGTGTTCACTGGGAGCGCCGGATAGCGGTTCCAAGTGACCTCGGCCGCCATGACGTGTGTCGCGGCCTCGAGGGAGTGTTCGCAGAGGTAGACGCTGGCGTGGTCGTCGCGGTGTCGTTCGAGGAGCTCGGCCGGATCGGAGCTGGCGTCGAAGCGCGCGGTGACGGTCGACGCAATCAGCGTCTCCCATCGGTTGGGTTCACGGGTGCGCTCGGGGTCGAGCGTGAGCGCTTGGTTGGCGTTCGGTGCTCCGATCGAGCCGATGTCGGTCCCGTTGGCTTCGAGCACGACGCGCCAGATCGTCGCCGCCTCCACGCCCGGCGCGAGGCCTTGGAGCTCCGAGCGTACGGTGAAGCCTACGAAGTCACGCCCGACCTGAACGTCACTCACGACGAAGTGCGCGAGGAGCTCCAGGTCCGACGCCGGTGCGGAGCGGATGGCGATGACGTCGGGGAGCGTGGCGCTCCAGCCGGCCTGGTCCTCGGTGAGCGTCCCCACGACCCGTCGGCGGGGGAGGAGCGCGCGGGCGGGGTCCTCGAGGACGAGCCGGTAGGTGCCTCCGACCGACGCCGAGACCGAGGCCGAGATGGGGTAGCCGTCCGTCGCCTCATCGGGCCACGGCGCGGCGCCGGCCGAGGTCGCGACGCGACGGGCGGAGCCGACGTAGGTCTTCGGGCCGGGGTCGTCGACCGCCCCTTCGGCGGGGGCGATCACCAGCGCTGCCGTCGCCATGGCCGCGCCGTGGAAGACCCGCAGCGTGTCGAGCGGTGCGGTGGCGTCGGCGGTGAGCTGCACATCGACGACATGTTCGACGCCGGCGGGGACGCGGTCGACGCGGCACACGCTCGCGAAGGTGTCGCCGGCCGCACAGCGGACCTGCGCGCCGGCGGGTGCGACGACGCGCACCGCGCCGACGTCGACTTCACCGGCGCGGAGCCGAACCATGCCGGGCCCGTCGGGCGCGAGCGCGACGACGATCGGATCGAGCGTGAGGTTCGTGGTCGCGACGACGGGCGGCGTGGACAGCGCGGGATATTCGGGGTCGCGGCAGACGCCGAACAGATCACATACCGAGTCGCCTTCGCAGGCGTCGTCCGATCGGCAAGTGGTGACGCACGCGCCGAGCGCGCAGTGCGCGCCACACGGGCAGTCGTCGTGGGCGCGGCACGCGTGGGCGGTGTCGAGGCGCGCGACGTCGCGGACGCACTGGATCGCGTGCGGGGTGCGACTGACCTCGGGGGGCTTGCCGGGGCAGCCGGCGACGCCGCCGGCCACGATCAGGAGAGCGAGGGCGTGGATCGGGGATGAGCTGGACATGCATGGACCTCCGCGCGCCCCGGGGTCGAAGGAGCGCGTGAAGAACATCGTTCCATATAAGTTATTGAAATTGTTGTAGAATTAATTCTACACGGGAGGTCGCCGGAGTCGCCGGGGGGCGATTGCCGCTCTTGCTCCCGGGGTGCAAGGGCGCCACGCTCGCGCGCATCGGCGACCGAGACACGACGGGGCACCTCCTCTTCGGCGACTTCTTCTACGGCCTCCGCAAGGAGGGCCTGAAGGTCGGTCTGTCCGAGTGGATGGTGCTGCTCGAGGCGCTCGAGCAGGGGGCGATCGAGCCGTCGCTCGACGACTTCTACCACGTCGCGCGCGCGATCCTCGTGAAGAGCGAGGCGCACTACGACACGTACGACCAGGTCTTCTTGCACGTTTTCGGCGGGCAGAAGCTCCCCGTGAAGGTCCTCGCGGAGCTGCTCGAGTGGCTCACGGATCCCAAGATGCGCGAGATCACCGCGGAGATGCTCGAGAAGCTCCAGGCGCTCCCGCTCGACGAGCTGCGGCGTATGTTCGAGGAGCGGATGCGCGAGCAGGACGAGCGCCACGACGGCGGCGATCGTTGGATCGGCACCGGCGGGACGTCGCCGTTCGGGCACGGCGGTCAGAACCCGGCGGGGGTGCGCGTCGCGGGGGGCGGAGGTCAGCGCTCTGCAATCCAGGTTGCAACGGCGCGTGAGTTCAAGAAGTACCGCCACGACCAGGTGCTCGACGTGCGCTCCATGGCGGTCGCGCTCAAGAAGCTGCGCCGCATCTCGCGTCGGCACGCGGACCTCGAGCTCGACATCGACAAGACGATCGACGAGACCTGCCGGCAGGCCGGCGAGCTTTCGATCGAGCTGCGCCCGCCGCGTAAGAACGAGGCGCGGGTGTTGCTGCTGATGGACGTCGGCGGGTCGATGGACCCGTATAGCCACATGGTCGAGCGCTTGTTCTCGGCGGCGAACAGCCTGCACCACTGGCGCAAGTTCGAGGCGTTTTCGTTCCACAACTGCGTGTACGAGCGGCTCGAGCCGGGGCGCGACGAGCCGGGTGAAGAGGGGATCATGACCGCGGACCTGTTGGTGGAGCGGCCGCCCGAGACGTTCCTGATCCTCGTCGGCGACGCGTACATGGCGCCGAGCGAGCTGCTCGATCCGTGGGGCGCGATCCACTACTACCACCACAACAAGACGCCGGGGATCGCGTGGCTACACCGACTGCGGAAGCGCTTCCCGCGCGCGGTTTGGTTGAACCCGATCCGCGAGCGCGGGTGGGGCGGGTGGACGATCAAGATCATCCGCGAGGTGTTTCCGATGTACCCACTGACCGTGCAGGGCCTGGACGACGCGATCAGCCAGCTCGTCAAGGGCGCGCCGGATCCGATCCCGACCCTCGCGCAGCTGCACCCCGAGCTCGCGCAGTTCGAGTACGGAGAGTGAAGTCATGCAGCTGGAGGCGGGCTACCAGTGCGCAGCGTGCGGCCAGATGAACTACACCGACGTGGACCCGAGCGCGGGCGCGTCGCAGTCGTACGTCGAGGACTGCCAGGTGTGTTGCCGGCCGAACGTGCTGACGATCTCCGTGGACGTCGAGGCCGGTGAGGCGTGGATCTCGAACCAGCTCGAGTACTGAATGCCCAGCCACGTCGACATCCCGGACCTCCTCGAACGCCCGCGGCAGCGGATCGTCTTACGGCAACCGCTGCGCGCGACGACCGACGTGGCGTGGGCTTCGCTGACCGGAACCGAGGACTGGACGCAATGGCTCGGCGCGCGGTCGGTGCGTTGGGTGACGGAAGCGCCGCACGGCGTCGGAAGCCGGCGGATCGTGACGATGGGTCCGATGGAGATCCTCGAGCACTTCACGGTGTGGGAGGAGGGGCGTCGCTTCGCGTTTCGGTTCGTGAAGAGCTCGATGCCGGTGCGTGCATTCGCCGAAGACTACCTGCTCGAGCCGACGTCCACGGGCTGCACGCTGCACTGGACGATCGCGGTGGACGCCCTGCGCGGGGTGCAACGCGGAGTGCTGACCGGGATGCGCATCAACGGTGCGCGCACGCTCCCGAAGCTGGCGGCGTTGCTCGCCGGGCGCTCGTGATGTTTCGTCGGGTTTGCATCTGTGTGTTGGTGCTATTCGCGCCGCGTCTCGCGGAGGCGACATACTCGCCGCCGCTCACGCGCGTGCGCATCGACGCGGACCGGACGCTGCACACGCCGAGCGTCCTGTACGCGAGCGAGCGCAAGACGACGCCTGCGACCGACGTCGAGCTGAAGGCGTGGGGCGCGCAGTACCTCGGGCAGTTCGAGTTCGACTCGGGGTTCGGCTTGCAGATCGGCGCGGCGGCGGGGCTCGCGAACGTCGACGGCGCGGTGGGCGGGCGCGAGGCGTTCACCGTCGACACCGACGGCGTGTGGCTCGGTGGGCAATTGCGCGCGTATCAGATGGTGTGGTCCTCGACGGTCGCAGAGGGGCAGCGACCGTCGGCGCTCACCGCATTCGTGAACCTGCGGACGCTGTACTACGACACCCGCGGCACGGAGCGCGGCGGCGGCGACGCGGACCTGTCGTTCTTCACGCTCACGGGCGGGATCGGCCTGATGGCGGAGCTGTCGGTGAGCGACTACGTCTCGATCTGTCCGTACGCCTGGCTCACCCCGGGCGTCACGGCGCGCCTCGACTACACGATCCGCGACCAGGACTTCCGCGCCGACGCGGGCTTCACGCTGCGGAACCCGCTCCTCGTGGGCGTGGACGTCTGGGTGTACCTGTTCCCGCCGAACTGGGAGGACCACCTGTCGCTGTCGCTGTTGCTGTCGCTGCTCGACACGCAGGGGGACGATCGCACCGTTGCGACCGTCATTGGCTACACGTTCTGAGGCCGTTATCGGCGCGCAAGCTCGCCTGCGGCCCCTTCGAACGGCTTCGCCGCGCTGCGTGGTCCACTCCGGGGCGTTTCCGTTGTCGGGCCGTTATCGGCGAGCACGCTCGGGCCCCCGATGAGGCGGCGTGGGGCGCCACCACCCGGGAGGACAGCGCGCCGGCGTCGCGGAGCGACTCGGCCATCGCCCCGCTACGCCGGCTGGCGACTGGGGGCCGCGGAGCGCCGAGCTCCGAACGAAGGCCCCCGCTGGCGAGCGCCGCGTGGCATCGCTAACCTCACGGACTGCCCTCCGCGCGCGGCGGCGTCGTCGGATGCGCTTCACGCCGAGGACGCTCTGGACACGCGCCTTGCCTGGCCCGGGTGGAGCGGCGCGCGTGAATCCTCCGCTTGATGAAGGCGCGACCCAACACCTCCCGCGCCGCGCGAAGGTTGTGCGCGCGACACAGCAAGCGCAGCTCGCCGGCTACGCTCTTGGCGCCCAGCGCGCGCGCGAACGGCCTGTTCTGGA
>JAVJQW010000010.1:0-17628 GCA_040218735.1 Deltaproteobacteria bacterium
GGTCGTCGCCGGAACGGTCCCACGGACCACCGCGGCGGCATCGAGATCCCAGCCAACGATCCCGTTCTGGCAGCTTGGGATCTGAGGTCGAGAAAACGGACGAACGGGCGTCAGGCCGGGATGGGATCGAGAGACGAGACAACAGAGAGTGGGTAGAGAGTGCCGCGTTCTCGGTTAGCAGAACGGGCGCGACCGACCTTCAACCATTCTCTGCGCGAATCGCATCACGATTCCGAGACCTTGGATCTTTGGGCTCTGCCGAGTTGTGGTGGTTCGGACGCCCGTTCGGGCGAAACGACGAACTGGGCCGCGATTGGGGACTGAGCTGGATTGTCGGCCCGGGCGAGGTATGAGGAAGCGGGCCGCCGGATCGTCAGCGCTTTCTACTACGCAGTCAATGCTTTGCTGGCGCGTGAGCCAGCGCCTCCGCCACCGCTCGGCCAAACACGGACTCGGAGCTCGCGACTCCTTCCAGGGAGCCCGCGTAGGTTGTTCGGCCCGCTTCCAGGATTACGAGCCGCGAAGCGAGGTCAGCCGCTTCCTCGGGATCGTGTGTGACGTGCACGACCGTGGCTCGATGTCGGGCAAACAATTCGCGTAGCAGAGCCAGGAGCTCGCGTTTCATGACCACGTCCAGGTTGGCGAGCGGCTCGTCGAGGAGCACTGCGGCAGGAGAGAGGACGAGGGCGCGGGCGATGGCGAGCCGCTGTTGCTCGCCACCCGAGAGCTCTCCCGGGTAGCGTTTTTCGAATCCGCCGAGTCCGACCTGCTCCAGCATCGCATGGATGCGGTCTTCCTCTTCGCCTCGCGTTGTTCGCTGCGATCGCAGGACGAAGCGTAGGTTTCCGGCCGCGGTCAGGTGCGGCCAGAGCGCCAGATCTTGGAATACGACGGCGATATCGCGATCCTCCGGCGCCACATGGAGCTTGCCGGCAATGCTTGCCAGCTCACCTCGGATCCGCACGGTTCCCTGCTCCGGAAGCGTCAGCCCGAGCAGGATACGCACGAGCGTCGACTTTCCCGAGCCGGAGGGACCGAGCAGCGCAACAACTTCACCCGCGGAGATCGATAGTGAGACGTCATCGATTACACGCACGCTTCCGCGACGGGCACAGACGCCTTCGATCTCCAGCACCGCGGTCATCTGCGCCCCCAGGATCTTCGTAGGAGCAGGCCGCCGCCAGCGAGGAGCACCGCCGTCAAAAGGACTTGCAGCACCGAGAGGCCCGTCACCACCTGCTCGGGCCCGTTCGCCTCGAGGGTAAAGGTGCGCACGACCAGCGGCTCGAGGCCGGGCGGATAAAACACCACGACGGTATCCAGGTCGCGCAGGCAGAACACCAGCACGATGAGCCACACACCCACGACGCCGCGCGCCTGCATCGGCAGCGAGATTCGCCAGAGCCTTTGAGCGTAGGCGCTGCCAAAAATCTGGGCCGCCTCCTCGAAGTGCAGTGGGCTGCGGGCGAACACGGAAGCCAGGGCCCGCGTCCCGATCACCGCATACCTCGCCGCGAGGCCCAGTACGAGGATCGCCATGGTCGTGTACACGACCTGTGTCCGCGGATGATTCCAGGTGGCGATCAGGCCCACACCGAGGACCGACGCCGGCATCATGAACGTCAGCAAGGCCAGCGCATCGAACGTCCGGGCAAGAGGGCGGTCCCGAGCAAGGGCGTGACCCACCAAGACCCCGATGACCACGATGACACCGGAGGAAAGCAAGCTCGACAGCAGGCTCGTCGAGAGACTGCCGCGTATCCAAGTGACCGCCTCGGAGATGCCGTGCGGTCCGGCGCGAGCAGCGAGCGCTCCGAGGGGCACGAGCGGAGCGACAATGCAGATCCACACGAGCGCACTGGCGATCGTGCGTGCTCGTCCCAAGGGCAACACCGTGGTCTCGTCCGAACGGACCCCAAGGGAGGCAAACGAACGCGTCCTGATGACCCACCTGTCGATCGCGACGAGGACGAGTCCGATCGCGAACAGCGGCAGGATGAGAGCGACCGCCTCGCCCGGCGCGTACTGAATGCCGCCGATGCGGGTGAAGACGGCCGCCGAGTACGTGCGCACCCCGAGAAACATGGGCACGCCGACCTCGGAGACAGAGAGCGCAAAGACGATCAGCGCGCCAAGAGCGATGGAGGGCCAGCAGAGCGGCAGAAGGATCCGGGTGACGGTCCGCCAGGGCGAGCTGACCACCTGGGCCGCCTCTTCCAGCGACGGGTTGATGCCGTGAAGGCCGAGCACGGTGAGCGCGCTGACGATGGGCGAAAGCGCCAGCGTCAGGGTAACGACAACGCCCGCTTCACCGAACAGGGTGCTCGAGGTCCATGTCGAGCCCAAAGGCCCCTCTGTGCCGAAGAGTTGAAACCAGCCGAGGGCCAGGAGAAACGGCGGCAAAAACACGGGGAACAGATGGAGCCACAGTGCGGCCTTGCGACCGGCGACATCCATGCGACCGAGCAGAACGCCAAGCGGCACGCCGAGCGTTAACGCAGAGGCCGTCGTGGCGAGCCCGAGCCCGGTCGTCTTCGCAAGCAAGCTCCATGGGCGCGAGGCACCGAGGGTCGTTCGAAGCTGCGCGAGCGCGTCCTCCGACCAGAGTTCGGCGCCAAGCACGACAAGCGGGAATGCACAGCAGACCATCAGCGCCGCCGCGCCGAGCCCGAATAGGGCGGCCTCCTCTTGTTTTCGAACGAGCGTCCTCAAAGGCCTACCCAATCGCGAAGCCATGGTTGAATCCGCTCCATGACCCGTGCGACCTCGGCGTAGTCCACCTCCATGGCGCGCAGACTATCGACACCTCGTACGCCGTCAGGAACACTGACGCCCGCGCGCAGCGGCATGTGCGCGGCGCTCTCGGCCAGGCGCCGCTCGACCTCGCCAGACAGCAGGCAGTCGATGAGCCGTCGCCCCGCCTCGGGATGAGGTGCGCCCTTCATGAGCACGACAACAGTGGGCATCACCAGCGTCCCCAGGTCGTCTTGGTCCGGGTACACGACGCGGACCGGTGCACCATCGCCCATCGCTTCATGGGCGTCGTCGGTGTCGGTGAGCCCGAACGCGATCTCTCCCGAGGCGACGAGCCGCTTCACCTCGCCGTTCGAGCTGGCAATCCGCACGTCGTTTTTCTTGAGCCGGCCCAAAAAGGCCTTGGCCTCGTCGTCGCCCCACACCGAAAACAGCGCGGCCACGTGCATGGTCGTGGTGCCGAACAGCGGGTTGGCAATTGCGGTACGTCCCTTCCACTTCAGGTCGGCCAAGTCACGGATCGACCGCGGTGTTCGGTCGTCCGGGACGAGTCTGTTGTTAACGAGGAGCACACGTGCGCGGGCAGCAAATCCGGTCCACGTTCCGTCCTCGGCGCGGAGGCTGCGAGGGAGCGCGTTCGCAACCGGCGAGCGATAAGGCTCGATCAAACCTCGGCTCACCAGCATGAACGGACGAACAGGATCTCCCGACCAGAAGACATCCGCCTGTGGGTTCGCCGCTTCGGCGATGAGCCGGTTGAGCACGCCGGTGCTCTTGGTTTCTTCCGTGTCGAACAGCCCGCGGACGGTTGTTTTCGCTGCGTCTTCGCAATAGCGAAACACAGGTTCCGAGAACACTTGGTCGACGGAGGTGTAGGCGACGGCGCGACTGTCTTTCGAGTTACAACCGTCGCAGCTTGTGATCCCGCAGAGCACTATTACGCTGCATAGACGACCGATTACTCCCTTCTTGATATCCGTGTTCATGATCGGGCTCAGCGCTGCTCAAAGACCAGCTCCAGAACACCGGAGGCCTTGTCCATTTCGCCCGTGCGGTCATGCGTTGCCACTGCAAAGCGAAAGCTCCGTCCAGTGTGGAACGCGGTGTCGTCGGGATGACCAGTATCCAGTTGTCTGCCAAGCTCCAACGTCCACCGTCCCGCTGTGCAGCTACCCTTGGCCCTCACATCAGCGGCGCTGCCGGTCGGAGTGCCGAGCAAGTACTGAGGCACCCGATCATCTTCGCGGGAGTCGGGCGCCGGCTGCTTTCTTTCGACGGTGGCACCATCATCTTCAGGCCGGGCGATCCAGATGTGTCCCCCGCCGCTTTCAACGAGAAACTCGTTGGCCTTGCCCTCGGGTCGATGCCGAGTGTACCGGTGAGACCGATCCATGGCGTAGCCGACCGGGTTGGTGCGAGTGGCCTTCCAGTGCCAGACGTCCCAGACCGCTTCCTGGCCGGACAGCATGTTGCCGTCAAAGGGGCCCTCCAGCTCGAAGGCCACCGAGAACATGTCCTCGCGCTCTGGTCCCACTTCGTAGCTACCTGTTTCCTCGTTCCAAACCCACGGCTTGTGTTCCTGGGCGTCGCAGGTCCCGTCCTGCCAGGTTGCCAGCAGGTAGATGTGGGAGTCGGTATGGACCGCGCGAAGCTCAACGGCTGTTGTGGCTCCATCCAGCGGCGGAACCACCCGTCGCGTCGTTACTCCGAGAGTCTTGGCCCGTTGCCACGCTTCATCACGGGCCGTGCCGTCGAGCTCGGGGATTTCGGACCCGTAGACCGAAACCAGGCGGGGGAGACCTTCTTCAGACGAGACATGGACCGTGGAGGACGGTTTCGACGGCGATTGATGGACACAGGCCACACCGTACGCGGCAAATAGGCCAAAAACCGAGTATCTAACAAAACGCATGGGTCTTCTCCTCTTCTCATCGTGAATGGCAGCTCTTCTTGGCGACGAGCATGTGAGACCTCTCGCGATGATCAACTTCCATCTCTTCATGAATGCTCCCCTTCCATCCCGCTTAACGATTCTTGATGACTTCGATTCGGGTCGCTGGACTTTCCCATGTGCCGTGAAGTGCACAGTGCTCTTGGGATGTCAGCGTAGCCGACGCTTCGAGCGTCAACTGAAATGTCACGACGGGCTGAGTCATCAAGGGCGTGAGGGTCGTGTGCCCAACGATCACGCGATCAACCATGAGATTGATCCAATCGATATAATGAAAGACCTGCATCTCGTGCATCTCCTCGACGCCTACCTCGATCTTCACGTCGAAGGCCTCGAGAGCCCGGACCTTTTTCGGGGCGACGATCTTCGGAACGTGGCCTCGCTCATGGCCTTCGTAACGCGATGGGTTTCGTGCACGATTCACCTTTCGAAAGAGCTTCTCGTCGACGTTATAGACCTTTCGCTCCAGTTCTCGTTGGAGCTCCTGCTTTAGCCGTTTCTTTTCTTTCGCACTCAGCGATGGTGGGCCCGCGTAGGCCAGCGTCCCCGGCAGAAGCAGTGCCCCCGCGCCGATCGCACTGTTGAGGAACTGTCTGCGATGCTTGTCCTTCATGCCTCATAACTCCTTTTCTCTTGGTGATGGCATCATGAGTTGCTGCGCTTTCATGATCGCTCGATCGGCGCCAGCGGGACGACAATCAGGAGAGACAGTGACCACCCAGTGGCGTCGTCGAGGTAGCGTTCGCCGTCGATAACATCTCCCTGCCGTGGCAATCCGGTCGCGAGATAGTCGAACGACGCTTCGGCAGACACGTGCCGTAGCCAGTTCGGTGGCGGCAGCCAGTTGAATACGTAAAAGGCGACATCGAGCTCGAGATCCAGCTTGTGGGTATAGGCACTGCTGCCTCCGGGACGCGCCCGTGGACTCAGCTGATCGATGATGTCGAAGTGCGCGCCGATCCATCCGTCCGTCCACTCCTTCCAGAGGAAGATGAGATTGAGCTCGGCTTCGAACTCCAAGGCGTTGTCGTCCCCAAAGGGCGTAACAATGGTCTCGAAGGTGAGCTCGACAAACGGGAGCTCGGTCGGAATCCCCAGGGATAGCGTAACTTGAAACACCGGATCTGCGACGAGACGCCGGCTCTGCCCCGTCGCAACGTCCTCGATTCGAGGCGCGGCAATGAGGTTGCCGATGGAAAGGGTCGGCTCGAGATTGAGCTCTGGTGTGCAGAGCAGAAAGCACGAATCCGTCTCCTCTTCCTCGGCCGCCACCGGTGTCGCCACAAACAGGCTCGACATCATGAGTCCGCTCACGGCCCAACACAGTTTTCTCTGTGCGGCTCCCACCATCAGCCGTCATCCCCAAAGCACCCGCGCAACCATGCCCACAGCAGCGCTAATTCCGAGGACAGGCAGCATGCGAACCTTGAAACGAAGCATGGCAACGAATGCAGCGGCGGCGATGACGAGCGCCACAACGTCGATCGACCCGAGCGACGGAACGAGCAAGCGAACGCCGAGCAGCCCGCGTCGTTCCGACACCTCGGCAAAGATCACGTGAAGCGCGAACCAGACCCCGAGATTCAGGACCACGCCAACCACCGCCGCGGTGATCGCAGACAGCGCCGCCGAGAGTCGCTGGTTTCCACGCAGCCGCTCGATGTAGGGAGCACCGAGGAAGATCCAGAGAAAGCACGGGACGAACGTGACCCAAGTGGTGAGGATCGCTCCCAGCGTTCCGGCAACAAACGGGTCGAGCGGCCCGGGGTTGCGAAACGCCCCCATGAATCCGACGAACTGCACGACCTGGATCAGCGGGCCCGGTGTCGTCTCGGCCATTCCAAGACCGTCCAGCATCTCGCCGGCTCGTAGCCAGCCGTAGCGCTCGACCGCCTGCTGGGCGATGTAGGCCAGGACGGCATAGGCGCCGCCGAAGGTGACCACCGCCGCCTTGCTGAAAAACACGCCTTCGAGCACGAACACGTTGGCAAGGCCAAGCGCGGCGGCAAGAGCTGCCAACGGAGCAAACCAGAGCACCAAGCAAACCACCAGCACACGGAGAGCGCGCCCGAGTCGCGGACGCGTGTGCTCGGGCGCCTGCCGATCGAGGAGCGTATCGACCGCCGCTTCGCTCTCTGCCTTAGCCTCGTGAGGTCGAATGACGACAAATGTCTGCGGACGAAGCAAGCCGCCCACGAGCCCCGTGATACCGGCGGTGATGACGATGATGGGAAACGGGAGCTCGAAGAAAAAAATCCCGACGAACGCCAGGACGGCGATAGAAAACATCGCGGCGTTCTTGATGACGCGCCGTCCGATCCGGAGGACCCCCTCGACGACGACCGCGAGCACCGCTGCCTTGAGCCCGAAGAACAGCGCCGCGACCACACCCACGCCCTGGAATGCGGCGTAGAGGTAGCTGAGCGCCAGAATGGCGATGAAACCTGGCAGAACGAACAACGATCCGGCCATCAGCCCGCCCTTCGTCCCGTGGAGCAGCCAGCCGATATATGTCGCGAGCTGTTGCGCCTCCGGTCCCGGAAGCAGCATGCAGTAATTAAGCGCGTGCAGAAAGCGGTGCTCGCTGACCCATCGTTTCTCATCCACGAGGATGCGGTGCATCACCGCGATCTGCCCCGCTGGTCCTCCGAAGCTCTGCAGCCCCACGCGGATCCACACGGAAACTGCTGCGCTAAATGGAACCACCGTGGCGGGGTCTTCAGTCGCCGGCGAATGCAGCGCTGTTGGATTGCTATCAGTCATTTTCGTGGGTCCCAGGTTGGCCACGTAGACGTGGTCCCTCACACGCTCGACCTAAGAGGATGAGAAGGGCCAGGGGCGCCCCCCAGTTTGGACCTCTCTCCACAAAATCCAAAAACGATGCTCCGGTGAGCGGTCGCAACGAGGCCGTGAAAAAGCCCCAAAAGGCCATCCATCCCAACACCAGGCGACTTCGGGATCGGGGCCAGAGGACATAGAGCGCAAGAACGATGTCGAGGCACCCGACGCCGCGCATCAGAACGCCTGCCCATTCATCGGAGAAGCCGAAGACAGTGATGAACGGCAGCCAAGGCTCGTGAAGACTGACCGCGTAGGATCCGTGCCCGATGAACTCGAGTGCAACTGCGACACGGAGGACCCACTCGACCCGTCTCGATTCTGGAATGCTCAACGCGCTCACTCCCTACCCTGAGCTTCGAGTGCAGCCCGGAACCCGCGCGCAAGATCGCCGGCCAGCAGGACGAATGGTGCGGCGCACTTCATGGGGACACCTCGCCAGCACTGGAGAACGACAGGTCGTCGAACTCGGTTCGGGCGTCAGCCTTGGTCCACAGGCCTACCTTCCCGGCCCCGGTGAACGTGCCGTCATGCACGTCGATGTGCTTCTCGCCATCGAGAAAGCACTCGATGTGGTCACCGCGCATCGTGCATCGAAGCGTGTGCCAGGCCCCGTGGTCGACACGGACGTCCGCAGTGCCTATCTGACGACGGCGGCCGTCCTTGACGGTGTAGACCCGGAAGTTGTCCTCGAGAGGGTTGTACCGAGCGATGTAGTAGTTGCGAGCATCCGTTGCTCGCCAGACCACTCCACCGCCTTGGTCGATGCGTCCCTCTCGGGCGCGTAGTCGCACGCTGATGTCTACGTCCGCGTGCGACGAGGCCTCGACAAGCGCTACGTTGAAGACCGGCGACCGATTCGAGGCTCGTTGGACAAAAGCGCGCGAGCCACTCGCCGCAGCCTCCACGGTTTCGACACGCCATTCTCCAACGGGCGCCGACCAACCTTCGGGCAGCTTGTTGATCTGTGCCAGGTCGAAGCTCTTCGTCGATATCGTAGCGGTGGAAGTCGGTGCGGCCTTTGACGGAGGCTGGTCGCCAGTGGTGTCTTCCAAAGGGGCCGGCCCACGCGCAACACCACGTACCACTACGTCATCGAACTCCGTGACGGCGTCGGCCTTGGTCCACAGACCGACCCATCCGTCCGCGAAGGTCCCGTCACGGTGATCGATCAGCAGCCGGTCATCTAGGTACGCCTGGATGTGATCCCCGACAGCAACAACGCGCAGGGTGTGCCAAACGCCGAGATCGGGCTCGGGGATGTGAACGCCTGCGATCTTGCGCCGGCTCCCATCCACCATCGTGTAGAGACGAAAGTTGTCCTCCAGGCTGTTGGCACGCACAACATAGTAGTTCGCGCCATCTCGCGCCCGGAACACGATACCTCCGCTCGCGTCGATGTCGCCGGAGATCGGCTTGAAGCGGACAGTAACATCGACGTCGGAGAAGCGACGCGACTTCCACAGAGTCACGGGAAACGCTCGGTTCGTCGCCGTCTGCGCGAGAACCCTGCTGTCACCTGCTCCTCGGAGCTGCCAGGTCCCTTCGACGTGCTCCCACTGGGCGTCACCATCGCTGAACGTCTCGCGCAGGCTGGCGCTGTCGTCGCGAACAGATATCGGGGGCGTGGTCGAGCCAGGCGGCTCCGGGTCCTTGCATCCTCCGATGAACAGCAAGGCCCCAGCGAGCATGAGTCGCGCGCGAGGGCTGCCGCCAAAATGCGCAAGCAGTGATTGCATGATCATGAGCCTTCTCCCTCTGAGTGTGGGATGCGGATGCGAAAGGTTGCGTCGGTCCCACCATCATCGTCCGCGAGCACGAGCGTTCCGCCGTGCGCTTCTACTGCCCACCGGGCGATGGACAGCCCGAGCCCCGACCCACCGGTCGCACGACTGCGCGCCTTGTCGACGCGATAGAAGCGTTCGAAGATGTGCTTTCGGTGCCCTATTGGGACACCGGCCCCTTCATCATGGACTACGATCGTCATCGGGTCTGATGCAGCCGACACCGTGACGTCGATGAGGCCACCTTCGGGACCGTGCTTGATCGCGTTGTCGAGCAGATTGACGATCGACAGGCGCAGCACCTCGCGGTCGACCGAAGCGGTCCCGGGCTCCCCAGAGACCTCGATGCGCTGTCCCTTCTCCTCGGCCAGCGGCGCCATGTCGGTCGCGACGTCTCGCACCATCGCCAAAAGTTCTTCGGCCTTCCTGTCGAGCGGGATTCTTCCCCCATCGGCACGGCTGAGGGTCAGGAGGCTATCGAGCAGGCGCGTCAACCTTTCGACCTCTTCCAGCATGCTGCCGATCACGTCTCGGTAGGCTTCCGCGTCTTGTTGCCGCCGCAGCGCTACTTCTCCGACGCTGCGAAGGCTCGTCAGTGGAGTTCGGAGCTCGTGCGAAGCGCCAGCGGTAAATCGGCGCAGCTGTTCAAACGACGTCTCGAGGCGCCCGAACGTGTCGTTGAACACCGACGCGAGCTGGCCGATCTCGTCGTGCGCGTTCTCGATGGGGAGCCGTTCGCCCAGCCGGTCGGCGGTGATGATCTTGGCTTGAGCCGAAATGCGGGTGACAGGTGCAAGAGACTGACGAGCCACCAGATACCCGCCGATGGCGGCGATCGCCACGCCAAGCGGCAAGCCCAACAACGCGATGAGCGCCAGGGTCCCGAGCGTGGCGTGCATGTGCTTCTCGGAACGGAAGACCCGAATGAGAACGCTGCGTCCCGAGACCGAATGTGGTCCCTGGAGTACCCGAACCCGCTCGCCGCCGATTCGAAGGCTCTTACGACCGGAGCTCCGAGGGATCTCGCCCGCCCAAGACGCGACCGCAGAGGTTCGCACCAGAAGCTGCCCATTCGGGTCCCAGACCTCCGCGCGGATCTGCTCCTCCTCCTCCGGCTCGTGGTGATACGTGCCGGAAAAACGCACCGCGTCGCCATCCAATATGAGCATCGATTCCACGACCTCGAAGTCGCCGTGAAGATCCCGGTTGAGGTCATCCTCGAGCTTGTGCGCGACGAAAAAGTAGATGCCGAGCGCGTAAGCCAGGAGGATGGCGAACAGGGATGCCGCGTAGGTGACTGTCAGTCGTGCGCGAATGCTGCGCCTTCGCCACCAGTGCTTCATGGCTCGTCCTCCCGGACCACGAAGCCCACTCCCCGGATCGTGTGCAGGAGCTTGTTCTCTTGGCCGTCGTCGAGCTTCCTTCGCAGCCGGGCCATGTGAACGTCGATGACATTGTCGAGCGGAGTGGCGCGGCCCGTACCACCCCAGGCCTCCTGGCAGAGCGTGTCCCGAGATACCGGAGAGCCCTGGCGCCGGAGCATACACTCCAGGATCTGAAACTCACGGGGCGTGAGTTCGATTTCGACCCCTCCCCGGGTCACCCTGCGTGTCGCCACGTCCATCTCGAGGTCGCCCACCTTGAGGCGCAGAGCGTCCTGAGGGCGACCGCGGCGGAGCAGAGCGCGAACTCTGGCCAGGAGTTCCGAGAAGGCGAACGGCTTGACGAGGTAGTCGTCCGCGCCGGCGTCGAGGCCCAGCACCCGGTCGTCGACCGCATCGCGCGCCGTGAGGATCAGAAACGGCGTGTCCAGCCCGCGCTGTCGAACCGTGCGCAGGATCTCGATGCCGTCGCGGCCTGGCAGCATCAGGTCGAGCAGCACCAGATCAAAGCGCTGAGCGTTGATCTTGTAGAAACCCTCCTCGCCGGTTGTCGCCACGCAGACGTCGTAGTGCTCGTGGGTGAGCCCCTCTTCAAGCGCTCGAGCCACCTTGGGCTCGTCTTCGATCACCAGGATTCGCATCGCTCTTCATTCGCCCAGGCGGAAGCGAATGTAGAGTCCCCTGCATCTCCCTGCCAGTGAAGGGTTCCTGAAGTTTTCGTCAGGTAGGGGCCTCTGATCCGGGGCGGGCCCCTACGTTGCCAGGCGATTCGAACCCCCGCGCCGGCCAGAGCCCACAAGACGACCGCACGCTAAATCGCCTCTCCGCTCAACCTTCTTCCGGCGCTCTTCGAACGGTGGAGTGCAAAGGAACAGAGCCAATCCGGATAATTGCGCGACGGAACACTCGTCGCCTGGACGGCGGTTGCGTTGAGTTTGAGTACCAGTTGCGCCGACCTACTCGTCGCCGCTTCTGTCAGCTTCGTCCCCTCGACGTTCGGCTTCCTGGCCTGCGACCCACCGAATTATGGTCTCGTTGAGCGCAGCGATGTTGTCCGCGAGGCGCGAAACCTCTTCGACAAGCTTGGGGATCGTGGACTCGTAGTAGCGCTGGCCCATGCGTGTCTGGAAGAACTTGGGTCCCATGTCTTCGCCTCCCCTTCTCATCGCACCGTGTCCCATGCTCGCTTGTCGCCGTAGCGAAGCTGCTGGCCCTCAACCAAGAAGACGTCGCTCTTGGGAAGCTGCGAGTCCCGTGCAGACCAACGATCGCGAGGAGTCGGTTCGTCTTCGTCAATCTCCTCGTCATCGTCGTCCTCGACGAATGTCATATCCCGGCGATCCGTCACGACTCCGTCCCGCCATTCTGTCCCGGTAGCGATCCTGGGATGAGCGCGTGAGCCGTGTCCCACGACATCGCGGTGGGACACAGATCCGAGGCGTGTCCGAGGTGGTCGAGTTCGTTGGGTCGTCGCTCAGAAGGGCAGATCGTCGTCATCGAGCTCAGGCTGGCAGACGGGGCACCTGGGGTCTGCGGCTGCGAGTCGACGATAGCGGTCGAGGCGTTCGAGCATGGCATCGCCGTGCTGCGCCCACAGTGCGCTGATGATCTGCTCGTAACCGTTCAGGTCCTCCCGATGCCGGAGGGGGATCGACGGCACGATCCGATCGTGATCTAAGCTGCGTGTGGCGGAGGGGGCGCGCGGCGAGGATGAGGGGGCCCGCATCGCCAGCCTCGAGAACGCCCTCGCGGAGAGCAACCGTCTTCTCGCCGAGAGCCACGCTCAAAACGCCGCCCTCATCGAGCAGGTCACCAAGCTGACTGCCAGGATCGACCAGCTGCTGGAGCAGCTCGGGCAGAACTCCAAGAATTCGCACAAGCCGCCGTCGAGCGACGGGCCGGGTTCACGTGGCTCGGGGAGCAGCGGGAAGAAGAAGTCGAGGTCCGGCCGGAAGGCGGGCGGTCAGAAGGGGCACAAGGGCTCGCACCGCGAGCTTCTCCCGGTCGACGAGGTCGATGCTTTCGTCGAGATCTATCCCGAGTTGTGCCTCGGCTGCGGTGCGTCGCTCGCGTCTAGGTTCGACGACGCGCGTCGCTATCAGCAACTCGATATCCGCGATCATCGACCGCACGTCACGGAGTTCCGACGCCACGAGGTGAGTTGCGAGCGGTGCGGGCACCGAACGCTGGCGCCCTTCGATCGCGCCGTGATCCCCGCGTCGCCGTTCGGTCCGTGCCTCACGGCCGTCGTCGCCCTGCTCACCGGTGTCTATCACCTCAGCCGCCGCAAGGCGCAGCAACTCCTCGCGGAGCTCTTCGGCATCTCGATCTCCATCGGCGCGATCAGCGCGATGGAGCGGCGCGCGAGCGAGGCTCTGAAGTCCGCGTACGACGAAGCCCAACACGAGGTGGAGTACGCCGCCGTGAAGCACACGGACGCGACCAGCTGGGTTCGCGCGGGCGTGCTCATGTCCTTGTGGACGCTGGCGACGACGTCCGCGACGGTGTTTCGGATCTTCGCGGACGGCTGCCGCGAAACGATCCGGCCGTTCTTCGGCGACCGTCACGGCATCCTCGTCAGCGATCGCGCGACGGTCTTCGGGTTCTGGGTGATGTCGCTGCGACAGATCTGCTGGGCGCATCTGCTCCGCAAGTTCATCGCGTTCTCAGAACGTGATGGCCCCGCCGCCGCGCTCGGGTACGAACTACTCGAGTACACCGCTTTGGCCTTCGACTACTGGCGCGGCTTCCAAGAAGGGGCGTTGACGAGGGAAGAACTCGAAATCTGGCTTCGGCCGGTTCGGCGCGGGTTCGAGCGGGCGCTCGAGCGCGGCGCTGATGCCGAGATCGATCGTGTCTCCGGCGCGTGCGCGGATATGCTCGCGCACCGCGAAGCGCTGTGGACGTTCGTCGCGAACGAAGGCGTCGAACCGACGAACAACCACGCGGAGCGTGAGTTGCGCGCCTTCGTATTGTGGCGCAAGCGGAGCTTCGGCACGCAGAGTGCCCGAGGTGAGCGCTTCGCGGAGCGGGTGATGACCGTCGCGCACACGGCGCGCAAGCAAGGTTGCGCGGTGCTCGCGTTTCTCACCCGCAGCATCGAGGCCAACCTCGTGGGTGAGCCGACGCCGCGCCTCATCGGGACCTGATCAAGTCTCCCGCGGACGCCGACCGACCGCCGGGAAATACCGCGTCTGGTGACGCTGCCCGACGCTACGGACGCGACCCTCGGCCTTCAGCTTCATCATCGGGCGATGCAGGTCCGTCGCGCGCGCCCTCAGCTGCTCTGCGAACGTCGCCATCGACTCGCCCGCGTTTGCGCGGACCAACGCGTAGAGTTGCTCGGCGAGGGCCTCGATCTCCTCCGCCGACCGACGCCGACCCGGAGCACGCTCCGTCGCGGGAGCCCGATTCCCACCAACTCGCGGTCGCCGACCGGAGCGCGAAACGAAGGAGCGATCGATCGCCTCGGAGGCGGCCCGCCGCCCGGCGTCGACCAGTGCCTCGATGGCTCTCGCGAGTTGCTCGGGAGTCTTCGGTGAGATCATGCGCCACCGAATCGCGCGCCCAACAGGATCCTTCAACCCCCCACCCTGAACGGTTACTTCTGCTCGAGCAGCGCGTTGATGCAGAGCGCCTCCTCGGCGGTGAGGTCGATGGGGATCTTGATGGTCTTCATCGCGCTGCCGTGAGGTTCAGATAGAGCGGGTGGCTGCCGATGAGTTCGCTCATGAAGCATCCGTCGATGGTGTCTCGGCCGTGGATGGCGGCCTGGATCAGCGCTTGTGTTGCGATCTGGTTGATGGCGCGAGGTCTGCCTTGGGAGGCCTGGAAGATGCGCTTGTTGGCGTCGTCGGAGAAGAGCTTGGCCTCGGCGTCGGCGCGTTGGAGGTGGAAGGCGACGTAGTTTCGCGTGTCCTCGAGCGTGAAGGCGCGTAGCTGCTGGGCGTACACGACTCGAGATCGCAGCGACGCAAGGTCCGGGTGGTGGAGCGTCCGAAGTAGGTCGTCGGTACCGCTGATGAGGAGGCTGAAGTGATCCTCCTGATCCATCTGCCACGCGGTGAGGCGTCTGAGGGCATCGATGACGGGCACGGTGAGTCGCTCCGCGTCATCGACGAGGACGACGGGATGCGTGCCCTTCTCGGACTCGTGGGTGACGAGGAGACTCTGCGCCTGGTCGAAGAGGTCCGCGCCGTGCAGCCGCATCGGCAAGCCGAGCTTGCGGTTGAGGGAGCGCAAGAAGCCGGTGACGGTCGTGGGTAAGTAGGTGAAGTCGACGACGGCGTAGCGCGCTTCATCGAGTTCCTGGACGAAGCGTCGCAGGGTGATGCTCTTTCCGACGCCGCTCTCGCCGGTGACGAGGGCGATGCCCTTGAGCTCGTTGTACATCCTCAGGCCCGCGAGGAGCTCGCGCTGTCCGAGCGAATCGAACATCAACGCGGAGCGCATCGCCTTGGTGAAGGGGATGCGGCTGAAGCCGAAGTGGCTTCGTAGTCGTCGGCGCTCGGCGTCGGGCAAGTCAGGTTGCGTCGTCTTCGTCATGTTCGACCTCTTCGAGGCGTCTTCGGATCGCCTCGAGGTAGTGGTGGACGTGGTGATCGGCGCGCTCCCGTTCGAGGAGTTCGCCGAGGATCGGAGCGACCCGCTCGGGTTCGAGTGGACCGAAACGGTCGAGCCACGCCTGGGTGACTTCGACGTCGATGACGCCGTCGTCGAGTCGGTCCTCGAGGAGCTCGATCACGCCGAGGTCGCAGGCACGCCGCTCGGCTCGGGCCCGCTCGGCATCGGCGCGCGGCTTGGGTTCGACGAAGCCCTCGTCACGGCGCGCTTGCACCAGATGGGCGAGCCAATCCGCCGCGGGCTCGAGCGTCGTCGTTGTCGTGTTCGTGGCGACACTCGCGGCCGGCCTTCGATGCGGTCCGACTTCGAAGGGACGACTCCGCTCGACGAAGGCGTCGTCTTGCCAGACCTCGACTTCGTCGAGGGCCTCGGGATCGAATCGGACCTCGACCTTGCGCTTCTGCAGGATGGTTCGGACTTGGTACCGGACGCCGAGGAGCGAAAGAATGCCGGCTTTGTCCGCGGTGCGGTGCTCCTTCCACAGGAAGGCCTGGCGCAGGTCTTCCTCGTCCGCGTAGCGGATGTGGGTCGAGTCCGAGAAGTAGCGTTCGCGCGGCGTCTGCTGCGTCTCGGAGTGGAGGTGCTCGTTGTACTCGCGCTGCATCCACGCCACGAATGCTTGCCGTGGCCCTCGGGTCGATACGGCGTGGTGAAGACGATGCGGTGGATGCCGAGCGTCGCGGCGATCTGCGCCATGTGGTTGGAGCGATAGACCTGGCCGTTGTCGTAGTAGAGGCGCCGCGGCACGCCGTACTTTTGTAGCGCGCGCCGGAAGACGAGCTCGAGGCTGGGCAGATGCTCTCGGAACGCGAAGCGCCCGTGCAACAGCAGGCGGCTGTGGTCGTCAAGGAAGGCGTAGAGGTCGGCGCGCCGGGTCTTGCCGGGGCGCTCGGGATCGGGGAGGTACGGTCCCTTGAGTAGATCGGACTGCCACAAGTCGTTGGGGCGGTCGGCCTCGAAACGATCGAGGTCCTGCGTGTTCGACTTGGCGGCGGGTCTCTTCGAGAGCCCGGCTCGTTGGAGGGCGCGATGGACGGTGCTGCGACGAAGGACGCCCTCGGGCACGAGCTTCGTCCCCTCGGCGACGCGGATGAGGCGATCGACCGAACGCTCGGGGACCTCGCGTTTCATGCGGCAGAGCAACTCGACTTGCGCCTCGTCGAGGACACGCACGCCGCGCCGTTCCCGGACCGCGTCATGGAGACCGGCGATGCCCCGGCGCCGATATCTACGTACCCAGGCGCGGATGGTCTCGGCCTTGACCTCGACCGGCTCGCCGTCGGGTCCCGTCCACGCCTTGGCGGCGAGCTGATCCCGCAGCGCGCTTCGTTGTCCGCGGGGCGGATCGATCGCCAGGTAAGCGGAGATGACCTGGTAGCGAAACAGCGCCCAGCGTGTCCGGGGATCGTCGTCGTCGAACATCGTCGCGTCGCGCCGGCCTCGGGCCGACGGAGGCGACCTTGCCCGAGTCGGCGCGATGCCCCGCGACACGTTGTGTGGGATCGAAGCCGAGCCGAGATCTGGCGCGACCGCGGGCGGACGGGTACCGTTCCATCCCGGTGGCACGGGATGGCGAATTCAGATCGGGAATCTGTCCGTCGGTCCGGTCCACCTCCCGCGAGCTTCGGCCAGAAGGATGGCAAGCGGAACTTCGAGTCCGCGTGCGCCAAGGATGCCCATCGACAGACCTCGTTTCAGTGTGGTGACTGCGGGTGGGTCTGTCGATGAACTCGGGGGAGACAAGCCCCCCTTGAACAAGAACTCGACTGGCCGAGGCTCGCATCTCTCGATCAGAGCGTGACGAATGGCTTGCTGGACGTGCAGCGCGCGACCGGCGGCGCGGTGCCGCCAGCGCTCGAACGTGCGGCGGCTCCGTATCCCCTCGACGTCGATCGATCCGACCTCGGGGACCGCCATCTCGAGGAACACCGCCAACGCGATCACGATCAACACCGTCGACACGCTGAAGTAGGGCAGAGCGTCCGGCGGTCGACTGTGGGTCGTCTTGCCGGTCGCAGGATCCAGCCAGCGACGCTTGTAGAGGCGCCGGTGGACGAGGCGCTCTCCCTCGATGAACGTCAGGCCGCAGGAGCAATAACCGTGGGCGTGCCAGCCTCGACCGGGACGCTCGCCGTCGAACTGCAACGAGCGATCAGGTCGTCGCCGGAACGGTCCCACGGACCACCGCGGCGGCATCGAGATCCCAGCCAACGATCCCGTTCTGGCAGCTTGGGATCTGAGGTCGAGAAAACGGACGAACGGGCGTCAGGCCGGGATGGGATCGAGAGACGAGACA